>CAYYID010000085.1:0-24243 GCA_964471915.1 uncultured Solibacteraceae bacterium | reverse complement strand
CTTCGCGCACTCGCCCTCACGCTCCTGGCCCTTCCGCTCGCCGCGCAGTTCCGCGGCGGCATGAAGCCCGTCGAAAACGCCGAAAAGGCGGTGGCCGTCCGCAACGATGTCGCTCAGCCCGCCGACGAAATCGTCACCCTGCGCTACTTCCGCATCAAGAAGGGGACCTTCGATCTGTTCCTGAAAGCCAGTGTCGAAGGCGTCTGGCCGTTCTTCGAGAAAATCGGCTCCCGCACGCTCGGCATGTGGAAGGTGATCGAGCCGGAGAACGTCGAGGGGCTGCAAAAGACGAACAAGGACTACGACGAAGTCTACATGGTGACGCGCTACGCCAGCGTGGAGCACTGGAAAGCCACGCGCGACGCGACCAAACTCGGCGGCAACGGTCCCGACTGGCAGAAGTGCAAGCAGGCGCTGGACCTGCGCCAGAGCGTCACCATCTCCTCGAGCGTGCAGTTTCTGAAGGGATCGATGGCGCCCGGCGGCCCGTTCTACATGCCAGGAGTCCAGTAGGTAGAACGGGCTTGCCGGGCGTTCCCGCGCGCGGCGTGGGATGGGCATTTCACGCCGCGCCGAGCTTTTCCGCCCGCTTACGGACGCCGCTGCGCGTCGTGCTTCTGGCGGGTGATGGACCGGCTGAGGGTGTTCTGTTCGCGGGCGATGCGAGCCCGCTCGGTGGGCGTCAGGCCGCCGCCGTCCACGCGGTCGCGCCGGATTTGCCGGTTCAGCGACGCTTCGCGCGCGCCCAGCCGCGCCGTTTCGCGCGCCGTCAGCTCGCCGCTGCGGACGCCGTTGGCGATCCGTGCCTGCTGATTGTCCTTGCGGTTTTCGATCCGCTGCGCGTGCGCGGTTCCCGTGATCGCCAGGGCCAGGATTCCGAGAGTCAGGGTCTTCATGGGGTTGCTCCTTCTGGCTCTCAGAACCCGCGCTGCCCGGGAATGTTGCGCCCTTTCCGGCCGCGGCCTGGATCAGGACGGCCTGGCCGTGTACCCTGTTGGTGAGGAGTATCTTGTCATGGCGAGCCTGGACTGGTCGCAATGCCCTGCCGTTGAGAGCGTTCCAGGAAAGATGAGTGGTGCCTGGGTGCTAAAGGGAACCCGCATGCCCGTTTCCGCGATCTTCGAGAATCTCGAGGCCGGCGCCAGTATTGATGACCTGCTCGAGTGGTTCGACGGGCTCGACCGCGAGCAAGTAAAGGCCGTTCTCTCGTTTGCCGCGGGCAGCCTGGACCGGCCGCCCTCCTACGCGGCCTAAGATGCTCGTTCTCCTGGATCAGGCTACACCCGCACCGCTGCGCGCCTACTTGAAAGGCCACGCCGTACGCACCGCTGCGCAGGAGGGCTGGGACCGGCTGCGCAACGGCGAGTTACTGCTGGCGGCAGAGGCCAGGGGCTTCGAGGCATTCATCACCACGGACAAGAACATCCGCTATCAGCAGAACCTGAGAGATCGACGCATCGCCATCATCGTTCTGGGCCAGGGACAGTGGCCGGCGATCCGCACACATGCAGACAGGATCTTGGCTGCGGTGGAAGCGGCGGCGCAGGGTGGCTACGTGGAAGTCGATATCCCGTTCGACTGACGCCAACTCCGGTGCTGCACAATAACGGTAGAAGCCACCACCCGCTTCCGCCTCCGTAAGAACTTCGGCCGCTACCGCAGCAGAAACCCGCCGTTCAGCGGATCCCGCTCCTCCCAAACGAACTCGCACGACCCCGTGATCCAGGCGCTGCCCTCCACCTCCGGAATCACGCCGCGCGCCGTCACGGACCCCACGCGGCCCGTGAAGCGCGTGCCCAGAATGCTCTCGATCACGCATGGTTCTCCCACCGGGAGCCGCCCGGCGGCGTGCTCGATGGCCACGCGGCCGCTAACGCCGGTGCCCGTCGGCGAGCGGTCCACCTGCCCGTCGGCGAAGATGCAGACGTTGCGCAAGTGCGCGCCGGCGCCGTGCGGCGGTCCGGAGACGATGGTCCCGTACAAGTACCCGAGGTCGCCGGACCCGATCGGACCCTGCGCCATCACCGCGCGCTTCACGCGCATCCCCGCCTCGATCAGCGCGCCGGCGTCCTGCTCCGCGAGGCCCACGCCGAGGTCCGCCGCGTCGCAGTAGGCGTAGTACGCGCCGCCGAACGCGAGATCGTAGCGCACCGTCCCGATCCCGGGCACTGCGACGGTCCGGCCGGACGCCTCGACGAACGACTCCACGTTCGAGAAGCGGACGCTCCGCACGCGCCCGCCATCCACCTGCGCGTGCGCCACCACGCGGCCCGCCGGCGTGTCGTACTTGAGATCGGCGCCCGCGCGGCCCGTCTCCACCAGCACCGTGGTCAGCGCGATGATCCCGTGTCCGCACATGGTGGAAAAACCTTCGTTGTGCAGGAACAGGACCCCGAGGTCGCCATCCGGCGTCGCGGGCGGCGTCAGCACCGCGCCGTACATGTCGGCGTGGCCGCGCGGCTCCAGCATCAGAAACCGCCGCAGAGCGTCGCAATGCGCCCGGGCATAGGCGCGGCGCTCCAGCATGGTCGCGCCGGGCGTTTCCGGCCAGCCCTCGACGATCACGCGCAGCGGCTCGCCCGCGGCATGGCTCTCGATCGTCCGGAAGCGCGTCATTTCTTGTTCGCCGCGCGGAAGGCCGCGAATACCGGCAGCCCGATCAGCACGATCACGAGACCCGGAATCGTCGTCGCGCTGCGGTACAGCAGCAGGACGATCAGAATCGCCGCCGCGCCCAGGATGTAAATCGCCGGCACGATCGGATAGCCGAAGGCCTTGTACGGACGCTCCGCGTCCGGCCGCGTGAGGCGTAGGCGGATCAGTCCCGCGATCGTCAGAATGTAGAACAGCAGCGCGGCGGAGACGATGTAGTCCAGCAGGTTGCTGTAGAGGTTGCCGTAGGCTTTCGTCGCCGGGTTGTAAGTGCGCGGCAATACCAGCACCGACGCCCAGATCCCCTGGATCACCAGCGCCGCCGCCGGCACCTTCGCCGCGCTCAACCGCCCCGCGGCCTGGAAGAACAATCCGTCCTTGGCCATCGCGTAGTAAGCGCGCGCGCCCGCCAGGATCAGCCCGTTGATGCAGCCGAACGACGAAATCAGGATCGCCACCGCCATGATTCCCGCGCCCCACCCCGGGAAGATCTGGTCGAGCATCAGCGTGGCCACGCGGTCCGCGGGCGCCGTCTGGATCTTTTCCAGCGGCATCGCGATCAGGTACGTCAAGTTCGCCAGCAGGTACAGCCCGATGACGGTGCCCGTGCCCAGCGCGAGCGAGAGCGGAATGTTGCGCCGGGGATCCTTTACCTCGCCCGCCGTGAAGGTGATGTTGTTCCAGGCGTCGGCGGAGAACAACGACCCGGTTTGCGAAACGCAGATTGCCAGGAAGAAGCCGAACGCGGTGATCGCCGTAACACCGTCGGTGATCGGCACGGCGTTGCGAACGCCGAACAGATTGCCGAAGTTCGTCGCGGCGGCTTCCGAGTTCCAGCCCAGGAACACGCCCGCCAGGATCAATAGCGCCAGCGCGCCGGTCTTCGCGGTGGTGAAGAGGTTCTGCACGATCTTGCCGTACTGCAGCCCCCGCGTGTTCGAGAACGTCAGAAAGAGGATCACCAGCACGCCGACCAGTTGCGCCGTCGAAAGCGAGATCGCATAGCCTTCCGAGAGGTGGATCGGCGCGATCAGGTAGTTCGACTCCGAGATCGACGGCACCAGCAGTCCCAGGAAGCGCGCGAACGCCACGCCCACCGCGGCGATCGTGCCCGTCTGGATCACCAGGAACAGCGTCCAGCCGTAGAGGAATCCCAACAGCGGCGAGAACGCCTCGCGCAGGTAGACGTACTGGCCGCCGGCGCGCGGCATCATCGCGGCCAGCTCGCCGTACGACAGCGCGCCGGCGATGGTGAGCAGCCCGGTGAGGATCCACGCCGCCAGCAGCCCGCCGCCCGACCCCATCTGGCGCGCCATCTCGGCCGAAACAATGAAGATCCCGGAGCCGATCATCGAGCCGATGACGACCATCGTCGAGTCGTAGAGCCCGAGGCCTCTTTGGAACTCGGTGTCCAGAGCGGTGGTGGAGGGTTTGGGGGTGCTCATTTTTGGGTGTGCTCAGGGCGAAGTCGTCATAGGGTATCACGAGGCTTTCCTGAGGCAATTAGTTGACCTGGGTCAACTAATTTACTTGACTAAGGCAACTAGTTGATCTAGCTGCATATGAAAAAACATTAACTACTTTGCAACCACCCGTGGGACCCCTGCATCCAAGGGCCATGCGGTTCCTTCTACTCTCTCTCTTGGCGCTTCCTCTGCTGGCCGATCCGGTCAAGCTGATCGAGCAAATCGACGCCCACGCGACGAAGGTCCGGTTCGAGGCGACCGAAGCGGCGCAGGACGCGAAGTCCAAGAACCTGGCGCTGGTGGAGGAACGGGCCCGGCTGCTGCAACAGCATGCGGCGGCCCTGCGCACCGCCGTCACGGACCTGGAGACCCGCTATAACGCGGCTTCGTCCGAGCAGCGCGCGGAACTCCAGCGGATGAAGACCGCCGCCGCCGAGGTATCGGCCCTGGCGGACGCGAAGGTGGAGACCTTGGCGGGCGCCGGCGCGGACCGCAAGCGCGGCTGGCTGCGTTCGCGGGCGGAAGAGATCGCCAAGCAATCGGACGTGGTGCTGCGCGCCGCGGCCCGGCTGCGCGGTTAGAATCGCCCGCCGGACCTCTCCCCCCGGGGTCCGGCGAGCCCAGGGCAGGCGACTACCCCTCCGAGATCGCCTGCCCTTTTTCCTCTGGCGAGCGGATATAGTGGGGCGATGCGCCCCGCACTGATCCTGCTGGCCGCGGCTTCGCTGTGCGCGGAGCCCAGCCTCATCCTCCATCACGGCAAACTCTGGACTGGCGACCCGGCCAGGCCCTGGGCCCAGGCGCTGGCCGTCGAAAACGGCCTGATCGCGGCGGTCGGAAGCGATGCCGAGGTCCTGAAACTGCGCGGTCCGGCCACCCGGGTGATCGATCTCCAAGGCCGGCTGGCGATCCCGGGCTTTAACGACGCGCACACGCACTTTTTCGGAGGCTCCCAGGGGCTGTTTCAGGTGGACCTGACGGGCGCCTGCTCCATCCCCGAGATCCAGCAGCGGGTAGCCAAGTGGGCGCGCGAGAACCCCGAAGCCAAGTGGGTGACCGGCGCGGGCTGGGAGTACAGTTGCGTCCCCAATGGCGCGCCGCGCAAGGAAGATCTGGATGCCGTAGTGAAGGAACGTCCTGTGTTCCTGAGCGCTTACGACGGCCACTCGGGGTGGGTGAACTCAGAGGCGCTGCGGCTGGCCGATGTGAACGGAAAGACGCCGGTGAACGGCTTCGGCGAGGTGGTGGTGGATCCGAAGACGGGCGAGGCGACGGGGTATCTGAAGGAAGGCGCGCAGCGGCTGGTGCGGCGCAAGATCCCGGAGACGACAAAGGAACAGCGGCGGCGCGCGGTGCTGGCGGGGATGAAGCTGGCGGCGTCGCTGGGGATTACGAGCATCCAGAACGCCAGCGGGTCGCCGGACGAACTGGAGGAGTGGGAACAACTGCGCAAGGAAGGCCTGCTGACGCTGCGCGCCGGGGTCGCGATGTCGGTGGGTCCCGGTGCGAAGCCGGACGTGCTGGCCGGGTACCGCGCGCTGAAGGAAAAGCACCGGACGCCGGACCTGCGCGCCGGGGCCATCAAGCTGATGCTGGACGGGGTGATCGAGTCCCGCACGGCGGCGATGCTCGAGCCATACGAAGGTTCGAACGTCTCCGGCACGTCGGCCTGGAGCGAGCCGTTCTATCAGGAGATGGTGCAGAAGGCCGACGCCGCGGGCCTGCAGATCTACACGCACGCGATCGGCGATCGCGCGGTGCGGATGGCGCTGGACGCTTACGAGCGGGCGCTGCGGATGAACGGCAAGCACGACGCGCGGTTCCGGATCGAGCACATCGAGATCATTGCGCCGCAGGATATCCCGCGTTTCGCGAAGCTGGGCGTGCTGCCGTCGATGCAGCCGATCCACGCGGACCCGGGGTCGAGCGCGGTGTGGAGCCAGCAGGTGGGTCCGAAGCGGCTGCCCTATGCGTTCGCCTGGAAGTCGCTCCAGGATACGGGCGCGCGGCTGGTATTTTCGGCGGACTGGCCGGCGGCGATCGCGCTGAGCCCGATCCGCGGGCTGCACGTCGCGGTGAACCGGCAGAACGACAAGGGATATCCGGCGGGCAGTTGGGTGCCGGCGCAGAAGGTGACGCTGGAGACGGCGCTGACGGCGTACACCGCGGGCGGAGCCTATGCCTCGTTCGAGGAGAACCGCAAGGGACAGCTCAAGGCCGGGATGCTGGCGGACGCGGTGGTGCTCAACGAGGATCTGTTCGCGATCCCGCCGGCGCGGATCCACGAGGTAAAGGTGGACATGACGGTGGTAGGCGGCCGGGTAGTCCACGAGCGGCGGTAGGGGCGCCGCCCGGGCATTCATAGGAGGAGAACGACGTGGAGATTTCGTTACCCGCGGAGTTGGAGAAGGAACTCGATGATCTCGCGGTGTTGACCGGGCGCTCCCGGCACGAACTTGTGGCGGATGCGGTCGCTGGTTATCTCAGTGAACTGGCCGCCGTCCGGGAGTTGCTGGACCAGCGCTACGACGAAGTGGAAGCGGGCAGTGTGGAACTGATCGACGGCGAGGAAGCCTTCCGCAGGCTGCGGTAGAGCGGTCCGCCTACCGCACGGGCGCGTAGTAGCCCGTGCGAGCCGCGACGCGCAGCTTCGGCGAACCCTCGGGCGGGTTCACCCGCACCTGCACGCGGCGATACTTGCCATCGCGCTCCGGATTCGTGGAGCGGTACCCGATGACGTACTCGTGCCGGATCTCGTTGCCGATGCGCTCGGCGATCTCGGCCAGGTCGTGGCGGCGGGTGACGCGGTAGTACCGACCCCCGGTCTGCTCGGCCAGCCGGTCGAGCAGGCGCGCGCCCCAGGTTTCCGAGGCGAAGACGCCCACCGTGTAGATCTGCACGTCACTTTCGCGGGCCAGCTCGAAGACCTCGCCCCGGCTATAGCGGCTGGAGTTGTCGGCGCCGTCGGAGACCACCAGCAGGACGCGGCGCGGGTTGCGCGCGTGCTTCATCTGCTGGATGCCCAGGTACACGGCGTCCAGGAACGCGGTGCCGCCCTCGGCCCGCGTGAAGAACAGCTTCTGCTGCAGCGTTTCCGGCTGCCTGGTAAAGGCCGCGGCAAGCTCAACGTGCTGGGCGAACTTGATGAGGAAGTACTCGTCGCGATCGCCGCCGGACTTCAGGAACTGGTCGACGGTCTCGCGCGAAGTCACGATCTGCTTGCCGATGCTGCCGCTCGCGTCGAAGAGGAGCCCCGCGGAGATGGCGCACTCGTCGCGGGAGAACTGCGCGATCTGCTGCTCCACGCCGTCCTCGAAGACCTGGAAGCGGTCCCGCGTCAGGTCGGCGACGGGCCGGTCGAGGGGATCGGTGACGGATACCGGGATCAGGACCAGGCTGGAATCGACCCGGAGCGTCGCGTCGGGCGCTGCGGGCTTCGGCCGCTGCCGCGGCTCCAGAACCGCGCGCGAATCCCCGGCGGCTAGGGCCAGCGCGGCGAGGAGTCCGGCAAGGAACTTCATGGCGGCAGGTGTCAAGCATCTGCCAACGCGGAGCCGGTGTCAAGCGTGGCTGGTACTAGCCCGCAGCGGGAACGAAAGACGTGGACGGCGGCCAAAGGCCGCGAAGCCGATCGCCGGACGCCGCACGTTCCGACTATTGTTCGTCGTCCCGTAGCCGGGTGCAAGGGTCAACAGCGCGCGCTGCCGCGCGGCGCAGGCTTGGTCCAGGCACTCGGGAACGACGATTCGCGCGAAGCGCGACATCCTGAGAACTTCATCTCGTTCGTCGCACTATCTCGCATGAAATCTGAGAAAGACCCGTCTGTCCCAAACGCCCCAAACGCCCCAAACGCCCCAAACGCCCCCGATCGCCGGCCGCAAACGCCCAATCGCCCCAAACTTCACGGCTGTCCAGGTTCCGGGCCGTCGCGCCCTGCAACGTCTTCAATCCAGGCCCCATCGATTTCGAAGTCCCTCAACTGTTCAGGGAGGTGTTTGTCCTTGGCCATGTATTGTTTGGGAGTGATCTTCCCCTGAACACGGAGTAATTCCAAATAGGCGATCATCCGTTCGTTTTCCGCAAATCTCTCGCTACGCACGACGCTCGCAAGCGATCTAGAGACAAGACAGATGCTCGGTTTATGGTCGAGCCCCAGTGCGCCTAAAGCGCTGATAGATGAGATTTGGACACGCCAGTCTTCGTCACGTTGCAACAGCTCCGAAATCGGTTTAACCGCAATCTCGAGACGCCAATGCAGTCCAACGGCGCGAACAGCCTCAGCTCGAACATCGGGATCGGCATGGCGAAAGAGTTCGATCACCGCGTCGCCAATATCGGCCGGGAGGCACTCTGCCTTGATTTTTCCAACACGAACCACGGCACGGTGCAGTTCGTTAAGGTCACGGGCTCGAAGGCCATCCCTGATCTCGTTCCACTCTTCGGTTGGTCCCATGACGCAGTCTCAGCGACCTAAAGCAGCGTTGATCATACGTAGAAATGCCTGGCCCTTCTGGATCGCTTCTTGGCGCTTAGTGGCGCTTGGTGACGGCGCTCGGTGGCGCTCGGTGACAGACGAGACTTTCTCACATTTCCTCCGCCTTCGCGCCCCCTCCGCCCGCCCGCGACGGCAATAAGCGTTCTTCCACCGCGGTAGTAAACCCCTCCGACCCGAGCGGTCTACCACTGTACGTCGCCTCTCGGATCAGCGTACTATTGCCCTCTTCCCGCCGCAATGCCGCACCAGCCCCGCGCGCCCGGGATTCAACTCCACGTACTTCATCACCGAGGCGAGGGCTACCTCCTCGACGGCGCGGGAATCGTAGCGGTCTTGCCACATGCCCCGAGCTGCGATCCAGCCCATTCCGATATCGCGCATACCGCCCGTGGACCTCGCGCAGCGTCCGCGCCAGCGCTTCCGCATTGGTGACAATACGGCGCCCGGAAGCGGGAACAAAAGACGCGGACGGCGGCATTGGCTGTGCATGAACACGGGAACCGCCACGGAACTGCAAGACGCGAGTGCTAGAATCGCCCCAACAACCATGAAAGCCTTCGCCGTGTACCCCGGCAACAAGTCCTTCGGCGTGGTGGGCCATCCCCTGCCGGCGATCGAGACGCCCACGCAAGTGAAGCTGCGGATGCTGGAAGTCGGCATCTGCGGCACGGACAAGGAGATCTGCGCGTTCGAGTACGGGACGCCGCCGGCGGGGTCCGAGTACCTGGTGCTGGGGCACGAGTCGGTCGGCGAGGTGGTGGAGACAGGATCCGGCGTAACGTCGGTGAAGCCCGGGGACCTGGTGGTGCCGACCGTGCGCCGACCGTGCGGACGTCCCGAGTGCGTGCCCTGCGCGGCGGGCCGTCAGGACTTCTGCACCACCGGCGGCTTCGTGGAGCGGGGCATCAAGGAAGCGCACGGGTTCCTGGCGGAGTACGTCGTCGAGGACGAGCAGTATCTGAACGTCGCCCCCGCGGATCTGCGGGACGTCGCGGTGCTGGTGGAGCCGCTGACGATCGCGGAAAAGGCAGTGACGCAGTTGTGGCAGGTGCAGCAGCGCCTCCCCTGGACCTGCCAGATCGAGCCTGGCAAACAAGGCGCCTATTGCCACAACGCCCTGGTGCTGGGCGCGGGACCGGTGGGCTTGCTGGGGGCGATGAAGCTGGTGCTCGAGGGCTTCAAGACCTACGTGTTCTCGAAGCTGGGCGGCGTGGCCGCGAAGCGCGAGATCGTCGAGCGGATCGGCGCGACGATGCTGGACGCGGACCAGATTTCGCTCGAAGAAGCTTCGCGGCAGGCGGGCGGCTTCGATGTCGTCTATGAAGCGGTGGGCGCGTCGTCGCTGGCGTTCGAGGCGTTGAAGACGCTGGACCTGAACGCGGCGTTCATCTTTACCGGGGTCCCCGGACGGCGGGGTCCGATTCAGGTGGATACCGACGCCCTGATGCGGAACCTGGTGCTGCGCAATCAAGTGGTCTTCGGCACGGTGAACGCGGGCAAGCAGAGCTTCGAGGACGCGATCCGCGACCTGCGCGAGTTCCGCAAACGCTGGCCCGAGGCGGTGGCGGCGCTCATCAGCGGCAAGTACAAGATGGAGGACGCGGCGGGTCCGCTGACCGGCAAAGTGGGCGGGATCAAGAACGTGGTCTCGCTGGGCTAGCGGAACGTGTTTCAATAGTCCGGATGCGGAAGCTCGGACTTTTCGACGTCACCATGCTCGTGATGGGCGGTGTCATCGGCTCCGGCATCTTCATCAATCCTTACGTCGTGGCCCAGCGGCTTGATTCGCCGCTGCTGATCCTGGCGGCGTGGGCGGCCGGCGGACTGCTGGTGCTGGCCGGCGCGCTCACCTACGCGGAACTGGCGCGCGGCGTGCCGGGAGCGGGCGGCCAGTACGCGTACCTGCGCGAGGCGTTTCACCCGGTGGTGTCGTTCCTCTACGGTTGGGCGCTGCTGCTGGTGATCATCGCGGGCGCGATGGCCGCGGTGGCGATCACCTTCGCGCGGTATTTCCTCGACATCACGGGCTGGGGCGTGCCGGACTGGGCCGTGGCCGCGGGGACGCTGGCCGTGCTGGTGGTGATCAACTGCTTTGGCGTGCGCGCGGGCAGCAACGTGCAGAGCGCGCTGATGATCCTCAAAATCGCCGCGATCGGCCTGCTGGTGGTTGCCGGGGCGTGGCTGGCGCCGCGGGCTCCGGAGAGTCCCGCGGCGCTGCTGCGGGCGGGACCGGCGGATTTCCTGGCCGCGCTGGTGCCGGTGCTATTCGCGTACGGCGGCTGGCAGACCGCGACGTTCGTCAGCGGCGAAATGAAGAACCCGGAACGGGACCTGCCGCGCGGCATCGTGTTCGGCGTGGCCAGCGTCATCGTGCTGTACCTGGCGGTGAACTTCGTCTCGGTGCGCGTGCTGGGCGCGGAGGTGCTGGCGCAGACGGCCACGCCAGCGACGGCGGTGATGCGCGCGGCGCTGGGCGAGAGCGGCGCCCGCTGGATCGCGCTCGGCATCGCCGTGTCGACGCTGGGGTTCTTGAGCCAGGCGATCCTGGTGACGCCGCGCGTCTACGCCGCCATGGCGAAGGACGGCGTGCTCTTCGACCGTTTCGGCTGGCTGCACCCGGATAGCTACGCGCCGGTATACGCGATCGTCCTGCAGGGCGGCCTGGCGGCGGTGGTCGCGGTCTCCGGCCGCTATGAGCAGATCCTGAACTACGTGGTCTCGATGGACTTCCTGTTCTATGCGCTGACGGGCATCGCGCTGCTGGTGTTGCGGCGCCGCTGGGGCAAGGGTTTCAGTCCGCTGGCGGGCGTGTTCGTGGCGGCGTGCCTGCTGGTGGTGGGGACCACGGTGTGGAAGTTCCCGTCGGCGCTCATCGGTTACGGCGTGCTGGCCGCCGGCATCCCGGCGTTCTGGTGGTGGAAGCGAGGGCGGACGTGACGGCGCGCGATTTCCGCCGCCTGGCGCTGGCCCTGGAAGGCGCCGCAGAAGGCTCGCACATGGGCGCCGTGGACTTTCGCGTCGGCGGGCGGATCTTCGCGACGCTGGCTTCGGTGAAAGAGGGTTACGGCAACCTGATGCTGACGCCCGAGATGCAGGCCGACTTCGTCGCCGAGCGGCCGGATGTGTTCCTGCCGATCAAAGGCGGTTGGGGCCGCATGGGCATGACGCACATCCGCCTGAAAGAAGCCCCCGAAGACGTGCTGGCGGGCGCGCTGCGCGCGGCGTGGAAGCTGCGGGTCGAAAAGAACACGAAGAAGAAGCGCTAGCGTCCTTCGAACTTCGGCGGACGCTTTTCCAGGAAGGCACGCATCGCCTCGCCGAGGTCGTGCGAGTGCAGGAAAGCCGCGTTCCAAGCGGCGACGTAATCCAGGCCGTCCTGGACGCTGCGCCCGCGGCCCCAGTTCATCACGCGCTTGGTGCCCTGCACCGCGAGCGGCGGATTCGCGGCGATCTCCCGGGCCTTGGCCCGCGCGCCGTCCATCAGGTCTGATTGCGAGCCATACACCTCGGTGACCAGGCCGATGTGCCGGGCGTGGCCGGCGGGAAAATCGCGGCCGGTGAGCGCCAGCTCCCGCGTGGCACCCTCGCCGATGATCCAGGGCAGGCGCTGGATGCTGCCGAGGTCGGCGACGATCGCGATCCGCACCTCGCGCAGGCTGAACTTCGCGTCCTCCGAGCAGAGCCGGATGTCGCACGCGGCAATCAGGTCCAGGCCGCCGCCCACGCACCAGCCGGCGACGGCGGCGATCACGGGTTTCCGGCAGTCCTCCACGGCGGTGATGGCGTTCTGCAGCGGCGCGATGTGGTCGAAGAACTTGGTGCGCTCCCCGGCCAGCATCTCGCCGGAGGGGCGGAAGTTCGCGGCCGCCAGATCCAGGCCATAACTGAAGTTCCCGCCGGCGCCGGCGACGATGATGGCGCGGACCGCGTCGTCGGCGTCCAGCTTGCCGAATACCTCGGGCAGCTCGCGCCACAGGTCCGGACCCATGGCATTGCCTTTTCCCGGCCCCTTGAGGGTGACTTCGGCGATCGAGCCTTCGATACGCACATCCAGCGCGCGGTAGCTATCCATCTCTCGATGGTACTCTACGGCTCATGGATCGCCCCGTCGCATTGATTACCGGCGCCTCGGCCGGCTTGGGCGCGGCGTTTGCCGGCGCTTTGGCCGCGCGCGGCTACGAACTGATCCTGGTGGCCCGCCGCCGGGACCGCCTGGAGGAGCTGGCCGCGCGCTTTGCCAGCGCGCGCGTGGTGGACGCCGATCTTGCCGCCGACGCCGGCTGCGCGCGCGTGGAGCAGGCGATCCTCGCCGAGCCGCGGCTGGAGCTGCTGGTGAACAACGCCGGATTCGGCACCAAGGGCTACTTCGCCGAGGTCGAGCTTGCCGGCCAGGAGCAGATGCACCGGCTGCACGTGCTGGCGACGCTGCGCCTGACGCATGCGGCGCTGCGGGGTTTCACGGAGCGGGACCGCGGCGGCGTCATCAATGTCGCGTCGGTCGCCGGTTTCTGGCAGAGCCCGCATAATGTCAGCTATTGCGCCACGAAGACGTGGATGAACAGCTTCACGGAGGGCCTGTCCTACGAACTGGCGGCCCGGGGATCCCGGGTGCGGGTACAGTCGCTGTGTCCGGGGTTTACGCGCACGGAGTTTCACGACGTGCTCGGCGTGGGGCGAGAAGGGGCTCCGGCGGGGTGGTGGATGAGCGCGGAGGACGTCGTAGCGGAGTCGCTCGCGGGGTTGGACCGTGGGGAGCTTTTCGTGGTGCCGGGGTGGCGGTACAAGCTGCTGGCGCCGGTGATGCGGAATCTGCCGCGCTGGCTGAAGCGGCGGATCGCGACGCGGACCTCGCGGGCGTTCCGGGAGCGATGAGTCTTAGCGCCCCGCGACCCGCCCGGCCGCCTGCCGGCGCACCAGGTCCATCAGGATCGGATACGGATTCAGGGTCCCGCCATCCTTCCACCAGGTACCCGTCGGTTCGGTGAGCATCACCTGGAAGTGCAGGTGCGGCCGGGTCCAGCGCGCGTTGCCGGAATTGCCCAGGTAGCCGATCAGGTCGCCGCGGCGGACGAGTTTACCCTCCTGGATTCCGGGGGCATAGCGGTCCAGGTGCGCGTAGTAGAAGCGGTACCGGCGCTCCCGGTCCACCAGATACAGCGTGGTGCCGCCGATTTTGCTGTCGTACAGTTTCTCGATCACGCCGTCCACCACCGCGCGCAGCGGCTGGCCCTTGGGGCGAAAGATGTCGATCGCATTGTGCCGGACGCCGCCGAACCGCCGCCACGAGAACATGTCGCCCAGCTCCCGCGCCTTCAGGTTATCGACGGGCGGCGCCATCTCCGGCAGTTCCGCCAGGTTCGGCGCCTGGATCACCTGGGGCGTTTCGAAGCTGTACTGGGTGGTCGGGTGCGTGTACGCAACGCGCCGGGCCGGGGACTTCTGCCGCGCGCTGGCAGTCCGCTCCACGGTCGTGTCGCCGGCGTGCGCGATTGCGGCCAGCAGGCCGATGGCGACAAACCGGGCGAAGGTCACGATCCGCTCCTTTTCTGCAGGGCTTGCGCTAGCGCTTGGGCGGCTCTTCGATGGTGCTCGTGTCGATGGGGCCCACGAACGGCCGCGGCATTCCGGCAAGCTGCCGCTTCACCAGATCCCGCAGGATCGGGTAGGGATTCAGGACCTCGGACGCTTTCCACCAGGATCCGGTGGCCTCCGTGGTCATCACTTGGAAGTGCAGGTGCGGATCGGTGTACTTGGCGTTGCCCGTCTTGCCGACGAAGCCCAGCACGTCGCCCATCCGGACCTCCAGGCCTTCCTCGATCCCGTCCGCGTACCGCTCCAGATGCGCGTAGTAGAAGCGGAACCGCTTCTCCTTATCGACCAGATACAGCGTGATGCCTCCCAGGCGGCTGTTGTAAAGCTTTTCCACCACGCCATCGACCACTGCCACCAGCGGATCACCCAGCGGGCGCATGATGTCGATCGCGTTGTGGCGCAACCGGCCCATCCGCATCGCCGAAAAGGAGTCGCCGAGTTCGTGTAACCCGAGGTTCTCGAGCGGTGGCACCATGTCGGGAAGGATGTCGAGGTTGGGAGAGGAAACGAGCTTGAACGGGAAGCGCTGGACCGGGCGGTAGGCAGTGCGGGTGGTCCGGCGGGTCGTGGTTTTCGTAACACCGGCTTTGGCCGTGGTAACGGGTTTGGCGGCCAGCGTCCGCGCCGTAACCGGCTTTGCCGTCAGCGGCTTCGCTGTAGCCGTCCGCGCGGCGGCCTTGGTTCGAACCGGGGCTTTTGCTGTGGGTTTCGCAGGCGTCGCGACGCGCGCCGTCGCCTTGCGGCTGGGAGCCGCCGGCTTCGCTGTCGTCGCTGCGGGCAAAGCTGCCGCAGCGCACAGCAAAATCGTGAGGACGCGGTAAGTCAACACGGATTCACAGGATATCGCAGACCCCGGCGGTACTACTAGGGTGAATTTCCTGAGGGTGCTACGTTTCTTCCCCTAATCTTCGCCCCATCTTCGCGCCCGGCGTGGGAAACTAGTCGTTTCCCCGCCATGCCCCGCATCCAGCGCGCCCTCATCAGCGTCACCGACAAGACCGGGATCGCCGATTTCGCCCGCGGCCTCTCCGCCCTCGGCATCGAGATCATCTCCACCGGCGGCACCTTCAAAGCCCTCCAGCAGGCCGGGATTTCGCCCCTGCGCGAGGTGGCCGACGTCACCGGATTTCCGGAAATGCTCGACGGCCGGGTGAAGACCATCCATCCGCGCATCGCTGCGGGCGTGCTGGCCATGCGGGGGAATTCCAGCCACATGGACGCGATGCGCCGGCATGAGCTGCTGCTTATCGACATGGTGGTGGTGAACCTCTACCAGTTCGAAAAGCACGCCGCGAATCCGGACGCGACGGTGGAGGAGCTGATCGAGAACATCGATATCGGCGGACCCACCATGATCCGGGCCGCCGCGAAGAACCATCAGGACGTCGCGGTGGTGACGTCGCCGGCGGATTACGCGGCGCTGCTCGCCGAACTCGAGGCCGGCGGCGGGTCGCTGTCGCGGGCGACGCACTGGCGGCTCGCCAAGCAGGCGTTTGCGACCACCGCCGCCTATGACCGGGCCATCAGTCTGCGCCTGGCGTCCATTGAAACCGCGGACTCCGGGTGGACCGACACGCCCTCGGTTTTGCCCGCCACGCTCGACATCCTGGCGCCGCGCCGCGCCAGCCTCCGCTACGGCGAGAACCCGCACCAGGAGGCGGCGCTGTACGCCCGGGGCAACGCCGGCATCGCGGGCGCGCGCCAGTTGCACGGCAAGGAACTGTCCTTCAACAACCTGGTGGACCTCGACGCGGCCTGGCAACTGATCCTGGAGTTCGAAGCCGCCGCCTGCGCCATCATCAAGCACACCAATCCGTGCGGCTGCGCCGAGGGGACCTCGGTCGCGGAAGCCTATGCCAGGGCGCTGGAGGCGGACCCGGTCTCGGCCTTCGGAGGCGTGCTCGCGTTCAACCGCGCCGTCGACGCGGCGGCGGCGGCCGAAGTGGCCAAGCTGTTCGTCGAAGCGATCGCCGCGCCGGGCTTCACCGCGGAGGCGCTCGCGATCCTGCAGGCCAAGAAGAATCTGCGGCTGGTCGAAGTAACCCCGGCCGCCCCCGGCGAGCCCGTGGTGAAGTCCATCTCCGGCGGCTATCTGGTGCAGACGCCCGACCTCAAGCCCGTGTCACAGCCGGACTGCGCGGTCCGCACGCGGCGCGCGCCGGACGCGGCGGAGTGGCAGGCCCTGCTCTTCGGTTGGAAAGTGGCCAAGCACGTCAAGTCGAACGCCATCGTCTACGCCCGCGCGGGTCAGACCGTCTCGGTGGGTGCGGGACAGATGTCCCGCGTGGATTCGGTGAAGGTCGGCGCGATGAAAGCCGTGCTGCCCCTGGCCGGCAGCGTGCTGGCGTCGGACGCCTTTTTCCCCTTCCCGGACGGCGTGGAAGAAGCGGCCCGGCACGGCATCACCGCGGTGATTCAGCCCGGCGGCTCCGTGAAGGATGACGACGTGATCGCCGCGGCGGACCGGCTGGGCCTGGCGATGGTGTTCACCGGCGTGCGCCATTTTCGCCATTAGCGCGTCCGCCACTAGGCTTCCCGGGCGCTGCAAAACCGGATAGATTGTTCGGATGCGAACCGCTTTGTTCTTCGCGGCTTTTCTGCCCCTGGCCGCCCAGCCGGTGAAGATCGTCACCGTGGGCCTCCCGGCGACCGATACCGCCGAACTCCAGGCCGCGGCCGGCGGCCGCGCTCGCGTGGTGGCCGCGCCGCCGGAGAAACTGCTGGCCGAGATCGCCGACGCGGACGCCGTGGTCAGTTTTCGCCTGACGCGGGAGCAGGTGCTGGCCGCGAAGAAGCTCCGCTGGGTGCAGAATCCGTTCGCCGGCGTGGAGCAGTTGCTCGCAGTACCCGAACTCCGCGACGGCCCCGTGACTCTCACGAACGCCAAGATCATCGCCGGACCCAACATCGCGGACCACGCTTTCGCGATGCTGCTCGCGCTGACGCGGCAACTGGTGCGGACCATCCCCCTGCAAGGCAAGGCCGAATGGGACCGCGCGACTACCAGCCGGATCGAGCTGAACGGGCGCACCGCGCTGGTGATCGGCGTCGGCGGCATCGGCATGCAGATCGCCCAGCGCGCGCACGCCTTCGGCATGCGGGTAATCGGCGTGGACCCCAAGGACATTCCCCTGATCCTGTTCCTGGACCGCGTGGTGAAGCCGGACCGGCTCGCCGAAGTCCTGCCGCTGGCCGACGTCATCTTCATGGCGGCGCCCCACACCCGGGAGACCGAGAACCTGCTGGGCCGCCCGCAGTTCGCGCTGATGAAGCCCGGGGCGTACTTCATCGCGGTCTCCCGCGGGAAGACCTACTCGGCCCAAGCGCTGACGGAAGCACTCGACGCGAAACGCCTGGCGGGCGCAGGCATCGACGTCGTGGATCCCGAGCCGCTGCCCAAGGACTCGCCGCTTTGGAAGTTCGACAACATCGTGATCACGCCGCACATCGCCACGCAGTCCGACAAGCTCGGCGGGCGCACGATCGATCTGATGAAAGAGAACGTCCGGCGGTTCCTGAACGGGGAGCTGCTGGTGAATGTCGTGGACAAGCAGAAGGGCTACTGAAGGGGGCGGTTGAGCGGCAGGAGCTCCGGGAGTGGCCGGCCGATGGCGGACTCCTCCGCGGCGTCGGCTTCGCGGTCGACGTGGATCCCGACGATCACTTTCGACCGGTGAGCGTAGTACAGCGTGTAGATGCCGCCCTCGTCAATGGCCTTGAAAGCCTCCTCGGTCACTTCGAAGCGCTCATTGCGGATCACGTAGTAGTAGTGCGGCGCAATCGGGGTGCCGTCCGCATCCGTGGACACTTCCAGGCGGAGCAGCTTGCCCTGAATCGACTTCACCGTTTTGTTCCAGAGGTCCACCCACAGGCCCGGGTGGATGTGCAGGAAGACGAAGAACAGCAAGGTCATGAAGGACAGGGCGGCGCCGCTGAGCACCAGGGGCGTCTTGTCCGCATTGGTGAATAGATCCGGCCGGTACATCAGCCCGGGGTTGAGGATCCGGATCAGCACGCCGCCGATTGCTTCGGCCGCCGAGAGCTTCCGGACCATGGTCCCGTACATGGTCCAGAACGCCAGGAAGATAAAGATGGCGAAGGCGCCCGGGAAGAGCGGCTGCTGGATGCGCCGGATCAGGATCTTGCGCTGCTCCTTGGCGAGGATCCCCTTGCGATTCACTTCCAGGGCAGCATCGTTAAAACCAATGGCTTTTTCGAGGCTTTTGGCCAAGGCCGCGCGCGACTTCGGCGCTTCACCCGAAACCGAGGAGAAAGGTGCCATTCCGACAGTCCGTCGCTATCCGGTTATCGACCGGCGGCCGCAACGGCTTTAGGTTCAGCCGGCCCGGCGCAGCAGGCCCGGAATGGCGGTGAGAGGATGCGCGCTGAGCGGTTCCGGGAGACTATGCGGGTCGATGGCGGGCGCGATGCCGACAACGAGCGAGGCTCGGGGCGTGAAGAACAGGTCGTACACACCGCCGTCATCGAGAGCTTCGGCGGCCCGGCGGCTCACCGGGAACCGGCGCTCGTCACGGAGCTCGAAGAAGTAGCGGGTCGCGCCCGGCATGCCGCGGTCCTCGGGAGATTCTGAGTAGATCCGGATGCGCCCGTGGGCACATTCGACGCGGCGCTCCAGCAGGTCGAGCAAAGCCCGCCAGGGGGTCTGCAGCGCAATGAAGCCGGCCAGCAGGACCAGCGAAAGCGCCGCGCACGATAGAATCAGCGGCGTGCGATCGCCGGAGGTGAGCATTGCGGGTCCCGTCCAGAGATACTGCGGCTGCACCAGACGGAACAGGACCCCGCCGATCGCCTCGGCAAACGAGAACCGCAGAACCAGCGTCGCGTAGAGCGACCACAGCAGCAGCCAGCAGCCAACGGCCGGGGCGCCCCGGATCCACGGCTTCAGCAGCGCGTCCAACACGATGTGCGTTTGGCCCGCCGCCAGTTGCCCGCCGCGGTTGCTGGCGAGCGATTCCTGGGTGAATCCGATCGCGGATTCGAGCGCTTCCGCGACCGCGGCTCGGGTCAAGAGCGGGAACGGACTGGGGGATGTCGCGGCGGATGCCATGGAGAAGCCTCCCCTCACTTAAGGGGATCGGAACCCAGAACCAAAGCTTTAGGTACTAAGTACCGAAACCCTGACGAGCCCTCGTACCAGCCCTGCGGTAAACTTACGCCGTGAATCCGGCAATCACCTTACTCGCCGCCCTCCTGGCGCAAAGTCCCGACCTCATCCTCGTGAACGGCAAGCTTTGGACCGGCAACCCCCGGCAACCCGAGGTGCAGGCGGCGGCCATTCAGGGTGGCAAGTTCACGGCGCTGGGCACCTCCGCCGAGATGCGCAAGCTCGCGGGACCCCAGACCAAAGTCGTCGACCTCGGCGGCAAGCGGGTTACCCCCGGCTTTCACGATTCGCACGTCCACTTCTCCGTTGGTGGCGGCCACCTCGCCAGCGTCCAACTCCGCGACGCGAAGACGCCCGAGGAGTTCCGCGACCGCATCGGAGCCTTCGCGAAGAAGGTGCCCAAAGGCCGCTGGATGCGGGGAGGCGACTGGGACCACGAGAACTGGACCCCCGCCAGTCTGCCCACCCGCCAGTTGGTGGACGCCGTCACGGGCGACGTGCCGATCTTCCTCAACCGCCTGGACGGGCACATGTCGCTCGCCAACTCCGCGGCCATGAAGCTGGCGGGCATCACGAAAGCCGCCCAAGCTCCCCCGGGCGGCGAAATCGTACGCGACAAGAACGGCGAACCTACCGGCGTCTTCAAGGACGCGGCCGAAACGCTGATTGAGCGCGTCATCCCCCCGCCCACGGACGCCGAGTTGCAGGCGCAACTCGAAGCTGCGCAGTTCTATGCCCTGGCCCACGGCGTCACCAGCGTTACGGACATGTCCGGTGGACCCGAGGTCCTGCGCGTCTACCGCAAGATGATCGCGGCAGGCAAGCTGCACATCCGGGTGCACGCTCACCAGCCGCTCGCGGGCTGGCGCGACTTGGCCCAAGCCGGTCTCAAGGCCAACACGGGCGACGACCTGCTCCGCACCGGCGGACTCAAGGGCTTTGCCGACGGTTCGCTCGGCTCCACCACCGCGCTGTTCTTCGATAACTACCTCGACGCGCCCGGCACCCCCGGGATCCCCGCGCCGGACATGATCCCCGAGTCGAAGATGCTCGACAACATCCGCGGCGCGGACAAGGCCGGGCTCCAACTCGCCATCCACGCCATCGGCGACCGCGCCAACCGCCGGATCCTCGACTTCTTCGAGCAGGCGGCTCGCGAGAACGGAGCCAAAGACCGGCGCTTCCGCGTCGAGCACGCGCAGCATGTCAAGTTCGAGGACATCAAGCGTTATGGTCAGCTCAAGGTGATCGCCTCCATGCAGCCGTACCACGCCATCGACGACGGGCGGTGGGCCGAAAAGCGGATCGGCAAGGAGCGGGCGAAGTACACCTACGCTTTCCGGGCTTTTCTCGACGCCGGCGCGGTGCTGGCGTTCGGGTCCGACTGGTTCGTCGCCCCGATCGACCCCATGAAGGCCATTGAGGGCGCCGTCACGCGCCGCACCCTGGACGGCAAGAACCCCGGCGGTTGGGTGCCGGAGCAGAAGATCACGGTCGCCGAAGCCGTGCGCGCCTATACCTGGGGCTCGGCCTATGCGTCGCTCGCCGACGGTGTCAAGGGTACGCTGGAGCCCGGCAAGCTGGCCGACTTTGTGGTGCTTTCCGAGGACATTTTCACCCTGCCGGCCGAGCGGATCGGCTCCGTGAAGGCCATGGCGACCTACGTCGGCGGCGTGCTCCGCTCCTCCCGCAACTGACCGTGCGTTTGTAACCGAAAAAACAGTTGCCCCAGCGGGGAAAAATCGCGACACTGAAACTTGCAACCGCCGGGGCAGCGCGGCGGTCTTTCTGTCTGCGCATCCGTACCTGAAGAGGAGCTACATCGACGTTGAACGCCCGACTTGCCGAAGCCGCGCCTGTGCGCGAACCCGCCGACCGCTGGACCCCGGTCCTGGCGGCGGAGACCTACGACGTCGCCGCCTGGGGAAAAGGCTATTTCTCGGTCGGCGAGAACGGCAACGTCTTCGTCCATCCCTCCAAAGACCCGGTGCGGCGCATCGACCTGAAGGAACTGGTCGATAATCTGCAGCGGCGCGGCATCTCGGTGCCGATCCTGATCCGTTTCGGCGAGATCCTCAAGCACCGCCTGGACGAGATCAGCGCGGCGTTCCACTCGGCCATCGCCGAGCACGGCTACAAGGGCGGCTACCGCTGCGTCTACCCGATCAAGGTGAACCAGCAGCGGCACGTCGTCGAAGAGGTCTTCAAACACGGCAAGCCGCACGGCTTCGGCCTGGAGGCCGGCTCCAAGCCGGAGCTGCTCGCCGTCCTCGCCATCGCCGACAACCAGACGCCGGTCATCTGCAACGGTTTCAAGGACGACGAGTACATCGAGATGGTGATGCTCGCCAAGAAGATCGGGCGCAACATCATCCCGGTGGTCGAGAAGGCCACCGAGCTGGACCTGATCATCAAGCACTCGCAGGCGGTCGGCGTGCGGCCGGTGATCGGGCTGCGCGTGAAACTGGCCGCGCGCGGCTCCGGACGCTGGAAGTCCTCGGGCGGCTACCGCTCGAAGTTCGGGCTCACCGTGACGGAGGCGCTGCGGGCGCTCGATCAGTTGAAGGCGCTCGGCATGGAGGATTGCCTCCAGTTGATGCACTTCCATCTGGGCAGCCAGATCACGAACATCCGCCAGGTGAAGGCGGCGGTGATCGAACTGGCCCGCGTGTATGTCGAGCTGAAGCGCGCGGGCGCCGGACTGCAGTTCATGGACGTCGGCGGCGGGCTCGGCATCGACTATGACGGCTCCCAGACCGATTTCGAGTCGAGCGTCAATTACACGCTGCAGGAATACGCGAACGACATCGTGTATCACATCCAGAACGTGTGCGACGAGGCGGAGGTCGACCACCCGACCATCGTCACCGAGAGCGGCCGCGCCATCGCGGCGTACCACAGCGTGCTGGTGTTCAACGTGCTCGGCGTCACCGGTTTCGGCGAGGACGAAGCCAAACCCGAGGACGTCAACGACGACATGGAGCAGCCGCTGCTGGACCTGCGCGACACCTTCCGCGGCCTGTCCCTGAAGAACCTGCTTGAGAGCTTCCACGACGCGCAGCAGGCGCTCGACAACGCGCTGAACCTGTTCAGCCTCGGCTACCTGCCGCTCGCCCAGCGCGCCCTCGCCGAGAACCTGTATTGGTCCATCTGCCGCAAGATCCACCGCATGGCCAAGGAACTCGACTACTTCCCGGAGGAGTTGGAAGGTCTCGAAGGGCTGCTCTCGGACACCTACTTCTGCAACTTCTCGCTGTTCCAGAGCATGCCTGATAGCTGGGCCGTGAAGCAGCTCTTTCCCATCATGCCGATCCACCGGCTGACGGAGGAGCCGTTCCGCCACGCCATCCTTGGCGACATCTCCTGCGACTCCGACGGCAAGGTGGACCAGTTCATCGACCGCCGCGACGTCAAGAAGACGTTGCCCCTGCATGCCTTCAACGGCGAGCCGTACCTGCTCGGCGCGTTCCTGGTGGGCGCGTACCAGGAGATCCTCGGCGACTTGCACAACCTGTTCGGCGACACCAACGCCGTGCACGTCAGCCTCAACGAGGCGAATGAAGTGGTGCTTGACGCCGTCATTGAGGGCGATACCGTCCGCGAGGTGCTGAACTACGTCCAGTTCCACGCCAAGACGCTGCTCGACAGCTTCCGGCAGGACGCCGAAACGGCGCTCCGCGAGGGCCGTGTCGACTTCGACGAACTGGCCCGCCTCATGAAGTTCTATGAGGAAGGGCTGAACGGGTACACGTACCTCGAGTAATTCCCCGCCGGCAGGCGGGGGGCAAACGTCCGTAGAACCAGTCACAGCCCTCGCTGCGCTTGCCCGAATACCGAATTGCCCCGCAAGCCCCGGAGTGTTTCCCCGCGCCAAATCGCGCAGGATGGGCTTGCTATGCTAACCGCAACCGCCATGCCGATTCCCGCCGCCAGCTCCGAGGAGCGGGCCTTCTGGGAGGCCAGCTTCTGGGACGCCGTCCGCAGCCGCGACGCCCGCATGGATGGCGTCTTCTACTACGCCGTCGCCACCACCGGGGTCTACTGCCGGCCGTCCTGCCCGTCCCGCCAGCCGCGCCGCGAAAACGTCGCCTTCTTCGCCGATCCCGCCAAGGCCGAAGGCGCTGGGTACCGCGCCTGCCGCCGGTGCAAGCCCCAGGAGCCGCGCGCCCTGGACCCCCAGGCCGAAATCGCCGTCCGCGTCTGCCGCTATCTGGCCGCGCACCTCGACGAGACCGTCTCGCTGGAGCGCCTCGGCCGCGAAGTGCAACTCAGCCCGTTTCACCTGCAGCGCGTCTTCCGCGCCGTCACCGGCATCTCTCCGCGCCAGTACGCCGAGTTCTGCCGGGTCGACGCCTTCAAGAAGAATCTGCGCGCGGGCAGCGGCGTCACGGAGGCGCTGTACGCGGCGGGTTTCGGATCGTCGAGCCGCCTCTACGAGCGCAGTTCCGCGCACCTGGGCATGACCCCGGTTTCTTACCGCAAGGGCGCCGCCGGCGCGCGGATCCGCTTCGCCACGGCGGACTCGCCGGTCGGCACCATGCTGCTGGCGGCGACCGAGCACGGCGTCTGCTCCATCCAGTTCGGCGATTCGCCCGCCGCGCTCGAGAAGCAGCTCCGCGAAGAATTCTTCGCCGCCGTCATTGAGCCCGCGGGTCGCGACTTCCGCGCCTGGATCGGCCAGATGCTGGACCACCTGCGCGGCGCGGCCCCGCACGTCGAGCTGCCGTTCGACATTCGCGCCACCGCCTTCCAGCGCCGCGTGTGGGAGCACTTACGGACGATTCCGCGCGGCGCCACGCAGTCCTACGCCGAAGTGGCGCGCGCCATCGGCCAGCAGCGCGCCGCCCGGGCGGTGGCCCGCGCCTGCGCCTCGAACGCCGTGGCCGTCGCCATTCCCTGCCACCGCGTGGTCC
>CAYYID010000084.1:0-24426 GCA_964471915.1 uncultured Solibacteraceae bacterium | reverse complement strand
CCGGCGCCACCGAGATCGTCGTCGCCGACTCGCACGGCAACGGCGAGAACCTGCTGATCGAGCGCTTTCCGGCCGACGTCAAGGTGGTGCGCGCGTGGCCGCGCCGCCAGGGCATGATGGGCGGCCTGGACGCCACGTTCGACGCCGTGGTCTTCATCGGCTACCATGCCTCGACGAACAATCGCGAGGGCGTCCGCGCGCACACGTTCTCCAGCGCCCGCCTGACGCGCGTCGCACTGAACGGCAAGGTGGTGAGCGAGGGGTCGTTCAACGCGGCGATCGCCGGGCACTTCCGCGTGCCGGTGGTTTTCATCTCGGGCGACAACGCCGCGGTGGCGGAGGTGCGGGACTCGGTGGGTCCGCTGGAGGCTGTCGAGACCAAGCGCGCACTCGGGTTCCATTCCGCGGTGACCATGACTCCGGAAGCGGCGCAGAAACTGATCCAGGCGGGCGTCGAGAAAGCGCTGCGCCGCCGGGCGGACTTCAAGCCGTACGCCATCGGCGCTCCGGTGACGCTCGAGATCGGGTTCAAGAACTACCTGCCCGCGGAAGTGCTCGGGTACCTGCGCGGCGTGGAGCGGTACGATTCGCACGCCATTCGCTACCCGTGCCGCGACATCCTGGAGGTGTCGGATTTCCTGCAGTTCCTGACGCACTTCAGCCTGAGCCTGGAGCCGTGAAGGCGCGCGGGTTCGTGAGCACCCGGCGGTGAAGGCCGGGGGCCAAAGTCCGGGGGGGTGTCCCACTCAATTCCAGCGGAATCTCTCCCAAAAGGAGAGTTTTGCCTCTGGAGCCGCGTGCAAACTCGCGCCACGTCTCTGCGCCGCCGGCCCCCGGAGCCGCTGCCCGCTGCCAGGCGAGATTGGCCCCCGGTCTCGATAGACTTCGGGTTTTCTTAGACAGGCTCAACGTGAGGGCATCGCGCCGACCCGGAGCACTTGTCCAGGCTGAATGGCCGCCAAAGCGGCGAGACACTCCGGAAGCAGCGGGAGCAGATCCGGAATCCGATTCGAGCGGGCATGCAGGATCAACACCGCGATGCGCACCGAAGCCAGATTCTGCTGGTAGGGCAGGTTCTTGTGGAGGGTAAGCAGAACATCGAACAGCGGATCGGCCAGAGTCAACAACCTGCCGTTCTTGTTCCCGGACCAACCCCACTCGGCGACCGTGCGGCATTCTTGCCCCTCCAGATGCGCGGCGAGATTCCGCGGCAGGTTCTCGTCAATGAGAATCTTCATCGCGGGCTGGTCAGAAGTGCCTTGGCTTCCTCCAGGGCCGCGATGGCAGCCTCACGGCTGACGGACGGGAAGTTGTCGAGGAACTCATCCAAGGTGTCGCCGGCCTCGAGGTAGTCGATCAGGGAATCGACCGGCACGCGCGTGCCACGGAAGCACGGCGTGCCGCCGAGGATCTCGGGATCGCGCACGATGACCGACTCACGCTCCATGGCAACTCTCCTAACCTTGAGTGTATCAACCCAGGACGAGGAAGTCGGTCAAATCCCCGCAAACCACGCATACCCCGCCTCCGGCGCGGCGGACCCCAAACCCTTGCCGAACTTCCGGATATCGTCGGTCACCGTGAGCCGGTTGATGAACTTCACGTTCTTGTAGCCGAGCTGCCGCGGCACGCGCATCCGCAGCGGACCCCCGTGGCCGAGCGGCAAATCCGCGCCGTTCATTCCATAGGCGATCAGCGTCTGCGGGTGCCGCGCTTCGTCGAGCGCGAGGCTGTCCCACCAGCCCTGCTCGAACGAATGGTAGACGACGAAGCGGGCCTGCGGCAGAAGTCCCGCGGTTTCGAGGAGGTCCGCCAGCGGCGCCCCGGTCCACTCGGCGATGTAGGACCACCCTTCTTCGCACGCCAGCTCCGTGATGTGGCTGCGCGCGGGCCGGCGGCGGAGGTCGGCCAGCGAGTAAGACGCCGGACGCGCCACCAACCCCTCGACCGCGAGACGCCAGTCGGCGAACCCGGCGGCCTGCTGGCGGCGGAACGCCTCGTCCTGCGGCGGCGGGCCGTTGACGAAAGGCTTTTCGGAGATCGCCGTGCGGGGAAACTCGCGGGCGAGGGATCCGCCCACCAGCAGCCGGTTGGCGGCGTAGGTGAGCGTCGCGCCGGCGCCGAAGACGCCGCTGCCGTCGGGCGGGACCAGCCCGGAGCGGCCGGCGATGGCGGCGGCGGCGACGCCGCCAGTGGCGACGAGGCCGGTGGTCAGGAGTCCGCGGCGGGAGAGTCGGGGGGATTTCATGGTTAGACCTCTTCTTTCTGAGTACCGCCCTCCGGACCGCCGGTGATCATGGCGCCGACGTGAGTCCGAAAGCCGGCGCGGTACACCATCAGGACGTGCCCGAGCAGGAACGTCACCAGCGCCAGGGTGACGAAGAAGTGGAGGGTGCGCGCGGACTGGCGCCCGCCCACGACGGTCACAGTGAACGGAAACGCGGCGGTGAAAGACGGCGACATGGCGAGGCCGGTCCAGATCATGGCGGGGAAGAGAATAAAGATCACCGCGAGGTAGGTGCGCCGCTGCAGCGCGTTGTACGCGGGGTCGAGCCGGCGGAAGCGTCCGCGGCGCGCTCCGGCGGCGACGTAGAGCAGGCCCGCCAGGACGACGAGCCACGCGGACTGGAAGTGGAGCGCGCGGCTCCAGCCGTTCTGGTCCGGGAGGACGTAGTTGTAGCCGGTGGGAACGGTGGCTCGGGAGGCGGGGATCGGCAACTGGAAGAGCGCCGGCGTGTTGACGTTGCCGGCTTCGCCCCAATAGAAGCGCGGGTGGGAGATGACCAGTTGGGCGCCGGAGATCAGGAGCGCGAGGAAGCACGCGGCGGTGATCCAGTGCGTCAGCCGCACAAGGAGGGAATGCCGGGGCGGGCTGACGGCAGGCGCGGGAATGGCGCGGGGCAGGGAGAGGGAATCGGCCACGGGTTGGATGCTAGCACGGCGGCGCGCCGGAGAGAAGGGCCACCAGCATGCACGGACGCCGCAGGATCTCGCCGGGCAAGGTCCCGCGTGCCTTCGGTTATCCTGAAGGCATGAGACCAGTGGCGGTGATCGGGATCGGCAAGACCAACTTTGGCGCCTTGGCCGATCAGGACGTGCGGTCGATGACGGTCGAGGCCGGCAACAAGGCGCTGGCGGACGCGAATCTCCAGGCCGGCCAGATCGAGGCGTTCTACCGCGGCAACTTCGCCGCCCCGGGATTCGTGGGCCAGAACCACCTGGCGCCGTACATCGCGAGCGCGCTCGGCATGGCGGGTATCCCCGCGACGCGCTTCGAGGCCGCCTGCGCGTCCTCGGGGTCGGCGTTCTTCCACGCGGTGATGGCCGTGGCGAGCGGCATGTACGACCTCGTGATGGCCGCGGGCGTGGAGAAGATGACCTCGCAGACTACGCCGAAGGTCACCGAGATCCTGGCCGGCGCGGGCGACCTGTGCGGCGAGGTCCGGGCAGGGGCGACCTTTCCGGCGCTGTTCGCGATGATCGCGCGCCGCCACATGCACCAGTACGGCACCAAGCGCGAGCACCTGGCCGCGGTCGCGGTGAAGAACCACGCCAACGGCGCGAAGAACCCGCAGGCGCACATGAAGAAGGTGATCACGCTGGAGCAGGCGCTGAACGGCAAGCCGATCGCCGAGCCGCTGAACGTCTTCGACTGCTCGCTGGTCTCGGACGGCGCGGCGGCCGTGGTGATCGCCCCGCTGGAGCGCGCGGCCGAGTTCACCGCCAAGGCGTGCCGCGTGCTGGGCATCGCCCAGACCTCGGACCAACTGGCGCTGGATCAGAAGGACGACATCACCACGTTCCGCGCCGTGCAACTGGCCGGGGCGAAGGCGTACAAGATGGCCGGCGTCGGCCCCAAGGACATCGACCTCGCGGAACTGCACGATTGCTTCACCATCGCCGAGATCGTCGCGAGCGAGGACCTCGGGTTCGTCGCGAAGGGCGAGGGCGGGCCGTGGGCCGCGTCCGGCGCTTCGTCGCTCACCGGCGAGAAACCGCTGAACACTTCCGGCGGACTCAAGGCCAAGGGCCACCCGGTGGGCGCCACGGGCGTCGGCCAGATCTGCGACATCGTCATGCAGTTGCGCGGCGACGCGGGCGAGCGGCAGGTGCGGAAGGCCGAGCTCGGCTTGGCGCAAAATCTGGGCGGATCGGGCGCCACCGCCGTGGTCAGCATCCTGGGGAGGGCTTAGTTCATGAATCCGGGCAATGGCGTGGTTTACACCGAGAGCATTGTGCATTCGCCGCCGGAGCAGTTCGTGAATGATGCTCCGTACCAGTTGCTGATCGTGTCTCTCGACGCGGGCGGCAAGCTGACGGGGCGCGTGGATGGGGATCGGGTGGCCATCGGCGACCGCGTGGCATTCGTCGACGATCGCGGCGGAATCCCGTTCTTCCGGAAGTCCTGACGGCGAACTACGGCGCGCCGAGAATGGCCCGCAGGATCATCGGAGCCATCTCGCCGCGCGTCACCGGACTGCCTTCGCAGTACTGCGTCGCGCTGCAGCCGTTCCAGAAACCCAGTTCGCGCATCTTCTGAATGAACCGGAAGAACGGGTGCGTCGCCGGCACATCCGTGAAGTAAGGCGTCGTGGGATGCGTGAACGTGGTCAGGTTGTTGGCCTGCATCCAGGAGGCGATCATGAACACCGCCATCTGCCCCTGGGTGATGCTCACATCCGGACAGAAGAGCGGCGGATTGACGGAGCATCCGGCCGTGATCCCCAGGTCCCTGATGCGCTGCACGAACGGGAAATACCCGCTGGCGGGCTGCATGTCGTTGAAGTAGGCGTTGGGGTTGTAAGTCAACGTCGTGCCGAGGGCCTGGTTAAGAGCGGCGACGATGAACACCGACATCTGCGCTCGGGTGACGCTGGTGTCGGGGCAATACTGCGGCGGATTCGTCGAGCAGCCCGCCGTGATGTTATAGGTGGAGAGCAGCGACACGTAGTTGTAGTAGGGGTTCGAAGGCGTGACGTCGTTGAAAATCTGGGCGCCGGCGGCGCCGCCTTGCAGGACCTGGAACGACTGCCCGCCCACCGTGATTCTGCCCATGCGCGCCGGGCCGGTATTGGCCGCCACCGTGTACGCCGCGCTGCCGTTGCCCACGCCGGATCCCGTGGTGAAGGTGATCCATCCCGGCGCATCGGTACTCGCGCTCCAGGAGCAGTTCGAAGCCGTCACCGCCGCGCTTCCCCCGCCGCCCGCCGTCGCAAACGAACGAGTCCCCGCCGTCAGGGTCAAGGAGGTGCAGGCCGGCGGGGCCGTGACCACCCAGGATCCCAGGGGAGCCCAATTGCTATCGCCGCCCGCCGAATCCTGTGCGCGCCCGTAGCTATTGCGGGAGCCGATGAAGCCTGCCGCGAAGGTGATGGAGAGATCCAGCCGGAGGTTCGTTCCCGTGATCGTGCGTGACGACGACGCCGTGTTCAGCGTGCACTGGCTGTTCGAAAGGCCCAGCGCGGAGCCCGGCGCGAGACTGCTCCAACTGGTGCCGGCGTTGTTCCACAGCCGGAGCTGATTCGCCGCGCGGTCGTACTGGATGTAGCAGGCGCCCGACGTCGTCAAGGAGCTTTGGAAGAGCACGCTCACGAACGTCAGTTGCGTGGCGCCGTCGGCGTCAGTGAACAGGAACTGGAAGGTCTGCGCCACGCCCGGCAGACTGGAGCCCGACGACGGCGTCACGGAGACCGGCGTCGCCGGGTTGTTATTGCTGGCCTGCGTGACCACAAAGCTCTGGCGTCCGATGGTGATGGTGCCGGAGCGCGGCGTGGCCGCCGTGTTGGCCAGGTAGGAGAAGGTCACGGTGCCGTTGCCGGGGCCCGCCCCGCCGGTTATCGTGATCCAGCTCGCGTTGCTGATCGCGCTCCAGTTGCAGCCGGCCGCGGCGGTGACCCCCACCGACGAGGATCCCGCGGGCGAGGTTACGTTCACGAGCGTCGAACTCAGCACCGCGCACGAGGTGTCGTAGTTCACCGTGACGCTCAGCCCGCTCGAGGTGGCCGAGTTCACGGTGATCCGCAACTCGCTGTTCGGATCCGTCCAGGTCGAGCCGGCCGGCAACGCCGGCTGCGAAAAGCTGCCCACGGAGTTCGGATTGAAGGCCAGCAGCCGCGTGTATCCCGGGTACTCGGGCGGCCGCTCGTAGTGGAACAGGCCGCCGGTGTAGAGCTGCGACGTGTACGCCTGGAAGGTGATGTCGTAGCCCAGCGGCCGGCGGTACTCGAGCCACAGCCAGGCGTCGTCCGGACCCAGACCGCGCTTGATGCGCAACGCCTTCGTTCCCGTGCTGGCCGTTTCGTACGGCTCCACCAGGAAGGTGCCCGCCGTTTGCACCTGCTGCACGTTGCCGGCGCCGAACCACCCCAGCGTCTGCTTGTGCGGCGCGGCGTAGTGCGCCAGGAACGAGTTGCCGCTGAAGCTGAAGCCGATGCCCATCGCGGAGTAGCGGTCGCCGTATTCGTCGTGCGTGCCGGCGCTGCCGATCGGGCCGAGCGGCGAGGGCGTGTACGCCGCGCTGGCGGCGTGCGACAGTCCCATGTTGTGGCCGCCCTCGTGCGCCGCGCCCTGCACGCCGGCGTCGTTGTCGTCCACGTAGTCCGCCCGCAGCCACGAGGTCGACGACACGAAGCTCCCATCGCCCGGCGAACTCAGCGTGCTGCACCCCAGCGTGCCCAGGCCGATACTGCAGGAGCCGACGTTGGGCATGATGATGAACAGGCGGTTGTAATTGCGGAAGTCCACCACGCCGTCCGCCGCGGCAATCGCCGCCGTGCGCACCGCGTTCGACTGGCTGCAGTCCAGCGTCGAAGACAAAGTGAAGGGCCCGAACACCCCGCCGCTGGCGCTGGTCAGGCCGTACGAAGTTTCGCGCCAGTAGCCGTCGAGGGACCGCCCTCCGCCGAAGAACATCGATTGCACGAACGAAGTCGTCACCACTGGCGGCAGCGTGTTGGTCCCGAAATTCACCAGCAGCACCACCACGCTCTGGTTACCCGTGGAACTGCAAGACGTAAGCTCCCGGCGGCCGGTCACCGTGATGTCCACCGCGCCTACTTCGTCTCCCAGCCGGATCCCCGCGGCGCGCACGACATCGCCGCAGCGGAGCTCCGGTCTTTCCGCGCCCGGGTACACCGTGAGCGCTTCACCGTTAACCGTAAGGTTGAGGTATGTCCGGCTCGTCCCCGACTGGAAGTCGTCGGCCACCAGGACCTCGGCGTCCCCTTCCCACTCGCCGGTTTCCTCTACTTGTTTGGCAAGTGCGGGCAGGCGGGCTTTCAGCCGGGAGCTTTCGGTCTTTGACAGCGCCAGCGCCGCGGCGCGCCGGGGATCCGATTGCAGCAACCCGGAGAGGGCCTTCGCCCGCCGCGCCAGAATCTCCCCAAGCTGTTCCCGCGAAAGAGCTTCGCCACGCGACAGCTCCTGGTTCCAGCGCCGCAGCTCGACGGACGGGTCCGGCTGCTGGGCCGAAGCCCACGGCAGGGACAGCGCCACCAGGACCGCAGCGGCCAACCGATTGACTAGGCGTTCCCTGCTCATAGGAATGGAATACGTCTTGGTCCTAGTCTAGTACCTATGGGACCCGAATGGACCTCGGCGTCTCTCTGAGACCGGCCTGACTTAATGACTTATGCGTAGCGCACGGTGGGTCCGCTCCGCCGCTCAGTACCTCCGCCCGCCCCTGGCTGAATAAGTCACTTATAAATCAGTGCTTTACTGCAGAAACGGATTCCGTTCTTTCTCCCGCCCGATGGTCGTGTTGGGGCCGTGCCCGCAGATGACCGTGGCGTCTTCCGGCAGCTCCAGCAGCTTGGTGTGAATGGACCGGAGGATCTGGTCGTAGTCGCCGCCGGGCAGGTCCGTCCGCCCGATCGAGTCGCGGAACAGCGTGTCGCCCGCCACCAGCTTGTTCTCAGCCGGGATCCATAGGGAAATGCTGCCCTGGGTATGTCCCGGCGTGTGCAGCACATGGAACGCGGCGTTGCCGAGCGTCAGGGAGTCGCCTTCCTTAGCCTCCGTGTCGATGGTGGTGCGTTCCGGGGTCTCCATGCCGAGCCATTGGGCCTGGGTTTCCAGACGGTCGATCCACATCTGGTCCGCGGCGTTGACGTGTACGGGCGCGCCGGTGAGCTTGTTCAGCTTCGCCGCGCCCCCGATGTGATCGATGTGCGCGTGCGTAATCACAATGGCCTTCACGGTAAGGCCGTGCCGGGCCAGGATCGCGACGATATCGTCGATGTCGTCGCCCGGATCCACGACGATGGCTTCGCGCGTCGTCTCGTCGCCGAAGATGGAGCAGTTGCACGCCAGCGGTCCCACCGGCAGGACTTCGTGAATCATACTGGTGATTGTAATGGTCCTGTTCCTTCGGGCGCTGGCGTTCACGGCGCTGCTGCCGGGGTTCGTGGCCGGCGTGGCGCCCTGGTTGCTACGCCGGGCCTATCCTGCGCCCGGGGACCTCGGAGCCTGGCGCTACGCCGGCTGGGTCCTGATCGCGCTGGGCGCCGGGGTCCTGCTCGCCTCCGTCGCCACCTTCGCGATCTCCGGCAAAGGCACCGGCGCCAGCTTCTTCGTGGGGCCGTTCCGCTGGCTGATCGGACAGGAGCCGGCGAAGTTCGTCTCGGCCGCCCTATACTCGCGGGTCCGGAATCCGATGTACCTGGGCGTCATCACCGCGGTCGCCGGACAGGCCATCGCCTTCGCGTCCCCGGTGCTCGCCGGCTACACGGCGTTCCTGATGGTCTTCTTCCACCTCACCGTGGTCCTCATCGAGGAGCCGCACCTGCGCCGGCGCGACGGCGCGGCCTTCGAGCAGTATTGCCGGGATGTCCCGCGCTGGATCCCACGGCTGCAAGCGCGGCCGTAGTTGCTGCGGGAGACGTTCTGCAGGGACTCCCGTGCGCCGAGAGTGCCAGCTCGCGACCGGTGGGGTATCCCAAACCAAACTCGATGAAGTAACCACGCCCGAGGTCCCTGCGCCGTGATCCCAGTCCGGCCTGCCAACTTTTCTATTGACGCCGCCGATCATTTGTTCTATTTTGTAGAAGTAATGGCGAAGGGCGATTCCCTCGGCGAGTTCGAACAAATGGTCCTGCTCGCCCTGGTCCGGCTCGGCGACGACGGCTACGGGCTCCGGGTACGGCAGGAAATCGAGGACCGGACCGGCCGCGCCGCCTCGATCGGGGCGGTCTACGCGACGCTGGACCGCCTGGAGGTTAAGGGCTTCGTATCGAGCCGGGTGGCGGATCCGACCGCCGAGCGCGGCGGGCGGGCCAAGCGTTTCTTCAAGCTGGAGGCCGAGGGTCTGGCGGCGCTGCGGCAAACGCAGGAAGCGCTGCGGCGCATGTCCGAGGGCATCGAGGGCGCCTGGGAGGGCCAGCCGTGAATCCGCCGCGCGTGGCCGAGGCGCTGTTGCTGATGGTGGTGCGGGAGCGCGACCGCGAGGCGGTGCCGGGCGACCTGGCGGAGGAATTCCTCGCGCGGGGCGCGTCCGCGCGCTGGTATTGGGGGCAGGTGCTGCGCAGTGCCGCGCCCCTGGCGCGCATGTCGCTCGCCGACATCGGCTGGGGCCGGTTCGCCCTGGAGGCGCTGGGCACGGTGATCATCGGCTACGGGACCATGGTCGCGCTGGTGGTGGCGGCGACGGCGGTGGCCGAGCTGGTACTGCCGCGGTCGCTGGCGGTGTGGCGCGTGTGGGACCTGCTGACCGCGCTGCCGTTCGCGATGGCGGCGGGTTATCTTTCCGCCTGGATCACGGGCCGCGCCGAACTGCTGCGGACGCTGATTCTGGCGGTGTTCGTGACGGCGCTGGGCTTGTACCACGCCTTCGAGTTGGGCCAGGGACAACCGGTCTGGTATCTCCTCGGCCTCGTGACGGCGATGCTCGCGGGCCTGCTCGCGGGCGCGGGATTACGGGCGCTGCTGCTCCCCCGCAAGTAAGATTCGACCCCTCGGAAAGGACCAAAAACCATGAAGCTACTCGTGTATCTGGGCGGAGCTCTGCTCGCCGTGCTGGCCCTCGCTATCGGCGGACTGGTGATGGCGGGAGGCGCGTCCGGGCGGGGCCGGAACGTAATCACGATCGAGATCTCGCGTCCGGCGGCGGAGGTGTTCCGCTGGCTGGTGGACCACGACAAGCGCCGCCAGTGGATCTCGTTCCTGAAGTCCACGGAGACACTGTCCGCCAACCGCTTCCGGGACACCATCGAGGACCGCGGCGCGGTGTTTCCGCTGGAGTTCCAGATCACGGAGAACATCCCCGGCCGGCGGCTGGTGCTGGACACGGCCTCCGAGTACTTCGACTACTCGATGGAACATGTGCTGGTGGAGAGCGAAGGGAAGACGCGGCTGACGCTGACGATCGACACCCAATACAAGATGTGGTTCGCCCGGCTGATGTCGCCGCTGGTGACGCGCGATGCGCAGCAGGCGTGGGAGGCCCACTGCGCCCGCCTGAAGGAACGCGCCGAGGCGCGGTAAGCTCGGGAGGTGCAACTTTCCCTTGCCGACTACGAGATCCACGACACGCAGGACGTCCAGACGCCCGCGCTCCTGCTGTACCCGAACTTCGTGGACGCGAACATCCTGGCCACGCTGAGCGCGCTGGGCGGAAACCCGGAGCGGTGGCGTCCGCACGTAAAGACGGCGAAGCTCGGCTACGTGATGGCGAAGTACGTCACCGCGGGCGTGAAGCAGTGCAAGTGCTCCACGACGCGGGAGGTCCGGGTAGCGTGCGAGGCGGGCCTTACGGACGTGCTGCTGGCGTATCCGGTGATGGGCGGCAACGCGCGGCGGCTGCTGGAACTGGCGGAGCAGTTCCCGCAGGCGAAAATCTCGGTGCTGGTGGAGAACCTGGCGCAGGCGCGGCAGTGGGCCGGGTCGCGGATCGGGATCTTCATCGACGTGAATCCGGGAATGAACCGCACGGGCATCGGGCAGGAGCGCGTGGAAGAGGTCGTGGGCCTGGCGCGGAGCCTGGCGGGGCTGGGGCTGGCGCTGGGCGGGCTGCATTACTACGACGGCCACCTGCGCATGGATCCGCTGGAGGAACGCTGCCGTCAGGCGCACCGCGGCTACGACCAACTGCTCGGCATCGTGACCGCCGTGGAGGGTGTGGGCGTGAAGGTGGCCGAGGTGATCACCTCGGGGACCCCGGCGTTCCCGTGCGCGGCGTCCTACTGGCCCTTCAGCGGCGGCACGTTCGTGCACCGCGTGTCCCCGGGGACGGTGGTGTACAACGACACCAGCAGCATGACGCAGTTGCCGGCGGAACTCGGGTACCGGCCGGCGGTGCTGGTGCTGGCGACGGTGGTGAGCCACCCGAAGCCGGGGATCGTCACTTGCGATGCCGGTCACAAGGCGGTGTCCGCCGACGAAGGCGTGCCGACGTGCGCGGTGCTGGGCCGCCCGGATCTGACCCCGCGCAAGCCGAGCGAGGAGCATTTGCCGGTGGAGGTGGCCGAGGGGGCGCCGGTGCCGCCCGTCGGGTCACTGCTGTACCTGATCCCGCGGCACGTGTGTCCGACGGTGAACAATTTCGACGAGGCGCTGCTGATCTCGGGCGGGCGGATCGTCGGGATGGAAGGCGTGACGGCGCGGGGGCACGAGGCGCCGGTGGCGGCGCTGGTGTAGCGCGGCTTAGTCCAGGTTCAGGACCTTCTGGATCACGCCCTTTTCCTTCATGACCTTTTCCTGCAGCATCATGATGGCGTAGATCAGCTGCTCCGGCCGGGGCGGGCACCCGGGGACGTACACGTCCACCGGGATCACCTGGTTGACGGGGATCAGGGCGTAGTTCGAGAACACGCCGGTCGAGGTGGCGCAGGCGCCCATGGAGACCACCCACTTCGGCTCCGGCATCTGCTCGTACAGGCGGCGGATGACGGGCGCCATCTTGTTCGAAACGCGGCCCGCGATGATCATGAAGTCGCTCTGCCGCGGGCTGCCGCGCATCACCTCGGCGCCGAAGCGCGAGATGTCGTAGCGGGACCCGATCATCGACATCATCTCAATGGCGCAGCAGGCCAGGCCGAAGCTCATGGGCCACAGGGCGTTGCTGCGCGCCCAGTTCACCGCCGAATCGAGCGTGGTAAGAATTAGGCTATCGGAAAACTCCGCGCTCCCCGCCTCGTCGATCCGTTCGAACAACTCGGGCGGCTGGCTGATCTTGAAGTCCTGGTTCGTAAGAATCCGGGTCTCGTTTTCCACGACGTAATTATCTCATGGCCCGGCACCCGCTACTATGAAGCGGTATGGAGCCTCGCGCCGCGGCGTTCGACGACCTGATCCTGGCAGCGGCGGCCGAGTACGGCATCGCGGACGGCTATGTCGACACCGCGGGCCAGCGGCAGGAGACGACGCCGGAAATCGCGCGGGACCTGCTCACCGCGCTGGGCGTTCCCTGCGACACCGAGGCAGCGCTCGCCACGGCGCTGGAGGAGCGCGCCTGGCGGCACTGGTCCCGTCCGCTGGACGAGACGATTGTCGTCAGCGCCGCCCAGGCCGAAGTCCCGCTGCGCCTGCCCGCGGGGGTGCCGCAAGCCGAGCTGCGGATCAGTTTCGAGCAGGGCAACGAGGTCGAGATCACCTTCATCTGCGACCAGCCGCTGGCCTCGCGCACGCTGCGCGGCCAGACCTTCCACCGCTACACGATCTCGCTGCCGCCGCTGCCGCTGGGGGTCCACGAACTGACCCTCGAGGGCGGCGCGGAGCGGATCCGCGCCGCTTTTCTCGCGTGTCCGGACCAGGCGTTTCCGCCGCCACAAGGACGCACCGCCGGCATCGCCATCAGCCTGTACGGCCTGCGCAGCGCCCGCAACTGGGGCGCCGGCGACTTCACGGACCTGGAGAGCTTCGCGCGCTGGGCCGCCGCGGAGACCGGCGCGGCGTTCGTCGCGCTGAACCCGCTGCACGCGATCGCCAACCGGCAGCCCTACAACACCAGCCCGTACCTGCCGCAGAGCGCCTTCTACCGGAACTTCCTGTACCTCGACGTCGAACGGATCCCGGAGTTCGCCGCGTCGGGTTGGGCGGGGCGGCTGCGCGAGCGCGCCGCGCCGCTGATCGAGGAGCTGCGCGCGAGCGAATTTGTCGAGTACGAGCGCATCGCGCGCCTGAAGAAGCTGTTCCTCAAGGTTCTGTTCCGCGAGTTCCTGCGGCAGCGCGCGGACGACCGCGAGTTCCAGCAGTATGTGGAGCGCGAAGGTCCGTACCTGCACCGCTACGCGGTGTTCTGCGCGCTGGACGAGCATCTCCACCGGCACCACCCGGACCTCTGGCTCTGGACCGAGTGGCCCGAGCCCTACCGGCATCCCGACTCCGCCGCGACGCTCGCCTTCACGGAGAAGCACTGGCGGCGCGTCCTGTTCTTCAAGTGGGTGCAGTGGCAGATCGACCGGCAGCTCGAGCTGGCCCATCGCCGGGCCCGGCAGGCGGGCATGGCGATCGGACTGTATCACGACCTCGCGCTGGCCACGGACCGTTACGGCGCGGACCTGTGGGCGCACCGCGAAGCGTTTCTGGAGCGCGCCCGCGTCGGCGCGCCGCCCGACGACTTCGCTCCCGAAGGGCAGGACTGGTCCTTCCCGCCCCCCGACACCAGCGCCTGGAAAGCGGACGGGTACCGGTTCCTGATCGAGCTGGTCCGCCGCAACGCCGCGCACGGCGGCGCGCTGCGTATGGACCATGTGATGCGGTTTTTCCGGCTGTACTGGATCCCGGAGGGGCGTCCGGCGGCGGAAGGCGCCTATGTCGCCGCCCCGGCGGAAGACCTGCTGCGCCTCCTGGCGCTCGAGAGCCGCCGCGCGGGCGTGATGCTCATCGGAGAGGACCTCGGGACCGTGACGGGCGAGATCCGCCACGCCCTGCACCAGGCGGGCGTGCTGAGCTACAAGGTCTTCTACTTCGAGCGCGACGCGGCCGGCAACTTTCTCAAGCCCTGGGAGTACCCGGAGCAGGCGGTGGTCTGCTCGGCGACGCACGATCTGCCGACCTTTGCCGGCTTCTGGACCGGCCGCGACATCGAGGCTCGCCTGGCCGCTGGCCTGGTGGACGAGGAGACAACGGCGCGCATGCGGGAAGAGCGCGCCGCGGCGAAGCAGAAGATGCTGGACGCGCTGCGGCCGCTGGGCCTGTTGCCCGATTGGTTCCCCGAGGACGCGGCGCAGGTGGCGGAACTGACCGGCGAACTGCACAACGCGGTCACCGGATTCCTGGCGATGGCGGAGTCCTCCGTGCTGGTGGTCAACCAGGAGGACCTGACCAAGGAGACCGAGCAGCAGAACCTGCCGGGGTCCACGCATCAGTATCCGAACTGGCGGCGCAAGATGAAGTACACGATCGAGGAACTGCACGAGCTGCCCGTGCTGCGCGACTGCGCCCGCATGTTCCGCAACTGGCTGGAGCGGAGCGGCCGCGCGGCTCCCGTGCGGCGGTGACCCGCCGGGCTAGTTCGCCGAGAGCTGCTTCACCATGTTCTCCAGGTTGTCGCGGTTGACCTTGTTCGGAGCCTGAGCCAGCGCCTTCCGGGCATGCTCGAGGGCCTTCGCCTTGTCCCCGAGCGCCTGGTAGCCGCGCATCAGGCCGACATGCACCGGCCAAGCATCGCCGTGGCGCTGCGCGTTGAGTTGGAAGATCTCCATCGCTTCCTTCGGCTTGTTCTCGGCCAGCAGTTGACGTCCATACTGATGGATCTGCGGCGGCTGCGCGGTCGGGTGTTTCACGGCGGCCACCATGACGGACCGCGCTTCCTCGCCGCGATTCAGGGCGGTCAACACCTGCGCTTTGGTGCTCAGCGTGGTGAAGTTCGCCTCGCCCGGGAACCCCGGACCGACGGCGGCTTCCGCCCACTTGAGCGCCTCGTCGAGATTGGTCTTGGCCTGGACGCAGAACTGCGCCGCGGCGGCGAAGCTCTGCCACGTGAACCCAGGGGAGTCCCGTAACTGCTTGCGCAGCTCGGAGATGTAAATGCCGTTGCTCTCCGGGACCTTGATGTTCCACGCGACCGCGAGATCCTCCCACTGCAGCTCCGCCGTGGCCTCGTCGCCCTTCCGGACCGGGAAGTCGTAAGTCAGATACTCGCGATACTCGTGCTTCCGCGGCCGGACCTTCACCCGCAGGGCATCTTCGCTCTCCTCGTACGTGAAGCTGCCCCACGACGTCGAGTTCTTCGACAGGATCAGCGTCCATTCGGCCGGATCCACGATGAAGTGCAGGCCGTAACGCCCGGCGGGCAGGGGCTTGCCTTCGATCGTCACGGGGTGCGAGACCTCGAAGACGGTGTTTTCGTTCGCGCCCGCGCGCCACGGCGACGGCTTCCGGTGTCCAAAGCCGAGGTCCGTCAGACCGTACGGGACAAGTTGCCCCCAGATCTTGCCGCGGCGGTCCTGGTTGGCGAAATCGTGCACCGACGGACTCGAGTACTCGATGGAGACCTTCACCGGGCCTACAAACTGGGTGACCGCGGCCTTCTGGTTGTTGCCGCTGGGCGGCAGGGTCAGGCCGGGAGTCTGGGCGAGCGCGGTGACGGCCAGAGCGAATTGGAACGCGAAGAATCGTGGAGAGCGCATGGATCCGCGACGGGCCCCGCGGCGATCCGTGAGCAGCAAAGGGACGGGCGGCGCGGAATCCGGGGCGGACGCCAGTTCGGGGATGTCCCCGCGGGCCGCTAAGGCGATCCCCGCATTGCCCGGCCTCGGGCGCCCACATTAGCCTGAAAGCAGAGCCTGGAAACAGCGATGCAGCCAGACGCCGTCAATTACTACGACCTGCTGCAGATCCATCCGCGCGCCGAGCGGGAGACCATCGAGCGCGTCTACAAGCTGCTGGCCGCGCGCTACCATCCGGACAATCCGGCGACCGGCGACGCCGAGCGCTTCCGCTGGATCAAGGAAGCCTACGACACGCTGCGGGATCCCCAGCGGCGCGCCGACTACGACCGGCACTTTGAGGACAATGCCGCCCGTCCGCTGACCATCTTCCTCACCAAAGAGTTCACGGACGGCATCGAGGCGGAGGCGAAAATCCGGATCGGGCTGCTGTGCCTGCTCTACGCCAAACGCCGCGCCAACCCCGATTTCGCCGCGCTCTCGCTGCTGGATCTCGAGAACCTGATGTCGTTCCCCCGCGAGCACCTGCTGTTCGCGGTCTGGTATCTCAAGGCCAAGCGCTATATCCAGCAGGATGACCGGTCGAGCTTCATCATCTCGGCCGAGGGCGTCGACTTCCTGGAGTCCCAACTGCCGACGAACGACGTGCTGTACAAGATCTTCCAAGCCTCCGAAGCCGGCCTGATGGTCTACCCCAAGGCGCTGCTGAACGCCAAGAACAACTAAACCGTTATCCTGGTGTCCATCATGACTTCCTTGCCGGGCCAGCCGAAGATCCAGTTGACGCAGACCCAGGACTACCGCGAGCACTACGCCAACAGCGTGCAGGTGCGCGTGAACCTGTGGGACTTCTTCCTGCTCTTCGGCACGCTGAACCAGACCACGCCGGACCACGTGACCATTCAGAACTTCCAGGGCATTTATCTCAGTCCGCAGCAGGCCAAGGCGGTCGCGAACGTCCTCAACCAGAACCTGGCGCAGTACGAGGCCACCTTCGGCGAGATCCGCCTGGAGCCCGCGCCGCAGGGCGGCGTGATCCAATAGCCGCCGGTGCGGACCCATCTCCTTTTTCTCGCGCTGTTCCTCGCCGCCGTGCTGGGGACGCACTTCGCCTACTTCGACCTGCCCTTGTTCTGGGACGAGCTGGGATTCTTCGTCCCCGCGGCGAAGGATCTGTTCCAGCAGGGCGCCTGGATCCCGAAGAGCACGGCGCCGAACTCCCATCCGCCGGCGGTGATGGCATATCTCGCCGCCGTGTGGTCGGTGACCGGATTCTCGATTCCCGCGGGGCGCGTGGCGATGCTGGTGCTGGCGGGCCTCGGGGTCTATTTGGCGTTCCTGCTGGCGGTCCGGCTGTGCCGGGAGGCGCCGCGCGCCCCGGCCATTCCCGCCGCCGGGTTCCTGCTCGCCTCGCCGCTGTTCTTCGCCCAGGCGATGCTGATGCAGCTCGACCTGCCCGCCATGGTGGTGACGCTCGGGGCCTTGTTGCTGTTCCTGGAGCGGCGCTATCTGGCGTCCGCGCTGGTCTGCTGCCTGCTGGTGCTGGTGAAGGAGACCAGCGTGTCGCTGCCGGCGGTGTTCGGGCTCTGGCTGCTGGTCCGCGAGCAGCGTCCGCGCGAGGCGCTGTACTTCGTGCTGCCGCTGGCGCCGCTGGCGCTGTGGTTCTTCGCGCTGTACCGGACCACCGGGCACTGGTTCGGCGATCCGGCCTACAGCGAGTACAACCTCGCCTATGCGCTGCATCCGGTGCGGATCATCGTGGCGCTGCAAAGGCGCTTCTACTACCTCTTCGTCGAGAGCTTTCACTGGATCGGCGCGGTGGGGCTGGCGCTGGCCTGGGTGCGGACGCGCGTGTTCCAGACGCGCGAGTGGGAAGTGACGGCCTGGGCCGCCGGCGCGCACATCGTCACGGTGAGCGTGCTGGGCGGCGCGACGCTGGAGCGTTACCTGATGCCGGTGCTGCCGCTGCTCTACATTGCTTTCGCGGCGGCGCTGGCGACGCTCTCCGGCTGGCGGGCGGTGGCGTCGCAGACGGCGCTGACGCTCGGGTTGATCGGCTCGCTGTTCCTGAATCCGCTGCATCCGTTCCCGTATGAGAACAACCTCGCGCTGGTGGACTTCGTGGAACTGCACAAGTCCGCCGCCTCGTACCTGGAGCGCAACTTCCCCAACGTCTCGGTGGCCACTGCCTGGCCATTGACGGACGCGCTGAAGAACCCGGAGTTCGGCTACGTGGAGATCCCGTTCGAGGTGATCGAGACCTCGAACTTCCATGCCGCGAGCATCGCGGCGCTGCCCCCCAAGGCGCGGGTGCTGGTGTTGTATTCGCGGAACTGGGAGCCGGACCGGGGTCCGCAGAACGTGCCGTGGATCCGGCGGTTCCTGGAACGGTATTACGACTTCGAACCCGCGCGGCTGGGTCTCGACGCGGCGTACCGGTTGGGGTTCCGGCCCGTGATGCACTTCGAACGGCGGGGCCAGTGGATCGAGATCTGCGTCAAAATCTAAGGCTTGTATTAGACTGAAACCAGATGAAGCTGCCGATCCGCCTTAAGTTCCCGTTTCCCGAGCCCGCCGATACGGGGCGCTCGTTGGGCATGAAGCCGGCGGAGATCCGCAAGGTTCTGGCGCTGGCCGATGCGCTTGCGGCAAACCAGAAAGCGGCCGCGAATGGCCGTGTCCCGAGCGCGGGAACGCAGGTGGAACCTGTGCAGCCCGCCCGTCGCCGCCGCCGGTCGGCGAAGACCCCGCCGCTTCAGAAGGCGTCCTGAGCGGCCAGCCTGTTCCGTGAACAACCGGGTCTTCCTTAACGTGCCGTACGATGTGCAGTTCCGCGAACTGTATATCGCCTACATTGCTGGACTGACGGCCTTCGGCCTCGAGCCCCGCGCCACGCTCGAGATTCCGAGCGGCGAGCGGCGCCTGAACCGGATTCTCACCCTCATGCAATCGTGCCGCTATTCGTTTCACGATCTCTCGCGAGTGCAACTGGACGAGAACGCCCCGGCAACACCCCGTTTCAACATGCCGTTCGAGCTCGGTCTGCTGCTGGGGTGGCTCAAGGCCTCCCGCCGGAAACACGACTGGTTTGTCTTCGAGGAGCGGGCGCGCCGGCTACAGAAATCTCTCAGCGACCTCAATGGCACCGATGAACGGGTTCACGATGGCAAGCCTTCGGGAGTCTTGCGCGAAGTTTGCAACATCTTCGCACGGGACCGACTGCTGACGGTTCGCCAACTCCTTCCCCATTACGAGCAGGTGAGCGAAGGCGCCGTCGCTATCGAACGGGATTTGATGACGGACGACCTATATCAGGCCGCCGCCTTTCGGGCGCTGGTGGTCCTGGCGCAGAAGTTTGCGGCGCGGATCCGCGCCTGATCCTACGCCCCTACCGGCGCCGCCTCGAGAATCTCCTCGGCCACCTTGCCGAACTTCTCGAAGTTCTTCCGGAACCGCGCCGCCAGATCCTGCGCCGCCCGGTCGTAAGCCGCCCCGTCCTTCCACAGCCCGCGCGCGTCCAGCATCTCCGCCGGCACGCCCGGGCAGGACTTCGGAACCAGCACGCGGAAGACGGGATGCGGCTCCACCGCCACGCCGTCCAGCGCGCCCGAGATCGCCGCGTTCACCATCGCGCGCGTGTAAGGCAGCTTCATCCGCTCGCCCACGCCATACGGACCGCCCACCCAGCCGGTGTTCACCAGATAGCAGCTCACGTTGTGGCGCTGCATCTTCTCGCCCAGCATCTTGGCGTAGGCCTCGGGATGCCGCGGCAGGAACGGCTCGCCGAAGCACGCCGAAAACGTCGCGGAAGGCTCCTTGCCCAGGCCGCGCTCCGTGCCGGCCAGCTTCGCCGTGTAGCCGCTGAGGAAGTGGTACATCGCCATCTCCGGCGTCAGTCGCGAGATCGGCGGCAGCACGCCGAAGGCGTCCGCGGTGAGGAACAGCACGTGCGTCGGATGTCCGCCCACCCCGGGAATCACCGCGTTGTCGATGAAATGCACGCGGTACGCCGCGCGCGTGTTCTCCGTGATCGCGTCGCTGTTGAAATCCAGCAGCCGCGTCACGGGATCCATCGCCACGTTCTCCAGCACCGTCCCGAAGCGGATGGCGTTCCAGATCTGCGGCTCGTTCTCCCGCGATAGCCGGATGCACTTGGCGTAGCAGCCGCCCTCGAAATTGAACACGCCCTGATTCGCCCAGCCGTGCTCGTCGTCGCCGATCAGCCGGCGCAGCGGATCCGCCGAAAGCGTCGTCTTGCCGGTGCCCGACAGGCCAAAGAACAGCGCGACGCGCCCGTCCTCGCCCACGTTCGCCGAGCAGTGCATCGGGAAGATCCCGCGCCCCGGCAGCAGGAAGTTCAGAATGGTGAAAACGCTCTTCTTCATCTCGCCCGCGTACTCGGTGCCGGCGATAATGACGATGCGCTTCTTGAAATTCAGGACGATCGCCGTCGTGGACTTCGTGCCGTCGACTGCCGGGTCGGCCAGAAACTCTGGCGCGAAGTACAGCGTGAACTGCGGCTGGTGGTCGTGGGTCTTGTCGGCATCGGGACGCACGAAGAGCTGCCGCGCGAACAGGTTGTGCCACGCGCGCTGTGTCACCGCGCGGATCGGCAGCGTCTCGGCGGCATCCGCGCCGCCGAAGCAATCCTGCACGAAAACTTCTTTGTCGGCGAAGAACTTCACGAGGCGGGCGAAGAGGCCGTCAAACTGCGCCTCCGTCATCGGCTGGTTCACCGGGCCCCAGTTCACGGTCTTTTCTGTGCTCTCCTCGCGGACGATGTACTTGTCCTTCGGCGAGCGGCCGGTGAACTGGCCGGTCTTCACCACCAATGCGCCGCCTGAGGCGAGACTTCCCTCCCCGCGCGCCAGCGCATGCTCGACAAGCTGCGCCGTACCAAGGTTCCAGTGGGCTACTTTCACCTGCACGCCGTTGGAGGATAAGTCGTACTTGCTGGGGAGGATACCTGCGTTCTGCATAGCGGTTGACTCGGACCTAAGAGTCTATCACCTTTGCCTACGGCTTCACCGCAACTGTCACCCCCGCCTGGGTCCAGAACTCGCCGATCCGGAGGTTCACCGCCGCCGGGCCCTCGGGCAGCCCGGGCGGCACCCGCACCACCAACTGGTAGGTTTCTCCGGTAAGCCCAGGAGCCGGAAGTACTTGAGCGTCCAGGCCATCGACCCACCGGCCGCCGAGGAACACCTGCAGTTCTCCCTCGGCGATCGCCGAGGCCCCCGCGAAACGCAGCCGCCCCAACCCCGTCGCGACAATGCGGACCACTTGCCCGGATCGGACCTCATCCACCGGATTGCCGCCGGCATCCAGCAGCAAAGCCGGGCCGGTGCCGCTTCCGTCCCGCGTGTAAATCGCTGGAGCGAATCGCGTCACCGGCATGAACACTTCATTCGAGGACCGGCCGCCCGCCTCCACGCGGATGCGGTACTCTGCGTTCCGGTCGGCGTCCGCGGGCGCCAGAGCCTCGATGCGTTCCGGCGTCGCCGACACGACACGCAACCGCACGTCGCTGGCAAACACCGCCGGATCCGCCGGGAATCCGGAGCCCGTGATCACCAGCCGGACTTCCGGCGCCAGCGGTGTCGCCAGCCGGCTCGCGGCGTTCGTCACGGCGTCGATGCGCAGCGCCGTTTCCAGCGGCTCATACCGCACGATGAACGCCGACGACTCGTCGGTCACGGAATCGAAGAACCGCGCCTGGGCCGTGCTCCCGGCAAACACGGGACGCCCCGCGCGGTCCGCCGCCAGCGCCGTAACCTCGAAGTTCCGCGAATCGCCCACGTAGGTTGCATCCAGCAGCCGCGTTCCGTCCCCGGAAAGCCGCGCCAGGAAGCCGGTCTGGAAGGAATAGGGACCCTGGAACGCCCCCCGCGTCGGCAGTCCGAGTGAGTAGGTCGAGCCTCCGAGCAGCACGTTGCCTTCCCGGTCCAGCGCCAAAGCCCGCCCTTCGTCGCGGCCGTCCCCGCTATACAGGGACGCTGCTTCGAGCGTCAGCGAGGCGAGGTCGTACTTCATCCAGAACGCATCGCCGGTTCCCCGGAACTGGCCGCGGTCGCCATTCGCCAGCCGGACGTCGCGGCTCGTTCCCTGGAAAGCGCCAGGTGTCGCGGCAAACGAGGCGAAGGCGTCACCCGTAAGGTGGAGTTTGCCGTTTTCGAACGCGGCCGCTTTCGCCCGCGCGGAAAAAGTCGCGGAACCCCGGTGCGCACCCGCCGGATCGAGCGTCAGGACGCCCTGAGGCGTAACCAGCGCCACCCGGTCCCCATCGTCGAAGATCCCCACCGCGGCTCCCCAGCCCCGGTCCGCCTCGCTCCGCCACAGCACGGAGGTCCCCTGCGCCGGGATCCGCAGCGCGGAGGGAGTCTCCACCACGATCGGCGGCAGCTTGCGTGTTGCCGGCGGGCCGAGCGCCGGGCCGCAACCGCCGAAGATGCCGCAAACCGTGGTCGAGTGCGCGGCCACCAGCACGGTGCCGTCCGCGGCCGCCTGTACCGCCGTCGCCGCGGAGAACGGCTCGCCGGGTGTGAACGCCCAGTCCAAACGCTGCCCGTCCGCGCTCAGCCGCGCCACGAACGCCTTGGAGCCGGCTCGCGGCGTCCCGGTCGAGAACGGGAAGTCGCCTGAGAACGTCGCCCCCGCGACGTAAACCTCGCCTCCGGGACCCGCGGCCAGCGCCAGCGCCTCGTCGCGCAACCGGCCGCCGAGGTAGGTGAGCCATTCCACGCGTCCGCTCTCCGACAGCCGCGCCACCCAGGCCTCGCGGCCCGGCTGCGAGTTGTACACGGGCACGCCCCGCACCGTTCGCACCTGATTCGACCCGTTGAGCCAGGCATCCAGTTTCGTGACGGTGTCGAAACCGTCGCGGCTGGCGAGGAGTTCGTCCGCCGACACCGCCAGCGTCTGGCCGGTCACCGGATCGAACTCCAGCGCACTCGTGAAGGTGCCGACCGAAGTGCGGACCCAGGTGGCTCCGTCGTCCCGGGTCCGCAAAATGCCCGAAAACGACGAGACCAGGAGCCGCCCCGGACGGCCGCCGTCGAGCGCCACGCTGGTGAGATTGAACTCTTCGGGGATCGTGGGAAGCAGGGTCCACGTGCGCCCGCCGTCGGTGGACTTGGCAACCGTGGTCTGCCGGAACGTCACGGCGATCGCGTACGCCAGCCCCGGACGCCCGGCGTCGAACACGATCCCGCGCAGGTTTTCCGCGCCTTGGGTCCAGGTCCGCCCGCCGTCCTCACTGCGGAAGTGCGTTCCCCACTTGGTAGCCAGGAACCGGCCCGGCTGGTGCGGATCCGCGAAGACGCCGTGGAAAAAGCCCTCCGGGTCGCGCAGCCCCGCCGGCGTGAACGTCGCGCCGCCATCCTCACTTCGGTATACCCCGAGCCGCGTGCTCGCCACCACTAGCCGCGCATCGCCCGCGTCGGTGGCGATTCCCGTCACCTGCTCCGGCAGCGGCAGACCCTCGCCCAGGCGCTGCCAGGTTTGCCCGAGATCGGAGGAAACTCCCAGACGCCGCTGGGACGCGGCGAAAAGACGCCCGTCCCGTGCGGCGTGCAGCGCGGCGACGGCGGTTGAATCGAGCGGAAACAGCGGCTCCGGTCGCTCCGTAAGCCGGTACAGCGTGGATCCGCCGGGACGCTTCTGGAAACCGGTCGCCGGCAGGTCGAGAGAGTCGGTGACGCCCGCCGCGAGGAACCCGCCGTCCGGCGCACGTACGATCGACGTGACGGTGTCGTTGCCGCTGCCGTTGATCTCGGTGAGGAACCCCGGCCGCCATTGCGCGGCCAGCGGCACTCCAAGCAGGACGGTTGCCAGAAGGCGAAACATGCATTTCCTCCCGGACGCGGATAACGCATTTTCAATCTAGCACGTCGTATCATGAAAGATGATGAATCGGCGGCATTTCCTCGCGCTGGCCCCCTTTGCCGGGGCGCTCCGCGCCGCCGCGCAGGCCATCGAGTTTGAATCCGGCGGCCTCCGGTACCGGACCCTCACGCGCGCCGGGTTCACCATCATGTTCGCGCCGCTGCCGACCATCGTGCGCGAATACGCCGTCATCCAGGTGGCGGTCGCCAACGGATCCGGCATCTCCTGGAGTGTCAAACCCGAAGATTTTGTCTTCGAACGCGCCGACGGCACCCGCATTCCCGCCACGGCCGCCCAGAAGGTGATCTACGAACTGCTCGAGAAGGGCGGACGCAACGAGGTGATCAAGCTGGTCTCGCACTACGAGTCGGGCTTGTACGGCTTGCCGCGCTTCCAGTCCACCAACGGCTACCAGGTCCGTCGGCAGAGCGCGCTCGCCGAGGTGCAGTCCACACGAATCAAGGCGGCGGCCGCGGCTTCGGCCATCGCCTTCGTGGCGATGAAGCTGGCAGTCGGCCAGTCCACGGACGGGGCGCTGTTCTATTCCACCGCGGGTAAGCCGCTGGGGGTGGGACGCCTGGTGGTCCGCGCGGCGGGCGAAGTCTTCGACTTCGGTCCGGAGCCGGACCCGGCGCGCCCGGCGCTCGAGTTGCGCGGGAAGCCGTAGCGCCGAAGATCCTCCAGTGCACAGGGTGTTGGCGCGAATTCGTTGACTTTGTCAACTATTTCCTCCAGGAACGCTGCGATCCGCGCGAGCCTCGCTCCAGGTACAGGGCGGGCGCCCCGGCGTTGATTCGGACAAAGCCCTCGCGAGTTCGGGCGGGGCAGTTCGGGGAGTTCGGGGGGGAGTTCGGGGGGGAGTTCGGGGGAGTTCGGGGGCATCCATCCCCCGAACTCCGGGACCCCGGTCTCCAAACCGTTCTTATGCAATCACTTG
>CAYYID010000083.1:0-24437 GCA_964471915.1 uncultured Solibacteraceae bacterium | reverse complement strand
CACCTTGCTCCGCACCCTGTCGCGCGTGCTCCACCTGCAATATTCCCGCATTCAGTTCACGCCGGACCTGATGCCCGCCGACATCGTCGGCGGCATGGTGATCGAATCCGAGGCCGGCGGAGCCAAGACGCTCCGCTTCCAGCCGGGGCCGATCTTCTCGAACCTGGTGCTCGCCGACGAGATCAACCGCGCCACCCCGAAGACCCAGTCCGCCCTGCTCGAAGCCATGCAGGAGATCGAGATGGAAGGCACCTATCCGCTGCCCGAGGCGCAACTGGACCGCTTCCTCATGAAGATCCTGGTCGAGTACCCGTCCCGGGCGGAGCTGAACGCCATCGTGGAGCGCACCATCCAGATGGACGAGCCCAAGCTCGACACCGTGATCGGCCAGGAGGACATCCTCGAGATCAAGGCCTTCTGCCGCGAGATCCTGGTGGCCCCGCACGTGCGCGACTACGCGATCGACCTGGTGATGGCCACGCAGCCCGGCACCTCGGGCGCCCATGAGCTGGCGAACAAGTTCATCCGCTACGGCAGCTCGCCCCGCGGCGCGCAGGCGCTGGTGGAATGCGGGCGCGTGCTGGCCGTCATGCGCGGCCGGCGGCACCTCTCGCTTGAGGACGTGCAGACCGTCGCCCCCAGCGTCCTGCGGCACCGGGTGATCCTGAACTTCGACGCCCACGCCGAAGGTCACACGCCCGACAGCCTGCTGAAGCGCATTCTCGAAGGAGTGGCCGCGCCGGCCGCGAAGTAGCGCCGGCGGTGCAGTAAGTAAGTGGCCCAGTCTACCGTTATCGATTCCGCGTTGCTCGAGAAACTGGAGCGGCTCACGCTCCGGTGGCGGAAGTCCCTGCCCGGCATGGTCGGCGGACACAACCGCTCCCGCGTGGGCGGTCCCGGGCAGGAGTTCCTCGACCACCGGCAGTTCTACCCCGGCGACGACGTGCGCGCGGTCAACTGGCGCGCCTACATGCGGCTCGAGAAGCTGTTCCTCAAGGTCTTCCAACTGGAGCCGCGGATCCCCGTGCGCATCCTGCTGGATGTCAGCGCCTCCATGTCCGTCGGCAGCCCCACCAAGCTCGACTACGCCCGCCAGCTCGCCGCGGCCCTCTGCTACGTCGGCCTGGTGCGCCTGGAGACCGTCTGCCTGCAGCCCTTCCGCGAGCATCTCGGCGATTCCTTCGTCGCCGGGGGCGGACGCCACCGCTTCTCGCCGTCCGCGCGCTTTCTGTCGGGCCTGGACGCCGGCGGCAAAACCGACTACCTCGCCGTCGCGCGCGAGTTCATCGCCAAGTACCCTCAGCGCGGCCTGCTGATCGTCATCTCGGATTTTCTCGATGAGCAGGGCTGCGAGAAGCCCGTCCAGTATCTGGCGGACTTCGGCCACGAACTGATCCTCGTGCAGGTCTACGCCGAGCAGGACCGCACGCCGCCCTGGGACGGCGAACTCGACCTCGAGGACGCCGAGACCGGCACGCACCTGGAGCTTTCGTTCGACGACGGCGCGCGCCGCCGCTATGAGGCCGCCTTCGACGCTTACAGCGAACAGATCGAGCGCCTCGCCCGCCGCAACTCCGGCCGCTACGTGAACCTGCCCACCTCGCTGAACGTGGAAACGGCCATCTTCGGACCGCTGGTCCGCAGCCAGGGGGTTCAGTAGTTGAACTTCCTGAACCTCAGCATCGGCGAGTTGCTCGGGCTGTTCGGCGCCATTTCCGCCGGCGTGGTGCTGCTGTACCTGCTCGACCGGAGCCGCCGGAAGCAGAAGGTCTCGACCCTGCGCTTCTGGACTGCGGCCGAAGCGCCCAGCGAACAGCAACACCGCAAGCGGATCCAGCAGCCGTGGAGCCTGCTGCTCCAGTTGCTGAGCCTGCTGCTGCTGCTGCTGGCCATCGCCCAGGTGCGTTTCGGCGGCGCGGGCAGCCGGGGTAGCGATCACGTGCTGCTGCTCGACACCTCCGCGTTCATGGCGGCGCGCTCCGGCCGCGCGACGCTGATGGACGAAGCGCGCAGCGCCGCGCTCGCCTATGTCCGCGCGCTGCCCGCCACCGACCGCATTATGATCGTCCGCGCCGACGCGCTGGTGACCCCCGCCACCGGCTTCGAAGCGGACCGCCGCAAGCTGGAGGCCGCCATCCGCGGATCCCAGCCTTCCTCCGCCGCCCTGCACCTGGAACAGGCGTTCGCCTTCGCGCAAAAGGCCCAGCAACTGCACGCCGCCACCGCGGGCGAGATCGCCTACGCCGGGCCCGCCCGGGTGCGGACCCCGGAATCCGGTTTCGCGGCCGCGCCGAAGAACCTGCGCCTGCTCCCCGTGCGCGGCAATCCCGACAACGCCGGCCTGCGCAAGATCGGCCTGCGCCGCGCCGCGGCGGATCCCACCGCCTGGGAAGTGTTCGTCTCCGCCCGCAACTACGGCCGCGCCGCCCGCAACGCGACGCTCGCGCTGCAGTTCGGCGGCGCTCCCATCGGTTCGCAGGCGCTGTCCATGGCTCCGAACGCCGACCAGGAAGCGACCTTCCGCTTCACCACCAAGGCCGCGGGCTGGCTGGAAGTCCGGCTGCTGACCAAAGACTCTTTCGCCCTCGACGACCGCGCCGTGCTGGAGCTGCCCGCGCCCCGGCGCCTCAAGGTCGCCGTCTTCTCGCCGGAGCCGGAGCTGCTCCGCCCGGTCTTCGACGCCAATCCCCAAGTGGAAGCCGTCTACGCCAGCCCCGCGCAGTACGCCGCGGATCCGAAAGCCGACCTGACCGTGCTCGACCGCTTCGCTCCGCTCACCCCGCCCGCCGGCAATACCCTGTGGATCGAGCCGCCGCCGGCCCGTTCGCCGGTTCCGGTGCGCTCCACGGCCACCGCGGCGCGGCTGGAGCGCTGGTATGCCGACAATCCCGTCGGCGCCGGACTCCGGACCCGCGACCTGGTGCTCGACGCCACGCAGGTGTACCAGACCGCCCAGGGCGACCTCGCCGTCGCGGGCGTTGCCGCCGGCCCCGTCATCGTCGCGCGCGAAACCAAGACCGCCAAGACGCTCGTGCTCGGTTTCCATCCGGCGAAAAGCGCCATGCGCTTCGAACTCGCCACGCCGCTGCTGTTCGCCAACGTGCTGCGCTGGCTGGCGCCGGAAGTTTTCCGCCGTCTCGAAGTCCAGACCGGTTCCGTCGGCGCGGTCACCGTCGCGCTGGATGAACGCCTCGATCCCGCGCAGTTGCAGGTGATCACCGAGGACGGCCGCGCGCTGCCGCACACCGTGCAGGAGCGGTCGCTCGTGTTCTTCGCCGGCGCTCCCGGCGTCGTCCGCGTCCTCGGCGGCGACCGCGAGAGCGTCTACTCGCTCAGTCTCCCCGAGGTCGGCGAAGCCCTGTGGACCACCCCCGCCACGGCGCGCCGCGGCGTTCCCCGTGCCGCCGGCGCCATTGAAGGCCCGGTGGAGTGGTGGCCCTGGCTTGCCTTGCTCGGCGGACTCGGCCTGCTGGCGGACTGGATCCTCTTCGGCCGCGGCCGTGCGCCGCGCTTCCGCTCCTCGGCCGCCGGGCGCGGCAAAGTCCTGCCCTGGAAGCAGGCCTCATGACCTTCGAACGCTCCTGGGTGCTCCTGTTTACGCTGCTCCCGGCCGCCTGGGCGGTGTGGGAATGGCGCTCCTCGAAACGCCGCCTCGGCCTGGCGCTGAAAGCCGCTTCGCTGATCTTCATCATTTGGGCGCTGGCGGAGCCGCGGATCCCCCTCGACGAAACCAAGACCGCGGTCGCCGTGCTGGTCGACACCTCCGCCAGCGCCACCGGCGACGACCTCGCCAAGGCGTCCCGCTGGGTGGATCAGGCTGCCCAGGCGCGGGGCCGGAACTGGATGCAGGTGCTGCCGTTCGCCCGCGCCACCCGCGCCTTGACCGCCGCCGAGGGACCCGGCGCCTGGCAGCTCCGCCCCACCGCCGGCGCCGGCGGCCGCGCCACCGACCTGGAGGCCGCCGTCCGCGAAGCCGTCGCGGCGCTCCCCTCCAACCTGGTGCCGCGCCTGGCGATCCTCTCCGATGGCCGCGAGAACTCGGGCTCCCTCGCCCGCGCCGCCTGGCAGGCCAAGCAACTCGGCATCCCCGTCGACGTCGTCCCCATGACCGGCCGCCCCAAGCCGCGCCTGAACCTCGAATCCGTGAGCCTGCCCGGCATCGCCTTCAGCGGCGAGCGCTTCCCGGTGGACCTGGTGGTCACCGCGCCTGAGGCGCGCACCGGGCTGCTCGAAATCGCCGTCGAGGGCCGCGCCATCGGCAGCAACCCAGTCGAGATCGCCGCGGGCGAAAACCGGATCCGCGCCTACGCCGCCGTCAACACCGCCGGCGCCGTCGACCTCGCGCTGACGCTCCGCGCCGGCGATCTCGGCGAAGTCCGCTACGACCAGGCCGTCACGCTGCGCCGTCCGCGCGTTCTGTACCACAGCCAGGATCCCGCGGGCACCGAGAAGAACCTGATCGAGGCGCTCACCGCCGCGCAATTCGAACTCCACGCCGTCACCGAAATGGGCAGGGACAAGCTCGCCGACTATCAGTTGGTGGTCTTCAACAACTGGGACCTTGAAGCCATCCCGCCAGCCCGCAAGGACGAACTCGAAGCTTATGTGAAACAGGGCGGCGGCTTGCTGGTCATCGGCGGCGAGCGCAACATCTATCCCCAGGAGAAGAAGGTCGAGGACGCGCTCGACCGCACCCTGCCCGCCAAGGTCGCCCCGCCGCGCTCGCCCGAAGGGACCTGCGTGGTGCTGATCCTCGACAAATCGTCGTCGATGGAGGGCCGCAAGATGGAACTCGCGCGCCTCGCCGCCATCGGCGTCGTCCAGAACCTCCGGGCCACGGACCTGCTCGGCGTGCTGATCTTCGACAACTCCTTCCAGTGGGCGGTGCCGATCCGCCGCGCCGAGGACAAGGTTCTGCTGAAGCGCATCGTCGCCGGCATCACGCCGGACGGCGGCACGCAGATCGCCCCCGCGCTCAGCGAAGCCTACCGGAAGATCCAGTCCGCCAACGCTACTTACAAGCACATCGTGCTGCTGACGGACGGCATCTCCGAGGAAGGTGACTCGCTCGACCTCGCCAAGGACGCGCTCAGCAAGCGCGTTACGATCTCGACCGTCGGCCTCGGCCAGGACGTCAACAAGAGCTACCTCGAGAAGATCGCGGCGTTTTCCCTGGGCAAGAGCTATATGCTCACCGATCCCTCGGGGCTGGAGCAGATCCTGCTCCGCGACGTCATGGAGCATACCGGCTCCACCGCCGTCGAGAAACCGCTGCCGCCGCTGGTCACGCGGCAGGCCGAGATCCTCGAAGGCGTCGCCATGGAGACCGCGCCGCCGCTGAAGGGCTACGTCAAGTTCATTGCCAAGCCCACCGCCGAGACGATCCTCAAGATCGATCGCGACGATCCGCTCCTGTCGCGCTGGCAATACGGCCTGGGCCGCGCGGCGGTCTTCACGTCCGACGCCAAGAGCCGGTGGGCCGCCGACTGGGTGACCTGGAAGGGCTTCGATCGATTCTGGACCAACCTCTTCCGCGACCTGCTGCCGCACGCCCAGGCCGGCGAGGCCACGCTCGAGTTCGATGCCGCCGACGGCATGCTGGTCGCCAACTACCGGCTGGGCCGCGGCGTGCCCCCGCCCGCGAAAATCCCGCAGTTGTTCGTCTTCGGTCCCGACGGCTTCCGCCAGCCCCTCGACGTAAAGAAAACCGGCGAAGGCCAGTACCGCGGCGCGCTCTCCATCGGCGGACGCCAGGGCCTGTTCCTGGTTCGTCCGCTCGAAGAATCCGCTGCGTTCCCCGAGGCCGGACTCTATCGCCCCGAGGCCGAGCTGCAGGATTTCGGCTCCAACGAGACCGCCCTCAAGCAGATTGCCGACTTCACCGGCGGTCGCTACCGCCCCGCGCCGGCGGATCTGTTCGACTCGGGCGGCCGCTCCATCGCGTCCACGTTGTCGCTGTGGCCCGGGCTGCTCGCCCTGGCGATTCTGGTGAACCTCGGCGAACTCGTGCTGCGCAAGTGGCGCGGGGTCCTCGGGCGCAGCTAAGCCTCGGAACCCGGAGCGCCAGCGACGGGCAAGGCACCCGGGGCGAACGGGGTCAATTCGGGGCAGGCCCCCGATCCGAGCCGCGGTCGGGCAAGCCCCAGTCGCTCAACTGCTTACCCTGCTTCTTCGTTCCGTACTCCCCTAGGAGATATCGCTTTTTTCTCCCAATTCCTTGACTCGGGCAACGAATTCGAGGACCCCCAAACCGACCGCTTCATTCCTCCGACATCGCCCCGCGGTACATTGGAGCGGAACCATGTTCCGTCTCTGCCTGCTCCTGTTCGCCGCCTTCCTCGCCGACGCGCAATCGCCCGGCGCGCGCGTCCTCCTCGACGCCCACAACGCCTACCCCTACGGCGACAAATGGTGGGACCGCATCGACCGCGCGCTCGCCACCGGGACCCCGCTCGCCATCGAACAGGACCTGGTCTGGTTCACTGCCGGCGACGCCCCGAAGTCGATCGTCTCCCACGGCGAGCCCTTCACCGGAGAGGAGCCTTCGCTCCGTGAGTACTTCTTCGAGAAGATCCGCCCCGTCGTCCAGAAAGCCATCGCCGCCGGCGACCCGAAAGACTGGCCCCTGATCGTCCTCAACCTCGACCTCAAGACCAACGAACCCGGCCACATCGCCGAGATCTGCCGCACGCTCGACGAGTACCGCGAATGGCTGACCTCGGCGCCGCGCGGCCCCGGCGTCCAGCCGCTGGACCTGAAGCCGGTCCTGGTGCTCGCGCAGGAGGATCAGTTCGAGGCCGCCACCGGCGATCGCCTGCTGGTCTTCAGCACCGTCCGCACCAACCGGTTCCCGCAATGGGGCGCCTCCGCGCGCCAGTTGCTCGCCGGGCAGGCTACCAACTTCCGCCGCTGGTGGAACCTGCCCTGGAGCGCGATTGAAGAAGGGGGTCCCCCGAAAGCCGGCCCCTGGACTCCCGCCGACCAGGCGCGCCTGAAGTCCTTTGTCGATGCCGCGCACACCGGCGGTCTCTGGATCCGGTTCTACACCTTGAACGGCCACGCCCCTGAGGAGGGCAAGGGCTGGGGCGACGGCTACAACTTCGGCAGCCTCGATGCCGCCCGCCAGCGCTGGCGCGCCGCCATCGCCGCCGGCGTGGACTTCATCGCCACCGACCAGTACGAAGACCTCGCCCGCGACTTGCGCCCCCGCCGCTAGAGGGAAGCCGCGTCCCAGCCGGCGGCGTAGAATAGAGCCAGAATGTACCTCCCTTCCGCCGTTACGCGGCAGCAGGAAATCGACGCGGCCATCGCTGCGGTCCACAAATCCATCGGGCCGGACCTCGTGCGCATCCGGTACGAAATCGGCGAGGACTGGAGCGGGCGGTGGGCCATCTTCTTCCGCATCGTGCTCACGGATGAGGCGGCCCGCCAACGCCTCAGGGACGTTGCTTGGAAGGTAGTGGACGAATTGGCGCAGCGCCTGGATTTTCCCGGCATGGGCGTGATGCCGTACCACAATTTCCGCAGCGTTTCGGAGCAGGCGACCTTGCAGGAGCCCGCGTGGGCTTAGCGGACGACCTTCTCGCCGACGCACGTTTTCTGGCGGAGAAGGGGGTCGTGGAGCAACGCCAGAGCCTCATGCGCCGCGCCGTCTCCACCGCGTATTACGCCGCCTTTCACTTGTTTATCGAGGACTTCGTCGAGCATTGGGAGTTCCCCGGCCAGCGCGCGAGGTTTGGCAGGATGTTCAGCCATGGCAGGATGGGCACCGGCCACACGGCGAAAGACAAGGACAACCCCACGCTCTCCGAGAAGACACTGCAGAAAGTCATTACTGCTTTCACCCAGCTCCAGAAGGACCGGGAGAGAGCCGACTACCATAGTGGCTGGACCCCGGTGGAAACCGACGTAAGGGATGCGATCCGGCTGGCCGACGACGTCTTCACCATGTGGCGCGCCGTCAAGGATCAGGATGTAGCGCGCGATCACCTGCTCACCATGTTCGGCGCAAGACCCGATTGAGCCGATAGCCCACTCCCAGTCACAGCCCCCAAATCCCTGTAAAACGGCCCTCCGGGCCCTTCAGCTCTTGACACCGCATTCCACTATGGGGCATGACCACTGTTGCGCGGACTGACTTTCATTCTGCCGCCGTCCTCATCGCCGGCGACGATCCCCTCGATTTCCAGGCGCTCAGCAACCGGCTCGCCCAGGCCTACCCGCCCCACGGGCTCGCCGGCCAACGCGCGCTCCGCGAAATGGCCGCCGCCGAGTGGCGCTTGCTCCGCGTCCGCCAGTACCTCGCCCTGACGCTCGATCAGGCAATCCGGACGCTCGCCGCCGCCGATCCCGAGGCGTCGGTTCTCGAGCTCCAGTGCCGCGCCTACCTCGAATTGACGGCCTCCAATCCGGGCTTCCGCCAGTTCCTGCGCTTCGAAACCCGCTTCGAACGCGCTTTCGAACGCGCCCGCCGCGAACTCGAAAAGGCGGCCGCCGAGTACGCCGCGCAAGAACCCGCTGCCGCTCCCGCCAGCCCGCGCACGCCCATCCGGCCCGTGAGCGAGCGCCAGCCGCCCGTCAGCCTGACGGATCGGCGAGCCCTGGCCAACGTGAGCCACCCAGCGCCCGAAACGCGATCCGGCCCCGCCCTCGACGACCCCTCGCCCAGGCGCACGCGCACGCGGCCCCGCGCGCTAGCATGACTCCATGGCCACCACCCTGCCCCGCGTCGACACGGGCATGAGTCCCTTCTATTCCGAGGAGCACCATGCCTGGCGCAAGACCCTGCGCCGCTGGGTGGACGCCGAAATTGCGCCGTTCGTCAACGACTGGGACGAAGCCGGCACTTTCCCGCGCGAGCTCTACCGCAAGGCCTCCGCGATCGGCCTGCTCCGCCTCGGCTATCCCGAAGAGTACGGCGGCATCCCCGACAAGGACCCGTTTCTTTCGATCGTCAGCACCGAGGAGCTGAACCGGCCCGCCTGCGGCGGTCTGTCGGCCAGCCTGATGAGCCACTCCATCGGCGCGCCGCCCATCGCCTTCGCCGGATCCCCGGAACTGAAGGCCCGCGTGCTGCCCGGGATCCTCGCGGGCGACAAGATCGCTTGCCTGTGCATCACCGAGCCCTCCGGCGGCTCCGACGTCGCCGCCATCCAGACCACCGCGCGCCGCGACGGCGATTACTACCTCGTCAACGGCGCCAAGATGTTCATCACCTCCGGCATGCGCGGCGATTACCTCACCGTGGCGGTGCGCACCGGCGGTCCGGGGATCGACGGCGTCTCGGTGCTGCTGATCGAGACGGACCGCCCGGGCATCGCGCGCAACGAGATGAAGAAGATGGGCTGGTGGGCGTCCGACACGGCGGCCATCTACTTCGACGATGTCCGGGTGCCGGTCGCGAACCGCATCGGCGAGGAGAACCAGGGCTTCCGCGTCATCATGAAGAACTTCAACGCGGAGCGCCTGGGCATGGCGGCGGGCGCGAACATGAACGCGCGCGTCGCGTTCGAGGAAGCCCTCGCCTACGCGCGGGAGCGGAAGACGTTCGGCCAGCGGCTCGCCGACCACCAGGTGATCCGCCACAAGCTGGTGGAGATGGCGCGCGCCGTCAACGCCACGCAGGCGTACCTGGAGATGACGGCGTGGCGCGTGAAGCAGGGCGAATCGCCGGTGGCGGATCTGGCGATGCTGAAGGTGCAGGCGACGCAGACCATGGAGTTCTGCGCGCGCGAGGCGATGCAGATCTTCGGCGGCGCGGGCTACATCCGCGGGCACAAAGTGGAGCGCATTTACCGGGAGGTCCGGGTGAATGCGATCGGCGGCGGCAGCGAAGAGATCATGCGGGATCTGGCGGCGCGGCAGATGAAAATCTGAACCCGGAGCGCAAGCGACGGGCAACGAGGAGGTCCATGATGACGCTTACTGTTGACTTGACCAAAGAACACCTGGAGACGCTGCAAAGACTCGCTCACGATCGCGGAGTCGCGGTCGAGGACCTCATCCGCACGGCGATCGACCAGATGTTGACCCGGGAGGCGCTGGTCCGGCGGGCCAAGGCCGCGGTGGGCGGCTTCGCCTCGGGATCATCGGACGGAAGCGTCAATCACGATCAGTACTTCGCCGACTCAATCACTTCCCGGTAGATCTCCGGATCCGTCGGACCTTCCGTCCCGATCAGCAACACCCGGGACTCCGCGCCGAGCCCCACCAACCCGCGCTCCTCCGGCGTCAGCCCCAGCAGCCCCGCCAGCCCCGCGCCGCCGGACTCCCCCGCCGCGATCCCCTGCTTCGCCAGGAACCGCATCGCCTCCGCTGCCACCGCATCCGGCACGGTCTCGAAGAACCGCACGCGATCCCGCAACAGCGGCCACACCACCTCGCTGATCTCGCCGCACGCGAGACACGCCATCAGCGTGTCGTGATCCCCGTGCACCACCGTGGGGACCCCGGCCGCGGCGCTCGCCTGCAGGCAGTTCGCGTTCTCGGGCTCCACGATGACGAACTCCGGATCCCAGCCGCGCTCCACAAAGTGACCCACCACCGCCGCCGCCATCCCGCCCACGCCGCCCTGCAGGAACACGTGCGTGGGCGGCGCCGGGATCTGCTCCACGATTTCGCCCGCCATCACCGTGTAGCCGTGCATCACGTCCACGGGGATCTCCGTGTACCCCGGATACGACGTGTCCGACACCACGAACCAGCCCTGTTCTGCCGCCATCGCCGCAGCCGCGCGCACCGAATCGTCATAAGTGCCCGGCGTCCGCACGATCTCCGCGCCATACGCCCGGATCGCGTCCTCGCGGCCCGAACTGACGCGCTCGTGGAGGAAGATCACGCACCGGCACCCGAACGTTTGCGCGCCCCAGGCCACGCTGCGCCCATGGTTGCCGTCCGTGGCGCAGCACACCGTGATCCCGCCGCCGTGCGCCGCGATCAGCTTCTTCAGGGCGTAAGCGCCGCCCAGCGCCTTGAAACTGCCGAGCCCGAAGCGCAGACCTTCGTCCTTGTAGTGGACGCTCGCGAACCCGAGTCCGGCAACCGCGCGCAACGGTGTCGGTGCGTAGCCGGGCCACTCCGCGATCTCCGCCCGCGCTTCGCGCCAACGCGCGAGCGTGATGACGTCCGAAGGAGCCCCGCGCCGCAGCCGCGGATTCTCGACCAGCATTAGCGCGCCGCTTCGAAGGCCAGCAGCACGTTGCCGGGCGCGCCGCCCCACATGCCGTAGCCCGAGTTGACGTACAGGATCCCGTCCACCACCGTGACGCCGGGGCCGTTCAGCGACCCGCCGCGCGCCGTGATCCCGTTCACCGTCTCGTAGTCGCGCACTGTGTCGTACTCCCAGATCACCTTGCCGTCCTTGGCGTTGTAGGCGCGCAGGATGCCGTCCATCGCGCCCGCGAACACCAGGCCCGGGATCACCGTCGCCGCGCCGGGATTCCCTACGACGCACGGCCGCCGGTCGCCGCACGGCACGCCGGGAGCGGACCAGATAATCTCGCCGTCGCGCAGCCGCACCGCGCGCACGCCGCCCGCGCCGCGCCGGTCGCCGAGGTCCGAGATCGGAATGTAGCTCAGCTCTTCGTCCGCCGCGCCGCCCCACTCGATCCCGCCGAGCTTGCCGCCCTTGGCCGGCTGGGCTTTCCAGGCGATCTTGCCGCCGTCATCCGGATCGAGCGCGGTCAGTTGCCCGGACTTCTGCCCCACGATCACCAGCCGCTTGCCGTTCACCTTGCGCAGCATCGGCGCGGTGCCGATGTCGAAATCCGGCCCCGCTTTCTCCGGGCAGTTCGGGCCCGCGTTGCAGGCCATGTTCCAGGAGTCGCCGCCCGGCCACAACTGCGTCGACCAAACGATCTTCCCGGTCGCCATGTCGAAGGCCAGCACGGCGTCCGAGGTCGCGGTGGCGGGATTCGAGTGGTTGTTGCCGGTGCCCGCGTAGATCAGCTTGCGCTCGGGATCCGCGGTGACCGCGCCCCAGATGCTCGCGCCCGAGGGACCCCACTGCTGCACGCCGGCTTTGGAAATGGTGGTCTTCTGCGGCTCGTCCGTGGTGAACGTCTGCCACACGATCTTGCCGCTCTCGAGATCCAGCGCCGCCACCGAACCGCGCGACTTGCAGCATTCGTGCTTCGGGTTCATCGCGCCGACGTCTTCGGGACACGAGGTGGGCACGAACAGCCGTCCTCCGGAAACCGCGGGCGCGCCGGTGACGCGGCAGTAAGGCATCGGATTCACGGAAGTCTTCCACAGTTGCTTGCCGGTGGCCGCGTCGAGCGCGTAGACGTTGGTCAGCCCGTCGCCGAGGAAGGCCGTCCACTTGCCGGACTTCAGTTTCGCGAGCTGGATGCCGGCGCGGACGCTGTCCTCGGCCTGGAAGATCCAATGGATGCAGCCCGTCTTCGCGTCCACCGAGTAGACTTTGCCCGCGGCGCTGCCCGTGAACAGGCGTCCGCCGGCGACGGCGGGCTGCGCGTACGACATGCGGTCGCCGGGGAAGCCGAGCGTCCACTTCAGTCTTAGCTTTGGCAAGTCTTCCGCCGTCAGCTTCGCGAAGGCCGCGCTCTGGAAGCGGCCGTTGCCGGTGTCCGCGGACCAGCCCATCCAGTGCGGCGTCTTCGGATCGAAATCGAACTTTCCGGGCGCGCCGGAGCAGAAGCCGGCGGCCGGCGCCGCGATCTCCTCGCCCAGCTTCTTGCCGGCGATGTACTCCGACACCGCGATCTTCTCTTCGCGGGTCAACTGGGTGGTCTGGAACAGCATCACGCCGTTTTCCATCGAGCGGAGGATCGCCGACGGGGACATTTTCTTGAGGATGTCGCGCGTGGGCGCCCGGGTCCCGGCGACGTCGTGGCAGGACTGGCAGGCTTTGACGTACACGTCGGAGCCGCTGGGTCCCTGGGCGGCGGCGCAGAGAGCGGTGAGAAGGAAGGTCAGCGTGCGCATGAACCCGCTATCTTATCGCGGCGCACGTCGGGACCTGCATCCGGCACGCTCCCCGAGTGGTCGTGGCAACCAGTCCCAATCTGTGACCGGTTCAGGGAGCCCGACCCGTTCAGGCGTCACCGGGAATCCTTGAGATTCCGGGACGTTTGGCTCCTGTAAACTGATTAGTTGTGCCCCTGAAAGTCCGCTACAGACCGATGGAGAAGGGAATCGAGGACGCAAAAAGATGACGCGCAAGTACTCGCTCGTGATCGAGAATGACCCGACTGGGTGCAGCGGGTACGTGCCGGAACTGCCCGCGATCCTAGTAACGGGGAAGTCGACAGAAGAATTGATTTCCCGCGCTAAGGAAGCGATTCGGCTTTATGAGGAGATGCTGGCAGTAGAGCGCCCCGCTAGTCCGTCTGCACCCACCCGTCCACAATCTTGATCACCCGGTGCCCGAACGCCGCGTTCGCCTCCGAATGCGTCACCTGGATGATCGTCGTCCCCTCGTCGTTCAGCCGCTTGAAGACCTCCATGATCTCCCGCGCCTGCGACGAATGCAGGTTCCCGGTCGGCTCGTCCGCCAGGATCACCTTCGGGTTGGCGATGATCGCGCGCGCAATCGCCACCAGTTGCTGCTGCCCGCCGGAGAGTTGATTCGGGAACAGGTCTTTCTTCCCGACCATGTTGAACTTGTCCAGCATGTCCCCCACCAGGGACTCCCGCTCGCCCTTCTTGATGTTGCGGTACGAGAGCGGAATGTCCAGGTTCTCGGCCACGGTCAGCGAATCCAGCAGGTGGTAACTCTGGAACACGAAACCGAAGTACTTCTTGTAGATCTCGCCCCGATCCTTCTTGTTCAGCTTGTGGATCGGCTGCTCCAGGAAGTGGTACTCGCCGGTCCAGGCCGAGTCGTGCATGCCGATCAGGTGCAGCAGGGTCGACTTGCCGGCGCCGGACGGTCCCATGATGGACACGAACTCGCCTTCCTTGATGTCGGCGTTGATGCGCCTGAGGACAAAAGTCTTGGTGGGTCCGTGCTCGAAGTACTTCTCGACGTTGCGCAGAGAGATCATGATGTTCGCAGCTTCACTTTATCATTTGGCCGTCAGTTACTCGTGGCGCATGACGCGCAGCGGATCGATGCGCGCCGCCCGCAGCGCGGGCAGCAGGCAGGCGGCCATGGTCGCGCCCAGGACGAACACGGCGATCGCGGCATAGGTGGCGGGATCGGTGGCTTTGACGCCGTACAGGAACGCCGCCAGAAAGCGTGAGAGCGCAAAGGCGCCCGCCAGCCCGAGCCCCAGGCCCAGCAGCGCCAGCCGCAATCCGTCGCCCAGCATCAGCCGCAGGATATCGCCGGACCCGGCGCCCATCGCCATCCGGATCCCGACCTCGCCGGCGCGCTGGCTGACCGCGTACGACATCACGCCATACACTCCGGCCAGCGCCAGCGCCAGCGCGATGCCCGCGAAGACCGCGAGCAGCAGCGTCCGGAAGCGCGGCGCCACCACCGACGCGCCGATCGCCTGCTCCATCGTCTGAAACCGGACGGGCGTCTCCGCGTTCTCGGCGCGCGCCAGCCGCCGGACCGGCTCCACCAGCGCCGCCGGATCCCCGCTCGCGCGCGCCACCACGCTCATCGCCGTGGCGTACGCCGGATGCTGCCGGTAGGCCATGTAGATCTCGGGTTTCGGCGCTTCGCTCAGGTCGAGCTGCCGGACGTTGCCCACCACTCCGACGATGGTCATGAACTGCATCGACTGGTGGTCGAGCCCGCACTTCAGGCGCCGCCCCAGCGGATTCTCGCCCGGGAACGCCGTGCGCGCGAATTCCTCATTGACGATGGCCACGCCCGGGGCGTCGAACTCATCGCGGTCGTCGAAGTCCCGGCCCGCGGCCACGCGGATCCCGAGCGTCCGGAAGTAGCCCGGCGTCACCACCGAGAACACCGCCTGCAGCTTGTACTGGTCGTCCTGCGGCTGGCCCTCGATCTGATAGCCGCCGTTCGAATGCGGCTGGGTCGGCAGGCTGGCCGCGGCCGCCGCGGCCGTCACTCCCGGCAGGGCCGCGATCTTCGGCAGCAGCGCACGGTAGAATCCCGTCGCGCGCTTCGCCCCGTCCTCATCGGGCGCCGGCACATCCGCCTCCATCGTGAGCAACCCCGCCGGCTGGATCCCGAGTTCCACCGCCGTCAGCCGCGCGAAGCTGCGGATCAGCAGGCCCGCCCCCGCCACCAGCACCACCGCCAGCGCCACCTCGGCCACCACCAGCCCGCGGCGCAGACGCCCGCCGCCGCCGGCGGCGGAACGGCCCGTCTGCTTCAGCGCCTCGTTCAAGTCCACCCGCGCCGCCGACCACGCCGGCGCCAGCCCGAAGAGCGCACTCGACGCCAGCGACAGCACCAGCGCGAAGCCCAGCACCCAGCCGCTCACCCGGACCTCCTCCAGCCGTGGCAGGTTCGGCGGCGCCAGCGACACCATCGCGTCCACGCCCCAAATGGCGAGCAACACGCCCAGCACCGCCGACCCCGCGCCCAGCAGCAGGCTCTCCACCAGCAACTGCCGGACGATCCGGCCCCGGCTGGCGCCCAGCGCGCCCCGCACGGCCATCTCGTGCGTCCGCGACGCCGCCTTCGCCAGCAGCAGGTTCGCGACGTTCGCGCACGCGATCAGGAGCACCAGCCCGACCGCGCCCGTGAGCACCAGCAGCATGGTCCGTACGCTACCCGTCATCTGCTCCTTCAGGGGCAGCACGGCGACGCCCTTCTGCCCGTTGTCCTTCGGATACTGCCGCGCCAGCCGCTCCCCGATCGCCGTCATCTGGGCCCGCGCCTCGGCCGGCGTCACCCCTCGCTGCAGCCGCGCGACCACCCGGTAGTTGTGTGCCGTCCGCGACTCCTCCGTGAACTTGCGGGTCAGCGGCAGCACGATGTCCGTCTGCCCCTGGAACCGGAAGCCCGCGGGCAGCACGCCGACCACCGTCGCGGCCTCGCCGTCCAGCCGCAGCGTGGCCCCGAGCGCTCTTCCCGAGAGGTAGCGCGCCGCGAACTCCCGGGTGACGACGGCCGTGTTCTTCTCGCCCTCGCCGAACCAGCGCCCTTCCGCCGGCGCGACGCCCAGCACGCGCCAGAATCCCGGGGTCACGCTCCGCGCATGCGCGTACACCGCCTGATCGCCCGCGATCACCGCGCGTTCCCAACCCGACCAGGCCGCCATCTCCTCGAACGCTGAACTGCCGGATCTCCAATCCGCGAAGTCCGGACCCGACACCGTGCCCCGCGCGCCCGACTTCTTCCATTGGGTCGCCACCGTCATGATCCGGTCCGCATCCGGATACGCGAGTGGCTGCAGCAGCACGCCGTTCACCACCGAGAAGATCGCGGTGTTCGCCCCGATCCCCACCGCGGCCACCAGCACCGCCAGCGCGGTCCAGGCCGGGCTCTTGCGGAACGAACGTAGTGCGACGCGCCAGTCCATGTTATTGATATCCTCCTCAATCGGTCGCCTGCCGGATTCTGCGAAGCAACTCTGCAACCGCGAGATAACCTTTTTGTTTCAATGGGTTATGCGGTGCACCACTGTCCGGTTCCGGGATCGGACGCCCGCTCGCGGTCGTGAGCAGTCCGAGACTTCTGGACCTGCCTGACTCCAGGTTGTGCATGCTGAACTGTTTCGGACATTGGAAAGTTTCTGCCAATCTATTGCAAGTCTTGGCGAGAGTTGGTAAAGTGAGTACTGGATATGTCCAACAAGGCAGAGACTGGCTCACTCGACGTTAGGGTCAGCATGGTTTTCACCCCGGCTCGCCCGGTGAAAGAAGCGGACCTGTTTGCTGGGCGAATCGAGCATGTCAGGAAGGTTGTGGATGCCATCAACCAAGACGGCCAACATGCGGTCATATTCGGTGAGCGCGGCGTAGGCAAGACCTCTCTGTCGAATATCATTGCGACCAAACTGCGCTCAGCGGGCGCGGAGGTCCTGGCGCCCAAAGTGACCTGCGAGAGTTCTGATACGTACGCAACCCTTTGGCGCAAAGTGCTGTCCGAGATCGACCTCATCCAGAAGCGCTCGGTGATCGGTTTTCAGATGAGCGTCTTCGAGGAAACGAAGACCGCCGCGGAGGTCGTAGGCGACAATCCTACACCGGACGATATCCGCCGCCTACTGACGCTTCTAGGCGAAGACAGGCTTTTGTACATCGTCATCGACGAATTCGATCGAATCACGGATCGGGGCGTCCGCAGGGCTGTTGCTGACACGATCAAGTCCTTTTCTGACCATGCCGTACCAGCGACGATCATCATCGTCGGCGTGTCTGACAGCGTCGAGGACCTGATCGAGGAACATGAGAGCATCGAGCGATGTTTGGTGCAGGTACTCATGCCTCGAATGTCCCCTGTCGAGAGCGCGCAGATTCTGACAACGGGCGGAAAGAAACTGCAGATAGTCTTTTCGCCCGACGCTATCGAGCACATTGTCAGCTTGTCGCAAGGGTTCCCGCACTACACGCATCTCCTCGCCTTACATGCGGTGCGGTCGTGTATTGATGCCGAGGATCACGAGGTTTCGATGGTCCACGTTGAGCAGGCGACAAGGAGGGCTGTCGAAGATGCTCAGCAGAGTCTTCGAGCGGTCTACTACAAGGCGGTAACGAGTCCCCGCAAAGACGCTCTGCACGGGAACGTGCTACTCGCGTGTGCCCTGGCAGAGTCCGATGAGTTCGGCTACTTCGCTGCTGCAGACGTTCGGGCGCCGCTCGCGCGGATCACTGGAAGGAAATACGATTTCGCGGGTTATACCAAGCACCTGAAGGAGTTCTGCACATTGGAACGGGGCGAAGTGTTGCTACGGAGTGGTGTAAAGCACAAGTATAGGTTTCGCTTCAAGAATCCACTCATGCAGCCGCTGGTCGTGATGCAGGGACTAGTTGACAGGCGAATCGACAAGACCACACTAGAAGCGATCATCGGTCAACGCAAAGCTTAACATCCTCCAACAACTGCCGGCCGGTTCCGAAGTCTGAGACATGCGAACTCAGGGTGACCCATGAGACCGTGACCGCGGACCTCGTTGGCCCGCCCAAGCGCTGTATCATGCTCGGATCGTGACGCGCCGCGAACTTCTCGCCTTTCTCGCCGCCCCGACCTTCGCCCGGACTGCCGCCCCGCGCTTCTTACCCGTGCAGCCCGAGCTCTTCGCCGCCGCCGGAGCCCAGCCCAACTGCTGGGCCGACTTCGACAACGACGGCGACCCCGACCTCTTCGTCGGGTTCAAGGCTGATCTGCCGAACCGCCTCTACCGCAACGGCGGCGGGCGCTTCGTCGAAGTCGCTGCCGGCTGCGGACTCGCCGACCTCCCCGACACCCGCGCCGCCGCCTGGGGCGACTTCGATGCCGACGGGAATGTGGACCTTTACGTCGGCTTCTCCCGCCGCGCCGCGACCCGCAACAAGCTGTACCGCAACCTCGGCGGCGGCAGGTTCCTTGATGTCGCGCCGGAACTCGGCCTCGACGTCCTGGGCGAGACCCGGCAGGTGTCGTTCCTCGACTTCGACAACGACGGCCGCATGGATCTCTTTGTCGCCTTCCGCGATGCACCCAACATGCTCTTTCACAACGAGGGCAACCGTTTCCGCAACGTTGCCCCGGACCTCGGGGTCGCCGATCCGCGCAAGACCGTCGGCGCCGTCTGGTTCGACTACAACCTCGACGGACGCTTGGACCTCTTCACCGCCAACCAGGACGGCACTTTGAACGGCCTGTTCCGCAACGACGGGACCCGCTTCGTTGACGTCGCCGCCGAACTCGGGATGGACGCCGCGGGCCGGCCCGCCAACTTCGGCAGCAACGGACCCAGCGTCATCGACTTCGACAACGACGGCCACCTGGACCTCTATGTCGCCGGTTACGGCCGCAATTTCCTCTACCGCGCCGACGGGCGGGGCGGATTCGCCGAGGTCGCCGCCGCGTTCGGCGTCGCGGGCGGCGAGCGCGCCACGCCCTCGAACTGGGGCGACTACGACAACGACGGCCGTCCGGACCTGTACTTCTCCTCCTACCTCGACAAGCCGGTGAACGAGAAGGACTACCTGTTCCACCACGAAGGCGGCCGGTTCGCCGACGCCACGCCGGCCGGCATGCGGCAGCGCGGCGCCACGCACGGGGTCCAGTGGGCGGACTTCGACGGCGACGGCGCGCTGGATCTCGCGCTGGCGAACAACAACCCGAACGGCGCGCACCCGCTTTACCGCAACGCGCTGCCCGCGCGGCAGGCGCGCCGCTCGCTGCGCGTGCAGGTCCTCGATGCGAACGGACGCGCCACGCGCGCGGGGTCCGAGGTCCGCGTGTACGCCGCCGGCACGCGCCGCGTGCTGGGCGCCCGCCTGGTCGATACCGGCAGCGGCTATTGCTCGCAGAGCGTGCTGCCAGTCCACTTCGGCCTGCCGCGGTCCGGCCGCGTCGATGTCGAGATCACCACCATGAGCAACGCCGGGCGCAAAGTGACGCGCCTGGCCGGCGTCGAGCCCGGGCGCCTGCTCATCGCCAGGGTCTAGGTCCCCGCGCGGACCCTATAATGCTCTACGGGACATGCTCGCGCAGCAATACCTTGTGATCCTGCTGGTGAAGCTCGCCGTCGCGGCTTCCGTCGCCAGCCTGCTCACCCGCTCGGCCCGGTTCCTGTCGATGATCCTGCGCGAGGAGCGGACGCTGCCCCAGCGCCTCCAGCTCGCCTTCGGCTGCGCCCTGCTCTTCGCGAGCGGCGCCGCCACGCGCATCCTCACCAACAACACCTACCAGGCGGTGGACCTCGGCCTGGAGGGCAGCATCCTGCTCGGCCTGATCGGCGGCTACATGAGCGGCCTGGTGGGCGGCATCCTGATCTCCCTGCCCGCGATGTTCAACGGCGAGTTCATGTCCATGCCGGTGTTCGCGGCCGTCGGCACGGTCGGCGGGCTGCTGCGCGATCTGGCGCCCGAAAAAGAAGACATCTGGAAGTTCACCCCGTTCCTGGACCTCAATCTCTGGCGCGTCATCCGCCGCCGCCAGCTCAAGAGCAACGCCTTCGCGCTTTCCTGCGCGTTCGCCATCATGCTGGCCGAGGCCCTGCGCATCGTCGTCGGGCAACTGTTCCCGGTGCGCGGCATGTTCTCGCTCGCGCGCTATTGGAACGACTACTCCCCGCTCACCCTGGGCGCGATCGTCGCCGCGACCCTGTTCTCCGTCTCCCTGCCGCTGCGCATCTGGAACGCGTCGCGCACGGAGCGCCAGCTCGAAGGGCAGCAGCGCCTGCTGAACGAGGCGCGTCTCGCCGCCTTGAGCCGCCAGATCAACCCGCACTTCCTGTTCAATACGCTGAACTCGGTCGCCTCGCTGATCCGCGTAAACCCGGACCAGGCGCGCCAGGTGGTCTACAAGCTGGCGGCGATCATGCGCCGCCTGCTCCGCAAGGGCGACGCGCTCAGCCCGCTGCGCGACGAGCTGGCGTTCATCGACGATTACGTCGCCATCGAGCTGGTGCGTTTCGGCGAGAAGCTGCGCTTCGAGAAGGACATTGCCGCCGATACGCTGGATCAACTGGTGCCCAGCATGATGTTGCAGCCGCTGGTGGAGAACTCCATCCGCCATGGGCTGTCGAACAAGGTGACGGGCGGCACCATCCGCGTGCGGACGTACCTGGCGGGCAGCCGGCTGCACGTGCTGGTGGAGGACGACGGCGTCGGCATCCCGGAAGACAAGCTCGCGACGTTGTTCGAGCAGGGGATCGGGATGTCGAACACGAACGAGCGGCTGAAGGTCCTGTTCGGGGAGGAGTACCGGATGTGGGTGGACTCGAAGTCCGGCGAAGGGACGACGACGGGGATCGAGCTCCCGGCGTCCGCCGCGGCGAGCCGCGCGGCGAGTTGAGCGGCGCGGCGTTTGTCCAGCCCCGGCGGGCTATAGAATATGGGCATGCGCAACGAGTTCACGGCGGTGGTGGAGAAGGACGGCGTTTGGTTCATCTCCTATTGCGCGGAAGTTCCAGGAGCTAACGGCCAGGGCGCTACCCGCGAGGAATGCCTGGCCAATCTCCGTGAAGCGATCCTGCTGATCCTCGAGCACCGCCGGGAGGAATCCTTGCGAGCGCTGCCTCCGGACGCCGAACGGGAACTTGTCATCGTCGGATGAAACGCGAGGCACTGTTGCGGCATCTTCGTCGCCACGGATGCGTGATGCGCCGTGAAGGCAAGGAGCACTCGCTATGGGAGAACCCGCTGACGGGGCATGCGCAAGCAGTGCCTCGCCACGCCGAGATCGCGAACTTGCTGGCCAGGCGCATCTGCCGGAACCTTTCGATTCCCGATCCGCCGGGATAGCTGGGCGCTGGATGGAGTTGCTCGATGCAGAAAACTAAGCCGGTTGTTGCCCGCACGCCGGAGGCACTGGCCCAGGCCCTGGGCCTCAGCGGCGCGGAATCGCAAGAGTGGCAGGTGCAGCACGCGCTGCTGAAGAAACTCCGGCAGGTGGTTCGCGAAGGATCGCTCACCCACGCCGAGGTTCCTGCAAGTGCTGGAGTGGCGGAAAGAGGGGGCTCCTCTCGGACCCGAGTGACGGCGATCCAACGGGAATCTCGACAACGTCTCGACGGATCTGCTGATCCGGCTCCTGAGCGCGTTGGGCTACCGCGTGAAGGTTTCGGTCTCGCACACCGGCTCCGCGGCATAGCGCCGCCTGGTGGACCCCGCGATGCCTCGTGGAGATGCTTTCTCTTAGAAGCCTCCGCCGGGTCTTGCTATCGTGAGCGCACGAGCCGCCCGGCTGCCATCACGCTACCTGCCGAAACGCTGGAGCGCCTCGAGGAACTGGCGCGCCAGGAGAACCGGAGCGTCCAGGAACTCCTGGACGAAGCCGTGCGCCGCTACGAAAGCGATCGCTGGTGGGATGAGATGAAACGAGTTCGGGCGGGCATCCGCGGAAGCTGCCGGCATACGGAGCGACGAGCAGGTTGTCTCGGCCATACACGACGTCCGGCGCAGCGGGCCGAGCGCCCGCTCAACCGCGAAGCAAATACGCACGAGGCTCAGGCCGAGTTCGTCGTTACCGGAGATGCCCACTTGCTGAGCATGCTATCCCTGGCGTGACGTTGCGAGCCTGACCCCGGCCCGCTCTCTGGAAGCGCATCCCGGGCGCCTGCCGCCCGCTGTGCCACAATAACGGGATCATGAAGCGGCGCGACCTCTTCAAAGCCACCACCGCCGCGGCGGCGCTCGCCGCTCCCGGAGCTGCCCTCGCCCAGGCCCCGCCCGCCGCAGCCGCGCCTCCCGCGACCGTCTGGAAACCGGGCCTGCTCGACGCCCACGAAAACGACACCGTCATCGCCCTCGCGGACCTCATCATCCCGGCCACCGACACGCCCGGAGCCAAGGCCGCCAACGTCAACCGCGTGATCGACCTCTACCTCAAAGACGGCGACCCGCAGCGCCGCGCCGATTTCTTCGACGGCCTCCACTGGATGGACGCGCAGAGCCTGGCTCGCTATGGCAAGCCCTTCGTCCGCGCCGCCGCGGACCAGCAGACCGAACTGCTCACCGCCATGATGAACACCCCCGGTCCGGGGCAGGACTTCTTCCGCCTGGCCAAGGGCCTCATCGTCGACATCTACTACAAGACGCCCGTCGGCTATCGCGAACTGAACAAAGACGGCCGCGTTCCGGCCAAGCCCGGCTGCCCGCATCCCGCCAAGCATGCCGGCTGAGACCGGGCTCCGGCGCGAGCTTGGCCTCCGCGATACCGTCCTGTTCGCGATCACGTGCGTCATCGGCACGCGCTGGATCGGCGCCGCCGCGCACGCCGGTCCCGGCTCGCTGGCCTTATGGGCGCTGGCCGCGCTGTTCTTCCTGGTCCCGTTCGCCATCGCCATCGGGACGCTCGCCGCGCGCGACCCGAGTCCGGGCGGGTTCTACCACTGGATCAAACGCGACTTCGGCGAAGGCCACGCCTTCGTCGCTTTCGTCCTGTACTGGATGTCCAACGCGCTGTGGTTTCCCAACGCCGCCATGGCGTATATGGCGATTTCCGCCTACGCGCTGGGCCCGCGTTACGAGCACCTGGCCGACAACCGGACCTACATCGTGCTGGCCGCGCTGGCGGCCATCTGGTTCGCCCTGGGCACGAACCTGATCGGCATGAAAGTCGGCAAGTGGACCGAGAACGCCGGCGGCATCGCCACGTACCTGATCGCGGCGCTGCTGCTGACGCTTGCCGCGCTGGTCTATTTCCAGCGCGGCGCCGCCACGCCTTTCGACCTCATGCCCGCGCCCTCCTGGGGCACCGTCAACTTCTGGAGCCAGATCGCCTTCGCCCTCACCGGCCTGGAACTCGCCTCCATGATGGGCGGCGAGATCCGCGACCCCGAACGCACCCTGCCGCGCGCCGGCTGGATCACCGCGGGCGCGGCCACCGTGTTCTACATCTCCGGCACCGCGGCGCTGCTGATCCTGCTGCCGCCCGCCTCGATCAGCGTGCTGCACGGCGTGGCGCAGGGCGCCGCGGTGGCCGGGCGCGAGCTCGGCTTCGCCTGGGCCGCCCCCGCCGTGGCGCTGCTGGTGATCGTCACCGCGCTGGGCCAGTTCGGCGGCATCGGGAGCGGCAACTCGCGGCTCCCCTTCGCCGTGGGCGCCGACCACCTGCTGCCCAAGGCCTTCGCCCGCATCCATCCCCGCTGGGGGACCCCGCATGTCTCCATCCTCACGCTGCTGGCCGTGTGCTCGTTCTTCCTGATCGCGATGCAGCTCGGCGACACCATGGTCGCCGCCTTTCAGGAGCTGGTCTCGATGAGCGTACTGTGCTCGTTCATTCCGTTCTTCTACATGTTCCTGTGCTCCTGGAAAGCCGGGCGCCGCCTCTCAGCTCTCTCGGGCATGGCGGTCACGGCCATCGCCATCGGTTTTGCGCTGATCCCGCCGGAGGACGCCGGTTCGCCGCTGCTCTACGAGGCGAAGATCCTCGGGGGCACCGCCGCTCTGGTTATCCTGGCTAGAGCGCTCCATGCCCGGGGGCGCGCCGCCCGATGAACTACCCTGACTCCGTCGACTTTCTCTATTCGCTCGGCAACGAGCTGAAGACCGTCAAGCTCGGCCTGGAGCGCATTAGCCGCGTGCTGGCCGAACTCGGCCACCCGGAGCGCGGGCCGAAGATCGTCCACGTGGCGGGCACCAACGGCAAGGGCTCCGTCAGCGCCATGATCGAGGCGGGACTGCGCGCGGCGGGTCATCGCACGGGGCTGTTTACGTCGCCGCACCTGGTGGAGCCGGTCGAACGGATCCAGATCGCCGGCCGCCCGGTGACCCGCGACGAATTCACCCGCGCCTTCGACACCGTCCACGCCGCGGTGGACCGGCTGCTGGAGCGCGGGGAGATCGACGCGCACACCACCTATTTCGAAACCATCACCGCCATGGGCTTCCTGCTCTTCGCCGAGGCGGCGGTGGAATGGCTGGTGCTCGAAGTCGGCTTGGGCGGACGCCTG
>CAYYID010000082.1:0-25427 GCA_964471915.1 uncultured Solibacteraceae bacterium | reverse complement strand
AACTGCCGCCCACCAGCGAAGAGGGCGCGGCGGAAACCGACGCCATCATCCGCGAGGCCGATTCCCGGCTCGCGAAGTCGTCCACGACGCCGGGCGCCACGATCGCCAGTCATCCCGTGATCTTCCTGATCGGCGACCGCGGCTCCGCGAAAACCTCCACCGTGCTGGCGTCGGGCGTTGAGCCGGAATTGCTTTCCGGTACCGTGTTCACGGAGCAAAACCAGGTGGCGCCCACGCGCACCGCCAACATCTGGTACGCGCGCGGCATCAGCATCGTCGAGGCCGGCGGCCAGATTCTCGGCGACCCCGCCAACTGGACCCGCCTGCTGAAAAAGCTCCAGCCCGGGCAGTTGAAGTCGATCGTCGGCTCCGGCGGGCAGTCGCCGCGCGGCGTGGTGCTCTGCTTCGACATCGAGAACTTCGCGCGCCCGGACGCCGCGGAAGCGATTGCCAAAGCGGCCCGTTACCTGCAGGCGCGGCTCGGCGACATCTCGCAGCAGCTCGGCATCAGTTTCCCCGTCTACGTGCTGTTCTCGCGCTGCGACCGCCTGCCGTTCTTTGCCGACTACGTCCGCAACCTCAATATGGAAGAGGCCGGCCAGATGGTCGGCGTTACGCTGCCGATGCGGCCCGCGTCCGCGGGCGTCTATGGCGAAGAGGAAACGCGGCGTCTCACGGAGAGCTTCAACAACCTGTTCTATTCACTTTGCGACAAGCGGCTGCTGTACCTGCCCCGCGAAACGGAAGTGGACAAGCTGCCGGGCGCGTACGAGTTTCCGCGCGAGTTCCGCAAGCTGCGGCAAAGCCTGGTGCAGTTCCTGGTGGAGGTCGGCCGGCCCAGCCAGTTACGCGCCAGCCCCTTCCTGCGCGGCTTCTATTTCTCGGGCGTGCGCCCGATCGTGCTGAGCGATTCGCCGGTAGTGGCGCCGGCGCCGCAGGAACAGAAGTCGAGCCTGCAGGAGGCCGGCGGCGCGACCCGGATGTTCCGCATCGGCATGGAGCAGGAGATCCGCCAGAAGCAGATGCAGGCAGGCGCCTCCTCGGGAGGCCGCAAAGTCCCGCAGTGGCTGTTCCTCAGCCACCTGTTCACGGACGTCCTGTTCGCCGACCGGGCCGCGATGGGCGCCTCCGGGTCCAGTGTGAAGACCAGTCTCTGGCAGCGCGTGCTGCTGGGAACCGTAGCGGGCCTGTCGCTGCTCTACGCCGGGCTGCTCACGTGGTCGTACTTCGGCAACCGCGCGCTCGAGAATCAGGCGATCGAAGCCGCCAAGAACATGCCCAATGCGGTGGTGGACGCCAAGGCGATCGCCGCCGAGGCCGATCTCAAGCGCCTGGAGACGCTCCGCCAGTCGCTTCTGGAACTGACCGGTTACGAGAAAGATGGCGCGCCCCTACGGCTGCGCTTCGGCCTGTACGCCGGTTCCGACATGTACCCCGAGGTCCGGCGGATATACTACGAGAAGTTCAAGCAGCAGTTGTTCGGCGGCACGCAGGGCAACCTGCTCAGCTATCTGCGCGGCGTGCCGGCCGCGCCGGGACCCAATGACGACTTCGGGTACGGGTACGACACGCTGAAGTCTTATCTGTTGACGACCTCCGAGTACAAGCGCGCTTCCGACAAGAGTCTCGCGCAGTTCCTGGCGAACACGCTGCTGGCCCGGTGGGCCCAGGGCCGCGAGGACCAGGTGGGCAAGGCGCGCATGGATCTCGCCAAATTGCAGTTCGAGTTTTACGCCAACGATCTGGTGAACGGTAATCCGTATTCGGATCAGGGCGAAGGCGGCGCCATCGAGCGCGCCCGCAGCTATCTGTGGGGCTTTGGCGGCGTGCAGACGTTCTATCGCGCCTTGCTCTCCGAGGCCGCGAAGAAAGGCGGTCCCGGTGTGAGCTTCAACTCGAAGTTCGCGGGCACCGCGGACGCTGTCACGTCGACGCACCGTGTCGAGTACGCCTTTACCAAGGAAGGCTACGACTACCTGAAGCAGCAGATGAAGAACAAGGATCTGTCGGGCGAGCAATGGGTGATGGGCCCGCCGCGCGGCACGGCTCCTTCGCGCGCCGAACTCGAGAAGGGCGTCTGGGAACTCTACACCAAGGACTACATCCAGACCTGGCGCACCGTGGTCAAGACCAGCTCCGTCAACCGCTACCAGAACCTGCAAGACGCCGCGAAGAAACTGCAACTGCTGACGTCGATGCAGTCGCAGGCGCCGCTGCTGTGCCTGATGTGGTGGTCGTCGTGGAACACCGCGATCGACCTGCCGGGTGTGGCGCCCGCTTTCGCCAGCGTGCAGAAAGTAGTTCCGCCGCAGCAGCAGATGATGTGCATCGTCAGCGAGAATACGGTGTACAACAACTCGCTGATGAAGCTGCAGCAGTCCGTGGACCAGGCGTCGCAATCCTCGCCGCCGGATCCGAACGTCGCCGCGGCCACCCTGGTGGATGCGAACTCCGCCCGCACCGCGACCCAGATGCTCGGCAACACGTTCCCGATCGATCAGGAAGTGCACCTGGAAAAAACGGTGGGCGACCTGCTGGTGCAGCCCATCACGTACGCCGAGTCGCTGCTTAAGGGTCTCGGCGCCGGGCAGTTGAACTCCGCGGGCGCCGGCTTCTGCAATTCCTTCGAGCCGATGCGGCGCAAGTTCCCCTTCAACCCCGAAGCCCAGGACGAGGTTACTCTCGACGAATTGGGCCAGATCCTGCGCCCGAAGGATTCCCGCGTGTGGAAGCTGTACGAGGATGCCCTCAAGAAGCACCTCACTTGCTCGCCCACCGGCGAGTGCACGCCCACGAACGCCGACCCGCTGATCAAGCTGAACCCCGCTTTCGTGACCTTCTTCAGCCAAATGATGAAGTTCAGCCGGGCGATGTATACCGAGCAAGGCCAGGGGCCGAACTTCCGCTACACGCTCTCGCCCCGCAAGGCGGACAACGTCGAAGCCTTCGACATCAAAGTGAACGGCGATGCGACTACCTTCCGCGGCAACAACTCGAAGGCGTACGTATGGCCGGGGCCCGGCGCTCCGTCCTTCCAGTTGACGATCAAGATTCCCGGCGGCTCGGGACTCGACGCGCAGACGTTCCAGGGGCCCTGGAGCGTCTTCCGGTTCTTCGCCGAGGCGGACCGGGCCCTCGGCGGCAATACGTTCGAATGGCGGCAGCGCTCCGGACGCCAGGTGACGATCGTGCAGGGCAAGCCGCTGATCTACGAAGTGACCATCGACGCCGGCGGCGCCCCGGTCGTGTTCAGCAAGGAGTTCTTGTCTACACTGAAGTGTGTGTCGAACGTAGCGCGGTAGAATTGTTCCGGCGGCGGTGCAGGGAAGGCCCCGCGCCGCCGATGGAAGTTCGAGGGCCCCGGGACGGACGCCGGGCCGGGGTACAGGACTAGATCATGGACCTGCCAGCCAGAATCGGTAAGTACGAACTGCTCGAGTTCCTGGGCGGCGGCATGTCGCACGTCTACCGGGCCAAGGACACCGTGCTCGGGCGCACCGTCGCCCTGAAGATCCTCACCGAGGCCGGCGTCACGGACCAGGAAGCCAAGGCGCGGTTTCTGCTCGAGGCGCGCATGGCCTCGAACATCCAGCACGACCACATCATCTCCGTGTACGACTTCGGCGAGGAGTCCGGACGGCCGTTCATCGTCATGGAGTTCCTCCGCGGCGAGAGCCTCCGCGCGGCCATCAAGGGCGTCCGCACGGGCGACCTGAACTCCAAACTCAACATGGCGCTGCAGGTCGCCAAGGCCCTCGAGTTCATCCACGCGCGCAAGATCATCCACCGCGACATCAAGCCCGAGAACATCCACCTCGACCAGGCCGGCAAGGTGAAGCTAATGGACTTCGGCATCGCCAAGAGCGAAGGCATGTCGCTGACCCGGGCGGGCTTCACGCTGGGCACGCCGTACTACATGGCTCCGGAGCAGGTGCTCGGCCAGCAGGTGAGTCCGCTGGTGGACGTGTACGCGTTCGGCGTGGTGCTGTACGAACTCCTCACCGGGGTGAAGCCCATCGCGGGCGACACGGTGGAGAAGATCTTCAACGCGATTCTCTATGAGCCGCTGAACCTGGAGCCGCTCCGCACCTCTCAGGTGACCCCGGCGGTGACGGAACTGGTCACCCGCTGCACGGCCAAGCAGACCGCGCAGCGCCCGCAGAGCATGACCGAAGTCGTGGTCGCGCTGCAGCACATCCTGGATCCGAACATGCCGGCGCCGAACTGGGGGTCGCTAGCCGCCACCGGCGTGGGGCCAGCCGTCACTCCCGCCGCGAAAAGCGCACCGCCGCCTCCGCCCCCGGCGCCTCCCAAGGGCGCGGCGCCCGCCAAACCGGCGGCGCCTCCGCCCCCTAAGCCGCCCCGCGCCGCGGCTCCCGTCCCGGAAGGCATGCCCGCCTGGATGATGAGCCTCCCGCCCGCGCTGCGCACGCAGACCGGTTTGATGCTGATTGCGGCCGGCGGGGTCCTGCTGTTGTTTTTCGGCCTGTATCTGGTGCTGACGCTCGCGCGCGTCATCTAAAAGCGAGTACTTTCAAAGACAAACGGGGCGGCGCTGCAGCGCCGCCCCGTTCTTCCTGCACCTGGCTGCTCTAGAACCGGTACTTCAGAGCCAGCTGAATGATCCGCGCCTCCGTCGACGTGCCCACGATCTGCCCGAAGCCCGTGCCCACGGTGACGCCGGGCAGGCCCAGGTTCGTGTGGTTCAGCGCGTTAAAGAACTCCGCCCGGAACTGCAGCGAGTTCGTCTCCGTCACGCGGAAGCTCTTGTTCAGGTTGAAGTCCAGGTTCACCAGCCCGGGGCCGCGCAGGATCCCGATGCCGGCGTTGCCGAACGCCTGGTTTGGCACAAAGCCCACCGCGCCCGGAGTGGTGGAGAGCGGCACGAACGCCGTCGTATCGAACCAGCGGTCGACGTTGCGCTGGCTCTCCGGCAGGCTGCCGTTCGCGATGCGGTTCGGCCGGCTGCGCCGCTCGCCGCCAAGATTCAGGATCTGCGCCTGGTTGATCGTCAGCCCCAAACCGCCCTGCCAGGTGAAGATCGGCGAGATTTCCCAGCCGCCCACGATCCAATCCGCGGCGCGGTTCATGTTGGCCCCGAACTTCCGGCCCTTCCCGAAGGGCAGTTGCCACACCGCCGAGTTCACCCACCGGTGCGTGACGTCGAACTCCGCGGGTCCGTACATGTCCGCGCGGCTGGCCGGATTCTGCGGCTCCCGGAACACCCCGACGTCCACGCCGTTGCCCGCGCCGGAGGTCGACAGATGGTCCACCGAATTCGTCAGCGCCTTGCCCCACGTGTAGGAACTCAGCAGCAGCCAGCCTGCGCTGAACCGCTTCTCGAAGCGCAGTTGCAGCGAGTGGTAGTTCGACACGCCGAGGTTCTCCAGGAACTGGATGTCGCCGAGCAGTCCGTTGCCCGCGAACACGCGCGGTCCGGTTACCGGAGCGCCCTGCGCGTTGAACGTCAAGGTCGCGGGATTCAGGTTCCGGAACGCCGCGAGCTTCGTACCCTTGTTGCCGATGTAGCCGACCTCGAACACGGCATCCCGCAGGATCTCGCGCTGGATGGAGAGGTTCCATTGCTGTACATAGGTGGTCCGTTGGCCGGAATCCTGGCCGCGGCGCGCCACGGTCTGCAGGTTCACCCGGTTGATGTCCACGAAGCCGGGCGGCACCCCGGTGTCGAGCTTCATGAAGGCGTTGGTGGCCAGCAGCCGGTTCGCGCCCGTGAGGTTCGCGTCGGCAAGGATGATGAACGGCGGATTGAAGCCCAGCAGGCCTTCGCGGCCCTGCCGGTTCGTGTGGTTGTAGAACATGCCGTAGCCGGCGCGCACCACGGTCTTCGGCGTCACCGTCCACGCCAGGCCCAGGCGCGGCGCCCAGTTGTTGCGGTCGGGACGGATCAGCGTACGTTCGAACAGGCTGCCGTCCTTCGCGGTGACGAAGGAGTTGGTCCGGAAGTCGAAGTTCGCCGCCTGACGGTCTTCTTCGATCGGCGGTGTCGCGAACTCGTAACGGACCCCCAGATTCAAGGTCAGGTTCCGCCGGATCTTCCAGTCGTCCTGCACGTAGCCGAAGTACATCCGCTGGTACATGTTGAAGACCGTGTTCGAGTCCTGCTGGTACCGCGTCGGGAATCCGAGCAGCAGGTCCGCGATGGCGCCCTGCCATTGCCCGTTCTGGTTCGTGAAGCGCCCCGACAGGTCGAAGTTGCCGAGCAGCGACCCCACGTCGCGGATGCCGGTGCCCACGCGCAGGTACTCGAAGCCGGCCTTGATCGCGTGGTTCCCGCGGTTCAGGGACACCGAGTCGCGGAAGTCGTAGCTGCGCGGCGTCTGGAACTGCGGCACCGAGGTGGTCCGGCCCAGGCGGCGCTGAATCCCGCCCGGGAAGTTGAACACCGGCAGCCCGCCGCAGATGGCTTCGTCGGTCACCGAGTTCTTCAGGCCAATCAAGGCCTCCGGGCAGCCGGAGCCGAAATTCGGCGGCAACTGGAAGAAGTCGCCCATGGCGAAGCCGAACCGGAAGTCGTTGACGATCGTCGGCCGCGCGACCCAAGTGGTGCCGAAGGCTACCGCCTGGCTGCGCCAGTCGGCCGTGCCGAACGTGTCGTTGAACGAGCCTTCGGCCAGGCCCGGCCGCGGCGCCGGCCGGAACAGCGACGTATCGGAGAACGAATAACGGGCGAACCAGTTCAACTTCTCGGTGATGTTGTTATCCACGCGGATGTCGTACTGATCGGTGCGCTGCCGGTCGACCGGCACGTTGACGAAGTTGTTGTCCACTTGGCCCGGCGTGCCGGTGTTCGGCGCCGGCGCCACGGCCAGCACGCGCCGCCCCACCGGATCGATCCGGTTGGCCGGGATCTGCCAGCAGAAGCCCTGCCCGTTGTTGCAGTCGGGTGTGGCGGGAATCCGGAAGTCCGTGCCGGCGTCGTTGGGGTTGAACGGGTTCGAGATCGGGATCGTGAAGCGCCCCTGGGTCCAGGGCGTCTGCGGCACGCTGGTGAAACGCACCGTGCCCGCGCGGTCGCGCAAACCTTCGTAGTCGCCGAACACGAACAGCTTGTTCTTGATGATCGGTGCGCCGGCGGTGGCGCCGAACTGGTTGCGCAGCCGGAAAGGCTTGGCGGCGCCGCTCTTGTTCGCGAAGAAATTCGAGGCGTCCAGTTCGCGGTTCCGGAAAAAATGATACGCCGTGCCGTGCAACTGGTTCGTGCCGGACTTGATCACCGCGTTCACCAGCGCGCCCGCGCTGCGCCCGTACTCCGCCGAGTAGGCGTTCGTTTGGATGCGAAACTCCTGCAGCGCATCGACGGACGGCTGCACCACCTGCATATTGTTGCCGCGGAAGCTGTTCGAATACGACAGGTTGTCCACGCCGTCCAGCAGGAACGCGTTGTGGAACGCGCGGTTGCCGTTGACGTTGAACGCGCCCTTAAAGCCGATCGACTGCAGGCGCGGCGTCGAGGGCAGCACGCCCGGCGACAGCGTCGCGAGTTGATTATAGTCGCGGCCGTTCAGCGGCAACTCGACGATCTTGCGCTGTTCGATCACCGCGCCCCGCGAGGCGTTCTCCGCTTCCAGCAGCGGCGCTTCCCCCGTCACCGTGAGAACCTCCGCCGTGTCGCCGACCTGCAGCGCGATGTCGAGCCGCGCCGCCTGCGCCACCTGCAGCGTGACGCCTTCATTCACGAACTTCTTGAACCCCTTCATCGTCGCGCTGATGTTGTAGACGCCCGGCCGCAGGTTCGCGAAAAAGTAGCGGCCGCCTTCCCCCGTCGAGGCGGTGTTCACCGCGCCGGTGCCGGCATTGGTCACCGTGAGCTGGACGTCGCGGATGACCGCGCCCGAGGCGTCCGTTACGGTGCCTGTGAGCGTCGCCAACTCGGATTGCCCGAACAGCGTGGCGGCGAGCAGAATCGTCAGAATCCAGAACCGCTGAAACATCGCACCCTCCCTGAGTCGCCTAATATCCCAGCATCGTAGCTGATTTGTGTAACAATCGCGTTGCGCCATGGTAGCGAAATCCGTCAGCGAGGAAAAGGGATGCGGATCACGATCTTGCTCGTACTGCTGGGCGCCGCGGTGGTAACCGGAGCGGCAGCGAACGACGAACAACAGGTGCGGGACGCCGAGCGCGCCATCGGTGCGGCCATCGTCAAGGCCGACGCCGCGGTGCTGAACGCCATGCTCGCCCCCGAACTCGCCTACACCCACACCGACGCCACCACGGACACCAAGGCGCAATACCTCGCGAACCTCGCCGGTGGCTCCATGAAGTACGAGGCCATCGAGCAGTCGGACTTCTCCATTCGCGTCTACGGCAAGACCGCGGTCTCGCGTTCCATCCTCGCCATGAAGGTGAACCGCAACGGCCGGGCATCCTCGTTCCGCGCCCAGGCTCTACGCGTCTGGGTGAAGAACGGCGGCAAGTGGCAACTGGTGGCCCATCAGACCACGCGATTGGCCGCCTGAACCAGCCGCCGGACTCTATCCGCCCGCACGCGGCCGGCCTCGCGCGCCGCGGAGCCTGCGTGATACTCCGTCAGTGGCGTACTCCGAGCCAGTTCGGCGATCCCTTCTTCCGTCATGCCGCCGCCCGCGATCACCTGGATCTCCGGGCTCGCGGCCAGCGCCAGCCGGGATAGCGACGCCGCATCGCCCGACGTCAGGATCCGGTCGATCTGCGGCCGAGCCTTCAACTCCGCCAGCAAAGCACCGGGATCCGCCGCGCGCTCGAAGGCCCGGTGGAACGTTACCCGCTCGAAGAAAGGCAGCATCCGGTCCAGAATCTCGGTATCCAGTGCGCCGTCGCGCAGCCACCCAAGCACCACGCCGTCCATCGGCAGCTTCCCCAGTTGACGCGCCAGTTCGGTGAGTCGCTCGAGTTCGCCTTCGCGCCCGAACCCGGCGTTCTCCCGGAGCATCACCCGGACCGGGATCTTCACCGCGGAGAGCACGGATTCGACCAGCGCCAGCGGCGGCGTCAGGCCCCCGGACTCGAGGTCGCGCACCAGCTCCAAGCGGTGCGCCCCGCCCTCTTCCGCTTCCCGCGCATCGTCTACCGACAGTGCGATGATCTCGACTCGCTTCAACGCCCGAGGAACTTTTCCACCTGCTCCACCGCGCGCTCGGCGTACTGCAGGTTCTGTCGCGCGCCCGCCAGATCGCCCGACTGCAGCGACTGCATCGCCTCCGACATCAGGTAATCGATCCGCGTCACCGCCTCACGGATATCCCCGCGCAGAGTCTGCCCGCCCATCTGGCCCTGCAGCGCCTGGACGCCGCTCTTGGCCGTGCCCGCGCGAATCGATAGCAGGTTGTATTGCTTGCGCAGTTCGTTCATCTGCGCCGGATCCGGGCCCGCCGGACGCGACGGCACCGGCGCCGGGGTTTGCGCCTGCACCGGCGCGGCGGTTTCCACCGGCGTCTGGGATGAAGGAGTCGCCGCCGGCGCGGCGTTCAGCGGAGCCATCCGGGCTGCCTGGCCTCCCCCAGGCGACACCGGCGCAGGTGCGGCCGTACGTCCGGGATTGGGCGTCGCCAGCGGAGGCGTGGTCACCGGTGTGGCCGCGGGAGTTTGCGCCACCGGCGCGGGCGGCGTCTGCGCTGGTGGTTCCGGATTCGCGACCGGCTCCGGCTTGGCCGTCTGCGGCGCCGGCTGCGGATCCTGCGCTGCGGCCGCCGGCGCTCCCGTGTTGGCCTTCGCGGGCAGGAACTTCGGCGCCTGCCAGATCGCGAGCGCCAGCACGGCGACCGTCGCCACGGATCCCAGCGCCATATACAGCCCCCGCTTGCTCGAGTACTTCATCGGCGCTTCCGGAACCGGTTCCGGCGTCCAGGCGCCTGGCGCCTGAGTCGCCGGCGCGATCAGCGTCTGCGCCGCCGGGAAGGCCATCGGTCCCGGAGCCGCCAGCGTGCTCTCCAACGCCGCGCGGAACGCCGCGGCCGTCTGGAACCGCTCCGCCGGATCCTTCGCGATCGCCATCAGAATCACGTCGCTCAAAGCCGCCGGAATCCGCGGATCCCGGTCCACCGGCGGCACGGGTGGCTGCTGCAGGTGCGCCGCCATGATCTGGAAATCGCTGTCGCCTTGGAACGGCCGCATCCCCGTTACCAGTTCGTAGATCGAGATCCCCAGTGAGTACAGGTCGCTCCGGGTGTCGAACGCGCCGCCCCGGATTTGCTCGGGCGACATATAGAACAGCGAACCCACCGTGGTCCCGGTCTGCGTCAGCCGCCGGTCCGTGGCCAGCTTGGCGATGCCGAAGTCCATCAGCTTCACCTGGCCCGCCGGCGTCAGCATCATGTTGGCGGGCTTGATGTCGCGGTGCACAATCCCGCGCTCATGCGCGTACGCCAGCGCGTCCAGCACCTGCGCAATGTGCCGGACCACGTCCGCCGGCGCCAGCGGACCTCGCTCCAGCATCGCCTCCAGCGTCTCGCCTTCCACGAACTCCATCAGCATCAGCAACTGATTCTGGATGCGCATCGCCGTGTGCAACCCCGCGATGTTCGGGTGCTGCAGCGTCGCCTGCACTTTGATCTCCCGCAGGAACCGGTCCGCCAGGTCCGCGTTGCTCTCCAGGTTCGGCAGCAGCACCTTCATGGCTTCCATGCGGTCGGAGAGCGTGTTCCGGACCTGGTACACCTTCCCCATGCCGCCGGCGCCCAGGACCTTGACGATCTCGTAGTCGCCGACGATCTCTCCGATTTGGAAACTCATGGACCTCTCCCTGCCCGCGCGCCGGCGGGCCGCTTACTGCTGCGTAGCCGGCGTCTTCACGCGGTCGCCCGCCTTCGGCGTCCCGGTGCCTTCAAAGGTACCGACCGCCGACGTCGCGTCCACTTCCGTAACTGTCATGGTGCCGAGCAGCGTGTCCAGCCGCCGGATCACCTTGCCCGTCGCCGGATCCCGGATCTCACGACCCACCTGCCGCACTTCCAGCCGCATGCCGACCGTCACGCCCGACCGCGCGCCCGTGTTGATCACCAGCGTGGTGCCCGAAACGTCCGCGATCAGCCCGTCGACGTTGATGGCGCGCGCGGGCAGCTTCGCCGAACTGCCGTCCAGTTCGGCGGCCATCTGCGTGACGGCCTTGTTCACGGCTTCGCCTAAGATGGTGCTGCCGAAATTCTTGGACCCCATATCCACGCCGCCGGCTCCCCAGCCGCCCGTCCCGGCGCCGATCCCCGTGATGCTGGTCCCCGAGCGTTCCGCGCTGCCCTTGCCTGCCGCCACCGCCAGGATCTCCGCCGTGTCGACGTTGATCATCCGCGCGTTGATCTCCACCACCGCCTTGGCCTTCTTGAAGCCGAGGCCGCCGCCCCCAAAGCCGCCGAGCCGTCCGCCCAGGCCGCCCGTATTCGTGTCGCGGTCGTCGCGGCCGAACTGCGTGATCGAACCGATGATGATCGCGTCCACGCCCAAAATCCGCCCGATCTTCGCCGCCGTCTGCGGATCCACCCGGTCCGAGTTCGAGAAGTTCTGCTCCGCCACGATGCGGTCCAGTTCCTTGCGCTCGATCACGCGGTACGTCCCACTGGTCACCAGGCGGTTCACCAGGATGTCGGCGATACCCTTGCCAACGTCTACGTTGCCGCCCATCACCTGATAGATGTTGCTCGAAACCGTGCCGTAGTCGAAGTTCGCCACGGCCACCGAACGCTTTGCCGCGGGTGCCTGTCCCCACGCCATCGCGACGCTGAGCGCCGTCGCCAGTCCCAACCGGAAGATTGTCTGCATCATGTCACCCTTGGCTGATTATATGTTGTCGGCGCGCCCTCGGCGCGACCCGCTCCCTCGCCTTACTCTTCCCATTGCGTTACGCGAGAAATCCTTGCATTTGCGCTCACGAAAATCTGGTACTATCGGGACAAGGCGGCCCAACGGAAGGAGGTTCGGCCGCATTACGCTACCAACCTACCTAAATGTATCCGCCCAGAGGTTTTCCTCCCCGCCGCCCGCGCATCCGCGAAAATGTGAACGAAGCGATCCGCGCCCGTGAAGTCCGCGCGGTCTTCCCCGATGGCAGTGTCGAGATCATGCCCACCCCCGCCGCCGTCCGCAAGGCGCAGGACATGGGGCTGGACCTGATCCTCATCGCCCCCACGGCGGAACCGCCCGTCGCCAAGGCGATGGACTACGGCCAGTGGCAGTACGAGAACAAAAAGAAGCAGCACGAGGCCAAGAAGAAGCAGCATGTGATCCAGGTGAAGGAGCTGAAGTTCCGCCCCAACACCGACGACCACGACTACGACTTCAAGCGGAACCACGCCATCCGCTTCCTGAAGGAAGGCAACCGCGTGAAAGCGGTGGTCCAGTTCCGCGGGCGCGAAATCGCCCACGTCGACCTCGGTCAAAAGCTGCTGGTCCGTTTCGCCGAGGACATCAAGGAGTTCGGTCTCGTCGAGGGCTCGCCCCGCCTGGAAGGGCGCAACTTCCACGTGATCATCAGTCCCGTGAAGGCCGCCGCCGCGCCCGCCAAGGACGCCAAGCCGCCGAAGCCCGCCGCGCCCGCGCCCCCGGGCAACTGATCCGGTCCCTCTCACGGATCTGAGATCGGATAGAGCCTTCCCAGCTTCCTTACCCAAGCCTCCACTTGCGGGGCCGGCCGCCGCAGATACGCCGGGAATCCGGTGAAGACCCCGGCATACCAGGCCAGCAGGCAGAAGAAGCGCAGCCTGCGTGATCCCGGGCCCAACAGGATAATGACCGCCGCGGGAGTCAGCGCGTAGCAGATCCACGCCAGGATCCCCGCGGCAGCTTGCACTCCCGCCACGGTGCGCCGCGCGGGCCAGGCTCCTCCGGCGCGCAACATCCAGCGCGTAGCCAGAGACACCGTCTCGAAGAACGCCCAACCCAGGTACCCCGCCGCCAAGCCTCCGGCGAGGCATGCCGCCAGCCATGTCGCGGGCACGGCTTAGTAGAAAAGGTACTTCTGCCAGCGCGCATCGCTCTTGGCGAGCATCCGCATCAGGTGCCGGCTGGTGTGCAGGCTGAAGGGCTTCGGGGTCTTGGCCAGACGCATGCTGGCCTCCTCGGGGGTCCGGTTGCCCTTGCGATTGTTGCACGGGTGGCAGCACGCCACCAGGTTTTCCCAGGTGGTCTCGCCCCCGCGCGACCGCGGATGGACGTGGTCCAGCGTCAGTTCCGACGATGACAGCGCCTTGTGGCAATACTGGCAGGTGTAGCGGTCCCGCATCAGGATGTTCTTGCGCGACAACGCCCGCGTCTGGTGCGGGATGCGCCGGTACTCGAGCAGCCGGATCACGCTGGGCACGGCGTACGTGTGCCGCGACGAATGCACGCGGAACACCGCGTGTTCCTCGGCCGAAGCCACGCCCTTCAGCACCAGCACCAGCGCGCGGCGCACCGCGCACACGTTGATCGGCTCAAAACTGGCGTTGAGCACCAGCACGGGCTTCGTCAAGCGGTCCAAAGCTGTCATTCGGACGGGCCTCCGGGAAGAACGGTCTGCGCTCGCGTCGCGGGCGAGAAATCGAAGTGGAGCACGCGGCGGTCGACGCGCGCCAGGGCCAGCAGCGTCACCCGCGCGGCGCCGGCGCGCTTCAGCGCCAGCGCGCCGGCCGCCGCCGTGGCGCCCGTGGTTAGAACGTCGTCGATCAGCAGCACGTGCCGGCCGCGTACCGCGGCCGGGCGGATCGCCTGAAACTTGCCCCGGACGTTGGCGCGCCGTTGCGCGCCGCTCTTGCCGGCCTGCGGTTCGGAACGGCGCCGCCGCAGCGGCGCGGCCAGCGGCAAGCCCGTCCGCCGTGCCACCTCGCGCGCCAGCAGGTCCGCCTGGTTGTAGCCCCGCTCCAGCCGCCGCAGCCAATGCATCGGCATGGCGACGATTACCTCGGGGTGCTCCTGCCGCGGCAATGCCTCGGCCAGGCTGGCCCCCAGCGGGCCCGCGAGCGTCCGCACGCCCTCGTACTTGAACACCTGAATCAGCCGCCGCAGCCGGGTTTCGTAGGCGAACGGCGTGTAGGCGGCGTCGAAACCGCGCGCTCCAGTCTGGCACAGGGAACACCGGCCCTGTTCATCCAGCGCATAGGCGTTCCGGAACGGAGTCCGGCACTGCACGCAGAAGTAATCCGCTTCAAGAGGTTCGGGTGCAGCCAGGCAGGAGGGACAAACGGGGATACGCGATACACCAGCAAGTGCCGCGCCGCAGACGCGACAGTCGTCAGGGAATACCGTGTTGAAGACGGCTCCCGCAATTGCCCGGGCGGTCTCGGTTAGCGCCCCGGGCCACCAGTACGAACTGCGACTGGGGAAGGCTCACCTCCGTCGGATGTCGTTCCTAGTCTACCACCGCAAGCGGCTTCCGCACGGCGGCCACCCGATTTCGAAACATTCTAGCAGAGGAATGTTGCCGGGCGATGACGCTCCCGGCGCGCGTCAAGCCGCGGCGGGCTGCGGCGGCTCCACCAGCGCCAGCACCTGTTCCGGCGACAGCCCGCTCTGTTCGCCGACCAGCAGCGCGCGCCGTAGCAGCGAGGGGTGCGTCAGGAAGGCCTCATGCCACGTGTTCCACCGGTACGGCAGGTTTGCCTTCCGGGTGATCCGGGTAAGCGCGCCGATCACGGCCTCCGGATCGCCGGTCAGCGACAGCGCGTAAGCATCCGCCTCCTGCTCCCGGAACCGCGAGATGCTCGCCGCCAGCCAGGACGCGGCCGCCAGGTGCACGGGCACGAACCTTAGCCACGTGCTACCCAGGCCGGTGATGCTCAGCGCCCCGGCGTACAGCACGCCGAACACCAGCGCATAGAGCACCGACATGCCCTGCGCGCTGCGGTGCTTCGCTTTCAGGTGCCCGAGTTCATGGGCTACAACCGCCGCGAACTGCCGGTCGTCCAGCAATTCGAGCAACTCTTCGGTGAACATCACGCAGCCGCCGATGATCGCAAAGGCGTTGGCGCCGTGCTGTCCCGCAGGCAACACCAGGATCTCCCGCAGCCGGACGCCGGCCTTCGCGGCAAGGGCCTCCGTCTGGTCCCGCCGGGGTCCGGCGGCCATGGGCCGCGCGGCGTCGCCGCGCGTTGCGCTCCACACGAACGGCGCCACGAACAGAACTGCCGCGGTGCCCGCCAGGCTGAGGGCGGCGGTCAGTTCTCCCGCCACCGCGGCCGACGCGGTGTTCAGAAGCAGGAACCAGCGCAGGATCGTGAACCCTTCGCCCGTCGAAGCCTGCAACACGGCGGCCAGCGATCCCGTCCGCCCGTGCCACCGGGCGAGCGCCGGGAGCATCACCGCGTTAGCCAGCAGAATCCCAACCAGAGGCGGCGCTACGAACAGCGCCGTGCCCAAAAGTCCCGCGGCCCAGGCGCTGGGGTCCGCCAGAAAGATCGCCATCGTCTGCAGATGTACCGCCGACGACACGCCGATCCAGACCAGCCACACGCCCGAGACCAGCCACGAGTAGGCCGCTTCCGCGCCGTACACGCGGTCCGGCAGGTGGCCCGAGATTCCTTCGGCGGCGATATCTCGCAGGATCAGCGCCAGCGCGAAGGGCAGCCCCACCACCAGGACGATCGCGGTGAGGGCAGTGGCCTGGTCGGCTTCCTGAAAGCCGAAACCCAAGTCGATGTCCGCGGGCGGCGGGCTGTACTGATAGGTGGTGCGGTAGGCGTAGACGATCTCCGTCGGCCGTTCATAACGGTGCCAGCCCCCGGGCGTGTCCTTGCCCGCGACTTCCGTGTCCAGCCGCAACCCGAGCTTCGGGATCGTGACGTTGATCACGACATCGTCGATGCCGAGGTGATGGAGGGCCTCGTTGATTCCGCCGAGACGCAGCATCCCATCGAAGAATAGCCCGCGCTGCCGCAGCAGGCCTGCGCACGTTGCGTGCCAGCGCCACGCGCCGTCCCGGCCCAGCAGCCGCTCCCCCTCCACCGGGCAGCCGAGCACCTTCCGGAAGGCCTCGCCGAGGCGCTGGATCCTGGGGAGCCCCCGCGCCGCGACCGCCAGTTGCACCACGCCCCGGCTCGTGAAGCCGACGTTCAGAATCGCCTGATTGCGGGCCTGGGCCAGCCGTTGCCCGGGGTCGTCTTCTCCCGCTCCCAAATGCCGCACCTGTCCGCCCATCGGCAGAACCGCCAGCGCCGCAATTGGCAACAGCCGCATCTAACCGCCCATCGACGGTTTCGAGCCCTTCCCGGATAAGGGCTTTCCCGGAGCGCGGTACAATCAGGAGGCCGCGAATGATCCGCCGACGGTTGGATTGGAAACTGAAGAGCCGGAAATACCACCTGGGCGAGCGCACGCTCATCCTGGGGGTTCTCAACGTGACCCCGGATTCTTTCTCCGACGGCGGCCGCTACGACGACCCTGACCGCGCCTTTGCGCGCGCCCTGGAACTCGAAGAGCAAGGCGCCGACATCCTCGACATCGGAGCGGAGTCCACCCGCCCCGGCTCCGAGCGGGTCAGCGAGGCTGAGGAAGCCCGGCGTCTCGTCCCCGTCCTCAAGCGGCTGCGCGGCAAACTCGGGATCCCCATCTCGGTGGATACCTACAAAGCGGCTATCGCCGGCAAGGCCCTCGATCTGGGCGCTGAGATCATCAACGATCCCAGCGGCCTCACCTTCGATGCCGAACTCGGCAAGAGCGTCGCCCGGGCCGACGCCGGCCTGATCCTGAACCATATGCGCGGCACTCCGGAGACCTGGACCAAGCTGGGCGCTATGAAGGACCCCGCCGGCACCATCGCCACCGAACTCGGCGCGTGCGTCAGCCGCGCCCGCCGCTCCGGCGTCGACAAGACCCACCTGGTCGTGGATCCCGGCCTCGGCTTCGGCAAGCGCAAGGAGCAGAACCTCGAGATCATCGCGCGGCTCGGCGTCCTGGCGCGCCTGGAATTGCCCATCCTGGTAGGACCGTCCCGCAAGCACTTCCTCAGCCGCACCGACACCGACGAGACGGAGTTCGCTACCGCCGCGGCCGTCACCGCCGCGATCCTGAACGGCGCGCACCTGGTCCGCGTCCATGACGTCCGCGCAATTGCCGCGGCCGTGCGCATTGCCGACGAGATCGCCCGCCTGACCGCTAACGCCGCAACGGAACGAAACGACTCTTGAGCCCCAGGAACGGATTCTCCAGCCAGCGCCAGGACACGCGCGCCAGCACGTAGGTCGCGCCGATCCCAACCACCAGGCACGCCGCCCACAATGCGCCGCTGCGGAGCGGGTCCTCCCGGGCCAAGCGCTCCGTGGCGACCCGCGACAGCCGGTCCAGCAACGGGTAGTGCAGCACGTAGATTGCGTAGCTGTACTTGCCGGTTGCACACAGCGCAGGCATCCGCAGAATCCGCATCGCCCAAGCCGGCCGGCCCCTGCACGCCGCGAACACCAGACCCGCGGAGACCAGCGCCACGCCGGTCAGCCCCGCCGTGGCCATCGGATGACGGTATGGCGCCGCCCCTCCGGTCCACGCACTCCATGCTGTCAGAGCGGCGCCCGCGGCCGTCACCCCTCCGATCGCCGGTTTCCACCGGTCCAGTCCCTTTGCGCCGCGAGCCGCGCACGCCAATAATCCGCCTAGCGCCAGAGACTCCAGCCGGAAGGGCGTCAGCCGGTACAGGAATTCTTTCGCGTACCATTCATCCATCCAACCCCAGCGGGCCGCCGCCGACGCCAGCGCCATCGCGAGGCAGATCCACGGCAGCCGCCGCAACCCGGCGATCGCCACCACCGCCGGCCAAACCAGATAGAATTGCTCCTCGATCGCCAGCGACCAGAAGTGCGATAGCGCCGGAACCTCGACCCCGAACGCCGACTTCCAGTTCGAGACATGCAGCCAGTACCAGGGCAGCAGCGCTGGATCCGCCGGCCTGGCCAGGCCCACCGCCGGCAGCACCCAGCAGAAGACGGCCAGCGCGGCGAAGTACAAAGGCAGAATGCGCAGCGCCCGCCTCGCGTAGAACGCGCCGTAGTAGTTCACCGCGCCCGCGGAATCCAGCAGGATCCCGGTGATCAGGAACCCGGAAAGCGCGAAGAACAGGTCCACCCCCACCCAACCCATCCCGAGTGCCGTCCGGATCGGTTCCGGGAACCAGGGTAGCGGACGGAAATGGTGGATCGCCACCAACAGCACCGCAATCCCGCGAAGCCCGTCCAGTTCAGCGATCCACGCGCCCGTGCGCGGCGCGCTCATTGCGGCGGTCGAGAACTGATGGCGAACGATGCTGGTCCGCAACATGGACAGGCCTGTCCATTAGTGCGAAGAAAGGGCGAAAGTTCTCGGCCTTCGGACCTCGGAGATTCCCGAGGACCTATCCCTTAAGACCCTTCACGATCAGCGCCGCCGATTGCCCGATCAACTCGTCCGGCGTCTTCCAGGGGAACCCGGCATAGGAATCGGCGCAGATCAGCAAGTTGGTGACGCCGTGGATCATCATCCAGACCGATTGGGCCGTCAGGTCGGCGTCCGCGCGGCGGATGACGCCGGCCTCCATGCACCGCTCGATGGACCGCCGCAAGCTTCCGAAGGCCTGCAGCCCGATCTGCAGCACGGCCTCGCTCTCCATCGGCTGTCCGTCATCGTTGCGCGGCGCAGGTCCGCCGAACGTCGCCAGGTAGTGATTCGGGTGCCGGAGGCCGAAGTCTATGTAGCACCGGAGCCCGCGCTCGAAGCGCGTTAGCGGATCCAGGTCCTGCTCCTCGATGGCGTGGAGTTCCGCGGCCAGCCCGGCGAACGTGTCGATCGCCAGGCTCTCCAGCAACTGCTGCTTGTCCCGAAAGTAGAGGTAAATCGTCGACGGGGCGTACTCGATCCGCTCGGCGATCTTGCGGATCGAAACGTTCTGATAGCCCTCGGAGACGAACAGTTCACCCGCGGCGTCGAGGATCCTCTGCCGCAGCGCTTCTTTCTCCCGGGCGTGGCGTTCGGCGACTCCCATGTCGGTCAGGCTTCCGTGTAAGCGTTCTTAAATTACCGCACCTCGGGTGACTGCGCAATTTCCAAAACGCAACAAAAGCAACGATAATGACACAGTATGTTGTTGCGACCCCTCATCGGCCTGGCCGCCGCCCTGGCGGCTCTGGCAAGTGACCCTCCAGGCCGCCCGGCCGCGAACAGCGACGGCGTCCCGGTCCGCAACCCAGGCAATGCCGCCGCCTCGGACCCAGCCGCCCGGCCGGACGCTGCCGCGAAACCCGGCCCCACTGCCAGCCAGGCGCCCATCGATCCCGTCCGGCCTGGTCCCGCGTCGCGCACGGCTACGCCCAAGGTCGAACCTCCAGGGGTCCAGTGGGGATCCCTCGCCCGCCAGTCCTTGTTCTTCCTCGGCGCGCAACACGCCTTCCGTCTCGCCACTGAGTACGACACGCGCAACGCCGGCGGACCCTTCGTCAAGAACTACTTGCGCAGTGTCGGCAACCTCCACGGCTGGGCCGACGGGGATCCGTTCTACGTCAATTATGTCGGCCATCCCATGCAGGGGGCGGTGTCCGGTTTCATTTGGGCCCAGAACGACAACAACTACAAACGTGTGACCTTCGGCCGGGATCCGGCTTACTGGCGGAGCCGTCTGCGCGCTACCGCTTTCAGTTTCGTGTACAGCGCACAGTTCGAAATCGGGCCGATCAGCGAAGCGACCATCGGACATATCCAGAAGTCGTACCCCCAGATGGGTCTGGTCGATATCGTCGTCACCCCGATCATTGGCGCTGGCTGGATGGTGGGCGAAGACGCCATCGACCGCTTGATTATCGAACGGCTGGAACGGCGGATCCAGAATTCCTGGGGCCGGCTCCTGCTCCGCGGGGGCTTGAACCCCTCGCGTTCGTTCGCGAACCTCATGGCCGGCCGCGTCCCGTGGCACCGTGACTCCCGGCCGGGCGTCGGCGTCCTGGGCCCGCCGAAGCCGATGTCAATCCTTCCCGATACTCCCGCCCCACCGCCCGACGGCACCGTCGCGCCCCTGGACTTCTCCATCCATAGCCAGGTCCGCCAGTTCTCCAATGGACTGAACTGCCTGGGCGGCGGAGCCGACCTGGCCGTCCGCACCGGCGAGAACTGGCAGATGGTCGGTAACGTCTCCGGCTGCAACCTCGGAATGAGCGGCCTGAGAAGCGGCGACGCGCTGACCTTCATGGCCGGTCCCCGGTGGAAGCCGTCCGCGCCGGGCCGCCTGGTGCCGTACTTCCAGGTGCTCGCGGGCGGCATCCGCGTGACGACCGAGACGCTGCTGCCAGAACGCCGGGACCAGTTGCGCCTCGCTCAGGAAAAAGATCCGAAGCTGATCGTGCGCCGGAACGACTACACCCTGAAAGACGACGCCGCGGGGTTCGCCATCGAAGCCGGAGGCGGCGTGGACCTGAATCTCAACCGCGTTCTGACCTTCCGCCTTGGCAACCTTGGCTACACCCGAGCCTGGATGCCCAAGGTGGACGGCCGCGATTACAACCAGGGGCTCCAGTTCTCCGCCGGGCTGGTGCTCCAAGTGGGCACCTGGTGACCCCCATGTCCGGCTTCGAGCCGAAAACCCCGACTGAAGCAGCGTTCACGGATCGCCATTTCCGGATCTTCAGCCATCCGACGCCGGTTCCGGAAGTCTGCCCGCGGTGTGGAGCCCGGGAGTTCGTCCCGCTGATCTACGGCTACCCCAGCTCCGAAGGGCGCGAAGCGATCCTCGCCGGCGAAGCCGCGCCCGGCCCTTGCGCGATTCCGAACCACGCGCCGGTGCGCGAGTGCCTCCGCTGCGGCGGACTCTGGCCGGGCGATCGCGTGGCCCGGATCCCGGACTCCGACGCCCTGACCGCGGCCCGCGCCCAGGACCTTGCCCGCCACGCGCCGCGGCCGGGCGACGGCCGGGTGGAGCGCGCGTGGTCCCGGAACGGCGGCTGGCTGCTGATCTTCGACGTCCACTTCCCTTGGGGCGCGGTCACCGTCTACAAGTCGCAGAACGGCGTCCTGCGCGGCGGCGCCCCGCGGTACAGCGTGAAACTTCCTTTCGAAACCGCCCGCCTGGAAGACGCCGACCTCGAGCGCATCCGCGCCGTCGCGATCGCCTCAGCCATCCGCTACGAAGCGGCGCATGCCTGATCCGCGTGTGCCACAATAGCCTTTTCATGCGAAAAACCGCCGCGTTCCTCGCTTTGCTGCTGATCGTTCCGGCCACGGCGCGCCAGCCCGTGCGGGCGCGTAAAGCGATGGTGGTGGCGCAGGAGCCCTTTGCCGCCGATGCCGGCCTCGCCGTCCTCAAGGCCGGCGGCAACGCCGTGGACGCCGCGGTGGCGGTCGGCTTCGCCCTCGCCGTCACTCACCCCTTCGCCGGCAATGTCGGCGGTGGCGGCTTCATGCTGATCCGCTTCGCGGACGGCAGGGCGACCTTCATCGATTTCCGCGAGCGCGCGCCCGAAAAGGCTTCGCGTGACATGTATCTCGGCCCGGACGGCAAGCCCACGCGCGATTCCATCGAGGGCTGGCGCGCCTCCGGCGTTCCGGGCACCGTCCGCGGCCTGGAACTGGCGCACCAGAAGTACGGCAAGGCCAGGTGGGCCTCGCTGGTGGAACCCTCCGTGCGCCTGGCGCGCGAAGGCTTCGAGGTTTCCTGGGCGCTGTCGCAGAGCCTCCGGAACTCGCGCAATCTGGGCAAGTACCCCGAGTCCAAGCGGATCTATCAGCGCGACGGCAAGTTCTACGAAATGGGCGAGACATTCCGTCAGCCCGAACTCGCGGCTACCTTGGGGCGCATCGCCCGCGACGGCGCCAAGGACTTCTATCTCGGCGAAACCGCCCGGCGGATGGTCGCCGAGATGGAGAAGCACGGCGGCCTGTTCACCGCGAAGGACCTCGCCCAGTATGCCGCCGTCGAGCGGACGCCGCTCGAAGGGACCTACAAGGACTACGGCATCATCACCGCGCCGCCGCCCAGTTCCGGCGGCATCGGGATCCTCCAGATGATGGGCATGCTCGAGAACTCGGGCTACGAGAAGTCCGGCTTCGGCTCCGCGGCGTCCATCCACTTCATGGCGGAGGCGATGCGGCGCTACTACGCCGACCGCAGCGAGTACCTCGGCGACCCGGACTTCTACAAGGTTCCGGTGAAGCGCCTGCTCGACAAGGACTACATCGCGCGGCGCCGCGCTACGATCGACCGCGAACGCGCCACGCCGAGCGACGTCATCAAGCCTGGCTCCGGCATGCCGGAAAGCGAGGACACCACGCACTATGCCGTGGTCGACGAGGCAGGCAACGCCGTCGCCGTCACCTACACCCTGAACGGCGGCTACGGTTCCGGCGTAACAGTTCCGGGCCTCGGCGTGCTTCTCAATAACGAAATGGACGACTTCGCGGCCAAGCCCGGCGAGCCCAACATGTTCGGGCTGGTGCAGGGCGAAGCCAACGCCATCCAGCCCGGCAAGCGCCCGCTCTCGTCCATGACCCCGACCATCGTCACCCGCGACGGCAAGCTCTACATGGTAGTCGGCGCGCCCGGCGGCTCCCGCATTATCACCGCCGTGATGCAGGTGATCCTCAACGTCATTGACTTTGGCATGAACGCGCAGGACGCGGTCGACGCCCCGCGCTTCCACCACCAGTGGAAACCCGACAAGCTCTCGCTGGAGCGGGGCATCTCGCCCGACACCGTCGAGATCCTGAAGCGTATGGGCCACGACGTCGACTATGCCCCCGGCGTGGTCGTCGCGCGCACCGAGGCGATCCTGGTGAAGGACGGCCTGGTGCACGGCGGCTCCGACGGGCGCGGCGACGGAAAGGCCGCCGGACACTAGGCCGCTCATGGAACGCGCGCTTTCGACGCTCCTGTTCGCCGGGCACCGGCTCACCACGGCGACCCTCGACCGCCTGGGCGACACCGGCTGCGAACTGATCGAGATCTTCTGCGCCCGCCAGCACCTCGACTGGGCGAACAAAGCCCAGATCGCCGAACTGGGGCACTGGTTCCGGGACTCCCGGATGAAGCTGCACGCCGTCCACGCGCCAGTCTTCTCCGACGACGTCTGGGGACGGTCCGGGCCGAACTCGATACTCAACATCGCGGAGCCGGTGAAGGCGCGCCGGATTGCGACCGTGGACGAGATCAAGCGGGCCATCGAGATCGCCGAGACCGTACCCTGCCGCTACGTGATTCAGCACCTCGGGATCCCCGGCGACGAGTACGACGAGCGCAAGCTCGACGCCGCCTTCAGTTCGCTCGACGAGATCAGCCTCTTCGCGCGGCAGCGCGGCGCCGAAGTACTGCTGGAAAATCTGCCGGGCCGGCTGGCCAACTCCGAGCGCCTGCTGCAGTTCCTGGAAATGACGCACCTGCGGCTCGGCTTCTGCTTCGACACCGGGCACGCGCGCCTGGAAGAGGGCGTAGAGCCGGCCCTGGAGCGCATGCAGAGCCGCATCCGCTCCGTGCACATCAGCGACAACGACGGCCAGTCCGACCAGCACCTGGTGCCGGGAGCCGGATCGATCGGCTGGGACGCCCTGCGCCCGCGCCTGACCCAGCTCGGCTGCCCCCTGGTGCTGAGCCTGCGCGATTCCGGCAAGGAACCGCCTCTCGACCAGGCCCGCCGCGCCTTCGACACCCTGGAGAAAACCCTCGAAAGAACATGAGCAGCACTACTTCCGCACCCCGCGTGACCATCGCTGAAATCGGCAAGCACGAGGGCGAAACCGTCCAGATCCGCGGCTGGCTCTACAACCTCCGCAAGTCCGGCAAGATCGTTTTCCCCCTGCTGCGCGACGGCACCGGCATCCTGCAGTGCGTCGGCGTCAAGGCCAACCTGCCGGAACCGCTGTTCGACGCCCTCAAGGACCTCACCCAGGAGTCCTCGATCATCATCACCGGCAAGGTCCGCGCCGAGCAGCGCGCCGCGGGCGGCTATGAACTCGACATCGAAGCACTGGAGGTGGTCCAGCGCGTCGCGGAGTCCGATCCCTACCCGATCACCCCCAAGGAGCACGGCCCGGACTTTCTCATGGACCACCGCCACCTGTGGCTGCGCTCCAAGCGCCAGTGGGCCATCGGCCGCGTCCGCCACGAGGTGATCAAGGGGATCCGCGACTACTTCGATTCGCACGGCTTCACGCTGGTCGACACGCCCATCTTTACGCCCGCGGCCTGCGAAGGCACCACCACGCTCTTTCCGGTGCAGTACTTCGAGGACGAGATCGTCTACCTCACGCAGTCCGGCCAGCTTTACAACGAGGCCAACGCCATGGCCTTCGGCAAGGTCTACTGCTTCGGCCCCACCTTCCGCGCGGAAAAGTCGAAGACCCGGCGGCACCTCACCGAGTTCTGGATGGTGGAGCCCGAGATGGCCTACGCGACCATCGAGGACGTCAAGCAGGTGGCCGAAGAGCTGATCTGCTTCGTCACCGCGCGCGTGCTCGAGAACCGCCGCGAGGAACTGAAGACCCTGGAGCGCGACACCACCAAGCTCGAAGCCATCCGGGGACCGTTTCCCCGCATGTCCTACGACGACGCGGTGAAGAAGCTGCAGGGCAAGGGCAGTGAGATCCAGTGGGGCGGCGACTTCGGCAACACCGACGAAACGCTGCTTACCGAGGACTCCGACCGCCCGATCCTCGTCGATCGCTATCCCACCGACATCAAGGCCTTCTACTTCCAGCCCGACGACCAGCGGCCGGAAGTGGTACTCGGCGTGGACGTCATTGCGCCCGAAGGCTACGGCGAGATCGTGGGCGGAGGCCAGCGCATCCACGACTACGATCTGCTCGTGAAGCGCATCCGGGACCACGGCCTCCCGCCCGAAGCCTTCGGCTGGTATCTGGACCTCCGCAAGTACGGCACCGTGCCGCACGCCGGCTTCGGCATGGGCGTCGAGCGGTTCACCGCGTGGATGTGCGGCACCGAGCATATCCGCGAGACGATCGCCTATCCGCGCATGCTCTACCGGACCCGCCCCTGAGCCGCAGTTCGCGGGACTACCGCGTTTGCAGTCCGCCATTGCGGGAACGGGCTCGGCCTTTCACGTCGCGCTCTGCCCTTCCCCCCACTGCCGCGTGCGCTTCAGAATCACCCGCCGGGCTTGGGTGGTGAGCAGCCGCGCCTGGTGCTCGGCCGGGTGAAAGCGCAGCGTCTCGCGCGCAAAGGCGAGGATGTCGCTGGGGCCGAGGATGGATTCGAGTTCGTTGCGAAAGTTCATGATGATGCTCCTTAGTTACGCGGGCAGCTCCCGGAGTTTCGAGAGGATGGAAGCCGTGGCTTCGGGATAAGGTTTAGTGGCCGTGAACAGCAAGTTCTTGAGGATGGGCCATTCGCGGTGGTTGGTGATGGAATCCCGGGGGTCCTCGCGGAAGGTGGCGAGCGGGGGGAGTTCGTTTGGAAATTTTGATGTAAGTTGTTCGCGGGCCTGGTTTTGTTCCGCGGCTCCGCTTGCGCCCTGGTTTTCAGGGCCGCGAGCGTCAGCGAGCGGCAAGCTCCGGGAGGGCGCCTCCAT
>CAYYID010000081.1:0-26308 GCA_964471915.1 uncultured Solibacteraceae bacterium | reverse complement strand
GTACAGAAAATCCCGCAAGTTGTTGAAAATACACTGGGGCGGCCAATGGGATTCGAACCCATGACATCCGGAACCACAATCCGGCGCTCTACCGGCTGAGCTATGGCCGCCGCGTAACTTCAGTTTACCGCAACCAATTCACGAACGCCGTGATCACAAGGGAGTTCGTGAAGTCCATCAGGAAGGCGCCGACCAGCGGGACCGCGAGGAACGCCGCCGGCGCCGCGCCGTAGCGCTCGCGCAATTCCTCCATGGCGGCGAGGGCGTTGGCGGTGATCCCGAGCATGAACCCCGCGAATCCCGCCGCGGTCACCGCGCCGTCGTACGTCCGCCCCAGCACCCGGTAGGCGCCCAGCGTCAGCAACAAAGTGAACGCCGTCTGGCCCGCCAGCAGCACCACCACCGGCCCGGCGAGCGCGGCCAGCTCCCATAGCTTTAGTGTGAGCAGAGCCATGACGATGAAGACCGCCAGCGCCACGCTACCGATCTCGCCGATCGCGCCCGCCGGGATCCGCGGGTTCAAATTCACGATCGCCGCGGCCACGATCATTGCGCCGATGTAGCCCGGCAGTTTGATGCCGGTGCTTTCGATCGCGGTGCTGACCAGGGTGCCCAGTCCCATGGCGACGCCCAGCAGAAGCACAGGCGTCAGCAGTCCCCCGCGCTCGGTGTCTCGCGCCGCTTGCGGCGCGGAAGCCATGGCCCCGCGCAGCCCGTCGCGCCGGATCAGCCAGCCGCCCACGGGACCCGCAAACAGACCTGCCGCCACGATGCCGAACACGGCCGACGCCGTCGCCATCGCGGTCGCGCCGCGCAGCCCCAGCTCCTCGAAGGTCTTGCCGAAAGCGAGCGAAGTCGCCGGCCCGCCGGCCAGCGCCAGGGGTCCCGTGACGAGGCCGGCCAGCAGGTCCACTTGCAGCGCCCGCGCGACGGCGATCCCGAACACGCCCTGCAGAAACGCTCCTGCCGCGGCCAGCGCCAGCAGCTTCACCACGTCCCTGCCGCCCTCGCGCAACACGCTGACGCGTGCCTGAAAGCCGACCGTGGTGAAAAACGCGAGCATCAGCAGGTCGCGGAGCCCGGTGTCCATCTCGAAGTTGAGCCAGCGGTCCCGCAGCAGCAGCGTCGCGGTCGCGTACACCAGTCCGCCGAGCACCGGACCCGGGATGTTCCAGCGCGCCAGCCCCGGGATCCGCCGCTGCAGCCAGTTGCCCAACGCGACGCCGGCGCAACCCAGCGCCAGCACGTGGACCTGGTTCAGCTTCCAGACTTCGGGCACCCGCCTATTTTAGACCGGCCTTCTTCCACAGCTCAGCGACGCGCTCCTTCACTTCCGGCGTCATCGCGATGACGTCCGGCCACGGCCGCACGAAGCCTTCCTCTTTCCACTTGCGCGTGGCGTCGACGCCCATCTTCGACCCGAAGTTCGGCAGCCGGCTGGCATGATCGAGCGAATCGATCGGCCCCATCACGAATTCGATGTCCCGCTGCGGATCGATGTTGTTCAGCGCCTTCCACGCCACTTCGCTGAGGTTCTGGACATCGACGTCTTCATCCACCACCACGATCACCTTCGAGAACATCGCCTGCCCCAGGCCCCAGATCGCATGCATCACCTTGCGCGCCTGCAGCGGGTAGCTCTTGCGGATCGACACCAGCAGCAGGTTATGGAAGATGCCCTCGGCGGGCATGCAGATGTCGCGAACCTCGGGCAACTGCAGGCGCATCAGCGGCAGGAAGATCCGTTCCACCGCCTTGCCCATGTAGAAGTCCTCCATCGGCGGCGGACCCACGATCGTCGTCGCATACACCGGGTTCTTGCGGTGCGTCATGCACTCGACGTGGAACACCGGGTACTCGTCTTCCAGCGAGTAGAACCCCGTATGGTCGCCGAATGGACCTTCCGTGCGCAGTTCGCCAAGCTCCACGTAGCCTTCCAGCACGATCTCCGCGTTCGCCGGCACCTCGACATCGTTGGTCTCGCACTTCACCATCTCCACCGGCTTCGAACGCAGGAACCCGGCGATCATCATCTCATCGAGATCCGGCGGCAGCGGCAGAATCGCCGAATACATCGACGCCGGGTCGCAGCCGATCGCCACCGCCACCTCCATGCGCTTCGCCTTGCCCTCTTTGAGCAGCCGGCGATAGTGCTCCGCGCCCTGCTTGTGCGTCTGCCAGTGCATGCCGGTGGTGCGGTCGTCATACACCTGCATCCGGTACATGCCGCAGTTCCGCTTGCCGGTCTCCGGGTTCTTCGAGAACACCATCGGCAGCGTGATGAACGGACCGCCGTCCTGCGGCCAGCAGTGCAGCACGGGGAGGTCCCGCAGCGAGAAGTTGTCCCTGCGGATCACTTCCTTGCACGGCCCGTCCTTCACGATCTTCGGAAAGAACGCGCCCACCTCCGCCAGGATCGGCAGCATCTTGAGCTTGTTCAGAAAGCCCTCGGGCATCCGCATCTGCAGGTACTCGGAGATCCGCCCCGCGATCACTTCGAGCGAATCCACCTGCATCGCCAGCCGCATGCGCTTCTCGCTGGCGAACGCGTTGAGCAGCACCGGCATCGCCGAGCCCTTCGGCTTTTCGAACAGCAGCGCCGGACCGCCGGTCTTCACGCTGCGGTCGGCGAACTCCGTCATCTCCAGCCGCGGATCCACTTCGAACGGAATCCGCTTCAGCTCGCCCGCTTTGTCCAGGGCTTCGATGAATTCGCGCAGGTCGGTATAGGCCATGAGAAAATGAAAGCTCTTCTATTCTGGATGATCCCATGAGTCAACGGATTGCTTTTGTTACCGGCGCCAGCCGCGGTATCGGCCGCGCCTGCGCCCTCGCGCTGGCCCGCGCCGGACACGATGTCGCGGTCGCCGCGCGCAACCTCGACAAGCTCGAGGAAACGGCGGCGGAGATCCGCGCGCTGGAGCGCCGCGCCTTCGTCGCCGCTCTCGACCTCGCCCAGCCGGCGTCGATTCAGGAGGCGCTGTCCCGCACCGCCAAGGAGTTCGGCCGCGTCGACATCCTGGTGAACAACGCCGCGGTCACCAAGGACGGGCTGGCGCTGCGCATGAAGCGCGAGGACTTCGAGTCCGTCATCGCCACCAATCTCAACGGCGCGTTCTTCGCCTGCCAGCAGGCGATGCCCGGGATGCTGCGCGAGCGCTGGGGCCGGATCATCAACATCGCGAGTGTGGTGGGCCAGAGCGGCAACCCCGGGCAGTCCAACTACGTCGCCTCCAAGGCCGGGCTGATCGGCCTGACCAAGGCGCTGGCGCAGGAGATCGCGTCGCGCAACGTCACGGTGAACGCGATCGCACCGGGCTTCATCGATACGGACATGACGGCCGTGCTTTCGCAGGAGCTGCGCGACGCCATGCTGGCGCGCATCCCGCTGAAGCGCTTCGGCACGGCGGACGACGTCGCCGCCGCGGTGCGCTTCCTCGCTTCCGACGAGGCCGGCTACATCACCGGACACGTGCTGAACGTGAACGGCGGACTCTACATGTGATCAACGCCGCGCAGGAACGCGCGTTCTATGACCGGCACTACGCGCGCTTTCTGGAGCTGCCGGACGCGTCGCTGCGCTGCTCCCGCGCGACTTTGGAACGCGACCTGACGGACCCCGCGCAGCCCATCTACGAACGGCGCCGTCTCTATCAAGCCGTGCTGCGCCGCCTGCTCGCGCTGCCGCTGGGCGGGATGCCGGTCCTCGACTACGGCTGCGGCACCGGCGATTGGGGCCTGATGCTGGCCGGCGAAGGCGCGGAGGTAACTTTCCTCGATCTCTCCCCGGTCGCCGTCGAGCTGTGCCTGCGCCGCGCGAAAGCCTCCGGCGTGCTCGCCCGGTGCCGCGGCGCGGCGCGCGACGCGAGCGACCTCTCGTGCTTCGCGGACGCCCGCTTCGGCCTGATCTTCGCCAATGCCGCCCTGCACCACACGTTGAAGTATCCCGGCGCGCTGGAAGAACTGGTGCGCGTGCTCAAGCCCGGCGGGATCCTCCTGCTGGCGGAGACGCTCGGCAACAACCCACTGCTCAACGCCGCGCGCCGGCTCGGCTGGAAGCTCGCCAAACAGCAGGAGGAGCAGGGCGAGGACATCCTGCTCAGTGACGCCGAGCTGGATCTGCTGCGGCCGTGCTTCTCCAGCGTCACGGTAACGCCGCTGAGCTTGCTCGCCATGGGCAAGCGGCTCTTCCGCGGCCGCTTCGCGAGCCCCGCCGCGCGGCTCACCGTCGGGGTGCTCGAAACCGCGGACCACGTGTTGCTCGGGGCCGCGCCGTTCCTCCGCCGCTACTGCGGCGAAGTGATCGTCGAAGCCCGCAAGTAGCTCTCGGCCGCGGCGAGCGTTTCGCCCAGCGGATCCCGCGCGTCGCCGCGCACCACCGTGACCGGACCCCGCCCCGCGGGACGCCAGCGCGCGAAGAACCGCTCGTTGGGGAAACCCTGGAACACCGTCACCAGCGGCACGCCCAGCGCCGCCGCCGCGTGCTGCCCCACGGAGTCGTAGCCGACATAACAGCGGCTCCTCGCGATGTGGTTCGCGAACGCCGCGAACGATCCGCGGAACGTCCGCGCGCCCGCGGGCCGCGCGGCGCCCACCCGCGCGGCTTCGTCTCCGCCCGCCCCTTCGTCCACCAGCAGCGATACTCCAAGCCCAGCCAGTCGCCCGAGCAACTCGCGCTCGAATACCGGGCCCAGGCCCTTCGCGGGGTTCTCGCCGACGCCGAGGCTCACCGTGACGTCCGCGCGCTCGGCGGTCGCGGGCAGCGGCGCCAGGTAGCTCCGGGCCTCCGGCACGCCGAACGTCTCTTGCATCCACCGCGACGTGAGCACGCTGAGCGGTTCGGCCGCATCGCCGCCCCAACTCCGGCTCTCATAGAAGAAATACCGCGCCGGATCGCACACCGGCACCAGCCCGAGCTGCGTCAACCGCGAATCGGGATCGATCACGATTGCGTCCGGCTGGTCCACGACCTCCCGCACCCGCCGTGACGCTTCAATGCGGCCCCGCAGCGTCCCCGTCCGGTCGTACGGGGCTTCCGCGAACGCGATCCGCCGGTCGTCCGCGAACAGCTGGTGGTTCTTCGCGTTGCCCACGAACACGATCCCGGCGTCCGGGAACGCCTGCTTCGCCCCGTCGAGTACGACGCTGGTCACCGCGATGTCCGCGCCCAGCGTCACGCGCGACAGCACGAACACGCGCGTCACGACGCGCGGCACCGGCGGATTCACCGCGCGCGTGCGCACCGGCAGGCCCGGACTCACCCGCTCCAGCACCCGGCCGAACAGCTCCGCGTAGACGTCGCACAACCGGGGAGCGAAGGCGTCGGCCAGGGGCTCCACTACTTGCGCGAAGAACGCCCGGCTGCCCTCGGGCGTCTCGGCCTCGGCCACCGCGCGCTCGAGCAGCGCGTCTTCGACGGCCTCGCCCGCGAAGGCCTGCCGCGCCAGCTCAGGAAAGATACTTCCCAACAATGGGCTCCAGCTTCTTCTTGGTCGCCTCGGGGATCGCCTGGCGGTCCGTGATGATCGCCGTCGCCAGCGCCGCGTGGCACTTGCACGCCGCCGTCTCGGGCAGCGCCGTCACCGCCGCGGCCACCAGCTTGGCGGCGTTGGCCGCGTTCTGCGTCAGCACCGCGATGATCTGGTCCACCGTCACCGCGTCGTGATCCGGGTGCCAGCAGTCGTAGTCCGTCACCATCGCCACCGTCGTGTAACACATCTCGGCTTCCCGCGCGAGCTTCGCCTCCTGCAGGTTCGTCATGCCGATCACGTCCGCGCCCCAGCTCCGGTACAGCCGCGATTCCGCGAGCGTCGAAAACGCGGGACCTTCCATGCACACATAGGTCCCGCCGTGTTTCGCCGTCACGCCCGCCTGGCCCGCCGCGCCGTACGCGACCCGCGCCAGGTCCTCGCACACCGGATGCGCGAAGCTCACGTGCGCCACCAGACCCTCGCCGAAGAACGTCGACTCGCGGTGGAACGTGCGGTCGATAAACTGATCCACCACCACGAAGTCGCCCGGCTTGTGCTCTTCCTTCAGCGACCCGACGGCGCTCAGCGACAGGATCCGCTGCACCCCGAGTTTCTTCATCGCGAAGATATTCGCGCGGAAGTTCAGCTCGCTGGGCGCGATCCGGTGCCCCCGGCCGTGCCGCGTCAGAAACGCCACGTCCTTGCCGGCGAGCTTGCCCACCACGAAAACTTCGCTCGGGCTCCCGAACGGCGTCTCCACCGCGATCTCCTGCTGCGCCGTGAAGCCCGGCATGTTGTAGAGGCCGCTGCCCCCAATCACTCCAATGGTCGCTTTGCTCACCGAATGTCCTGTCCTTAATGATCCTGAATCAATTCCAGTAGCACCCCGCCCGTGGACGCCGGATGCACGAACACATAGATGTGGCCGCCCGCGCCGGCGCGCGGCTCGTTCAACAGGCGCGCTCCGTTCTGTTTCAAACGTTCCACCGCCGCCGTGAGGTCCGGCACCCGGATCGCCACGTGGTGCAATCCTTCGCCGCGCTTGGCGACGAACTTCCCGATCGTCGAGTCCGGCTCCGTCGCCTCCAGCAGCTCGATCCGCGGCCCGTTCAGCGGCAGCATCGCGACGTGCACCTTCTCGTGCGGCACAGTTTCGCGCATCTCCACCGCCAGGCCCAGTTGCTGCTCGTAGAACTCGAGCGCCCGGTCGATCGATTGCACCGCGATCCCCAGGTGGTCCACCTTAAACCCGCTCATGCGTGATCCTTTCCAACAATTCGTCGACCACCGAATACGGATCCCGCGTGCGCGCCGCCACCTGGCCCGCCGCCTCCGCGAAGTCCGTCACCGGCAGCCGCGCGATCAGCTTTTCGCGCAACATCTCCCGCAGGCGGAAGCTCCACCGCTCCGCCGCCTTTTCCGCGGAGAGGCCCGTCTCCTGGTACGACCGCATCGCCGCCAGCGCTTCCGCGATCCCCTGGCCTTCGCTCGCGATCGTATGCACGATCGGTGGCGTCCAGCCGTCCGGCCGGTGCGACAGCGAGAAGTACGCCTTGATCTCGCGCTCCAGCTTGTCGGCGCCGGGCTGGTCGCTCTTATTGATCACGAACACGTCGGCGATCTCCATAATGCCCGCCTTGATCGCCTGCACGTCGTCGCCCATCCCCGGCACCAGCACCACCACGGTTACGTCGGCCAGGCGCGCGATGTCGATCTCGTCCTGGCCCACGCCCACCGTCTCGATGATCACCACGTCGCGTCCCGCGGCGTCGAACAGCAGCGCCATGTCCGTGGTCGCCCGGGCCAGCCCGCCCAGGTTTCCGCGCGACGCCATCGACCGGATGAAGACCCCCGGATCCCCGTGGTGCCGCTGCATCCGGATCCGGTCGCCCAGGATCGCGCCGCCCGTGTACGGGCTGGACGGATCCACCGCGATCACGCCCACCGTCTTGCCTTCCGCGCGTAGGGTCTCCACCAATTGGTCGCAGAACGTGCTTTTGCCCGCACCCGGCGCGCCCGTCACCCCGAGGATCAGCGCCCGGCCCGTGCCGGCGAACAGATCTTTCAACAGCGCTTCCGCGCGTCCGCTTTCCACCATGGTGGCCGCGCGCGCCAGCGCCCGGGGATCCCCGCTCCGAATCGCCTCGATCATCCTTTAGTCCAGGCCGGCCTTCAGCAGTTGCCGCGCGATCACCATCCGCTGAATCTCGCTGGTCCCTTCCCCGATCGTGCACAACTTCACGTCGCGGTAGAACTTCTCCACCGGGTAGTCCTTGATGAACCCGTAGCCGCCGTGGATCTGCAGCGCCTGGTCGGCGCACCGCACGGCCACTTCGCTGGCGAACAGCTTCGCCATCGCGGACTCCTTGTTGATGAACTCCCCGCGGTCCTTCATCCAGCCCGCGCGGTACACCAGCAGCCGCGCCGCGTCGATCTCCGTCGCCATGTCCGCCAGCTTGTGCTGGATCGCCTGGAACTCCGAAATCGGCCGCCCGAACTGCTTGCGCGTCTTCGAGTATTTCAGCGCCGCGTCATAGGCGCCCTGCGCCAGCCCCACCGACAGCGCGGCGATCGAGATACGCCCGCCGTCCAGAACCTTCAGGCTGTCCTTGAACCCGTCGCCTTCCACGCCCACCAGGCTCTCCGCCGGCAGATGGCAATCCGTGAACAGCACCTCGCCGGTGGGCGAGCTGCGCATCCCCAGCTTGTTCTCTTTCTTGCCTACGCGGAACCCGGGCGTCGCCGGCTCCATTACAAACGCCGAAATGCCCCGCTGCGAGGCCCCGCGGTCGGTCACCGCCATCGCCACGCACACATCGGCGATGTGCGCGTTCGTGCAGAACGTCTTGCCGCCGTTCAACACCCAGCCCTGGCCATTGCGCACCGCCGTCGATCGCGTGCCGCCCGCGTCGGACCCCGCCTCGGGTTCCGTCAGCGACCAGCACCCGATGAACTCTCCCGTCGCCAGCTTCGGCAGGTACTTCCGCTGCTGCTCCTCGCTGCCCGACTGGTACAGATGATTGGTGCACAGCGAAACATGCGCGGCCACGCTCAGCGCAAACGACGGATCCACGCGCGCCAGTTCCTCCACGATGATCGCGTACTCGATGTAGCCCAGGCCCGCCCCGCCGAGTTCCTCGGGGAAAATCGGACCCAGAAACCCCAGCCGTCCCGCCTGCTTCATCACCGCCACCGGGAACGTCTGGGTCTCGTCCCATTCGAGGACATGCGGGGCGAGTTCCGCTTCCGCGAACTCCCGAACGGTCTTGCGTAACTGCACCTGCTCCGGCGAATACTCAAAATTCATGGGGATCCTGGCGATCGAACAAATCTCGCCTTCTTTGATCTTATCAGCGGACCGCCGAAAATCGCGGCCCGGCCTGCGGCTCCGCCGCCTTGGGAGGAACCGCCACAGCACCGCTGAAGCCATCGTGTTGCCTTTGCAACACGATGTGGCGAGATGGCGTTTCTTCGTGGCGAAGCGGGACGACGTTTCGCTGGTATCCGCTTAACATCGCCTCAACCCGCCGCGGGTTTGTCTCGGGAAGCGGTGGGTGCCGTCCGGGAAGGGGAATACCAAATGCTGCGTCTCACCGCCAGGCTCTGGCTTGCCATGGCCCTTTCGCTCTCCGTTTTCGCGCAGGTGCAGACCGCGCGCCTGGAGGGAACCGTGCAGGACTCCAGCGGCGCCGTGATCCCTGCCGCCAAAGTTTCCGTCGTCAACAACCGGACCCAGGTCCGCTACGACGCCGAGTCCGACGCCCAAGGCGGCTTCGTCTTCGGGCAACTCCCGGCCGGCATCTATACCCTGGTCGCCGAAGCGGGCGGCTTTAAGAAAGCCACCATCACCAACCTCGAAGTCAACCTCGGCGTCACCATCCGCCAGGACCTCAAGCTCGAGGTCGGCGCCGTCTCCGAAGTCCTCACCGTCGAAGCCTCCACGGTGCGCGTCCAGACCGCGGAGGCCACCGTCCAGCGCGCCATCACGCTGCGCGACATCGACAACCTGCCGCAGCTCGGCCGCAATCCCATCGCCCTCGCCACGTTCCAGCCCGGCGTGCAGCTCGGGAACTCCCCGAACGACCCGAGCTTCGGGCGCATCAACGGCCTCCGCCAGGGCTCGAACAACAACACCCTCGACGGCATCGACGTCAACGACGCCGTCAGCCCGCGCCTCGGCCTCGCCCTCAACGCCACCAACGTCGATTCCGTCGAAGAGTTCCGCATCATCACCAACGGCGCCAAAGCCGAGTACGGACGCAACGCCGGCGGCACCATCGAACTCATCACCCGGTCCGGAACCAACAAGTTCCGCGGCAACCTGTTCGAGTTCCACCGCAATACCGTCCTCAACGCCAATAACTTCTTCAACAACGCCTCGGCCACGCCGGTCGCGCGGCCCAAGTTCATTCAGAACCAGTACGGCGGATCCTTCGGCGGCCCGGTGCTGCTCCCGAAGCTCTACAACGGCAAAGACAAGCTGTTCTTCTTTTACAATTTCCAGGGCGCCAAGACCGCGCAGGAAGTGGTCCGGAACCGCACGGTCCTTACCGACACCGCCAAACGCGGCCTGTTCCGCTGGCGCGTCCCCAACGGACAGCCGGGCGCCGGCGAGCTGCGCAGCTTCGACCTTGTCGCGAATGACCCGCGCCGCCTTGGCATCAACCCCACCGTCGCCTCCAACCTCGCCCGGCTGCCCTCCCCCAACAACACCGATACCGGCGATGGACTCAACACCGCCGGCTTCCGCTTCAACGCCCCCGCCGGCAGCCAAAGCAACCAGCACACGTTCAAAACTGACTGGAACCCCGCGCAAAGTCTGCGGATGTACTTCCGCTACTCCTGGTTCGAAACCCTGACGCCCGCCGACTCGCTCAATAACGCCGAGGCCGTTTTCCCCGGCCTCCAGAACGGGACCCAGGGGGGCATCCGCGCCGGTTTCTCCGCGGGTGGCACCTGGACCATCAAGCCGTGGCTGATCAACGAGTTCATCATCGGGGCGTCTTCGTCCTCGGTCCGCTTCGGCCGCGTGCGCAGCGACTTCTTCCCCGGCACGCCGCTGATCAACACCGTCGCCACGCTCTACACCAACCCCATTCCGACCGCCTTCGGCTCCGCCCGCAACTCCCCGGTCAACCCGCAGATCACCAACAACCTCTCGATCCTCCGCGGCAAGCACAGCTTCAAGACCGGCTTTCGCTTCTCGAAGATCCTCCAGTACCAGACGTCCGACAGCATCGCCGCCAACAACGGCATCTGGCCCACCATCAACCTCGGCCAGACCAACGGCAACGCCGCGCCCGGCGGCATCGGACCGTCCGGCGCACAGATCGCTTCCGCCGACCGCCAGCGTTTCGACGACCTCTACAACAACCTGCTGGGCCGCGTCGCCTTCATCACCACCGCTTACTTCAGCGACTTGTCCACGTTCCAGCAAACCGGCACGCCCCGCGTCCGGAATTTCGTATTCCGCGACTACGGCTACTACTTCCAGGACGACTGGCGCATCAAACCCAACCTCACCCTGAACCTCGGCGTCCGCTACGAGTTCTACGGCGTGCCGTTCGAGCGCGACGGCATTCAGGGCATCGTCGAGCAGAGCCGCCTGGGTCTGGTGAACACGGTCTCGAACATCAACAACCTCACCGTCCTCCGCGGCCGCACCTGGTATCGCAACGATTGGAACAACTTCGCCCCGCGCATCGGCTTGGCCTGGGATCCCTTCAAGGACGGCAAGACCTCCATCCGCGCCGCCTGGGGCGTCTTCTATGACCGCATCACCGGCGGCACCTCCATCGATCCCGACGCCACCACCCCCGGCTTCGCCCAAAGCGTCTCGGTCTTCCCCAACCAGAACGCCGGCAGCGATGTGCGTATCTCCGACCGGCCGGCCTTCCCGGCTCCCCCGGCGCAACCGACGCTCACGCCGAATGCGGACCGCGTCTTCGGCGCCATCAACGTCTTCGATCCCAATTTCCGCCAGCCCTACGTCACTTCCTGGAACTTCACCGTGCAGCGCGAGCTCTTCCGCAACGCGGTCCTCGAAGTCGGCTATGTCGCCAACCGCGGCATCAAGCAGGTGCAGGACATCAACGTCAACCAGACCCGCATTTACCAGGGCTTCCTGAACGACTTCGTCGAACTCCAGCGCTTCCAGACCAGCGCCGCCAACACGCCTTCGGCGACGAATGCCCTAGTCCGGATGTTCGGCACCCCCGCCGCGGCCATCGCCGCCATCGGCGCCACGCCGGTCCGCCAGGGCTCGGTCGGCGCCGCCGCCAACACCATCGACACCAGCAACTTCCGCCGCTATCCGAATGCCGGACTTTCCGATTTCTACCTCCGGAACTTCCCGCAGTTCACCAACGTCTGGCTTACCACCAACGGCGGCCGCACGAACTACGATTCGCTCCAAACCAGCTTCCGCCGCAATAGCGGCAGCTTGAAGTTCGCCGTCAACTACACCTGGTCCAAGACCATGGACAACGGCTCCGCCGACGGCGGGGGCAACACCGGACCGCTCGACAGCTACAACCTGGGGCTCATGCGCTCCCGTTCCGATATCGACCGGCCCCATACCTTCAACTGGTCCGCCAGCTACATCCTGCCGGTCGGCCGCGGCAAGCTCCTGGGCGGCAACATGCCGGATTGGGTCGACCGCATCGCCGGCGGCTGGGAGATCGGTTCCCTCGGCATCCTCACTTCCGGCCGCGCCCTCTCGGTGTCCTCCGGGATCTACACCGGCCCCAACAACACGGACTTCGGGCCCCTCGCCTCCAACATCGGCTCGGTCGCCAACTTCTCCGGCACCGATCGCTCGATCGGCTCCGCGCAGCGCGTCGGCAATGGCGTCCGCTACTTCACGCCGGAACAGGTTGCCCTATTCGCCGTGCCGCCGGCCGGCGTCATCGGCAGTGCCGGGCGCAACACGTTCCGGGGGCCGGGCTTCTTCAGCACCGACATGTCCCTCATCAAGCGCTTCCGCGTATTCGGGGAGCGGACCTTCGTCACCTTCCGGGCCGAGGCTTACAACTTGCTGAACACCGTCAACTTCGATCCCCCGGCGCTGAACCTCCAGACGCCCCAGACCTTCGGCGTCATCCAGGCGACGCCGACGGGAGCCGCCAACCAGTCCGGCGCCCGCATTCTCCAGTTCGCCTTGCGTCTGGACTTCTGAAACGGAAACCCTGGCCCACCGGTACGCAGGATCCGCGTTGCGCCCCCGCCGGTGGGCGGGGGCCGAAGTCCACGCTCCTGCTTGTGTCTGTGATTTGTTTCGGGCCGGGGGGCGGCGCGCGGACCTAGCCGAGCGCCTTCTCCAGCGCGGCCGCGAAACTGTTCAACTGCGCCGCATCCAGATCGGCCGACTCCAGCACCACGAACCAGCGGTCTTTCTGAAAGGCGAGCTTGCCCTTCTCCGGACGCCACTTCTGCACGGCCTCGAAGGCGAGCCCCGCCGCAGCCATCTCGGTGACCGTCGCGGTCACCTTGCCGGAGCCGCTGTACGTGGCGCGAACGGTTGGTTGCGCGGCGGTCATGCCCTCGATGACGCCGCGTGTCCACCCGCCGGGAAGCTGCTCCGGCAGTGAGGGTCCGCGGGACTCTTTGGCGCACGCCGCCAGGAGCAATGCCGTCGCCAACCAAGCGCGTCGCGTCATGACTCCCGATTCTATGCCACACTGAGCCTTAATGGCGAAAATCCGGCCGGCCGGCAAAGGGCGGGCCAAGACTCAGACCGCGGACAAACGCGGCATGTTCTCCTGCATATTCTTGCTCATCATGGGTTTCGGACTGGTGGGATTCCTGTTCTGGGCCATGATGCGCTCCGGGAACTGAACGACATGCGCATCGACCAACGCAAGCCGGACGAACTGCGTCCGATCAAGATCACCACCGGGTACCTGATGACGGCGGAAGGCTCGGCGGTCATCGAAGCCGGGCACACGCGCGTGCTGTGCGCGGCGACCGTCGAGGAGTCCGTGCCGTCGTTTCTCCGCAACTCGGGGCGCGGTTGGGTAACCGCGGAGTACTCGATGCTGCCGCGCGCCACGGCCACCCGCACGCCGCGCGAAGTCTCGAAGGGGCGCGCCTCCGGACGGACGCTGGAGATCCAGCGCCTGATCGGCCGGTCCCTGCGCGCCGTCGTGGATCTGGAAGCGCTCGGCGAGCGGACCATCACGCTCGACTGCGACGTGCTGCAGGCCGACGGCGGCACCCGCACCGCGGCCATCACCGGAGCTTACATCGCGCTGGCGATCGCCATCGGCCAACTGGAGAAGTTTGGCGCGGTGAAGCGCCCCCCGCTGCGGGACCACGTCGCGGCCACCAGCGTGGGCCTGATCGACGGCGTGCCGATGCTCGACCTCTGCTACCAGGAGGACTCGCGCGCCGAGGTGGACATGAACGTGGTGCTGACGGGCGCGGGCAAGTTCGTGGAACTGCAGGCCACCGCCGAGCAACTGGCCTTCGACGACCCGCAACTCGCGGCCATGCTCGGCCTGGCGCGCGCGGGTATCGCCCAGTTGATCGACGTGCAGAAGAAGGCCATCGCGGCGGCATGAAGCTGTACTGCGCGACGACGAACGCGGGCAAGCTGCGCGAGTTCCAGCAGGCCGCGGGGGACCGCTGGCAGGTGGAGACGCTCGCCGGCCTCCGGGAAATCCCCGCGCCGGAGGAAACCGGCGCCACCTTCGAAGAGAACGCGATCCTCAAGGCGCGCTACTACGGCGCGCACACGGACGGCTGGCTGTTCACGGACGACTCGGGAATCGAAGTGACCGCCCTGGGCGGCGCGCCCGGAGTCCACTCGGCCTATTTCGCGGGTCCCACGGCCACCGACGCCGAGAACAACGCGAAGCTGGTGGCGGACCTCGCCGGCGCGGCCGACCGCAGCGCCCGGTACGTCTGCGTGATCGCGCTGGCGCGGGGCGGCGAACTGGTCCGGACGTTCCGCGGCGAAGTAGCCGGGGAGATCGTGGACCCGCCGCGCGGCTCCGGCGGTTTCGGCTACGACCCGCATTTCTTCTATGCCCCATTCGGCCAGACTTTCGGCGAGACGGCGCCGGAGCGGAAGCTCACCGTGAGCCATCGCGGCCGCGCGCTCGCGGCCATGTTCGAGTGGCTCGCGTTACACTAGAGTTTCATGTCCCCACTGCCCATGACGCCCAGCGGGATCAGTGTCTCCCGGCGCGTCTCGCGCACCAGTTTCGCCAAGGGTCTGGCGCACCTGTTGCGCAAGCTGGATACCCGGCGCGGCATCTACCTGTCGTCCGGCTACGAGTACCCGGAGCGGTACTCGCGTTGGGACATCGCCGCCGTGTGCCCGCCGCTCGAGATCTACGGTGCGGGGCGCGACCTCGAGTTCCGGCCGCTGAACGAGCGCGGCCGGGTGCTGAACCGGATTCTGGAGCCGCTGCTGGCGCCGCATCCGCATTGGGAGAGTTTCGCGCTGCGGGACGGCGTGCTGCGCGGGCGCTTGCAGCCCCTGCCGGCGCTGTTTCCCGAAGAGGAGCGCTCGAAGCAGCCCTCCGCCTTCTCGATTTTGCGCGCGTTGCTCGACGACTTCCGCCCGCTGGGCGACGCCCGGCTCGGCCTCATCGGCGCGTTCGGCTACGACCTGCTGTTCCAGTTCGATCCCATCGAGTTCCGCCTGCCGCGCGACGGCGCGCCCGACCTGCGCCTGTTCCTCTGCGACGACATCTACTTCATGGATCGCAAGAAGGAAGTGATCGAGCGCTTCCAGTACGACTTCGCGCGCGGCGAGCTGACCACGGCGGGACTGCCGCGCGATAACCCCGCGGTGAAGCGGCCGGCGCGGCGCGCGCCCGCGCCCATCGCCAGCGACCACACGCCCCAGGAGTACATGGCCAACGTGGAGGCGGTCCGGGAGGGAATGAAGCGCGGCGACTATTACGAAGTGGTGCTGCGGCAGACCTTCGCAACGACGTACACGGGGAAGCCTTCGGAACTGTTCGAGCGGATCCAGCAGGCTTCGCCCAGCCCGTACGAGTTCCTGCTGCAGTTCGGCGATGAGCAACTGATCGGCGCGTCGCCGGAGATGTTCGTCCGCGTCGAGGGACGGCGCGTCGAGACGTGCCCGATTTCCGGCACGGCGCGGCGCACCGGGGATCCGCTCCGCGACGCCGACAATATCCGCGAGCTGTTGAACTCGGCCAAGGAAGAATCCGAGCTGACGATGTGCTCGGACGTGGACCGCAACGACAAGAGCCGCGTCTGCGTTCCCGGCTCGGTGAAGGTGATCGGACGGCGGCTGATCGAAAGCTACGCGGGCGTGTTCCACACCGTGGATCACGTCGAGGGGACGCTGGACGAGGGGTTCGACTCGCTGGATGCGTTCCTCACCCACATGTGGGCGGTGACTGTGATCGGCGCGCCCAAGAAGTGGGCGGCGCAGGCGATCGAGCGGCTGGAAAAGAACGCGCGCGGCTGGTACGGCGGCGCGATCGGCATGCTGTCGGCGGACGGCTCGATCAACACGGGGATCCTGATCCGCACCGTGCATCTGCGCGACGGCGCGGCGCACTATCCGGTGGGCGCCACGCTGCTCTACGATTCCGTGCCCGCGGCGGAAGAGGAAGAGACGCGCCTGAAAGCGACCGGGTTCTTCCGCGCCCTCGCGCCCAAGGCTCCGGCGGCGGACCCGAAGTCCGCGGAGACTCAGGCCGGCGTGAAGCTGCTGCTGGTCGACAACGAGGACTGCTTCATCCACACGCTGGCGAACTACGCGCGGCAGAGCGGCGCGCGGGTGGTGACCTATCGCGCCGGGTTCCCGCGGCATCTGATCGAGCAGACCGCTCCGGACCTGATCCTGATCTCGCCCGGACCGGGCCGTCCCGAGGATTTCGGCGTGCCGGAGCTGGTGCGCCACGCCGCGCAGCTCGAGGTGCCGGTGTTCGGCGTGTGCCTGGGGTTGCAGGGCATCGTCGAGGCGTTCGGCGGCCAGCTCAGCGTGCTCGACTACCCGATGCACGGCAAGCCGTCGTGGGTCACCCACGACGGGCAGGGCGTGTTCGAAGGCCTGCCGGAGCGCTTCCGCGTGGGCCGCTATCATTCCCTGTTCGCGCGGCGCGAGCATCTGCCGGCGTGCCTGGAGGTGACCGCGGAATCCGAGGACGGCGTCGTGATGGGCGTCCGGCACCGGGAACTGCCGATCGAAGCGGTGCAGTTCCATCCCGAATCGATCCTGACGCTGGAAGGCGGCTGCGGGCTGACGCTGGTCGGCAACGCGGTGAAGGTCCTGACGCATGCGCGCGCTCGCCGTTAAGTTCGCGGTGTTCGGGGCGGCGGCGGGCGTGATGTCGGCGTTGTTTCTGAACTTCTGCCACCTGGTGTTTCAGTGCGGCTGCGCGGCGCTGTGGACGGTCGCCGCCGCGCACTGCAACATCCACCAGCCGCACGCCAAACATTGTCCCTGGTGCGCGCATGGCGACACCGGAGCGCTGCTGGCGTACGGCGGGATCCTGCTGCCGCAGATGCTCGCGAGTTTCTGGCCGGGGGACCGGCCGTGGCGCCTCCGGCTGGGTGCGGCGCTGGCGGCGTTCCCTATTTGCGGCGGACTGATCGCCCTAGTTTTCGGACTATATGACGGGTACTGGAACCAGTAGCTCTTGCGCCAGCGCCGCCGGGGTCCGATACTGGAACTACCCCACATGGAAGCCATTCTGGACGTGCTCTTCTACGCGCTGGTGTTCGTGGTTGCCAAGACGATCCTCGATTCGGACGGCAGCGGCGGCAAACGGGCGCGGAACCACGCCTAGGGTTCTTTCCGTGCGGCGCTTGCCGCTCAGGGGCTTGCCGCTGGAGGGCTTGCCGCTCGCTCACGCTCGCGGCCCTGTAGTGCTTGTCCCATTAGCACCGTCCCCGGATCGACAACCAAGCGCGGGAGGCGACCCATGCCGTCCGTAGCCATCGCCGGCGGCGGACTTGCGGGCCTGGCCGCCGCCGCCGCCCTGGGATCCGCGGGCTATGACGTGGACCTCTTCGAGTCGCGCCCCTTCCCCGGCGGACGCGCCACCTCCTACGAAGCGGGCGGCGAGACCATCGACAACTGCCAGCACATTCTGCTCAAGTGCTGCGTCAACCTGCTGGACTTCTACGGGCGGCTCGGGGTCGCGGACCGCGTGGAGTTCCACCGCGCATTTCACTTCCTGGAGCCGGGCGGGCGGCGCTCCACGATGGAACGCGGCTGGCTGCCGGCGCCCGCGCACTTCACCGGCTCGTTTCTGAAGCTGAAGTTCCTGGACCTTGCCGACAAGCTGGCGGTGGCGCGCGGGCTGCTGGCGATCCGCGCCGAGTCCGGCGTGCGCCGCGATCTCGGCGGCATCACCATGCTCGACTGGCTGCGCGAGAAGCGGCAGACGCCGCGCGCCATCGAGCGCTTCTGGCGGCAGATCCTGGTGAGCGCCATCAACGAGGAACTGGACCGCACGGCGGCCGAGCACGGGTTTCAGGTGTTCCGGCTCGGGTTCCTCGCGCAGCCGGATTCCTACGAGATGGGGATCCCGCGCGTACCGCTCGGCGAACTGTACGGCGCGGAGGCGTGGCGCGCGCTGCCCGCGGTGCGGTTGCATCTGAAACAGGCGGTGGAACGGTTTACGGGCCGCTCGTTCGCGACCGCCGGCGGCGAACAGCGCGCCGACTTCTACATCTCCGCGCTGCCGTTCGAGCGCGTCCAGGCTTTCGCCCCGGAACTGCAAGTGGACCTGACGGGCTTCGCGCACTCGCCGATCACCGGGATCCATCTGTGGTTCGACCGCGCGATCACGGACCTGCCGCACGCGACGCTGCTCGACCGCACCATCCAGTGGCTGTTCAACAAAGACCGCGGGCGGTACGTGCAACTAGTGGTGAGCGCTTCGCGGTCGCTCGAGACCATGCCGCGCCAGGAGGTGATCGACCTGGGGCTGAAGGAGCTGGCGGAGTTCTTTCCCGCGGCTCGCGAGGCGCGGCTCGAAAAGGCGCACGTGGTGAAAGAAGTGCGGGCGACGTTTTCTGCGCAGCCGGGGCTGCGGCGTCCCGGCGCGGAGACGAACCTGCCGGGGTTCTTCCTGGCGGGCGATTGGACGGCGTCGGGGTGGCCCGCCACGATGGAAGGCGCGGTGCGCTCGGGTTACCTGGCGGCAGAAGCGGTGACGCGCGCGGCGGGAGCGCCGCGGCGGTTCCTGTTGCCGGACATCGCGTGATCCAACGCGGCCAGGGGCTTTGACCCACGCCTATGAAGCCGTGAAGAAATTCACAGGTGCGGACCTTGCCCCCCGCCTACCGGCGGCGCATCACTTCTTGAGCTCCAGCTTGGCGATCGCGTTGGTGTGGACCTCGTCCGGCCCGTCGGCGAGCCGTAGCGTCCGCACCTGCGCCCAGTAGTAGGCGAGGAACGTATCCTGGCACACGCCCATCGCGCCGTGCGCCTGGACGGCGCGGTCCAGCACGTTCAGCGCGACGTTCGGCGCGATCACCTTGATCATGGCGATCTCGCCCTGCGCGGCCTTGTTGCCCGCGGTGTCCATCATGTAGGCGGCCTTGAGGACCAGCAGGCGGGCCTGCTCGATCTCCATGCGCGACCTCGCGATGTCGGCGCGGATGGTCCCCTGGTCGGCGAGTGGCTTGCCGAAGGCGACGCGGGACTTCACGCGCTTACACATCAGCTCCAGCGCGCGCTCGGCGATGCCGATGGTGCGCATGCAGTGGTGGATGCGCCCCGGGCCCAGGCGGCCCTGTGCGATCTCGAAGCCGCGGCCCTCGCCGAGCAGCAGGTTCGAGGCGGGTACGCGGACGTTGGTGAACGAGACCTCGGCGTGGCCGTGCGGCGCGTCGTCATAGCCGAAGACGTGGAGCATGCGCTCGATCTTCACGCCGGGCGTATCCATGGGCACCAGGATCATGGACTGCTGCTTGTGGCGCTCGGCCTTGGGATCGGTCTTGCCCATGAAAATGATGATCTTGCAGCGCGGATCGCCCGCGCCGGAACTCCACCACTTGCGGCCATTGAGGACGTAGTGGTCTCCGTCGCGAACGATGGACGCCTCGATGTTGGTGGCGTCCGAAGAGGCGACGGCCGGTTCGGTCATCGAGAAGCAGGAGCGGATCTCGCCCGCGAGAAGCGGCTTCAGCCACTGCTCCTGGTGCTCGGGCGAGCCGAAGCGGTCCAGCAATTCCATGTTGCCGGTGTCGGGCGCGTAGCGGCGCGAACTCGAGGTTGGTGAGGCCGGCGCCGTGCTTGGAATGGGGCAGGAAGAAGTTCCACAAGCCCTCGGCGCGGGCCTTCTGCTTCAGTTCCTCGAGTAGCGGGATCACCTTCCAGCGGTCGCCGGAGTTCACTTCGGCGTGGTAGCGCGCCTCGTTCGGGTAGATGTGGGCGTCGAAGAACGCCTGCAGTTTCTTCTGGAGTTCCTGGGTGCGTGCGGAGTAGGCGAATTCCATGGTTATTTCCTTAAGGAGGACGCGAGCTTTTCGCGGGCCGCGCGGCACTCGGCGCTGAACCACTGATCGAGGAAGGCGGTCAGGTGGTCGCGGTCGGTGCCGAGCAATCCGGCCTGCTGCTGCAGGCTGTGTTTGACCAGCGCATAAGCGCCGGCCGGTTTGGCGGCAAGTTCCGCCGCGAGTTGCGCGGCGCGCGCCGGCACCTGGTCCGGCGCGGCCAGCGCGGAAGCCAGCCCGCAAGCGAGCGCTTGCGCCGGGGAGTACGTCTGGCCGAACTGCAGAAGGTCGCGGGCGGCCACCGGTCCCGCGATCATCACCGTACGCTTGAGGATGCCCGGCGGGAGCATGATGCCGAGGTTCACTTCGTTCAGCGCGAAGCCGAACGGCCCTTCGGCGAAGACGCGCGCATCGCACATCGCGGCCAGCACGGCGCCGCCCGCGTAAGCGTGTCCCGACACCGCGGCCACCGTGGGCCGCGGATGCCGCAGGACGGCCTCCATGATCTCGAGGAACCCTCCGAAGAACGCCTCCATCACTGGACGTTCGAACGCGAAAACTTCGAGCACGTCGAAGCCGCTCGAAAAGAATTTCTCCCGCGCGCTGGTAAAGACCAGGGCATGCTCGCCCGCCGAGCGGACCGCCTCGCCGATCTCGGCGAGCATCTCCGCGTTCATCGCGTTGGCTTTGCCGCGGCCCAGCGCAATGGTGCGGATGCCGTCCTGGTCGGTCACGGTGAGGTGCTGCATGGCGGTCACCATTTGTCGATATAGATGGGCTTCTCGGGCGGCTTGCCCTCGCACCAGTAATGGTCGAAGTTCGTTACGCCGGCGAGCCCGGTCAGAGCGTCTTCGTCGATCAGCATGTGGCCCGAGTATTGGGCCGGTTCCTGCGCAAAGATGGCCGCTACCGCGTCGCACATGATCTCCGGCGTCCGCCATTGAGAACGGTCCGCCATTTTCCAGTTGATGGACGCCTGGCTTTCGATGATGGTGCGCGGCCAGAGCGTGTTCGCGGCGATGTTGTCGGCGCGGTGCTCCTCGGCGACGGCCAGCGCGATGCGGGCCATGCCGAGCTTCGAGACCATATACGGCCCGCGGCCGGGCGTGGGGTCCGTGTGGAGCGGCGGGCACATGTTCAGGATGTGCCCCCACTTCTGCCGGATCATGTGCGGCAGCGCGTAGTAGGCGGTGAGGTACGCGGCGCGGACGTTCACGGCCATCATGAGGTCGAACTTCTTGGGCGGCGTTTCAAGCACGGGGCGCGTCCAGATAGCGCCGGCGTTGTTGATGAGGAAGTCGATGCGGCCCAGTTCGGCGACGGTGCGTTCGATGGCGTTCTTGACCTCGTCCTCGAAGCGGACGTCGGTTTTGATGGCGAGGGCGCGGCGGCCGAGGGCCTTCACTTCGTCGGCGGCGTCGTAAATGGAGCCGGGCAGCAGTTCGCTGGACTCCTCGCTTTTGGCGGCGATGACGATGTCGGCGCCGAGCTGGGCAAGGCGGAGTGCGATGGCTTTGCCGATGCCGCGGCTGGCGCCGGTGATGAAAGCCACGCGGCCTTTGAGGTCCGGGTGCAGGGCGGGGTTCATGGCACCCGTATTATCACGCCGGGCGGGGGGCAGGGGCCGGGACTGTCGATTGGCGCTAGACACTCCCTTGCGCGCTGACCCCCGCCTACCGGGTTCGGTTTCGCTGCCCTCCGAGCCCCCGGCGGTAGCCGGGGGCCAAAGTTCGCGCCAGCGCTTTCACGAGGACTCAGAGGTCTGGCCCCCGCTCGCGAGCAGCGCTTCGAACAATGCCGGGGCATTCGAAAGTTCGTGCAAGCGAGGGCATGGAGCGCATCCGGCAGGTCCAGCAGCCCGGCCCGCGAAGCGGCGACGAGCACGCCCAGGGTTCCCACCGTTTGCAGACCGGCGCTCCGGGCGGCGGACCGACCTCGAGCGTCATCTATCAGCAACTGCCGGCGCGGCAGGTGGAGCGCCAGACCAATGGCCGCGTTCTCTCCGGCATCGAGTTCCATCTCCAGGCGCGGATCCAGCCACGCACCCGGCACCACGGAGAGCCAAGCGGGAGGTTGTTGAATCCACCTCGCAACCGTAGCAGGCGAACGCGGCGAACTCAGTTCCTGGCTGACTTCCGGCGGTATCGCCACCGCCGAATACATCGCGGGCAGGACCTCGACGTGGCCCACGAGGATCAGGTAGTTCAGGGGCGAAGTGTTGGAAACTACGGCTGCCTGCGCCACTTTTCGGCAATGTCTGCGTCGGCGAGCACGTCCTCGAGGCTCATCGGCAACATCACGCCATGGGACTTGAGGAAACCATCCATCTCGTAGCGCGAGTCGATGCCGAGGGCACGGCGGCCTTGCGCCTTTGTGATTCTCCCGCTGCGAATACCTTCCAGCACCAGTGCTTCGAGGGCGGTCCGCTCGAGGGACTCGGGCGTGCCGCCGAAGCGGGCGGCGAGGTCCTCGGGCAGGTCCAGAGTGAGACGCATCCGTCTCTAGGGTACCGTCTCTCCACTTGCCGCGCACGTGATCGATCTGCAGTGGCTCCGGCTCCGGCTCGTGCCGCTCCCTGACGGCCGCGGCCAGGTTGGGCGCGGGACCTGCCAGAATAACTGCAACCCATGTCTCGCTGGCTTCTGGCGCTCTCCGCGCTGCCTGCCCTGGCGCAACCATACGATGTCGCGGTGATCGTGTCGGCGAACGCCGAGTGGCACGAAGTGCGGAAACACTACCCTTCGGCACGCTATGAATCCTCGCCGCTCGGCGAGTACTTCCTCCACCGCAACGCCGTGGTGTTCCACGGCGGCTGGGGCAAGATCGCCGCGGCGGCGTCGGCACAGTATGTCATCGACCGGTGGAAGCCGCGGGCGATCCTGAACCTCGGCACGTGCGGCGGGATCGCCGGAGCGATTGAGAAGCACGCCGTGATTCTGGCGACGAAGACGATCGTCTACGACATCGTCGAGCAGATGGGCGACGCCCAGGCGGCGCTCGACTTCTACACGACGGACCTCGACCCGGCGTGGCTCGGCGACAGCCTGCCGCTCGCCGTGCGCCAGGCCACCTTGCTCTCCGCGGACCGGGACCTGGTGACCAAAGACATCCCGGGGCTGCGCAAGAAGTACGACGCTCTCGCGGTTGACTGGGAAAGCGGCGCGATCGCGTGGGTGGCGAAACGGAACGGCGTGCGCGCCGTGGTGGTGCGGGGCGTCAGCGACCTGGTGTCGGCGCGCGGCGGCGAGGCGTATGGGAAGATGCAGGTCTTCGAGTCCGGCACGGCGGTGGTGATGCGGAAACTGCTGGCCGGGCTGGAGGCGTGGATCGAGCTGCTGGAAAGGAGAGCGAAGTGAACCGGAGAGACTGGCTGCGGCTGTCGGCGGGGGCGCTGGCGGGCGCGCGGGGATTCGGCGCGGAGAGCGAGCTGCGGGAGGCGATCGAGCAGTACGCGGCGGACCGCGGCAACCTGCAGCGCTTCTACACCATCCCGCTGTCCCGGACCCGCCTGGCGCGGCGGCGGAAGTTCGAGGGCGGGCAGCTCGAGACGCTGCGGGCGCGGAACTTCGACGCCCTGCCGTTCGACGGCCAGGTGGATTACGTCCTGTTCCGCAACCACCTGGAGCGGGAACTCGCGCAACTGGACCTGCTGGAGCGGCAGATCAACGAAGCGGGGCCGTACCTGCCGTTCGCGCGGACGATCACGGACCTCGAGGAGTCCCGCCGCCGGCTGGAGCCCGTGAACCCCCGGGACGCCGCGGGCACGCTGAACGATCTGCCGAAGCAGATCGCCGCGACCCGCCAGGAAATCGACAAAGGCGCCAAGCCGACCAAGATCGTCGCTAACCGGGCGGCGCAGTACGTAGGCATGCTGCGCACGGCGCTGAAGAACTGGCACGGTTTCGGCAACGACTACGATCCGGCGTTCTCGTGGTGGACGGCGGATCCTTACAAGAAAGCCGAGGCGGCGCTGAAGGACTACGAGACGTTCCTGCGGGAGAAGATCGGCGGCGCGAAAGCCGGCGACGATACGGCCATCGTCGGGGATCCGATCGGCGCGGCGGCCCTCGCCGCGGAGCTGCGTCACGAGATGATCCCGTACGCGCCCGAGGAAGTGATGGAGATCGGGCGGCGGCAATTGGAATGGTGCCAGAACCAGATGGTGCTGGCCGCGCGCGAGCTGGGCTTCGGCGACGACTGGCGCAAGGCGCTGGAGAAGGTAAAGACGCTGTATGTCGAGCCGGGCGCGCAGCCCAAACTGATCCGGGACTTGGCCTTCGAAGCCATCGAGTACGTGGAGAAGAACGACCTCGTCACCGTGCCACCGATCGCGCGCGAGACGTGGCGCATGGAGATGATGACGCCGGAGCGGCAGCTCGTCGCTCCGTTTTTCCTGGGCGGCGAGACGATCCTGGTGTCGTACCCGACGTCCACGATGACTCACGAGCAGAAGCTGATGTCGATGCGCGGCAACAATCCGCACTTTTCGCGCGCGACGGTGCACCACGAGCTGATTCCGGGGCACCACCTGCAGGGCTACATGACCGCGCGCTACAAGCCGTACCGGAGCGTCTTCGGGACGCCGTTCTGGGGCGAGGGCTGGGCGCTCTATTGGGAGCTGTTGTTGTGGGACCGCGGATTCGCGCAGAAGCCCGAGGACAAGCTGGGCATGCTGTTCTGGCGGGCGCACCGCGGCGCGCGGATCCTGTTCTCGTTCGGGTTCCATCTGGGCAAGATGACGCCGGAGGAGTGCATCGAGCTGCTGGTGTCGCGGGTGGGGCACGAGCCGGACAACGCGGCGGCGGAGGTCCGGCGGTCGTTCAACGGGAGCTACGCGCCGCTCTACCAGTCGGCGTACCTCATGGGCGGCTTGCAGTTCTACGCGCTGCAGCGCGAGCTGGTGGGGAGCGGGAAGTGGACCAACCGCGCCTTCCATGACGCGATCCTCAAAGAGAACCGGATCCCGGTGGAAATGGTGCGGGCGATTCTGACGAAGCAGAAGCTGACGCGGGACTTCCGGACCCAGTGGCGGTTCCCGGCGTAGCGTTACTTGCCGGAGGCGGCCGCGGCGGCGCGGGCCGGAGCGTGGGCCTTGCGCAGGGCGGCGGCGAACTGCTGGTCGAGGTCGTGGAACTCGGAGCAGCTTTCGCAGAGCCACAGGTGCTGGTCGATCCACTCGGCTTCGGCCGGCTCCAGGCGGCCGAGGGCGTGGAGTTCGAGAGTGTCGCGGGCGGGGCAGCCGCCGGCATCCGCGGCGTCGGCGGGTTCAGCGGCCCGGTGCGGGAACTCGATGATCTTCGGAAGGGCGGGTTCGGCGGAGCGTCCCTCGCGCCACCAACAGCACGGGGACTCGGTCAGTTTGGGCATTTACAGTTGTAGGTGGGCGCGAAGGGGAAATATTCTCAGGGTTTTTTGCCCCACCGGCGAGGTTGGTACCATGAGGGAACAGCGCGGTCCCGCGCTTGGAGGTCGGCCCTGTCAGGCTTTCTGGAACCCGTTTCGCATTTCTTTTATTCGCATCGGCTGAAGCTCCAGTTCTGGGATTGGGGGCAGGAGGGCAAGCCGCCGCTGGTGCTGGTACACGGCGGGCTGGACCACGCGCGGAACTGGGACTGGGTGGCGCGGGATCTGCAGCGCGACTTCCACGTCTACGCGCTGGACCTGCGGGGGCACGGCAACTCGGCTTGGGCTCCCGGGGCGCTGTACACGGTGGCGGAGCACGTGCTGGACTTGTCGGCGTTGCTGGACATCATCGGCGGGTTTCCGGTGTACCTGATCGGGCATTCGCTGGGCGGGATCATCTCGCTGGCGTACTCGGGAATTTATCCGGAGCGGGTGAAGAAGCTGGTGGCGATCGAGGGACTGGGTCCGCCGAAGGGGCACAAGGTGCACCGGCCGGCGTCGGAGACGATGCGGGCGTGGATCGAGCGGGTGCGGGACGCCGAGCACCGGACGCCGCACAGCTACCCGGACCTGGACGCGGCTTGCGCGCGGATGAAGGAAGCGAATCCGCATCTTTCCGACGAGCAGGCGCGGCACCTGACGGTGCACGGGACGAACTGGAACGCGGACGGGTCGATCATCTGGAAGTTCGACAACTATGCGCGGCCGTTCGCGCCGTACGGGAACAACTTCGAGGATGCCAAGGAAGTGCTGAGCCACATCACGGCGCCGACGCTGCTGTTCTGGGGTATGGAAAGCTGGGCGACGGATCCGGAGCATGATGAACGGGCGCAGCAGATCCCGAACCGGCGGATTGTGAAGGTGCCGGAGGCGGGCCACTGGGTGCATCACGATCAGTTGGGGCTGTTTCTGCGGGAGACGCGGAGTTTCCTGGCCGAGTAGGCACACTACGGCCTTGATTCGCGAGGGCGCCGGATCGATGTCATGGGCATCGATCC
>CAYYID010000080.1:0-26486 GCA_964471915.1 uncultured Solibacteraceae bacterium | reverse complement strand
CGGCGTTCAGGCGGCGGCCGGTGAGGAACACCAGCGCGGCGCGCTGGGCGCCGATCAGGCGGGGCAGCGTGTACGTCAGCCCGAAGCCCGGGTGGATGCCGAGCTTCACGAAGTTGGCGGCAAAGCGCGCCTCCGGCGCCACGACGCGGAAGTCGGCGGCCAGCGCCAGGCCTAGTCCGCCGCCGATGGCTGGCCCTTGAATCGCCGCGACGATCGGCTTGGGCGCGGCGAACAGCCGCTCGGCATGCCGGTACAGATTGCCGGTGTCGCTGCCGAAGTCGCCGGAGCCGTGGAAGTCCGCGCCCGCGCAAAAGGACTTGCCCTGCGCGGCGAGCACCAGGGCGCGGCAGGAGTCGTCGCGGCCCAGATCCTCGGCGGCGGAGGCGAGCGCGGCGATGAGGCCGGCGTTGAAGTAGTTATGGGGCGGGCGCTGGATCTCGAGGATCGCCACCCAGCCGTCGCGGGTGACGGCGACGTCGCCGTAGCGGGATTCAGCCATGGGGATATGGTACGGGATCGGCCCCCGTGCCGGTGTCCGCAGGGCAGCTAAAATAAGTTCATCGTGCTCAGCGCCAAAGAAGAATCGCTAATCCAGGCGGTCCGCGCGCTTCCGCCGGAGGAGGCCGGGCGTGTACTGGATTGGGCCTGCCAGTTGGCCGATCTTGCGGCCGGACGCCCAGTCGATTGGTCCGACAGTTGGTCGGACGAGGACCTCGCCGACGCAACGGCTGCCGCCGTGCGGCAGGCCAACTTGGGCTTCCCGCTTGGCGCGGACGGAATCTAGCCACAAAACCGACTGGTCGGCAATAGCTCGAAAGAAAGAGACGGTGGGCAGCAGTCCCGTTGCTGATATGCGCGCTGTTGGGCATTCCCGGCACTGCGGGCAGAACGCACTCAGTCAGCTCTTCCGAGGCACGGCGACTCCGCCCTTCCGCAGAATTCCCGCTTCCACTCGAAAGATGTCCGGAACATTGATCTTGCCATTCGCCCGTTCTTCCATCACGGCAATGCTAGTCATTGTTTTTAGTAGAGCCTCCGGGTTGTGTTCGATGATTACTCCAATCGGCGCAAGCCACTGCTTGTCTGTAGCTTCTTCGAGAATCCTGTCCGTCACACGCGCCCTGCTCCAAAGTCTGAACAGTTCGGCCTTCTCAATCGGCACGAACTGCCGCCTCAGCGGTTCCAGAGCCAAGTAGATCCATTTATAATCCTCGCTCAGTTCTTCAAGTCTCGCACTCGAAGCCCGCCTCACGCCTTCACTCAGGCCGAAGTAATCGACTACCAGCTTCTGAGGCGCCGGAACATGGTCGGCTGCAGTTTTCCAGGCTGTTAGAAACGTGCGGGGCGAGCAATCGTTGGCGGCATCGCCGAGGTGCAACGGAACCCACGAGTAGACTCGGCCGCGCTTGGCACTCCGTCCCATATATCGTCCGGCGAGTGCGTTGACTAAGATCTCCTGGTCATGGACGCTGGCGTTCGAACTGCCCCCCGACGGCAGCGCCCGGACTGCATTGAGGCGTCGCGCAAGAGACTGGAGCGCAAGTTGTGCTTTCTTATGGCGCAACAGCTCGAAGATTAGCAGCCCGTAAAGCTCGTGAGCTTGCCATTTAAGGTTGATTCGGTCATTGCGAAGCTTCGAACTGTCTGGGAATCGGAAGAGCCCTGCATCTGCATACTGATCGGTGCGCATGAACACCTTGGCCCGAATGCGCAGAAACGACTGGAGCCCGAGTACCGTAAGGAGGAGTCCCTTCGTCAGGGTCTGAATAGGTTTCCAGTCAGGTGCAAGTCGATCCAGCGCATCAAACACAACAAGAAGATAGGACTGGTCTTTCCTCAATTGATCATCCACAGCAGATAATTCTGATGCATAGTCTCCGCTGTCTGCGCGGAGTTCGGCGACAGTGTCTTCGAAAGTCGACAACATCGCGGTCGCTTGTCCGCGAGAGCGAATCACTCGCAGGATAGCAGCGCGCCAAATTACCTCTGGGTCGATCCCGTCCTCGTGTGCGGCCCTGATCTCTTCGATGGTAGGCGTGCTCTTGGTGCGCTTTACGGAACCATTGAATCCGATGATAACTTCGGTGCTTGCGAGCGCCGGAAATCCATACTCTGGCGCAAGTTGTTCCCTAACAGCGGGGTTCAGCAGCGCATGGGTCCAGAAGCTCTTGCCCATGCCACGATTCCCGACGACGAGTTGTCGCTTGATGTCGAGGACGTTGCGATGGCCATCTGGAAAGAAAACACGTTCCCGGCCAATTTCCTCATTTGGCTCCACGCTTGGCGCTGGTTCGAGCCCGGCCATGGCCTCGCGGATCGGTACTAAGTCAATACCCGCTTCGGCACCCATCATTCGTTCTCCGATCGATCCGATGTGTCCTCCTTAGAGGTGATGATTGAGTCGATGCTGCTTAGGAACGGTCGAAAGGCCCGCTCGTAGAACGGAGCTTCGAGCTGCCCTGGCGTCCGAATGGGGTCGAAATCGACAAAAGTCGGATCGAAAGGTATGACCAGTGGCCAATGCGGGGCTTCTTCGTCGTCAATGCCGAAGCTGACGGCATCCGGGTCGATTTGGGTGGAGTCTTCTTCGTCGTAGAGGTTGTCCGAGAAGATGCCATACATTTCGTCGCGGTACCACGCCCTTGTCCTCGGGTCCTGTCCCGCTTTCGCCAAGACTGCCTTGAACAGAAGTCTCCATTCTGCCCGTGACCCAGCTTCGCGAGCGCGCTGTGCCAGCAGGTTGAGGGCGGCAAACAACGACGAGTATCCTTGAATTGTCTGTCGCTGCGCAGTACCGAACAGGAGTACTGTTGCACCCAGGCCCAGAATCGCTGGTGCCGCTACTTCAGACAGTCCGGCTCTGCTATCGATCATCACGATGTCGTAACTGCTCCGCCCCACGAAGCGCTCAACCATCTCCGCGATTTGGGACGCCAAGGAGATCGGAGTCCCAGTACTCGCGTCAATGTCTTCGATCACGGCCCTAGAGAGCTTGCCGAGAACGTTCTTCGGATGCTCGATCGCGCTCCTCCCGAGAGCTGGCACGATGTCGACACGGCCTCCGCCCGGACTAGTTAGTGTGCTGGCTCCCACAAAGTCCGCGAGGTCCCGGTCGGGGATCGGTCCCAAGCCGTTCTCTACGAGATAATCAACCGCCCCAAAGCGAGGCAATCGTTCGTCGTCCAACAGAATCCCGCCGACGCCGGGTGCCTCGAGATCAAGATCGAAGATGAGTACATTTCTGTTCCGGCGCGCCAGGTCCGCAGCCGACAATGCGAGTGCGGTGGACCGTCCAACTCCCCCCTTGAGACTCGCGAAGGCCACTCGCGGCGGTCCCGCCTTGATGTCCTTCGGGGCCTCCACCCAGGCCGATCCGACGATGCGCCTGTCGAGGAGGCGAATCGAGTACTCGCCCTGCTTCACGCGGAAGGCTGCGGGATCCTTTATCAATCTTCGAACTCCGGGCTCATCTCCAAAGGCGACCACCCCATCCGCCCGTGCGTAGGGGCCAAGGCGGTCCGCCAACTTGCTGTCGATAGCCGCTCGCATTTCGCTGGTGGGTGGTGCTTCCGGACTTAGAAACAGCAGATGGCCACTGGAGTCACGCACGATGAGTCCCTGTTGCAGCGTCTGCGGGCCCATCTCGCCTGCGATCGCTTCGACCAATGCGGGCAGGGACTCGTCAAAAACGACTCGCGCGGGTGCACTCATGCAAGTTCCATTCGGGCAATTAGTTCTTCCGCAGACGCTTTCCACTCGCCGACCCACGCGGGAAGGATGTCCCTGCCATCCGAGTAACGCATCGAGGTGTCCCAATGTTGGAACAACCGCGGATTTTCTGATACCGTCCGCAGTTCGCCCGAGCGGCGCCCGGTTGCCATCGCGAGCATTCTCTTCAGATCCGGGAAATGCGCAAAGAACGGATCGTCGCGGCGGTCCTCGTCAGGTAGTGGCCGCATGCCGCTGTCACGCATGAGTTGCTTGACGGCCAACTCGCCCGCGATGCCGAAGAGGTAACCTGCGACGGTCATGCAACCCGGCTGATCACCGGCACCGGCCTGAGCATAGAGCACTTGGGCCGCCCTGCAGTGTCGGCGAGCTGCCGCTTTCAGGTTCAGCGAATACGCCATTCTTGATCACCGAGAACAAAGCACTACATCTTAACAGGTTACCCCGGCGATCGCGCCGCAAGGCAGGTCAGGTGCTTCCTGGAACATGCAACCGAGGCCGACACGCGATCCCAGTACGGACGACTGACCGAGGTCGATGCAGAATCATCAGGACTCTGCGCTACCCTACGGTCCACCATCCTGCGACACAGCGCGCGCACCGGCCGAACCCGGACCCCTACCGTCCCCGCTCCCGCAGGAACTTCCAGTACCGCAACAGCCGTTCCTGGAACGCTCCCCACAGCACTGCGCCGTACACCGCGGCGCCCGCCACCGAGTGGACCGCCAGCGCCGCGGCCGGATGCCAGCCCGCCGTCACCCATCTCTGCAGCGTCCACACTGCGACGGCCATCGCCGCGCCGCCGGCCAGCGCAGGCACGTAGACCGCCAGGAACGCCCGCCAGGACAGCCCGATCGCCGGCAGCAGCTTGAAGGCGTAGGGGAACACCGTCACCGGCGCCAGCGCGATCCACGCGGCCGCTACCGCCGTGATCCCCCACGGCGCGGCCAACACGAACGCCGGCGGCATCACCGCGACGCACAGCAGCGACATCCACATGTTGAACGACGCAAAGCGCAGCGACACCAGCACCTGCGACATCAGGGCGCTCATCAGCCGCAGCAGCATGAACCCGCACAGCCACACCAGCGGCCCCGTGGAGCCTTCCCAGCCCCGCCCGGTGAACACCGCGACGAACTCCGGCGCCACCAGCGCCAGGCCCAGTACCATCGGCGCAATCGCCAGCGCCAGCGTCTCGCTGAGGATCAGGAAGTAGCGGCGCACCAGTTCCGGATCGCTCTGTACCCGCGCGAACAGCGGCCCGGCCACGCGCATAATCAGTTGCCCCACCTTGTCGATCGGGGCCGAGGCCAGGTTCGCCGCCACCCGGTACAGGCCCACGGCGGATTCGCCGAAAACCCGGCCCACCACGATCACGTCCGCCTGCTGGTACACCGCCGCCGCCAGCCGGCTGATGGCAATCTGCCAGCCGAAGCGCAAAGGACCCGCGATCTCCCGCCACCGCGGCCACCCGAACCCCACCGGACGCCACGCCGCCGTCAGCGCCGCCGCCGCCACCTTCCCCGCCGCCGGACCGGCGAACAAAGACCAGTAGCCCCAGCCCGCCGCCGCGGCGGCCACCAGCACCGCCGCCTGCAGTACAGCCTGCACCCCTTCGGCGAGCGACAGCCGCCGGAAGTCCATGTCCCGCTGCAGCAGGCCCAGCGGCACGGCCTGCAAGCCCGAAATGATAAACGCCGCGCCGTTGGCCATCACCAGCGGGACCAGCCGCTCGGACCGGAAGAACACGCCGATCCACGGCGCGGCCAGCGCCAGCACACCACAGAACACCATGCCCAGCAGCAGCGACACCGTGTTCAGTTGCCCGAGCTGCCGCCGGTCCAGTTCCCGCATCTGCAGCACCACGGTGCCGATGCCGAACTCGGCGAGGATCACGCCGATGCCGGTGAACACGCCCGACATCTCCGCCAGGCCGAAGTCGGCGGGCGACAGCAGCCGCACCGCGATCAGCACCGACGCCCAGGTGACCGCCTGCGTGGCCCACTTCGCGCCCGCGGTCCAGGCGAGCCCGCCCGCCACCTCGGTGTCGAGCTGCCGGCGCGAGACGGGCGGCGGGTCTGTCATCGCCGCTCCGCCGCCGCTTCCACCATGGCGACGAAGTGTTTCACGTAGGCGCGCTCGTCCATCTCTTCGTGCGCCACGTGATAGCCCCGTTCGCCGAGCTGTTCCCGCAGCGCCGGATCCGCCAGCAGCCGCCGCAGCTTCGCTTCCAGATCCCCGGCGTCGCCGGAGCGGAAGACCAGCCCGGTCTCGCCGTCGCGGGCGAAGTGCGGGATGCCGCCCGCGTCGGAGCCAACCACCGGGATCCCGGCGGCCATGGCCTCCAGCAGCACCCGGCCCATGCCCTCGCACCGCGACGGCAGCACCAGCAACTGGACCCGCGACATCTTCTCCATGAGCTGCGGATGGTGGATCGGTTCCAGGATCTGGATCTGCGGGCAGCCCTCGGCAAGGCGGCGGATCTCCGCGCCATCGGGAAAGTAGCCGACCACTTCCAGGCGCGCCGCCGGGAAGTCCGGCGCCAGCGCGCGAAACGCCCGGATCAGGATGTCCACTCCCTTGAGGTACCACGGATGCCCGGCGAAGAGCACCACCGGCTCGCGCTCTCCCGGCCGCCGCTCGATGCGCGACACCGGCACGAACTCGTGGAACACCGACGCCGGCCGCCGCCGCAGCAGCGGATACCGGTCCAGCGCCGTAGAGAACAGCAGGTGCGTGCGGTCCGCGAAAGCGAGCGCCGTGTGCAGGCAGAGATCCGAGTACCACTTCGCAATCCGCTTCTGCAGGCCCGGGCGCGGGCGGTCCATCAGGTACGAAAGCGCGGGCGAGGTGGCCACCTCGACGATCAGCGGCGTGCCGGACAGCAACTTCAGAAACACGCCGGCGAGCCCCGTGGTCATGTGCGAGTACACGACGATCGCGTCGTAGCGTTGCTGCCGCAACAGTTCCCGCGCCTTGCGGATCTGGAACCGCAACACCGCGCCGCGCTCGCGCCGCGACCCGCCCAGGAGAAAGTGATAGCGGAAACCCGCGCGCTCGAACACCGGGTAACTGCCCGGGCCGAGGTGCGCCTCCAACTCGGCGGGCTCCGAGAACCACACCGGCTGCACCACGTCGCCTTCCAGGTGCTCCGCCAGCAACGCAAAGCGGTCGGTCGCGGGATCCCGGGGCGGGGGCACGAACGTCGGATGGATATAGAGGATCCGCTTCACGCGCGCTTGTTCTCCTCCAGCGCCGGGCGCGCCGCCACTTTGGTCACCGTCCAGAACCGGCCCGCGCTGCCAAAGAACACCGAGAGCGCCGCCAGCGCCGCTAGGTTCATGGTCAGAAACGTCCGCGCCGGCGAGGTCAGGCGCTTCAGAGGAAAGCCCGCCGGCATGGCGAAGTCCGCCGCGGCGGCCGCCAGCAGCAGCGCTTCGCCCGCCAGCACCCCGGTCCGCAGGCTCCCGGGCGGCAGGAACCAGCTCGCCGCGCCCGCGGCCAGCAACGCCCACGGCAGCGCCAGGCGTCCGAACTTGTGCGACAGGAAGTGCAGCCGCATCCGGTTGCGCCCGCCGAACAGCTCCGGGAACCGCGCGTGCACCTGCCACAACCCGGCGAGCGTCCGCATCCGCCGCCGGAATTCGCCCCCCGCCACCGTCGGGTAGTCGTAGGCGATGGCCGCCGGATCGAAAATCACCCGGTAGCCGGCGAAGAACGCCCGCAGCGGAATCGCCGCGTCGTCGGTGAGCGTGTCGGCGGGGATCGGCTGCGCCAGCTCACGCCGGATCGCATAGATGCATCCGGTGGTGTTGAACAGCGAATCGATTTCGGAGTGCCGCCGCCGCGCCCACAGCTCGTAGCGCCAGTAGCGGTCGAGATCCGCCTGTTCGCCGGTGTCGGGCTGCACGATGCGCAGCTCCCCGGTGACCGCCCCTACGGTGGGGTCGGCGAAGTTGGCGGCCAGGTGCGCCAGCGCGGCGCGATCCAGAGGCTGGCGCACGTCGGTGAAGAACAGAATCTCGCCCGCCAGCGGCTCCGCGAGCGCGCGGTTCAGGGCGCTCGCCTTGCCGCCCCGTGGCACGCGGAGCAGGCGCACGCCGCGCGTAGCGAACTCCTCCGCGATCCGCTCGGTCCCGTCGGTGGAGCCGTCCGACACCACCACGATCTCGCGCCGCGCGGCCGGATAGTCGAGCTCCAGCAGGCTCTCGAGCTTCGCCCGCAGGAACGCTTCGCCGTTGTGGACCGCCATCACGATGGTGACCGGCGGCGTGAAGCCGGGCTGCTTCTTCACGGGCGGCGCCGTGCGGAACCGCATCCGCGCCAGCGCCAGCGGATACCCGGCCAGCACCCACGCGGCCACCGCGAGGCCGGCGAGGAAGATCGCCCCGGCGATCATTCTGCCCGTCCGGTGAGGCCGCGCAGCAGCTTGCTCACCGCGCCAAAGCTGAGCCCTTCCAGCTCCATCAGCAGGTCCAGCGGGCGGTGCGCATTGCCCACGCCGATGCGCGGAATGTCATAGAGATCCGTATCCGGGCCGGCCAGCCCCCCGTGCGCCGAGAACACCGCCGTGAATCCCGCCCGCGCCGCCAGCGTACGGTATTCCGCGCGGAAGTTGCCGGGCCGCCCGTACGGGAACGAGAACAGCGGCACCGGCCGCTCCAGGATCCGCTCCAGGTCGGCCTTGGAGCCGGCCATCTCCAGCTCGGCTTCCGCCAGCGTCACCGCGCCAAGGTCCACGTGGTTCACGGTGTGCGCGCCCACTTCCACCTTGGCCGCCTCCAGACCACGCACCTGCGCCGCGGTCATGTTCGCGTAGTCGAGCGGATACTTCAAGCGGTCGTGCGGGAACTTGCGGTCCGTATCGAGATAACCCGACGACACGAAGCTCATGCCCGGCAGTCCGGCGGCGGCCAGCAGTGGCGCGGCCGCATCCGCCACCGAGGCGTAGCAATCGTCGAAGTGCACGCACACCGCCCGTCCGGCAGGCTGGCGCGCGACCAGGCGTTCCACCAGCCAGTGCGTGGGGCGGGCTTCGTAATACCGCGCGAGCGTCAGAAGATGTTCGGCGAAGCGCCGCCGGGTGACCGTCAGGGGATCCGGCGCGCGGTCGTCCACGCGGTGGTAGAGCAGGATCCGCGCGCTGCGCCGGCCGTGCAAGGCGCGCGCCAGCGCGAAGGCTCCCAGGAAGTACAGGCCGCAATAGGCCAGCGTTTTGCCGAGCTGATGGAACGGCCGCGGAACCAGGTTCGCCAGATGCGGACGCCGCGCCGCCAGTTCCCGCACCTGGGCGTGCGTCGGCTTTGTGCGAGCCTTGCCCGTCGACTTGGGCTGCGGCTCCGGCCGCGCCTCCCCGGCGGCGATCTCCCGCACCGCGCGCGCCAGCAGGTCCAGACTCAACTCGTCCAGTTTCCAGCGCAGCGAATCCAGGGTTTCCTTCTCGTGGATCGCCGTTTCCCCGGCCGCCACGATGTCGCCGGTGTCCAGGCCGTCGTCGACGAAGTGGATCGTCACGCCCGCCGCAGCGGCGCCGTCGTACAGCTCCCAGAACCCAACCGGCATGCCGCGGTACTCCGGCACCTTGCCCTTGTGGACATTGATGCACCCCCGCCGCGGGATCCCGAACGTCGCGCGCTTCAGCACGCGCGTGCCGAGCACGATGCCCAGATCCGCCGCGAGGGCCGTCAGCGCCTCGCGTCCCGCCGGCCCGTTCAGGGTGTTCACTTCTGTCACCGGGATCGCCCGCTGCGCGGCGGCGTCGCGGACGGAGAAACACTCGCCGGGAAACGCCTGGCGCAACAGCGCGTCCACCGCCGCGGGATCGCAGAAGCGGGTCAAGCGGTCCAGGCGCGCTGTCACCGTTTCGGCCGCCCGGCGGGCGAAGTAAGCGACGCCTTCGTCGCGCAAGTTGCGGCGCAGGTTCCGCCACTTCTGGCGCCGCGCCACGAAGCCCTGGTCCAACACGATCCCGGCGATGGTGATTCCCGGAAGCGCGGCCAGCCTTTCCACCGCGCGCGCCACCCACGGATTCGGAGAACCGGTGAGGATCGCCACCCGCATCAGAATCCGATGCCTCCGAGGGTCCGCAGAACCACCTCGAGATCGAACGAGGGCGAAGCCTGCTTGATGTAGTAGAGGTCGTGTTCCAGCCGCTGCGGCTCCAGCGCCACGGCGGATCTTTGGAACCGGATCTGCGACCAGCCGAACATCCCCGGCTTCACGCTGAACCGGTGGGCGTAGAACGGAATCAGCTCCGCCAGCCGCCGCGCATACTCCATCCTTACCGGCGGCGGACCGCAGAACGCCATCTCGCCCCGCACGATGTTCAGCAACTGCGGCAGCCCCGCCAGCCGCAGCCGCAAGACCCATTCGCCTACCCACGTGTGGCCCTTGCGGTCGCCGCGCCGTGTGTGGAACGCCAGGCGCTCGAAGGGGATCTCCTGGTAGCCCAGGCACAGCGTCCGTTCAAACAGCGCCGGCGTCCCGCCCGCCACCAGCGCCAGGGCGATGAGCACCAGCACCGGCGACAGCAGCACCAGCAAGCCGAGCCCCGCCAGGTTGGTGTAAATCGCCTGCACGGCCATGATCTGCCGGTTCGCCGCCAGCGAGTTCTGCGACACGAAGTCGCCCGGCGACAGTCGCTCCCCGCACACTCGGTAGAGCAGGCGCTCGTACAGCGCCGCGCTATCTTCGATCGAGACGCCTTGCGACCGCAGTTCGAACAGCCGCTTGGCGGGTACCGTTTCGCTCCAATGCTCCAGTGCCAGCACGATGCGCCGCGGGTGCGTGTCCCGCACCGCGTCTTCCAGCCGCTCCATGCCGCCCAGGTTCCGCAGCCCCGCCGGCAACGCCGCGTCTCCCGCTCCCACCACGCCGGCCACCGCCTCCACGATCTCCGGATAGAGCCGCGCGGCCACTTCGTCGAAACCTACCAGCAGAATCGTCTGGCTCCGCGCCAGCCGGGGCGCCACCAGCCGCCGCCAGATCGTCAGCAGCGTCAGCGCGATCGCCGAACCCGCCACCACCAGCGCCAGCGGCGTCACCGGCACCAGCAGGTAGGCGAAGATCGCCTGCACCAGCATGTTCAGGCCGAGCGTCAGCGAATACTGCTGGATGATGTCCGTCCACGGGCTGGAGGAAGCCGAATACTGGCCCTGCCATTGCACCGCCAGCCAGCAGGTAGCGATCAGGGCGCCCGTGGCCCAGGCCAGCATCGCCAGGTCCGTCTCGCCGCTGCGCCAGCCCGGGTCCAGCGCGATCGCGGCGGCATAGCCCGCGGCGATCAGCAGCAGATCCGTCAGCAGCTGTAAGCCTCTGGTCATCCGGCTGCCCTGGCGCTCAGGCCTGCTTGCCCCACGCCGCTCCGATCCAGGCGCCCGCCAGCGATCCGCTCTCGCTCAGCCGCTGCTCCTCCCGCGCCAGGTCCTCGGGCAGTTCACTCGGCATCTCGCCGTAGAAGCCGTACGACCGCGCCGCCGCCAGTTCGTAGCCGCGCAGCGCGTCCCCCACCCGCCGCACGGAGATCCCCGCGCCGTTATGCACGTGGATGTCCGTAATGCGGTACAGTTCGGCCACCGTCAGCGGCTCCCGCACCACGCCGTCCGCCACCATCTGCCGCAAGGCCCGCGACAGGTAGTCGTCCGGCGGCGCGCCCGTCAGCATCCGCTTCAGCCGTCCCGCGATGCGCTTGGCGGTGAAACGCTCCCGCCATTCCGGCGGCCGCCGCGCCGCCATCTCCTGGCTGCGCCGCTCCAAGCCGGGATCCGCGGCGGCGTCGCCGTTCGGATCCTGAATGTGCACGAACAGGCCACCCGGCTCCTGCCGGCGTCCCACCGCGGCCAGGAACGCGCCGATATCCGGCACATGATGCAGCACCGAACTCGTGATCACGATGTCGAACGGACCCGGGTCCGCGGCGTCCAGCAGCCCCTCGGTGCAGACCGCGCGCGCCTTCCATCCGCGGGCGCGCTCCGCCGCCCGCCGCAGCATCTGCGCCGACGTATCCAGCAGGACTACTTCCTCCACCCGCGCGCCGGCCGCCGACCGCAACAGGCACTCTGTCGCCAGGCCGGTGCCGCACCCGATGTCGAGCGCCCGCAGCCGGTCGCGGCGCGGATAACCCTTCCGGGCCGCCTCAGCTACCAGCCGGCCAATCTCGGCGGGCAGGCTTTGCCACATGTCCTGGTGGATCTCGTCGTACACCTCGGACTCGAAGCGGTGGAAGGTAACGTTCACCGCCTGCTGAAACTGTTCCGGCGTCCCGGCTGCGCCGCGCCGCTCCATGATCTCCCGCAGGAAATCCAGTGACTCCCCTACCATCAGACGTTCCCTTTCGACGCCGCGTGGCCGCCCAGTTCCGCTCCGCGCGGACCCGCGGCGTTCCGCGCCTGCGTCCAGCCCGCTCCCTTCGCCGCCACGCTGGCCTGTACTTCCTCGCAGATCTTGCTGAGATCCAGCCCCGCGCCGGGCACCGCCACGCCTTCCAGTTCCACGTACCGGTTCTCATCAAGCAGGATCCGGAACCGCCACTGGCCCACTTGGTCCTCGAACACCGTCTCCCGCCGGCTCTCGCCCACCCAGGCCATCCGGGTCAGGTGGTTCTCCCGGCCGAACCGCACCAGCGCCTCCCACCAATCGGCCTCACCGGCCGCCGCCTCCAGGTCTTTCCGCAGGTTCTCCAGGCGCATCCGCCCGTCCACGGAGCGCTGTAGCTCGCCTTGGAAGAACGTCCGCACCATTTCGAACTCCGAATACCGCAACTGCCGGATCCCCAGCCACGCCACGCCGCAGAACGCCAGGATCACAAACCCGTGCAGCGGACCGAGTTTCGAATAGCTCAGCAACAGCGCGAAAGCCGCCGCCAGGGAGGCCACCAGGTACAGCACCAGCACCGCCCGCCGCGGCGAGAACCCCTGGTCCAGCAGCCGGTGGTGGATATGGCCGCGGTCCGCGGAAAAGATCGGCCGGTTGCGCAGGAAACGCCGCAGCACCGCCAGCGAGACGTCCACCAGCGGCACCGAGAGCGCCAGCAGCGGCACCAGCATGCTTAGGATCGTGGCGGTCTTCTGCGTCCACGCCATGCCGTAACAGCCCAGCAGGAAGCCGATCAGCAGCGCCCCGGAGTCGCCCAGGAACACCGTCGCCGGGTTGAAGTTGTAGAACAGGAATCCGGCCAGCGCGCCCAGCAGCGGAAACGTCGCCTGCGCCAGCGGGACATTGCCCTGCAGCCACGCGGCCGCGAACAGGGTCAGCGTCGCGAACAGGCCCATCCCCGCGCACAATCCGTCCAGGCCGTCGATCAGGTTCAAAGCGTTGGTGCAGAGCAGCAGCCAAAAGACGGTGAGCACCATGCTCAGCCAGCCCGGCAGGTCCATGCCCGCCAGCGTCTCTACCCGCAACCCCCCCGCGAACACCAGACCCGCCGCCGCGATCTGCCCCAATAGCTTGGTCACTGGCCGCAGGTTGAAGAAGTCGTCCACCAGGCCGATCAGGAACACCAGCGCCGCGCCCGGCACCAGCTTCCAGGCCAACGGCGACAGCCCCTGCTCGCTGCTCGAAAAGAAGTACAGCACGGTGACGTAAGCCACCGCGATCGGAATGCCGCCCACGCGCGGAATCGGATACCGGTGCACCTTCCGCCCGCCCGGCTGGTCCAGCACCTGATACGAGCGGAAAACGTCGCGAATGATGGGCGTTAATACCAGGGTGATCAGAAACGCCACCCCCGCCATCATCAGCAGTTCACTCATCGTTTCCCCAAGGCCGGCGCGTCCGCCGGGCAGAATCCTTTCGCTCGCTTGCCGCTACCCGTCTATCGGCGAGAAGCCGGTCATCCTTTGCACCTGCTTACCCGTGCGCTTTCCAGTGGGCGCCGATGCGTTCGACCTCCGCCCGGTTCACGATCTGCTCCACGAAGACGAACACCTGGCGTCCCGCGCAGGCCGTCGCCTCCCCGAGGCAGTACGCCTCGCTGGACTCGATCTCCACGAAGTCGCCTGGGGACAACGCCGCCGGCGCCGCCTCGCCCGTCCATTCGAGGTCCAGCACCTGCCCGTCCCAGCCCCGGTTGGCGCACGGCGCGAATTCGCCGTCCGGCAACTTCCGCAGCCGCAGCACCGGCTGCTCACACAGGGACTTCCATTCCGCCGCGGCTCGGTAGGGCATTCGCGTCTCGATCGTTCCAGTTTAGCGCGCCCGTTCCGGCCGCACCCTCAAACCGCTACCCGAACCTGTTCCCGGCCCGACACTTCTTCGAACAGTTCCTCGTAACAGTCCGCCACCCGGGCAGTCGAAAATTCATCGATCATCCGCCGCCGCGCGTTTGCCGCCAACCGCGCCCGCAACTCCGGATCGTCCAGCACCCGCAGCAGGCTCGCCGCCGTCGCGTCCACGTTCCCCACCTCGGTCAGCATCCCGTGGACCTCGTGGTCGATCAGCTGGCTGTGCGCCGGAATGTGCGTCACCACCGGCACCAGTCCCGCCGCCATCGCCTCGATCAGGGCGCAGGGCAGACCCTCCACTTCCGAGGTCATCGGAAAGACGTCGCCCGCCTGCAGCCACTCCAGCACCCCGCTCATCGCCAGCCGCCCGCACAACCGCGCCCGGTCCTTCAGCCCCAGTTCCTCCACCCACCGCGCCACATCGTTACGCAGCGGTCCGTCGCCGATCAGCGCGAACCGGACCTCCGGACGCTCCCGCGCGACTTTGGCGAAGGCGCCCAGCAGCCACGGCAGCTTTTTCTGATCGTCCAGCCGGCCGACGTAAACCACTAGGCCCGCCTCTTCGTCCACCCCGAGCTGACGCCGCTTCCGCCGTTTCTCCTCTGCCGTAACCGGCTGAAACTGCGAGACATCCACTGGGTTCGGCATCCAGCCGACCTTGGACGCTGCAAACCCCGCCTCCAGGGCCTCCTCGCGCATCCCGGGGTTCAGCACCAGGATCTTATCCGCCCACCACTTCAAGAACCGGACTTCGATCCGCCCCGCCAGCGACCCCATCATTTGCGCCACCAGGTTACTGCACGAGAATTTCATCACGATGGGCTTGCCCAGCAGCGCCGCCACCGGCAGTCCCGTAATGAGCTGGAGCCCCTGCATCAGGAAATACGCCACCTCGTAGTTGTGGCGTTCCCGCCACAACGTCCACCCCACTCCGAGCGCGTAGGCGTAGCTCCGCAACGGCTCTTTCCAGCGCGCGCCGAACATCCGCACCGGCACGCCGCAGGGGTCCACCCACGTCTTGACGGGTGGCATCGGATCTCCGCCCGCGCAAATGACTTGTGCCTTGTGTCCACGCGCCTGAAGTGCTTCGCAGACACGCTGCGCCTCAATCTCAGATCCGCCCAGCACGGGCGGGTAGGAATGGCAGACTACGACGAAAGAAATGGCTCGGTCAGGCAACTTGACCCCAAGATAACACGCGCCTTCTGGCGCAGTTCAGACCCGAAGGATCCCTTACCCCAGTACCATCGGCGGTTGCCCCGCCGTTCGGGAGCCTCCGGGACCTACTTCTCCGCCTGCGGCAGATTCGTCAGCGACACCCGCACCCCGCCGGTCCGGTAGGCTTCCAGCAAGGCGCCTGCAGCCGGCCCGTAAGCCGGCTCCAGCACCCAGTTCGCCGGGTTCCGTTCCATCAGTTTCTGGAACTGCGCCCGCAGCGTCGCCCCCCGGAACACGCTGCCGATAGGGCAGATCTTGGCCGGCGCGGCGCCTTCGAACAACTGCCCGCGCACCGCCTCCGCGATCCGCGCCAGTTCCTCGGCGGCATGGTGCAGGATGTCGCGCGCGATGGAGTCGCCGTCGCCGGCGGCCTCATCCACCAGCCGGGCCAGCGCGGCGATCCGCGGACGCGGCCATTCCGGCGTGTAGAAACGGTGCATCAGGTCGTTCGCGGAGGTCAGGTCGCTGGCCTCCATCAGGCGGGCGTGCAACGACGTCGAGGGCCCCCAGCCTTCTTCCTGGCGCAGCGCCGCGCGCAATGCCTGCCGGGCAATGTCGAAGCCGCCGCCCTCGTCCCCGAAAACGTACCCCCAGCCGCCGGCCCGTGCGGTGCGTCCCGCGGCATTGCGGCCGAAGGCGATCGAGCCGGTGCCTGCAATCACGATGATCCCGGGGTCGCCCGCCGTGGCTCCCGCCAGCGCGATCATCGCGTCGTGGGTCACGGTCAACTGCTCGGCTTCCACCAGCTCGCGGGCCAAGGCCTCCTTGTCCGCCGCCCCGCCCGAAAAGCCCAGGCACGCCGCCGCGAATGGCACCGCTTCCACGGCCGCGCGCTCCCACGCCTGCCGGATGGAGCCGCCCACCGCGTTCCGGAACTTCTCCCGGCCCTCGGACGCCGCCACGTGGTTGCACGGACCCGACCGGCCGTAGCCCACCACACAGCCGTTCTCATCTCCGATCAGCGCCGTGGTGCTCGACTGTCCGCCGTCGATTCCCAAAAAATAGCGTTTCATGGTTTGTTCCGATTTGGCCTGTCCCGATCTTCTCGCGTCGGCAGGTACCGCGTCAGGGGCCTCGCCCGCGGCCACTGGATCCGGTACAGCCGCGAAGCGCCGTCCACGCCCACCAGCTCCAGGTTCCACAATTCGGGCTCCGCCCGCACCTGCGTGGCGCCGAAGTCGGCATCGTCCAACTGCAGGTAGTCGATCCCCAGGTCCTTCAGCGCGCGCGTGGCGGCCTGCTCCAGCCCGGGCGGCGCGGCGATCGCCTCCTCCACCGGCGGCGCGGCGACCGCCTCCCAGACGCCGTTCCGCAGCGCCTCCAGCCGCAGCCGGTGGCCGCGCTGGTCGTGCCCGTACTGCAGCCGGACTTCGTCGAACTCGACCTCCCGCCCGAAGTCGACCTCGATCCACTGGCCCGGCGCCAGCGACTGGTTCGAGCGCCAGCGCGTCACCGGATCGTTGTCGAACGCCAGGCCGATGTCCCACGGATTCGGGTGCGCGCGGATCCGCCATTCCGGTTGCCGCGCCAATTCGCTGCCCCCGCGAAGCACCCGCAGTTCCGCGACGTTCCATTGCTCCACGCCGTCGCCCGTGCCCGTCTGGCGCACCCGGATCCCCCGCGCGCGTACCGCAGCCGCGAAGCGCGTGAACTTCTCGGGCCGGAACTCGGGGAACACCGCGCAATACAACACATCCGTGGCGATGGACCCGTAGCTCGACTGGAACCCGATGATCACGTCGCGGTCCGAGTACGCCTCCGCCACGCCGTTCATGGCCAGGATCCGCGCGCCGGGCGGCGTATGCTGCTCGATCATTCGGATCTCGCTGTACATGCCCAGCCGCCGCCGCAAGTAGTGATCCTCGGACTCGATCCGCAGCGCCGCCTTCCACGGGAACTCGAACAGCCGCCATGCGTACTTGCCGGTCCATCGATTGAGCACCGGCGGCCAGCACGAGATCGCGCAGGCCAGCGCGACGGCAGGCGGCAGCCAGCGCTTCCAGGCGCCCAGGGTCCAGCACAGGGCCAGCGCCTGAAACACCGCGCTGGTCATCAGAAAGCGCGTGCCGACATTGGCGAGGAAGGGCAGCGCGAACAGGATTGCCGCGCCCGCCAGCCGCCGCCCCAGCGGGTCCCGCACCGCCAGCAGCCCCAGCGGGGCGAACAGGAATACCCAGCCCAGCACGCCCCCCAGCGTTTCGCCGCGCACCGTCGCCTCCAGCGGCAATGCCCAGCGCGACTGGAGTCCATAGGTGGACATGAAGCTCCGGTAGTCCTCCTCGAACTTCACGCTCACGTAGGGATTCGGGAACCAGCCGTTGGCGAATGGCGAAACCGGATTGTCCACGGTCACCCAGTTCTTCGCCAGCCACGGCACGATCATCACCAGCGCAGCCGCGGCGACAAATGCGGCGGACTTCCACCGCCGGGACTTCCACAACACGAAGCCCAGCGCCAGCGGCACCGCCAGAAACGCCGTGTACTTGATGGCGAAGCAATAGCCCGCCGCCAGACCCGTTAGAGCCAGCCACCGGCGGCCGCGCTGCTCCTCCCAGATGTGGAGCAGGTAGAAGACCCCGAACACCGCGTACGCGATCGCGACGTCGTTGTAGGCGCTCACGCCGGTGATCCCGAACACCGGCGACGTGAACACGATCAGCGCCGCTCCCGCGCCTGCCACAGGCTTGCCGGCGCGCCGCGCCCAGTTCAGGATCAGCCACGGCAGCGCCAGCAGGAAGGCGCAATGCACCAGCGTCGCGGCGGAATGCCGGCCCCAGCCGTACGCCACCACGAACAGCATCTCGATCCCTTGCGAGAGGTTCGCATAGATGTTGGTCGTGATGTTGCCGAACGAGCCCGACTTCAGATACTGCCGCACCAGGCTCAGATGGTACGTGACCCCGTCGGAACTGACCTCCGGAGCCATCGCGTGGACGAAGCAATAGACGGCGAACGGCGCGTAGATCGCCGGCAACAGCCACCGGATCCCGGGCGCGAGCGGTGGCAGTCTCCGGCTCGAGGGTTTCCAGGCGATGCGCCAGGTCGCCGCCAGGATCGCCGCGCAGACCGCCAGCAGCACCCACCGGGATCCCGCGCCCGCCGCCAGCGCCAGGAATACCGCCAGGTGCAGACCTGCTGCGCCCAGCAACAGCGCCAGCGGCGTCTGCTCCTCGCGATACAGTTGCTCCCGCACCGGCGCCAGCAGCGCCCGGCCCAAGGCGATCGCCGTCGCGATCGTCAACGCGGCCCCGAACAACACGCCCAGCGCGGTCATCCCTTCGGCGCCAACCCGAGCCGCGAGAGGATCACACCCAGTTCCGCCCCGTCCGACTTCGACACCCAGACCTTGTCGAGTTCCAGCCCCACCTCGGCGGTCTCGGCCGCCCGCAGCCATTCCGCCGGCACCGCCTTGCGGAACTGCTTTTGCCCTGGCTGATCATAGCGGACCGTGTCCAGCACCTTGCCGTTCACCTGGAACTGGATCGAGATCGGTCCCGTGTCCCGGAAGGTAGCGTCGGACACCGCGAACTCCGCCACCAGTTCTAACCCCTCCGGCTTGTTCACATATACGCGTACCGCCGGCCGCCGCCCGGTCCAGCGCCAGGCCCCTTCGAGTCCCCGGATGTCCCGCACCAGCAAGGGGTCCGCCGCGGTCTCGCCCATTTCCACGACCCGCGCGGCGCGGGGCGTCCTCGGCTTCTCGACCGGCGACCGCTGCACCGGCGGCGCATACCAATCCCCGGGCGTCTTACAGCCGCCCAGCAGCGCGGCAAGTACCGGCAGGATAAGGGCCCAGGAGCGCACGGAAACCCGAGTATACCGTAATGGTCGCGCGAAGCCGCTTTAGGTCCCGGTCGGCGAACCGCCTTAGCGCGCCTAAGGTGTTGTTCTACTTGCGTTTGGATCGTTAGTGCTATTGTCCTTATTCCCCGGGTAGCCGTTAATAGCAGATGCGGAGGCAGCGTACTATGCGAACCCTACTGGTCGGATCCATTCTACTGACGGCCGCGTCCCTCTCGGCGCAGGTCCCGCAGATGTCTACCGTCGAACCGAAAAACGTCAAACCCGGCACCGTGATCAACATCACCGGGCAGTTCCTGGGCGCTGTCGAAGAGGTTTACCTCACCGATCATAAGTTCGATCTCAAGGTGAAGGTGGTCGAGCAGAAGGACAAAACCATCACCGTCCGTGTCCCACCGTTCGCGAAACCCGGACGGCTCCAGTTGCTGGTGCTGTTCGGCGGCAACCAGCCGAAACTGCTCGAGCAGCCGCTGTTCGTCTTCGTCGAGCCGCCCGCCGAAGAAGTGGGTCAGCTCAAGACCCCGGAGCCCGAAGCCGCCAAGAAGAACGCTCCGTAACCAGCTTGCAAAAAACGCGGCGGGGGCGTATCCTCGGAATCCGAAAGGAGGCCCCGGGTGCGCCACTTCGCAATCCTGACCCTTGCCACTTCCCTGTTCCTTCTGCCTCTGCTTGCCGACACCTCCAAGGTAGCTTCCGTGGCGCCGGATTCCGTCAAAGCCGGCGACGTCGTCAAGGCCACCGGAGAGGGTCTGGCGAAGTCGTCCGTGAGCGCGGTCTTTCTCACGAACGGCACTGACGACTTGAAGCTCGTTATTGTGGAGCAGACCGACACCAGCCTCAGCTTCAAGGTCCCCGCCAACATCAAGGCCGGCCGGTGGGCGGTGATGCTGCAAGTAAAGGACGGAATGCTGCTCGAGCAGCCCGTCAAGGTCACCATCGAATAGGCCGCCGCCAGCGGCGCCGGAATTTTTCGCGTTACAATAGAATTTGCGCGCCGGAGGCTAGCCGTGCGCATCCGTTAGACCAGGTACTGAAACCATGACATCCGGCCTGCTCTCGTCGAAGGAACTGTGGCTGCATCGCTATGCGCTGCTGCTGGTTGCCGCGACCTTGTTCCTGATTGTCGCCGGCGCTTCCGTCACCTCCAACGAAGCCGGACTCTCGGTTCCCGATTGGCCCCTTTCCTACGGCAAAGTAATGCCCGAGATGAAGGGCGGCGTTTTCTACGAGCATGGCCACCGCATGGTGGCAACCGGGGTCGGGATGCTGACCATCGGCCTGGTGATCTTCCTCCACGTGGCTGACCGCCGCGCCTGGATGAAGCGGCTTGGGTGGGCCGCGCTGGCCGCCGTAATCCTCCAGGGCGTGCTGGGCGGGCTCACGGTGATCTACCTGCTGCCCAAGGCGATCTCGATCTTCCACGCTTCGCTCGCTCAGTTGTTCTTCTCCACTACCTGCGCCATCGCCGTTTTCACCTCGCCCGGCTGGAAGGCTGGTCCGGAGACGGTGGAGGACGGCGCGACGCCGTCGCTGCGCTCGCTGGCGGTCTTCACCGCCGCGATGCTGCTGGTGCAGATCCTGCTCGGTGCGGCGTTCCGCCATCGCGCCCTCGGCGTCCTGCCCCACGTGATCTTTGCGTTCGTCGTGGCGGGCATCGTCGCGGCGCTCGCGATGTTCACCACCACGCAGTTCCCAAAGCACGCCAAGCTGCGGAAGGCGGCGAACGTGATGCTCGGTGTCACCTTCGTGCAAGTACTGCTGGGTTTGGGCGCGCTGCTGGCGCGGATGCGCGAAACCGCCACGGCGGCGGAGATCGTCGCCACCACCGTTACGCACGTCGCGGTCGGCGCGCTGACGCTCGGCGCCGCGGTAGCCTTGACGGTCCAGATCTTCTACCACGTCCGCCGCAAACCGGCCGCCAGCGCGGCTAGCGAGCCGCGCATGAAAGATGCGGCGCTCACCCGATGAACGACTACGTCGCGCTCACCAAGCCCCGCATCACCTGGCTCATTCTGATGAGCACGGGCGTGGGGTTCGTTTTCGGCGCCAAACTCGGGTGGAACTGGTGGACCCTGTTCCACACCCTGCTGGGCACCGGGCTCATCGCCTCCGGCACCGCGGCCCTCAACCAATGGTGGGAACGCGACGCCGACGCCAAGATGCGACGCACGCAGGCCCGCCCGCTCGCCGCCGGACGCCTCGCTCCCACACGCGCGCTGCTGTTCTCCATCGGCTTGTCGCTGGCCGGATTCCTGGAACTCGGCTTCGGCGCGAACTGGCTCACCGCCGGGCTCGGCGCGTTCACGCTAGCCACTTATCTCTTTATCTACACGCCGCTGAAGCGGGTCTCGCCGCACTCGACCACGCTGGGCGCGATCCCTGGCGCCATGCCCCCGATGATCGGCTACGCCGCGGCTTCCGGAACGCTCGACGCCAACGCCTGGATCCTCTTCGCGATCCTCTTCCTCTGGCAGTTCCCGCACTTCTACGCCATCGCCTGGCTCTACCGCGAGGATTACGCGCGCGCCGGCATCCGCATGCTGCCGGTCGTCGAACCGGACGGCGAGTCCACCGCCCGCCGCATGTTCTGGTGCGCGGTCGCCCTGGTTCCGGTGACGCTGCTGCCCACCTGGTCCGGCATGGCCGGCAACTGGTATCTGGCGGGCGCCGGGATCGCCGGCGCCTGGTTCGCGTGGTCCACGTTGAAGATCATGGCGGACCGCACGCTGTTGCGGGCGCGAAACGTTCTGATGGCCTCGGTGCTTTATTTGCCGGTTCTTTATGGCCTCCTGCTGCTCGACCGCGCGTAGCCTGCTGGTGCTCGGCGCCGCCCTGCTGATTTCCTGCGGCGACGAGCTTCCCGGCTATGGCAACGTCTCGCGCTTCGCCCTCACGGACCAGTCCGGCCAGGCTTTCGCCAGCGAAGTGCTGGACGGCAAAGTCTGGGTGGCGAACTTCATCTTCTCGAACTGCGCGGGGCCCTGCCCGCGGATGTCCACCGACATGTCGCGCCTGGCGAGCGCCTTCGCGGCCGACCCCCGGGTCCACTTCGTTTCCTTCACCGTGGATCCGGAGCGCGACACGCCGCCGGTACTCGCGGCCTACGCGCGCCGCTACAGCGGCGGCGGGCGCTGGCACCTGCTCACCGGCGAGCGCGCCACGCTCCACCGGCTGAAGCGCAGCGACTTTCAGCTCGGCGACGTCGCCGCCGGCTCGCTCGAGCACACCACGCGCTTTGCCCTGGTGGACCAGAAGGGCCGCATCCGCGGATATTACCGCTCGGACGAACCGGGCTTCATCGATAAGCTAATCGCCGATCTCCGCCGCCTCCTATGATTGCCGTCACCGATCTTCCCGCCGTCAACGCGGCGCTCAACGCCACCTCGGCCGTGCTGCTGGTCGCCGGCCTGTATTTCATCAAGCAGCGCAACCGCGAGGCGCACCGCCGCGCCATGCTCGCCGCGCTCGGCGTGTCCGTGGCGTTCCTGGCCTGCTATCTCGTCTATCACTACAACGTCGGCTCGGTGAAGTACCAGCGGCAGGATTGGACCCGCCCGCTGTATTTCGCGATCCTGACCTCGCACACGGTGCTGGCCGCGTCGGTGCCCGTGCTCGCCATCATTACGTTGCGCCGGGCCTGGAAAGGCGATTTCGCGCGGCACCGCCGCATCGCCCGGGTGACGCTGCCCATCTGGCTCTACGTCTCGGTCACCGGGGTGATCGTCTACTGGATGCTCTACCGGATGTAGGGCCTGCTATTCTGAAACCGCATGGGTACCACGGTGAAGGTGCATCGCGGGCAGATCACGATCCCCATCCGTCTCCGCGAGCGCGCCGGGATCTCCGACGGCGATCTTGTGGAGGCCAAACTCCGGAACGGATGCATCGTGCTGGAGCGCATGGACCGGGGCGCGGCAGCGATCCGCGAGGGCTTGGCCGCCGCGGAAGCCGACCGGCGCGCCGGACGCGTCTATGGCCCCTTCACGCACCCGGAGCTCCGCAAGTTCCTGCAAGCCGAAACGAAGCGCCGGACGCGGCGTCCCGCGCCCCTCACCAAGAAACGCTCATGAACGTCGCGCTCTCCGAGCGCGCTATCGCGAGCCTCGCCTCCGCGCCGGCCCCTGTCCAGCGGGCCTTCCTCAAGCAAATCGCCTATCTGATGCGGGACTTCCGCCATCCCTCCGTCCGAGCCAAGAAGTACGATGAGGCCGCCGGCGTCTGGCAAGGCCGCGTGAACGACGACTGGCGCTTCTACTTCTCGATCGAGAGCGGCGTCTACTTCATTCGGGACGTGATCCCGCACCCGAAGTGATTCAATCTCCGGCGACCGGCTGCTTCGCTTTCTCGATAGACGCCGCCGCGATCTGCGCGATGTCCAGCAGCTTCGGCGGCGCGCCCGCGCCCACCTTATCCAGCGCATCCCGGAACATCGTGTTGCAGAACGGGCAGGCCGCGCCCACGACGTTCGCTCCCGTCGCGATCAGTTCCTTCGCCCGCGTGTAGCTCACCCGGTCTCCGGATTCCTCGCCCAGGAACGCCAGACCGCCGCCGGCGCCGCAGCAGAAGCTCCGCTCCCGCGCGCGCGGCGGGTCGATCACCTCGCCGCCCAGGGCCGCCACCTGCCGCGGCTCGTCGTACGTGCCGCGGTACCGGCCCAGGTAACACGGATCGTGGTACACGATCTTGTCGCTGCCGCCCGCCTTCGGCAACTGCGCCTGATGCCGCGCCATGAACTCGGAGTGGTGCTCGATTGGCGGCGCCTCGCCGTATTCCTTCCAATCCGTCGAGATCGTGCGCACGCAGTGCGGGCAGATGGAGACGATCTTCTTGGCCTTGTTCTGCGCCAGCGTCTTGAGGTTGTCTTCGGCCAGGGTCTGAAATACCAGGTCGTTGCCCAGCCGCCGCGCCGGATCGCCCGTGCACTTCTCTTTCTTCAGCACGCCGAAGCTGGTTCCGAGGTGCTCCATCACCTTGGCGAACGACGAGATAATCTCCCGGCCCTGCGGATCGTAGGATCCCATGCAGCCCAGCCACAGGACGTACTCCTGCGTGCCATCGTAGACCGGGAAATTCTGCTTCGTGATGAACTTCTCGCGCTCGCTCGACGAGAAGCCCAGCGAGTTGCCGTTGCGCTCCAGGGCGAGGAACAGCTTCGTGCCGTAGTCGTCCTCCCACTTGCCCGTATTCACGGCGCCGCGCCGCAGGCCGATAATCAGCGGCAGGTGCTCGATCCCCACCGGGCACTGGAACTCGCAGGCGCCGCACGTGGTGCACTGGAACGCCGCCTCCTGGTGCAGGAACTCGCCCAGCAGCGGCTTCTCGGAGTTCGCGCCGTTGGCGTTCAGGTAACTGCGGAAACCGAGCGCGATTTCCTTGGGGTTCAGCAGCTTGCCCGTGTTGGCCGCGGGGCAGTGCTCCTGGCAGCGTCCGCATTCGACGCACGAATACGCCTGCAGCGCGACGATCTGGGTCAGGTCTTTGCCGGTATCGAGTCCGAAATCCTCATCGCCCACCAGTGGCGGGATCGCCGAAAAGCCGCCGCGCGAGAGAAACACCGTCACCGGGCTCAGCACCAGGTGCAGGTGCTTCGTGTGCGGGATCAGCGGCATGAAAATCAGCAGCGCCAGCGTGTGGCTCCACCACAGCGCGCGGCTGCCCGGCTCGCCGTCGTGGATCCAGAACGTGGCCAGGTACGTCACCATCAAGGTGAAGATGAGGAACGCGATGAAGCCCGATTCCTTCGACACGTGGTCGCCCAGCCACTTCGGCCGGACGAAGAAACGGCGAACGAACAGGCCGGCGATCGAGATCGCCACCGCCACTCCGAACGCGCCCGCAAGATAGAAGTAGAACTTGCCGATGTAAGAATCGTGCGAGAGCAGCGAGAAGCCCAGGCCCTGCGCGAAGTGGTTCAGTGTGATCAGCGCAAAGGCGCAGAATCCCCAGAAGACGAAGGCGTGCGCCAGTCCGGGCAGCGGCCGCTGCTGGATCACCTTCGCCTGGCAGATCACTTCCCAGAAAAACTCCCACACTCGCTTGCCGAGCGGATGGAGCTGGAAGGTCGCGTCTTTCTTCGACGCGAGCACCGTCGTGAACACCCCGCGGAAGCGCCACGCGAACAGCGACGCCGACGCCGCGAGCAGCAACAGGAACAGGGCGGTTTCGAACCAGGCCGGGTTAACCATAAGCGAAGTGGAAGAATACAAAACTGTATCACGCTGTTTCAGGGCGGGCCGCGGCATACGGAAGTCCTATACAGCGGTGCGGTAGATTAGAAAGATCCCGGAGGACATTCTTGCGTTACCTTGTTTCGGGCGCGGCCGGCTTCATCGGCTCCCATTTATGCGACCGTCTGCTGGCGGACGGGCACGACGTCGTCGCCCTCGATAACCTGATCACCGGCGCGCGCCGGAACCTCGCGCACCTGGCCCAGCATCCGTCCTTCCGGTTCCTGGAGTGTGACGTCACCGTGGCGGTGCCTGCCGACGGCCATTTCGACGGCGTGATGCACCTGGCCTCGCTGGCGAGCCCCAAGGACTATTTCGCGAAGCCCATCGAGACGCTCGAGAGCGGATCCACCGGCACGCGCAACATGTTGGAGGTCGCGCGGCGCGACGGCGCGCGCTTCCTGGTGACTTCCACCTCGGAGTGCTACGGCGACCCGCTGGAGCATCCGCAGACCGAAGAGTACTGGGGCAACGTGAACCCCGTGGGCTTGCGCTCCTGCTACGACGAAAGCAAGCGCTACGCCGAAGCGCTCACCATGGCCTACCACCGGGTGCATGGCGTGCGCACCAACATCGCCCGGATCTTCAATACATACGGCCCGCGCATGGCCCTGAACGACGGCCGGGTGGTCCCGGCCTTCATCGACCAGGCGCTGCACGGGCGGTCCCTTACCGTGCATGGCGACGGCCGCCAGACCCGCAGCTTCTGCTATGTCCGCGATCTCGTGGACGGCCTGGTCCGGCTCGCGCACTCCGACGAGCGCTACCCGGTGAACCTCGGCAACCCGGCGGAGATGACCATCCGGGACTTCGCGGAGACCATCTGCTCCATCCTGGGCCTGACCCTCGAGATCGAGTGGCACCAGCCCGTGCCGGACGACCCCAAGCAACGCCGGCCTGATATCTCCAAGGCGCAGCGGCTGCTCGGCTGGGAGCCGAAGGTCGGGCTTGAAGAGGGACTCCGCGAGACCATCGCGTACTTCCGCACCGTGATCGGCGAGCCGGTTACCCGCTAACCCTACCAGCCGCTGGCGAGAAATCCGCCGTCGACGACCATTTCCGCGCCCGTAATGTAGGACGCCGCGGGCATCGCCAGAAACGCGATCACCGTGGCGACCTCCTCCGGCTGCGCCGCGCGCCCGAGCGGCGTCCGCGCGATCACCCGGTTCTCGAACTCCGGCTTCGACAGCAGCCCCTCCGTCAGCGGCGCGGGCAGAACGGGGGCATCGGGCAGATCGGGCAGAACGGGGGCATCCCCTACCATCCCCCGAACTGCGGGACCCCTTCCGCT
>CAYYID010000079.1:0-27240 GCA_964471915.1 uncultured Solibacteraceae bacterium | reverse complement strand
GAAACGATCAGCGGAGAATCGCCCCGGTTCCGAATGATCAGCCTGACCTGAAGGCTCAGCATGACGGTGCTCCCTTGACGGCAGTAGCCAGAGTCCTCGACCTGTAGATCGAGCTTGATCGGGTCCGGATTCGAGGTGGCACCCATGAGCTGCGATGCGATCACGCCATACCAGAACAGGTTCATGGGCACCCCAAGTTCATGCAACTTCAAGCTTGCGGCCGGCGGCGCACGAGGTCGTCCACCGCGCTGATCAGGGCGTTCATCCGGTCGTCGGTGTGCTTCTGGACCTCGGCCAGCGTCTCGACTTTCGTGGTCAGCCGCTCCATGTGATCCGCCATCAGAACCTGGGCCTTCAGCAGGCGGGCGAACTCGTCCTCGATCAAGTGCTGCCGGTTAGCCAGCGCTTCGATGATGCCCTCGATGCGGTCCAAACGTCCGCCATCGCTGCCGTTCTTCTCGGTCACACGCCAATTATGCCACCGCCGTGCCGGCGGGCCAAGCTGTGCCGTTGCGGCTCGTTCTCGAAGTAAGTCACCGGGAAATCGAGCCCGCCCCGCATGCTCCGTTGCCGCTACCCGCGGCGGCTCCCGAACAGCGCGCGCCACGGCAGAGTCACGAAGCCGGCCACCAGTGCGGGGATCCGTTTCAAGTCCTCCGAGAAGGGCCGCGCTTCGCTGCCTACCACCAGCGCCCCCTGGCGCATGGCGTAGAGCGTGAACAGCGTCGCGAAAATCGTAAACGCCACCGAGGCCGCGAAGCTGGCGCGCAGGTTCACCGTGCCGCGCAGGAAGTGGATCGCCAGTTCCACGCTGTGCCCGAAGAGCGGGACGGCGAGCAGCGCTCCGAGTGTAGCCTGCCAGGCGGGCTGCACCTGCCGGAAGGTCTGCGTGAGCGCGCCTTCGAGCCCCACCAGGATGGCGCGGTAGCTGAGTTCGGTGAGCAGGGCGGCGGAGGCCGCGTCGAGCCCGGCGCTGAGGTTCGTGAAGAAGTAAATGCCACTGCGCAGCAGCGTGGAGAACAGCGCGGTCTTCCAGTTGAAGTGGCCCAGCAACACGCGGACCGGGTTGCGGAGCAAGTAGGCGAAGGCCTGGGCGAGGGTCAAACGTCCAGGATAGCAGCGGCGTGTTGCGATCCGGTTGCGGACCCAAGTGCCTAGAAGACGATTTCGAACTCGACGGTCACCCGGGCGCGCACTTCGAGGCTGCCCGTCTCGATCACCGTCGCACCAGGATTCAGGGCCACGATGGGCGAAATCGAGAAGGTAGCGCCGCTGCCGCCGCCCTCGCTCGCCGTGAGCACCTGCCCGATGCGGACCCCGAGGCCCAGCGCGATGGCTTCGGCCTGGGCGCGCGCCTTCTGTCCCGCGAGGCGCAGCGCCTGGGCCCGCGCCGGATCCTCGTCCTTCAACGACAGCCGCACGCTGTTGACGCGCGTGGCGCCGGCCTGCACGCCGGCGTCGATCACCCGGCCCGTGAGATTCACGTCGGCTACGGTGGCTTCAATGAAATTGGTCACCGTGTAGCCGGTGATCTGTCCGTCGCGGTTCGTGTTGGGGTTCAGGCCATAGCCCGCCGTGCGGATGTCCGCGTTGCCGCCGAGCAGTTGCCGCAGCGCGGTAGTAACGGCTCCGGCAACGGTGGCGTTGCGGGAGACCGCATCGTTCGCCGTAGCGGCCGCGGTGATGACCGCGAAGCTGACGCGCGCCTGGTCCGGGCGGACCGAGACCACGCCTTCGCCGTCGGCGCGTACCACACGCCGCGCGACAGCCGTCTGGGCCCCGACGGTGGAAACCAGCAGGGGCGAAATCATCAGGAGAGCCAGTGCGTACCTCATGCCCACAGTGTGCCACACTGAATTTTTCCGCGGAAGTCTTTCCAGGAGGACGTTTCTCATCGTCGGTCTTACGGTTCTGGCCAGTTCGAGCGCGGGCAATTCCACGCTGGTGGCGACGGACCGCACGCGGATCCTGGTGGACGCCGGATTGTCCCGCAAGGAAACGTTCGCGCGGCTGGCCGCGCTGGGCGTGGATCCCGCGTCGCTCGACGCGGTGGTGATTTCGCATGAGCACTCGGACCACGTCGCGGGGCTGGTGGCGATCGCCAAGAAGCTGAAGATTCCGGTGTACCTGACCCACCTCACCGCGCCGGGCATCGACTGGGCGGAGTTCCAGCCGCGGCTGGAAACGTTTCAGGCGGGGACCTCGTTCGTGATCGGCGACATCGACGTGGATACGTTCACGATTCCGCACGACGCCGCGGATCCCGTGGGCTTCGTGTTCCGCGCGCAGGGAATCCGGCTCGGGGTGGCGACGGATCTGGGTTATCTGCCCGAGTCGGTGAAGGTCCACGTGCGGGATTGCGACCTGCTGCTGCTGGAGTCGAACCACGAACTCGAGATGCTGAAGGTGGGTCCGTATCCGTGGAGCGTGAAGCAGCGGGTGATGAGCCGCGTGGGGCACCTCTCGAACGACGCGGCGTGCGCCTTTCTGAGGGAGATGGGGACGCGGACGTCGACGGTGATTCTGGGTCACCTGAGCGAGCAGAACAATCACCCGGAGATCGTGCGGCAGGCGGCGCTGCAGGCGCTGCACGGGCGGGAGCTGTTCACCCGGCTTCACGTGGCGGATCCGCGGACGGCGAGTGAGACGTTCCGGTATTAGGAGGCGCCCGAGGGTTCCTTCCGGAGTTGCCTTCTGGCCCGTATCCCACGGACCGTCTCACCTACTGCTCCGACGATGTCGTCGAGTACATTACTCCCGCACGGCAGCAAGGCCTCGGAACGGATTCCCGGTTGGCCGCAAGCGACCGGCCGATTTCGGGCCGGATGATGCTCTTCGGCGATCCGCCGAATCTGCGGCACCTGTCCCGGCTGCCGCCGGACCTAGCCCCCTTACCGCGGTGATCCTTAGAGACCTCGAACGCCGCTCGCCGCGGGAACCCTGATTCTCCCGCTCCGGAAAGCCGCTACCATCAAAGACGGACGCATGGACCGGGCCCAGCTTCTCGAACGACTCCGCGAAAGGATTCTCGCCTTCGCGGCATCCCGTATATCGAGAGACGCCGCGGAGGACCTGGTTCAGGAGGTGATGATCGTGCTGCACGAAAAGTACGCCCACCTCGACCGCCTGGAGGACCTGCTGCCGCTGTCGCTGCAGATCGTGCGCTTCAAGATGCTGGGGGCGCAGCGCAAAGTCTACCGCCGGGGCGAGCACAACCGCTTGTCGGTGGACGAACTGCCGCTGGCCGATCCGGCGCCGGACCCGGAGCGCGAGGCGGCGCATCGCGAGCAGGTGGCGCGGATCGCCGCGGCCATGGCCGAGCTCGGCGAGCGGTGCCGCGAGCTGTTCCGGCTGAAGCTGGAGGGCCATTCGTTCGGCGAGATCCAGCGCCGCCTGGAAGCGGCGTCGATCAACACGGTCTATACCTGGGATTTGCGCTGCCGCCAGGAACTGCTGCGGCGTTTGGGCGGGGAGTACGTGAAATGAGCCGGGAAGAGATCGAGAAACTCCTCGGCGGATACGCCACGGGAACGCTTTCGGAGGCCGAGCGGCAGCGCCTGTTCGAGGCCGCGCTGGAGGATCCGGAGATCTTCGCGCTGCTGGCGCGGGAGCAGGACTTCAAGGATCTGCTGGAGACGCCGGGCGCGCGGGAGGAACTGCTGGCGGCGTTGGCGAGCGAACCGGTGCCGGCCAGGGCAGCGGCGGCAGCGCCGGCGGCGCGTCCAGCGCCCGCGCCGGAGAAGCCGAATTTCTGGGGCTGGCTGACGCAGCCGTGGCCGTGGGCCGTGGCGGCGACGGCGGCGCTTACGGCGATCCTGTTCTTTGCGTTGCGCCCGCAGCCCGCACCGGTGGAGACGGCGGCGGTGGTGCGGCCAGAGCCCGTAAAGCAGGCGCAGGAGAAGCCGCCGGAGCGGCCGAGGCCCGTGGAGCGCGCGGCCGCTCCCGCGCCGAGGGCGGAATCCGGGGCGCGGGGTCCCGTGCAGGTTCCGGTGCCACCGGCGGTTCCGGCCGCGCCGCCGCCCGCGGCGGTGACCACTGCCGCTCGCGAGGTCCGCGAGGAGGCGAAGAAAGCGGTGGCGATCGCCAGCGCCGACAAGGCCAAGCAGGACGCGTTGCGCTCCGTCGAGGGAGACCGCAAAGCGGAGGCCGAGGCTCTATCGGCCATGGCGCCGCCGTCGCCGCGCAAGGAGATGCCGCCCGGCGCCACGGTGCAGCCGCCGCTGCGGGACGACATCGCGCGCGGGGGGGCTCCGGCGCCGCAAGCGGCCAGGGCGCGCGCGAATGAGGCCGCTCCGGCGCTGAAGTACCGGCTGGCGGCGCCCGCGTTTCAGGCGGGGCGGGAGGCGGAGATCTTCGTCACGGCTTCCCGCGACGGCGTGCTGGTGGTGCAGCGGCGCGCGGGCGAAGCCTGGGAACGCATTGCCACGTTGCGCGTGCGCGAGAACCAGGAGACCCGGGTGGGCGTTCCGACGCGGGAGTCCGACCGCGAGGTGGAGCTCGACCTGTCGCTCGCCGATGCGGTGAGCCTGGGCTCGACCGCCGGATTCCGCCGCGCGGACCGGCAGGAGACGCCGCAAGGTTTGCGCGTGCGGATTCCGCGGGCGCAGTAGAATCAATGGTCATGGCAACGAACATAGCGGTGGCCGAGGCGTTCTTTCACGCCTGCGAATCGGGTCAGGGTTGGGAGGGGTGCCGCGCGTATTGCACTCCGGAGGCGACGTTCGCCGCGCAGGCCGAGCCGCTGGCGGGGATCCGGACGCTGGCCGGATACACCGAGTGGATGAAGGCGATGCTGACGCCGCTGGCGGATGGAAGGTACGAACTGAAGTCGATGGCGGCGGACGAGGCACGGAACAATGTAGCGGCGTACGGGGTGTTCCTGGCGACGCATACGGGACCCGGGGGGCCGGTGGCGCCGACGGGCCGGGCGACGCGGTCGGACTATGTGTATGTGATGGAGTTCCAGGGGGACAAGATCGCGCACATGACGAAGATCTGGAACTCGGGTTGGGCGCTCAAGGAGCTGGGCTGGGGGTAGGAGCGATGGCGGGGCCGGCTTTTTGCTGGGTTCGGTTGGCACTCATCCCATCTGCCACCGATTTGACCGAGTAGCCCGAGCAAGCGCCCTTGAGAAAAAGTAACAGCAATGAAGTCACCCGAGGAACTGATCGAGGAAGCCCGAGCGTTCGAGCGAGACGGCGATGACAAACGAGCGCTTGAAGTCTGGAGGCTAGTTGCCACGCTGGACTCGAGTTGGCCGATACTGTGCGCCTTGGGCTGGGCTGCCAGCGAATGTGGCTTGACACAGGAGGCGACCGAGGCCTTCAAGAGGGCGCTCCGAGTTGCGGAAGGGTCGCTAGAACCGTTGATCGGTCTCGGAAGCGTGGCGATTGATGAAGGTCGCTTTGGAGAGGCAGAGCAGTATCTGGCTCCGGTTGCGAGGCAGAAACAACCGCATGCCCTTTGTCTGCTGGGTTTTGCGCAGTGGTCGGTGGGAAAAGATAGAGAGGCGGAAGAGTCGCTGACAAACTCCATCGCTTTAGACCCGAGCCAGGAAGAAGCCCACTGCAATCTGGGTTTGGTGCTACGCCGGTCGCGGCCTGCCGAAGCAGAGGAACGATTCAGGCAGGCTTTGGATTTAGATTCCGCTTACGCGGCTGCCCACCGAGAGCTCGGGTATTTGCTGAGCAAGAAGGGCGAAGACCCTGGTACAGCAGAGAGACACCTTCGAAAGGCTATCGAGATCGAGCCTGGGCAACCGTGGGCGCACATCTACCTCGGGACCCACCTTGAGAAGAATGGCGATCAGTCCGCGGCGATGAACGAGTACCGGTTGGCCGCCGACCTAGCACCGGACCTCGGCTTTCCTTTCTGGTGCATGGGAACGATCAACGAATCGAACGGAAATTCGGATCTCGCGTTGGCTCAGTTGAAGAAGGCCGTCGAGCTGGAACCCGGCGATCCCAACTTCAATCGGAGCCTGGGGCGGCTTTACGTGAAACTGGGCCGAACCGATCTCGCTGAGCCGTTTCTTGCGGAGCACCGAGAGGATGGCACTGGCGAAGCAACTGTGTGAGGAAAACTCTACGAGGAGAAGTGGAGAACTTCCCAATCGGGTGTTTCGCGGATCTCGCCAGAGCTTCGTTTCGTCAGCGGCACTATCGGTATGCCGCGCTTTGCCCGAGTCGTCGTTTTCCGTTACGGTACGCAGCGCGGCAACGCGCCACGTAGCCAGAACGAGTCCTCTTCTCATATTTGTCCTGGCTACGCTGTTGCAACGCCTGTCCTGCAAGAAGCTCTCGTGACTGGTTCTTGAGGACTTTGACCCCCGCCTACCGGCGGGGGCTGAGTGGCGCGCGGGAACCGGCACCCATCTGCAACCCTTGAGCCCCCGGCGGTAGGCGGGGGCCAAAGTCCGCACCTATGAATTTTTCACCGCTTCTATCGGCGGGGGCTCAGGGGCATTGCCGCCGCTGCGGGCTGGCGCGGTCTTGAAGCTTTGCCGGTCGCTGGCGCTTCCGGTTCTGCGGGCTACGCGAGCGCGGCTCGCGCGGCTTTGGCGGTGTTGGCGTGGATGGTCACCGTGTCCTCGACATCGACGGCGTAGCCGCCGGCGAGGGTGATGCACACGGGGACGCCGCGCCGGCGGGCCTCGCCCAGGACGAGCAGGTCCCGCTGGTACAGGCCGTCGATGGTCAGGTTCAGGCCGCCGAGCTGGTCCTGGCAGTAGGGATCGGCGCCCGCGATGTAGCACAGCAGGTCCGGCTGAAAGCCGTCGAGCGCCACGCGCGTGGCGTTGGCGAGGCGCGCCAGGTATTCATCGTCGCCGACGCCGTCGGAAAGATGAATATCGACGGTGGAGAGCGGCTTCTCGGCCGGATAGTTGTTGAACTGGTGGATGGACAGCGTGAAGACGCTGGTGTCGCCCGCGAAGATGCCGGCAGTGCCGTTGCCGTGGTGGACATCGACATCGATCACCATGGCGCGCGCGATGGCCTGCTCCGCCTGCAGTTTGCGAATGGCGACGGCGACGTCGTGGATGGCGCAGAAGCCCTCGCCGTGCCCGGCGAAGGCGTGGTGGAAGCCGCCGCCGATGTTGAAACCGATGCCATCGCGGAGCGCGTTGCGCGCGGCGAGCGTAGTGCCGCCGGCGGCTAGCCAGAACGCTTCGATCATCTTGCGCGAGTACGGAATCTCGAGCCGGATCAGCTCGTGGTACGTGAGCGTGCCGGACTTGAGGCGGTCCACCCACCCGCGCTCGTGGGCGAGGTAGAGATCTTCGTCCGGGGCGGGCTGGGGCGCGAGGAAATCGCCAGGCTCGGCGAAGCCATCGATCAGCAGCCGGTTGTGGATGAGGCGGTACTTCTTGGACGGGAAGACGTGGTCGCCAAGGTTCAGGTCGTAGGCGTCGGTGTAGATGAGGCGGAAGGGGAGCACGGCGGCGTTAAGTGGTTCCTTGAAGCGCGGTGATGAGGGCGACGCCGTAGATGTCGTCGGCGGAGCAGCCGCGGGAAAGGTCGTTGGCGGGCCTGGCGAGCCCCTGCAGGACGGGTCCGAGAGCGGTGGCGCCGGCGAGGCGCTCGACGAGCTTGTAGGCGAGGTTGGCGGCGTCGAGAGCGGGAAAGACGAGGACGTTGGCGTGTCCCGCCACCGGGGATCCAGGCGCTTTGGAGGCACCGATCGCGGGAACGAGCGCGGCGTCGGCCTGGAGTTCGCCGTCAATGGCGAGGGCGGGGAAGCGCTCGCGCGCAACCTTGAGGGCTTCGACGACTTTGTCGACGAAGGCGTGCTTCGCACTGCCCTTGGTCGAGAACGACAGCAGGGCCACCTTAGGCGCCACGCCGGTGAGCTGGGCGAAGTTCGCGGCGGTGGCGCCGGCGATCTCGGCCATTTCCGAAGACGTGGGGTCGACGACGATGCCGCAGTCCGCGAAGGCGAGCACTCCGTAGGCAGGGTCGGGAACGCACATCAGGAAAAAGCTCGAGACCAGCCTGGCGCCGGGGGCCAGGCCAATGCAGTGGAGGGCGGCGCGTACGGTTTCGGCGGTTGTATTCGCCGCGCCGCCGACGAAGCCGTCGGCGTCCCCGGCGGCGACCATGAGCGCGGCCTGGTAGAGGGGCTGGCGGGCGATGGCCGCGGCTTCCACTTCGGTGGTCCCCTTGGCGCGACGGCGTTCGAAATAGATGGCCGCGTAGGCCTTGTGGCGCGGGTTCTTCGCGGGTTCGGTGATCAGGATGGGCTCGAGGAGCCGGTCGTTTTTCAGTTGGGCGGCGGCTTCCTGCACCCGGGGGTCGGTTCCTTCCGGGAACACGATGCGAGGCCTCCGTCCGTGGTTGCGAAGGTGGGCGATGTGGCGGTCGCGGAGTTCGCGCGCGGCGGCGGTCAGGCCCATAGAAGGTTCATTCTACAGCAAATAGCGGATTGGGCTTGACAAACGATCGTTTGAAGCGTTCAATTGAAACGATCGTATGAGTGAGGCGACCCGAGTCCGCATCCTGGACAGCGCCGAACGGCTGTTTGCCGCGGAGGGGCTCGACGCGCCCTCGCTGCGCGAGATCACTTCGGCCGCCGGCGTGAACCTGGCAGCGGTGAATTACCACTTCCAGAGCCGGGATTCGCTGGTGGACGCAGTGCTGGCGCGGCGGGTGCGTCCGATCAACGAGCGGCGGCTCGAACTGTTGGACGAGGCGCTAGCGGCACCTGGAGGTCCGACGCTGGAAGGCGTGCTGGAGGCGTTTTTGCGGCCGGTGGCCGAGGCGGCCGCCCGGTATCCGGACTTCGCGCCCTTGATGGGGCGGGTACATTCGGCCCCCCCGGAGCTGATCCAGCGGATGTTCGTCGCGCATCTGGCTCCGGTAGCGGGGCGCTTCGAGGCTGCGGTGCAGGCGGTAACACCGGGGTTAAGTCATGGCGAGCGGATCTGGCGGCTGCACTTCACGGTGGGGGCGCTGGCCCACGCGATCAGTTGGACGAACGTGCTGCCGGCGCTGACGGGCGGGGTATGCGATCCCCGCCGGTCCGAAGCGTTGATCGAGGAACTGGTGCGTTTCGCGGCGGCGGGATTCCGGGCGGCTGCGTCCGGGGAGGTACAGGCATGACGTGGTGGTGGACCTTGCTGGTGGTTGCGCAACCGGCGCAGCCGATGGAACTGAGTCTGAAGCGGGCGGTGGAGATCGCGCTTGCGCCGGAGGGCGCGGCGCGCGCGCGGATCGCCGCGGAGGGAGTGAAACTGGCGGACGCACGGCGGCGGGAAGTGCAGGCGGCGCTGCTGCCGTACCTGGACGGCACGGTGGAGTATCGGGACCAGACGGTGAATCTGCAGGCATTCGGGATCAACTTTGGGAACCTGCCGATTCCGGGGTTTCGGGTGAGCCCGATTTCGGGTCCGTTCCAGGTGTTCGATGCGCGATTCAACGCGCGGCAATCGCTGTTCGACTTTTCGTCGATTGAGCGGTACCGGGCGGCGAAGCGGGCGAAGACGGCGGCGGAGTTCGATCTGGAGACGGCGCGGAATCAGACGGCGGAGACGGTGGCGCGGGCGTATCTGGCGGCGGTGCGGGCCGATGCCGCATTGGAGACGGCGAAGGCGAACCAGGCGCTCGCGGAGGCGATCTTAAGGCAGGCGCGCAGCGTGAAGGACGCGGGCACGGGCACGGGGATCGAGGTGACGCGGGCGCAGGTGCAGCTTTCCGACACCCGGCAGCGGCTGGTGGTGGCGGAGAACGAGCGGCGGCGGACGCGGCTGCAACTGCTGAAGGCGATCGGGCTGGCGCCGAGCTACGAACCGGTGCTGAGCGATCCGCTGGCCTACCGGAACGTGGCCGCGCAAACGGTGGAAGCGGCGCTGGCGGCGGCGAAGGGGGAGCGGGCGGAAATCCGGGCGCAGCAATCCCGGGAAGAGGCGGCGCGGCTGGGCTATGGCGCGGCGAAGGCGGAGCGGTATCCGACGGCCGGAGCGTTTGCGAACTACGGGTCGATTGGCGGCGGAATCAATAACGCGCTGCCGACGTACACGGTGGGGGTTCGCATGTCGGTGCCGCTGTTCAACGGCGGGCTGACGGAGACGCACCGCGCGCAGGCCGCGGCGGCGCTGCGGCAGGAGGCGATCCGGTCGCGGGACCTGCTGGACCAGATCGAGCTGGAAGTCCGGCTGGCGCTGGACGCGCTGCAGTCGGCGGAGGAGCAGGTGCGGGTGGCGCGCGAGGGCCTGACGCAATCCGAGAATGAGCTGGCGCAGGCGCGCCGGCGGTACGAGGCGGGGGTGGCGAACTCGCTGGAGGTGACCGATGCCCAGACGCGGCTGGAGCGCGCGCGGGAGAACTCGATCGCGGCGTTGTTCCAACATAACCTGGCGCGCGTCAGCCTGGCGGCGGCGACGGGCGCGATCCGGAACTTTGCGCAATAGGAGACGGCGATGAAGAGAGCGATTCCGATCCTGATCGTGGTGGGGGCGGTGGCCGCGGGCGCGTGGTACTGGCGGACGCAGAACGCGGACGCGAGCACGCGGATCCTGGTGTCGGGCAACCTGGAGCTGACCGAGGTGGACATTGCGTTCAAGACGGCGGGACGCCTGGTGGAGCTGGCGGTGGACGAGGGTGCGGCGGTGAAGAAGGGCGCGTTGATCGGACGCATCGATCCGAAGCAGACCGCGGAGGCGGGGAAGCGCGATGAAGCCGCGGTGGCGGGCGCGGAGTCGCAACTGCGGCAGCTCGAAACCGCGATTGCGTACCAGCGGGCGACGATCGAGGGCGAGGTCGCGTTGCGGGCGGCGGAGGCGCGGGCGGCGAAGGCGAATCTGGACGATCTGCTGGCCGGGTCCCGGCAGCAGGAGATCGAGCAGACCGAGGCGGCGGCCGCGGATCTGAAGCTGCAGCACGAGTGGGCGAGGCGGGAGTGGGATCGCGCCCAGAAGCTCTACAAGGACGAGGACATCTCGTTCGCGCAGTACGATCAGGCGCAGACGCGATTCGCGCAGTCGCGGCAGCAACTGGCGCAGGCGGAGCAGCGGCTGGCGCTGGTGAAGGAAGGTCCGCGGGCGAAGACCATCGAGGCGGCGCGCGCGCAACTGGCGCGGGCGGAGGCCGCGCAGCGGCTGGCCGAGGCGAATCGCATCGAGCTGAAGCGCAAGGAGCAGGAACTGGAAACGCGGCGCGCGGAGATCGCGCGGGCGAAGGCGCAGGCGGCGATCAGCGCGGCGCAGCTGGAGGACACGGTGGTCTACGCGCCGATGGACGGCGTGGTGCTCTCGAAGTCCGTGGAGCCGGGCGAGATCCTGGCGGCGGGGACGCCGGTGGTGGGCCTCGGGGATCTCGCGAAGCCGTGGCTGCGCGCCTACATCGGCGAGCGGGACCTGGGCCGGGTGAAGCTGGGGCAGAAGGTGAAGCTGACCACGGACTCCTATCCCGGCAAGACGTACGAAGGCCGGGTGAGCTTCATCGCGTCGCAGGCCGAGTTCACGCCGAAGCAGATCCAGACCAAGGAGGAGCGGATCAAGCTGGTGTACCGGATCAAGATCGAGGTGGACAACCCGGCGCAGGAATTGAAGAACAACATGCCGGTGGACGCGGAGATCGTGTTGTGAACGCCATCGAGGTCCAGGACCTGGCGCGCGCGTTCGGCCCGGTGCGGGCCGTGGACGGCGTGAGCTTCGCGGTGCGGCGCGGCGAGATCTTCGGGCTGGTGGGTCCGGACGGGGCGGGCAAGACGACCACGGTGCGAATGCTGTGCGGGCTGCTGGATCCGGATGCGGGCGCGGCGCGGGTGGCGGGCTTCGACGCGGCCCGGCAGACGACCGAGGTGCAGGACCGGATCGGGTACATGGCGCAGCGGTTCGGCCTGTACCAGGACCTGACGGTCGAGGAGAACATGGTGTTCTACGCGGACCTGTTCGGGGTGCTGGGCGCGGAGCGCGACCGCCTGATGAGCGAGCTGCTGCGCATGACGCGGATGGAGCCGTTTCGCGGACGCCCGGCGGGCAAGCTCTCGGGCGGCATGAAACAGAAGCTGGCGCTGATGTGCACGCTGCTGCACCACCCGGAGATCCTGTTCCTGGACGAGCCGACGAACGGCGTGGATCCGGTGTCGCGGCGTGACTTCTGGCGGATTCTGTACCAACTGGTGCGCGACGGGCTGACGGTGCTGGTGACCACTGCGTACCTCGACGAAGCCGAGCGCTGCAACCGCGTCGGGCTGCTGCACCGGGGCAAGCTGATCCATTGCGACACGCCGCGCGCCTTGCGGCAAAGCTTGCCGGGCGCGTGTTACGAGGTGACGGGTCCGGAGTTGCGGGCGGCGCGCGCGCGGCTGGCCGCGGCGCCCGGGGTAACGGGCGTGGAGCCGGCGGGCGGGTCCCTGCACGTGTTCCTGGCGGCAGGAGCGCCGCCTCCGGCTGTGGCCGGACTGGCGTTCCGCGAGATCCTGCCGTCGCTCGAAGACGTGTTCATCGCGCTGGTGCGGCGCGCGGAGGCGGCATGAACGCGGTGGCGCTGGAGAACCTGACCAAGACGTTCGGCGACTTTGTCGCGGTGGACCGGGTGTCGCTGACGGTGGCGCGCGGCGAGATCTTCGGGTTCCTGGGGCCCAACGGCGCCGGGAAGTCGACGACGATCCGGATCCTGTGCGGCCTGCTGGAGCCGACCAGCGGGCGGGCGAGCGTGCATGGCTTCGACGTGGCCACGCAGCCGGAGGAGATCCGCAAGAACATCGGCTACATGTCGCAAAAGTTCTCGCTGTACGACGATCTGGAAGTCGGCGAGAACCTGGACTTCTTTGCCGGGCTGTACGGCGTGGACCGGACGAAGCGCGCGGCGCGCAAGGCGTACGCCCTGAAGATGGCGGGTCTGGAAGGCCGGGAGCACGACCAGACGCGGATTCTGGCGGGGGGCTGGAAGCAGCGCCTGGCGCTCGGGTGCGCGATTCTGCACGAGCCGCCGATTCTGTTTCTGGACGAGCCGACTTCGGGGGTGGATCCGGTGGCGCGGCGCGCCTTCTGGGATCTGATCTACGAATTGTCGGCGGCGGGGCACACGGTGTTCGTTTCGACGCACTACATGGACGAGGCCGAGTACTGCCACCGGCTGGCGCTGATGCACCGGGGGAAAGTGATCGCGCTGGGGTCGCCGGAGCAGTTGAAGCGGGACCGGACGCGGCCGCTGATCGAGCTGGAGTGTTCGGACCTGCTGGGGGCGATGACGGCGCTGGAGCAGGAGCCGGGCGTCCTGGACAGCGCGGTGTTCGGCGGCGGGCTGCACGTGGAGGTGGAAGACGCGGCGGCGGCGCTGGCGCGCATTCCTGAGACGCTGGCGGCACGGGGGATCACGATCGGCGGCATGCGGCCGATCACGCCGTCGATGGAGGACGTGTTCGTGTCGCTGATCGAGGCCGAGGAAAGGACCGCCGCATGAGCCTGCGCCGGATCCTCGCCATGGCGCGCAAGGAGGTGCTGCACATTGTGCGGGACCCGCGGTCCCTCGCGCTGGCACTGGCCCTGCCGCTGGTGATGCTGCTGCTGTTCGGCTACGCGCTGTCGCTCGACGTGGACCAGATCCCGATGACGGTGATCGACCGCGACCGGACGCCCGAGAGCCGGGAGTTGATCAGCCAGTTCGAGGGTTCGCGGTACTTCCGCATTGTCAGCCGGGTGGACGATGCGAGGGGCGTGAACCTCGGCATCGACCGCGGGCGCTTCCTGCTGGCGCTGGAGATCGAAGAGAACTTCGCGGCGCGGCTGCGGTCGGGCAAGCAGGCGAACGTGCAGTTGTTGCTGGACGGCTCGGACTCGAACACGGCTTCGATTGCGCTCGGATACGTCAACGGCGTGATCCAGGCGCATAGCGCGGCGCTGCGGGAACGCTCACTCCGCGCGCGTGGCGCGGCGGCGCTGAGGAGTCCGGTGGATCCGCGGATCCGGGTCTGGTACAACCCGGACCTGAAGTCGAAGAACTACATCGTTCCCGGGTTGATCGCGGTGATCCTGATGATCATCGCCGCGCTGCTGACGTCGCTGACGATCGCGCGCGAGTGGGAGAGCGGGACGATGGAGCAACTGCTGTCGACGCCGGTGCGTCCGGCCGAGCTGGTGATCGGGAAGCTGGCGGCGTTCTTCGGGCTGGGCGTGGTGGACATGACGGTCGCGCTGGTGACGGGCCTGGTGGTGTTCGATGTCCCGCTGCGGGGCAGCGTGCTGTTGCTGGCCGCGGCGAGCGCCCTGTTCCTGTTCGGCGCGCTCGGCTGGGGGATCTTCATCTCGGCCTCGGTACGCACGCAGTTGATGGCGTACCAGCTCGGCACGCTGACCAGCTTCCTGCCGGCGTTCCTGCTCTCGGGGTTCATCTTTTCGGTGGAGAACATGCCCGCCGTGATCCAGGCGATCTCCTACATTTTCCCGGCGCGCTACTTCATCACGATCATCAAGGGGATCTTTCTCAAGGGCCTGGGCTTCGATCTGCTGGCGCTGCAGTTCCTGTTCCTGGCCGCCTACGCGGTGCTGGTGTTCACGCTGGCGACGCGCCGGCTGAAGCAAAAGGTGGCCTGAGTCATGTGGGAACGCATTCGCTGGATGGTATGGAAGGAGCTGCGGCAGGTGCTGCGGGAGCCGCGGCTGCGGGCGATGTTGTTCATGCCGCCGATGATCCAGTTGCTGGTGTTCGGCTTCGCCGTGAACCTGGACGTGGAGAATGCACGCATCGGCTGGATGGATCTGGACCGCACGCCGCAGTCGCGGGAGCTGCTGGCGGCGTTCGAGGGATCACGGCGGTTCACGGTGGTGGCGACGCCGGCGAGCGACCGCGAGTTCCAGGGACTGCTGGACCGGGCCGAGGCGGATGCGGTGATCCGTGTGCTGCCGGGCTTCGGTGCAGATCTCTTGCGCGGGCGCGAGACGTCGGTGCAGGTGCTGGTGGACGGTTCGAACTCGAACACGGCGTCGATCGTCGCCAACTACGCGGGACAGGCGATCGGGCGGTTCAGCGGCGAATGGCTGGGGCACCAGCAGCGGATCCGGCTGACGGCGCAGACGCTGGCGGCGGGCGGTCCCATCAACCCGGCGCCGCCGCGCCTGGTGGACCAGCCGCGGGTCTGGTACAACGCGGCGCTGCGCAGCCGCAACTATTACATTCCCGGCGTGGTCGTGAACATCGTCACGCTGATCACGCTGTCCCTCACGGCGATGGCCATCGTGCGCGAGAAAGAGATCGGCACCATGGAGCAGCTCATGGTGACGCCGCTGCGGCCGGTGGAGCTGATCCTGGGCAAGACGCTGCCGTTCGCGGCGATCGGGTTCTTCGATACCGCGCTGGTGGTGACGGCGGCACTCGCGATCTTCTCGGTTCCGTTCCGCGGCAACCTCCTGGTGCTGTTCTTCGCCACCAGCCTGTTCCTGCTCTCGACGCTGGGCGCGGGCCTGTTCATTTCGACCGTGGCGCGCACGCAGCAACAGGCGATGATGTCGACGTTCCTGTTCTTCATGCCGTTCTTCCTGCTCAGTGGCTTTACGTTTCCCGTACGCAACATGCCGGCCGTCATCCAATACCTCACGTTGTTGAATCCGGTGCGCTACTTCGTGGATATCGTGCGGGGCGTGTTCCTGCGCGGCGCGGGACTCGAGGTTCTGTGGCCGGAATTGCTCGGCCTGGGGATCTTTGGCACGGCGGTGCTGACGCTGAGCGTGCTCCGGTTCCATAAGAAGCTGGATTAAACACCGGGCGGGGCGTGGCGGGCATCTATACTGGTAGACGTCCCCAAACTGCATGCAGCATTACGAACTCCTGGTCATCGGAACCGGACCGGCGGGCCAGCGTGCCGCTATCCAGGGCGCCAAGTGCGGCCACCGCGTCGCGTGCGTGGAACAGCGCGAAGTGGTGGGCGGCGTGTGCATCAACACGGGCACGATTCCGAGCAAGACGTTTCGCGAGGCGGTGCTCAACCTCTCCGGCTATTACACGCAGAACCTCTACGGCCGCAGCTACCGGGCCAAGGAGAAGATCACCATGCCGGACCTCGCGTTCCGGGTGCAGCATGTGATCCGGACCGAGATCGACGTGACCACGGCGCAGTTGGCGCGCAACGGCATCGAGGTGCTGCTGGGCACGGCGAGCTTCGTGGACCCGCACCGCGTGCAGGTGGCGAATTCGCGCGGCGTAACCGAGTACACGGCGGATAAGATCATCATCGCGACCGGCACGAAACCGGCGGTATCGCCGCGCGTGCCGGTGAACCACCGGAACATCATCAACAGCGACGACGTGATCAACCTGCAGGAGATCCCGAAGACGCTGATCGTGGTGGGTGGCGGCGTGATCGGCGTCGAGTATACGTGCATGTTCGCGACGCTCGGGGTGCGGGTGATTCTGATCGAGAAGCGCGGGCGGCTGCTGGAGTTCGCCGATGCCGAGATCGTCGAGGCGCTGTCGTACCACCTGCGCGACAACCGCGTAACGATGCGGCTGAACGAAGAGGTGTCGAGCGTCGAGGAGCTGCCGGACGGCAGCGTGGTGGCGAATCTCGAAAGCCGCAAGAAGATTTCGGGCGACGTGCTGCTGTACGCGGTGGGCCGCCAGGGCAACGTCGACGAGCTGAACCTGGCCGGCGCGGGTATCGAGGCTGACAGCCGCGGGCGCATCGCGGTGGATCCCGAGTACCGGACCGCCGTGCCGCACGTTTACGCCGTGGGCGACGTGATCGGGTTTCCGAGCCTGGCGTCGGTTTCGATGGAGCAGGGGCGCCTGGCCGCGGGGCACGCCTTCGGCCTGGCTTCGAAGTCGAATCCGGCGAACTATCCGTACGGGATCTACACGATCCCGGAGATCTCGTTCATCGGCAAGACCGAGGAACAGCTCACCGACGAGGATGTTCCCTACGAAGTGGGGCTGGCGTATTATCGCGAGATCGCGCGCGGGCAGATCCGCGGCGATACGACGGGCCGCCTGAAGCTGATCTTCCATCGCGAGACGAAGGAGCTGCTGGGGGTCCACATCATCGGCGAGGGCGCGAGCGAGCTGCTGCACATCGGCCAGGCCGTGCTGATCCTCGGCGGCACGGTGGATTACTTCGTGAACACGGTGTTCAACTATCCGACGCTGGCGGAGTGCTACAAGGCGGCCGCCTTCAACGGCTTGAACAAATTGAGTAAGCTCTAGCAGGGCGCATGCACAAGGCCATCGGGATCTTCGCCGCCGAACACATCGCCGCCGCGCGGGTCGCGGGCGACCGGTTGGAGGGCGAGACCCATCGTTTCGGCGAGCAGGGCGAGCTGACGGAGCTGCCCGCGGAGGATGTCGCACGGGAACTCCGCCGCCTGGCGGAACTGCTGCTGGAGACGGGCGTGGAGGCCATCGGCATCGCGATGCCGGGGTTGATCCGGCAGGGCGTGATCCATGAGTCGCCGAATCTCAGCCAGATGAAGGGCTTTCCGATCCGCGAGGCGGTGGCGCGGCTGCTGCGGGAAAACGGCATTACGCTGCCGGTGTCGGTGTTGAACGACGCGGCGGCGGTGGCGGCCGGCATCGCCGCGACGCGCGGGCATCTGGACCGCGTGGTGCGCGTCTGGTACCTGGGCGACGGCGTCGGCTTCGGGCGGTATCCGGCGGCGGAAGGCGCCTCCGAGGGCGGGCACATGGTGGTGACGCTGGATCCAAATGAGCGCTACTGCCCGTGCGGCGGACGCGGACATCTGGAGAGCATCATGGGGCACCGGGCGATGCGCAAGCGCTTCCTGGATCTGGAGCCGGAGGAGGTGTTCGCGCTGGCGCGCGAAGGCGACCAGCGCTGCCGCGATTTCGTGCGCCTGTGGCACCGCGCGCTCGCCGCGGCCCACGCGACTTCGATCCACATGGACGGGCCCGGACGGTTCTATCTGACCGGACCCAACGCGCGGTTCGTGGATCTGGACCTGCTGTCCGACTACCTGGACCAAATGGTCGCGATGAACGCGCTGCGGGGCAACTCGTTCGACGTAGTGCCGCGCAACGACGAGATCGCCGTCATCGGCGCCGCCGTGGCCGCCCGCCAGGCCGCGGGACAGTAGCGCTCACCAGCGGCGCAAATCGCGCTTTACGTCCGCGTGCAGTTCGCGCAGACGCGTCGACAGCGCCGCGAGGCGCGCGGCTTCGCGCGCGGCGAGGTTCTCGCGTTCTCCGGGATCCCGCGCCACATTGTAGAGTTCGAACTCCGTGAGTTCCGCGTTCTGGATGTAGGCGAAATCCTCCGGGCCGGGAAAGCCGCCGGGCTCGCGGGGGCAGGGGTTGCGCGGGATCCCGAGGATCTTCCAGTCGCCGTCGCGCAGAGCGGCGCGCGGCCGGTCCAGCGCGTTGTAATAGTGCCATTGCAGGGGCCGCTCGCGTTGCGCCGGGCGGCCGGCGAATACCGGCAGGAGGCTCGCGCCGTCCAACGGCCGCGCGGGACGCGGGACACGCGCAGCGTCGCAGATCGTCGGCAGCAGATCCAGGCTCGCGACTGGCTCGCGCGATACCGCGCCGGCCCGGATCCGTCCCGGCCAGCGCGCGATACCGGGCACGCGGATGCCGCCCTCGTAGAGCGACAGCTTCCGGCTGCGCAGCGCGCCCGCGGATCCCCAGGATCGCCCGGCGTTAGGGTGGCGATTGAGCGTCTCGGGTCCGTTGTCGGAGGTGAAGAACACGAGCGTGTCGTCGCGCAGGCGCTTTTTGTCCAGGTAGCGGAGCAGGCGGCCGAACTCGTGATCGAGTTCGGTGACGTTCGCGAAGTAGTCGCGCTCCCCGCGGCGGCCGGTGTCCCGGTACAGGTTCACGAAGCGGGGCGCGCTGGCGACGGGCTCGTGCGGCGCGTGGAACGCGACCATCAGGAAGAACGGCTGCGCCGCGCCCACGCGGTCCAGCCAGGCGAGAGACTCGTTCATGGTCAGCGTGCTCGCGTAACCCTCCAGCGGCCCCACCGGCTTGCCGTTGCGATAGAAGTTGGCCGGATTCTTCTGCGAGGGGTCGGCCCACGCGCCCGCCGCGAACCAGTGGTCGAAGCCGTGGTCCGAGGGTTCGGCCTGGCCCTGGCCGATGGCGCCGTTGAGGTGCCATTTTCCGGTGAGGCAGGTCGCGTAACCGGACTGCCGCAGCAGGCGCGCGATGGTGACTTCTTCGCGGACCAGGTGGACGGGATTCGCGTCCATCGGAATCCAGTTGTAGATTCCCGTGCGATCGGGCGTACGGCCGGTGAGCAGCCCCGCGCGCGAAGGCGAGCAGACCGGCGAGGCGGCGTAGCAATCGGTGAAGCGCATGCCCTGGCGCGCGAGGCGATCCACGTGCGGGGTGCGGATGCGGCGGTTGCCGTAACAGCCGAGGTCCCCGTAGCCGAGGTCGTCGCAGAGGACCACGACGAAGTTCGGCGGCTTCGGGGACTGCGCAGCCAGCGCGCCCACGCTTTGCAGGAAAGATCGCCGCAACATCGGTGCGCCGATTCTACCGCACGGCGCTCACGGCGCGAGTTTGGCTTCGAGTTCGGCCCAGCGCGCGTACAGCCGGTCGACCTCGGCCTGTGCCGCTTCCATCTCGGGATAGGCGCGCGCAATCGCCTGCGGGGTCGGAGGCGACCGCGGGATCCTCCAGGGTCTGCCGGCGGGCTTCGAGCAGCGCCTCAGCTTCGGCGATCCGCGCCTCGATGGTCTCGTAGTCGCGCTGGTCGAGGTACGAGAGTTTCTTCTTGGGCGCGCCGGAAGCCGCAGCGGGTCTGGCCGTTTCGGCCGCGGGAGGTTCCGGTGTCTTCTCGGCGAGCCACGCCGCCCACTGGCCGTAGTCCGCGAACCGCTCCGTGCCGCCTTCGCCGTCGAGGCCCAGGACCACGGTGGAGACGCGGTCCAACAGGTAGCGGTCGTGGGTGACGAGCACCAGCGCGCCGGGGAAGTCCGCGAGGCTTTCCTCGAGGATCTCGAGGGTCGGGATGTCGAGGTCGTTGGTCGGCTCGTCGAGCAGCAGCAGGTCCGCCGGCTCCAGCATCAGGCGGGCGATGGCCACCCGGGCGCGCTCGCCGCCGGAGAGCCGGCCCACGGGCTGATTCAATTGATCCGCGGGGAACAGGAACCGGGCCGCCCACGCCGCCACGTGGATCACCCGCTCGCGGTAGATCACGGAATCGCTGTCGGGCGCCAGCGCCCGCTTCAGGGTCTGCTCCGGATCGAGCACGCGGTTCTGGTCGAAATACACCACCCGCAGGGCGTCGGCCTTGCGCAGCACGCCCCCCGCCGGAGCGACCTCGCCGCGCAACAGGCGCAGCAGCGTCGTCTTGCCGCTGCCGTTGGCGCCCACCAGGCCCACGCGCATCCCCGCGGTGATGACGAAGTCGAGCCCCGCGAACAACTCGCGGCCGCCCACGCTGTAGCGGACCCCTTCGAGTTCCACTAGGCGCTTGGTCTTGCGCTCGGTAGCCGTGAAGTCGATGCCCGCGCTGCGGGTCGCACGCCGGGACTCGAGGTCCGCAAGCTCGCCGATCATCTGGTTCGCCCGGTCGATGCGCGCCTTCGACTTCGTGGTGCGCGCCTTCGGCCCGCGGCGCAGCCACTCGATCTCCGTGCGCACGCGGTTTTCGAGCGCCTCCTGGTGCTTCTCCTGCGCGGCCAGATACTCGGCCTTCTTCTCGAGGAACGCGCTGTAGTTGCCGGCGAAGCGCAGCACCCCGCCCGGATAGACGCGGTGCAGTTCCGCCATCTGATTCGCCGCGTTCTCCAGGAAATACCGGTCGTGGCTGATGACGACGCTGGCAAAGCGCGCCTGCGCCAGCAGGTTCTCCAGCCACTCGATGCCGGCCAGATCCAGGTGGTTGGTCGGCTCGTCGAGCAGCAGCAACTCGGGATCCTGCACCAGCGCCTCGGCGATCGCCAGGCGCTTCTTCCAGCCGCCGGAGAGCGCCGCCGCCGGTTCGTCGAACCGCTCGAAGCCGGCGCGTCCCAGCGTCTCCTCGATGCGCGCGTCGTCGCCGGCCCGGGCGCGCTCGATGACGCCGCGCACGGTGTCGCCGGGGGCGAATTCGCTCTCCTGCGCGACGTAGCTCACCCGCAGGCGCTTGCGCGGCGCCACCTCCCCGGAGTCCGGCTCAGCCAGCCCGGCGAGGATCTTCAGCAGCGTCGACTTCCCGGAGCCGTTCGGACCGATCAGCCCGACGCGGTCGCCGTCGTTGACGGTGAACGACACGTCGCGGAACAGGTTCGTAGCCCCGAAGCTCTTGGTCAGACGTTGGGCGTTGAGGAGAAGCGGCAAGCGGAGGGATTGGAGGCGCGGGTCGGAATCGAACCGACGAATAAGGGTTTTGCAGACCCTTGCCTTACCACTTGGCTACCGCGCCGCCCGTCTCCATTAAGGATGACGCGAGGCGCGGCCGGATGTCAAACGCCTACTGCTTCTTCTTGGTGGGCGGCAACTCGCCTTTGCGGAGCAGCGTCGGCGGTTTGCGGGCCGGTTTGGCTTCCTCGGTCTTTTCGCCCGGCTTCTCGGGGGACGCCGCCGCACCGGGTTTGGGCGCGGGCGGATCGGCGGGCGTCTCGGGCGTCATCAGCGCCTCCCGCTCCTTCTTCTCCTTCTCCACGCGCTCGGACACCTCGGTGGAGCGGGTCTCCAGATCCTTGGCGTTCAGCTCGGCGGAGTCCGTGGTCGTCTCAATGGCCTGCTGCAGGACGAACTGATACCGGGCCAGGTCGCCGGGCTTGGCCTCCTCGAACTGCTGGAGCTTCGCCACCATTTCTTTTTCGGCGTCCGCCACTGCCTTCAGGCCGAGCGTGATATCGACCTTGCGCTTCAGCGCGTCCTCGGCCACGGTGTCCATGGCTTCGACGATCTTCGTGTACTCTTCCAGCTTTTCGCGGATCAGCACCGAGCGGCCGGCCTTCTCCTTGGCGAACAACTGCGTCAGCAGTTCGATACGCACGCGCGCGAACATGACGTACAACTTCAGCCGTTCGTTGGGCTCCTGCGTCAGCCGCACCTGGTCCACTTCGTTCGGCGTGAGGAAGTCCCTCTGCGCGGCGAGCGGCAGGCAGAGGATCAGCAGAGCGCAGCACAGCCGCATCGCTACTCCTTCTTCGCTTTCGGCGCCAACACCGCTTCGAGCAGCTCGTCGTGGATCTGTTGGACGCGGTCGCGGACCTTTTCGGCCGCGGGGCGATCCTCGAAGCCGAAACGCTCCGCGAGCTGCCCCAGGCGGCGCGTCAGTTCACGGGTCTTCAGTTCGGCCACCTTGTGCGTCTTGCTCTTCCGCGGCTCCTTGCCGGTCTCGGCCAGGCTCTGGCGGGCGAGTTCCACGGAGTCGAGCGTCTCGGCCAGCGCCGCCTTCCAACCCGCTTCGTTGCCCGCGTCGTACTTCTCGCGGGTCTCGGCGAGCGCCGTCAGGGCATTGGCGAGCGCGCGCTCGGCGCGCCGCTCCGGCAGGCGTTCGGCCTTTACACCGGCGAGGTCCGCGGAGAAGAGCGCGAGGGTCAGGGCGGCGGCGATCACTTCCGTTTCACCTCTTTTTCCAGGATCTTGATCCGCTGGCGGGCCTTGAACTCTTCGTTCGGGCTGGAGCCGTCGGTGGTTTCGAGGAACTTGCGGTAGCTTTCGAGCGCCGGTTTCGCGGCCTGCAGCTTGTCGAGCGAGATGGCCCGGAACCAGTGGTGCGCGCTCTTTTCGGCGCCGAGGATCTTCACCTTGTCGAGCGCGGAGATGGCGCGCGCGTAGTCTTCGGTGAGGATCAGCGCGCCCGCCAGCTCGCTCCAGGCCTCCACGGAATCCGGCTGCAACTGCGCGGCGGCGAAGAACTGGTTCGCGGCGGCCGGGAAATTGCGCTGGTCGCGCAGCAGACGCCCGGCGAGCAGGCGCAGCTCTGCGTTGCGCGGCTCGGCGTCGGCCGCCGCCGCGACTTCCCGGGCGGCTTTGTCGATCTGCTTGGTCTTCTGATAGGCCTGCCCCAGGGCGAGGCGGTTGGCCGCGGTCGGGCTGGCGGCGACGGCCTTCTCAAGCAGCGGGATCGCTTCCGCCGGGCGCCCGGTCTCGACGTACAGAAGCCCCAGGCGCTCCTGGACGTTCGGCCGGTCCGTGAACTTCTCGTAGATGGCGATCGCCTTGTCCTTCTGCCTGGTCGCTTCGTAGACGTCGGCGAGTTCGAGCGGCGCGTTCTTCAGCTCCGGCTCCACTTCCGCCGCGCGCCGGTACTGCTCGGCGGCCAGCGCGATCTTGTCCTGGCGCACCAGCACGCGCGCCAGCAGCAGCGCCGCCTGCCCGGACTTCGGGTCCGCCTTCACGGCCTCGGTGAGGGCGGCTTCCGCGTCGGCGATGCGGTTCAGCTCGAAGTACGTTTGGCCCAGGAAGTAGCGGGGCCGGAACTCCGTGGGCTTCGTCTGCACGGAGGACTCCAGCAGCGGCAGGGCGTCGTTGAACTTTTTCTCCTCGAACAGCACGATCCCGAGATTCAGCTCGGCCTCGTACAGCCCGGGCTTCTGTTCCAGCACCTGCCGGTAGTAGGCGATGGCGTCCTTGTTGCGGCCCGCCAGCGAGAGCGCCAGCGCGAGATTGAACTTCGCAAAGTAGTCCCGCGGGTTGGCGGCAGCGGCCTTCTCGAACGCGGCGATCGCGGCTTCGTAACGGCGCTCCTCCAGCGCCTTCAGGCCGTCGGCCTGCGGATCCTGCAACAACAGCCACAGTAGCGCGAATTGGGTCACTAACCCCATTCTAGGCCCTCGTTTAGCCCGTAATGGAGACGGTCGCGATCCGGAACCGGTTTCGCATCCGGATGGCGCCGGACGGCGTCAGGAAGCGCTTCAGCGCTCCGGTCACCGCCGCGGCCACCCGCTCCCGGCCGAAGATCTCGATGGTGCGTTGCGACGGGCCCGCCGCCAGTTGGCCCCGGAGCGCGGTTTCGAGGTCCGCGTACTCGACATCGCCGGCCAGCGTCTCAATGGCCGCGCCGGGCGTGAGCGCTTCCAGCTCGCCGGGCAGCGAGAGGTGGAACGGGCCCCGGCTCGCGGGCTTCTTGTCGAAGAGGGACACGAACGCGTCGAAGATGGTCTTCTGGTCGGAGTCGATGTGCCAGACGGCCACGGCGATCCGCCCGCCCGTCCTCGTGACGCGGCGCAGTTCGCCCATGGCCTTCGCCGGGTCCGCCGAGAACTGCAGCGTGTTGATGGCCATCACGGCGTCGAAAGAGGCGTCCGGGAACGGAACTTCCTCCAGTTCGCCGATGCGCCACTCGGCCGCGGGCAGACGCTGGCGGGCCAGGTCGAGCAGCGCCTCCGAGCAATCGAATCCCGACACGCGAGCGCCCCGCGCCTCGGCCAGCACCGACGCTCCGCCCGCGCCGCATCCGGCATCGAGCAGGGACTCCCCGGGTTGGATCGCCAGCCGGTCCAGGACGGCGTTCCACAGCTCCGGTTCGATCGATTCCTGGATCGCCGCCCAATCCTTGGCGACCATATTCCATAGAGCGGCTTGTTTGCGAGCGGCTTCCGAGAGCATGGGTTAAGAGGCGGCCTCCCGCCGCGGCGCGGCGAGCGAAATCAAGATGCCGGCCGCGATCACCACCACGCAGCCGATGACGTTGTACCAGAGGAAGGCGATCGAGGTGAAGCGGTTCGCGGCGAAGATCGCCAGTTCGCCCAGGATCACTCCCCAAAAGGCCCCGGCCGCCGTGACGCGCGGGAAATAGAACGCGAGCACGAACACGCCCAGCATGCCGCCGTAGAACAAGCTGCCCACCAGGTTAACGAACTCGATCAGCGCGCCGATGGAGCCGAAGTTCGCGAAGCCGATCGCGTACACGCCCCAGAACACCGTCGCCGCGCGGGAGGCGAACAGGTAGTGCGCGTCGTTGCCCGTCCGCCGCACGTGCCGCCCGTAGAAATCGATCACCGTCACGGTGGCGAGCGAGTTGATCTCGCCGGAAATCGACGACATCGCCGCGGTGAAGATCACGGCGATCACCAGGCCCACCACGCCGACAGGCAGGTACTTGGTGACGAACCCCAGGAAGATGTAGTTGGTGTCCGAGAATCCCGGCTTCACCATCTCGGCGGCCTGCTTGCGGGCGTCCTCGAAGCCGGCGTGCGCGGTGCGGTAGCGCTGGATGGCGGCGTCGCGGGCCGCGGGGTCCTCGCCGCGCTGCACTTCCACCAGATTCTCGGCCGCGGCGCGCCGTTGCGCGAACGCGGCGTCGTAGCGCTGGGCGACCGCCGGGAACCCGGCCCGCTGCTCGATCTTTTTCAGCTCCGCCGGCTGGAACAGCAGCGGGGCTTTCTCGAACTGGAACAGCACGAACACCATCACGCCGATGAACAGAATGAAGAACTGCATCGGGATCTTCGCCATGGCGTTGAACAGCAGCGACAGGCGGCTCTGGCCCACGCTCTTGCCGGTCAGGTAGCGCTGCACCTGGCTCTGGTCGGTGCCGAAGTAAGCGAGCGCCAGGAACATGCCGCCGATGAGGCCGCTCCAGAGGTTGTAGCGGTCGTCCCAGCGAAAGTCGGTGACCACGGCATTCAGGCGTCCGGCCGCGCCGGCCAGCTTGACGGCGTCGACGAAGCTCACCTGGGGCGGCAGCAGCGACAAAGCGACCCCGAACGCCAGCACCAGGGATCCGAGGATCATGGCCATCTGCGGCACGTCGGCCCACTGCACGGCTTTGATGCCGCCCGTGGTCGTGTAGAGGATCACCAGGCCGCCCATCACCAGCGTGGTCGTCAGGTGGGACCAGCCGAGGATCACGCTGAGCACCACCGCCGGGGCCTGCAGCGCCACGCCGGAAGCGAGGCCGCGCTGGATCAAAAAGATGCCGCTGACCAGCGCGCGGGTCCGCGTGTCGAACCGCTGTTCCAGGTATTCGTACGCCGTGTAGACCTTGGCGCGGTGGAAGATCGGCACCGCGGTGATCGAGATCAGCACCATCGCGAGCGGCAGCCCGAAATAGAACTGCACGAAGCGCATGCCGTCCACATAGGCCTGCCCGGTGGTGGAGACGAACGTGATCGCGGAGGCCTGCGTGGCCATGATGGAGAGGCCCATCGCGTACCAGGGCATCTCCTTGCCCGCGAGCAGGAACTTGCTGACGCTGTCGGACCCCCGGCCGCGGTAGATGCCGAAGCCGACCAGCAGCAGCAGCCAGGCGCACAGCACCGCCCAGTCGATGAGCGTCATGGGCGGAAGGCTCGCGTGAAGAGGTAGAAGAGCACGATCAGCGCGGCCACGAACGACAGCACCGCGGCATAGACGCGGGACCACCGGCCCAGGAAGGGCGGCGGCTCGTCGGCGACCTCGGTCCGCTCCAGATGCTCCAGCATGCTTCGTTCGAGTGTAACGGAAAAGCAAAGGGGCGAGCCGCAGCTCGCCCCTTCGGTATCGGTCAACGGCGTGGAACTACTTCTGGGCCGCGCCGGCGCCCGCCAGCTTCTCGCGCTGTTCCTTCAAGATCGCCTTGCGGCTCAGCTTGATCTTGTTGCCTTCCATGGCGAGCACCTTCACCAGGATCTGGTCGCCCTCGTTCAGTTCGTCGCGCACCTGCTTGATGCGGTTCTCGCTGATCTCGGAGATGTGCAGCAGCCCGTCGGTGCCCGGGAAGATCTCGACGAAAGCGCCGAATTCCGCGATCCGGACCACCTTGCCAAGGTACGTTTTGCCCACTTCCGCCACCGCGCAGATGTCGGTGACCATCTGGATGGCCTTGTCGGCGGAGGCGCCGTCGGCCGAGAAGATCCGCACGCTTCCGTCGTCCTCGACGTCGATCTTGCAGCCCGTCTGGTCCACGATGCCGCGGATCACCTTGCCGCCCGGGCCGATGAGTTCGCGGATCTTGTCCACCGGAATCTGCAACTGGTAAATGCGCGGCGCATACGGCGACATCGTCTTGCGCGGCTCCGCGAGCACCGCGTTCATCTTCTCGAGGATTTCGAGCCGCGCCCGCCGGGCCTGCTCGAGCGCTTCCTTCATGATCGCTGGAGTCACCTTCGGGATCTTGATGTCCATCTGCAGGGCGGTGATGCCGTCCTTCGTGCCGGCGACCTTGAAGTCCATGTCGCCGTAGTGGTCCTCGGCGCCCGCGATGTCCGTCAGCACGCCGTAGTCGTTGCCTTCGAGCACCAGGCCCATGGCGATGCCCGCCACCGGAGCCGCCGTCGGCACGCCCGCGTCCATCAGGGCGAGGGAGCCGCCGCACACGCTCGCCATCGAGCTGGAGCCGTTCGACTCCAGGATGTCGCTCACCACGCGCAGCGTGTAGCCGAACGACTTCTCGTCCGGGATCACCGAGCTCAGCGCCCGCTCCGCC
>CAYYID010000078.1:0-28258 GCA_964471915.1 uncultured Solibacteraceae bacterium | reverse complement strand
AAGTCATTGAGCAGAATCGGGAAACCTCCATGGGTTTTCTAGGGATCGTGGTTTTGGGGGTTGGAGGAGTTTGTAAACTGGGGACCTATGGAAGTCCACCTCGACTCTCGCGGCGAGCAGTCGATCGACCAGCAGTTGCGCTCGGGGCGGTTTCAGTCGGCCGAACAGGTGGTGCTGAGCGCCCTGGAGGCGCTCATGCAGAGTTCCCCCGCACCGGAGGGGGGGGAAGAGCGGCGGTGGGCCGTTCGGAAAATGCTGGAGTTCGCCGGGACGCACGGATTCACGCTCGGCGAGGGGTCGCGAATCCGGGATCTGATTCACGAAGGCAGATAGCGAACGCCCGGCGGGGACGGGCCGGTATGGCACCGGCCGGGCGGGATGCTTTTCTTCAGTTAACTGAGCCAAGTTCTTATGGGATGGGCACTTATCCGCTCGGGTCCGGCCTGCGCCAGGGGGATGGCCGGGGTGGGTCGCAGGGCAAGGGTGCGCACGGAATTCTGGAAAGTCCAGCGTTGACAGCAACTTGTAGAGGGGACGGGTCGACCCGTCTCGCTCCGGCGGGGACAATGCGACCGTGCCAGTCTGGCCCCCGGCTCGCCGCCAGACTGTCCCGAGCGGTCGAGCGGATTTGGTCCCCGAGCGGGTCCGGCTCCGAGCGGGTCGCTCGAGCGGGTCGCGTCCACACGACTCTTGACGACAAGAGCTTTTCGCTGTAGTATGCCCCTGGTAGGAGTATCCCTAGGGGAATTCTGGAGAAACAGCGTGAGCGAAATTCCGAAACTGGACAAAGATCCTAGCTTGGTTTCACCGAGGAAGAAAGTTGGCACTATCGCAAAGGCCGTCCTGCTAGGCAGTTCGGTCGCTGCGGTCCTTGGTATCGGACAGACGGCCCTCCCCGCTGTGCCACCAACACCAACGATTGTTAGCGTAGTGAGCCCAACCCTTGAGAACCAGAACCCGGCACCCCTGGTTCTCAAGACAGCAGATCATCTCTCGCAGATTGCTGGCCATACAAGCCATCGCTCGCATAGTTCGCATCGATCGCATTCCAGCCACAGCTCTCATCGATCCCGCAGCAGGTAACCGGCGAACAAAGGTATTATGTCTGCCTCGGCGGTTGCGATTACCACGGACGGCGAGGCCACTTTTGTGTGCCTGGACGAGCGAGTGTACAGTCGAAGTGCGATCCTGCGGGCTGCGTACTGGTTTACTGACCGAGCTTACGTGCTGCTGACAAAACCAACTGACGGCTCCGTTTCTGTCCGCCTGAGCCCAAAAGCACCGACTCTGGACCAACCTCTAGCCCCCACGTCAGAAACCCTCGCCGGTGAGTTCTGTAACCAATTGCTAGATCACCAGCTGAGAGAAGAGATCTTCGAGCGCACTAGTTCTCTTCGAGAGCTTATCGTCGCGAAGGCTCTGTTTGATGCAGGTGTCAGCGATGAACCACCTGGTGATGTTGATGATCCCGTCGGATGTTGACCTATACCGTCATATTACCGGCCAGTTTTTACACGGATGCAACTGTGGAGCAAACCATTTCGGCGTTCACGCACCTCTGCGAAGCTGATTTTCGTGATCAAGCTTTGATGATCCGCGCTCGGGATAAGTACGTCATACACGAGTTCCTGAACTACGCACTTTGTCTGTCAGCGAAGGAGCAGCTCTGAGCCCGTGCGGCAGTTCTACAACATCACGACATACCAATCGCCGCAGGTGGCGTATTCACCCCTGCCTTTCCGTTTCCACCGTCTGAGCGCCGAGCGAGAACTACTCGTCAATGAGGCCGGTGAATATCTGATTGCGCCGACGGGCACTGCGGCCGACCTCGTTCATAAGCGTCTCTTACCGCGGACAGATCTCTACCGAGACCTGAAAGCGCGGCATTTCGTAATGGATAGCGATAGCTCGCCCTTGTTGCCAGTGCTTTCGACAAAGTATCGAACCAAGAAGCACTTTCTGCAAGGTGGTCCGAAGCTGCACATGTTTGTCGTCACGCTGCGCTGCGACCACTCGTGTCACTACTGTCAAGTCAGCCGCCAAACGACTGATAGAACGACGTATGACATGACAGCCGAAACAGCTGAAGCCGCGCTGCAACTCATGCTGCAGTCACCGAGTAAGGATCTGACTCTCGAGTTTCAGGGCGGCGAGCCCTTGCTGGCATTCCCCATGATTCAGTGGATTGTCGCACGCGCGAAAGAACTCGCCGTCATCCGCGACAAGGTTCTTGATTTCGTAATTTGTACGACGCTAGCCCCTGCCACCAGCGAGGTTCTGGACTACTGTCGCAAGGAAGGGATCAAGCTATCCGTGTCTCTCGATGGTCCGGCCTTCCTTCACAACGCGAACCGTCCGCGCCCTGGTAATGATAGTTACGAAAGGACAATCGCAGGAATTGCTCACGCCCGTGCCGTGGTCGGACCAGAGAATGTTGCTGCTATCATGACCACGACACGGCGCAGCCTCGACTATCCAGTCGAGATCGTTGATGAGTACGTGAGACAGGATTTTCGCTCGATCTTTTTGCGTCCCCTTAGTCCGTACGGATTCGCCATCAAGACCACCCGAAAGACTGGTTATGGAATGAACCAGTTTCTTGATTTCTATAAGACAGGGCTGGCCCACATAATTGCGCTCAATCGGCAGGGGGTGGACATCCAAGAGGTGTATGCCAAGATCATATTCACAAAAATTCTGACGCCTTCAGCAACAGGCTACGTTGATCTCCAGAGTCCGACTGGCGCCGGTCTCGGCGCGCTAGTCTACAACTACAACGGCAAGGTCTACGCAAGCGATGAAAGCCGGATGCTGGCGGAAATGAATGATGACACGTTTTGTCTGGGCACAGTAACTCACACCTACCAGGAGCTCCTGACCGGAGCACGCATGCAGGCCATTTTGAATGCGGGCATCAACGAGATTCTCCCCGGTTGTGACACTTGCGCGCTGCAATGCTATTGCGGCGCAGATCCGATACTGCACCACGCCACCCAGGGCGATATGGTGGGGCACCGACCTACAAGTACGTTCTGCCACAAGAACATGAGCATCATAAGTCATCTATTTCGGTTGCTCGACGGAGCTGACCGCGAGTTTATGCGGATCGCATTCGCGTGGGTCCGTGACCGCGGAGTGGCCGACATCAGAGCTGAAGCGACGGCATGCGCCTAACAACGGCCGGCCAATCGCATTCGCTTACCGAAGCCGTTGTCGGTCGCGTCACGACCGTGCCGCGTGACGATGCGTCAGAGTACATCTTTGTCACCCCTGCTCTACCCGAAGCTGATGTATCGGAAAATTACCGTGCAATTCTGACCCCGGAGTTTCTCCATGCCAGTCGACTGTCTAGTGTGAAAGTGCCGGTCGTGCACGGGTTACGCCACTTTGATCATTGGAGGGATGGTGACATCGCCATCGTCGAACCGGGTGGTTTTGTCCGAACGATTTATCGACCCGATTCCGAGCACAACTCGATTTTTGTGACCGAGCGCTGTAATAGCAATTGTCTCATGTGTAGTCAGCCGCCGAAGGACCACGATGACTTCGATCACTTCCTCGCAGCCAACCTTGAACTCATTCGGCTTGTTCCAAGTGGACCCGCGCAGGTTGGAATTACCGGTGGCGAGCCGACCCTTTTGGGGGAGAAGCTATTCACCCTTGTTCGCAGCCTTCGCGACTACTGGCCTCGCACAGACGTTCACATGCTCACCAATGGCCGGCGGTTTGCGTGGGCGGATTTCACGCGTGAGTTCGCCTCATTGAAGCACGCGTCTTTCGTGCTCGGGATTCCGCTTTACGCTGATGATCCGGTTATTCACGATTTCATCGTGCAGGCTAGGCATGCATTCGACCAAACCGTTCTCGGGATGCATCAGCTCGCACGATGGCACCAGCAAATCGAGCTTCGGGTCGTATTGCACCGGCTGAGCATTCCCCGTCTCGTGTCGCTCGCACACTATATCTACCGCAACTTACCGTTCGTGGGCCACATAGCCCTGATGGGGTTGGAGCCGACTGGCTACACGCCGCGCAATCGTGACGTTCTGTGGATCGATGCTGCTGATTATCAGAATGAGCTAGAGGAGGCTGTCGAGGTACTCAGCACCAGGGGCCTGTGCGTGTCGATCTATAACCATCAGCTTTGCGTCCTCCGGCCTTCGCTCTGGGGCTTTGCAAGAAAGAGCATCAGCGACTGGAAGACCGTGTACTTGCCTGAGTGCGACCAATGCGGTCTTCTTAACCGGTGTGGAGGTTTGTTTGCCTCGGCAACCAAAATGCACAGCGTGCATATTCACCCCTTGCCCTCCGTGGCATCTACCTAGCGGAGTTGGCTGGACACTCCGGCCCTCCAGCCTGCTCATCCTGTCTGCCCCCAACGCGCCTAGACCGTCTAGGATAACGCTGCCTTGATTGCGAACTTGGCCGTCTCGCTCAAGAGCGCCTTCAGCACTTCGAATCCGGCGCTTCCAGTCAGCCTTATGGCCTCTTCTTTCGCTTCCTTGTACTTCTCCTCGTTGCGAATCTGGTCCAGAAACTCGTGACCCTCCCAGGTGAGTCGCCTCAGGGTCACATTGTGCATTGACCCGACTCCGGAACTGTCCAGGACCTCCGCCAGGCGAGCATCCTGGAGAAGCAGAAGGTGCTGGCCGATCTCGTTGGGATCTCGCCCGTCGATTTCTATCTTGGCGTTCTTGCGCTCTGCCGGAAGTCCTTCTGCCTGAAGCAGAATTTCGCGAATCAAATCCATGTCGCGCTTCACGTCAAACACCCCCTCCCCAACAGCGTAACGCGACCGGCAATGGTCCGGGTTTGTGACGGCACTTTGCGATTTCTTCAAGAACGCGGCTCGCATCTGGGAAGCCACACTGGGGAAAGCCGCAGTGCTTAAGATGGTCGCTGCGGAGGTGGCGGGAAATTGGGACACGCGGGTGTGGACTGAGTGCACCCCGATTTCCCCTCCTCGCGGATGCGCTGATAGACTGTGCAGGTGAACCGAGAACCATCGGGTGATGTTGGATGCTCTGGCATTCGATGCTTACTGTTGGTGGCAGCTTTTCTCGGCATTCTCTATGGAATCGTTCGGTTCGTGAAGTGGGCATGGGAAGGCTGACCTTCTGTCAACCCACTCCTCAGGACTTATGAACTTCATCTGACGTGCGGCACCACGCAGCAGCATGCCACGCTTCGCCCCGAGTCGCCGTTCCCGAGTGCCTGCATCAGGTTACGCAGCACGCCAACGCGCGCCGGGACGGCTTTCTACTCGCCGGCCGAGGGTTTCTTCACCGCGCCGCAGCGTATACAATTACGCGATGGACGACCTTGACCGGGACCTTGCCGCCATTCTCGCGGCCTCCCGGACCGTGACCGATAACTCTCCTCACTGTGCGTCGGGTCCCGGCCGACGCCAGTGCACCCACGGCCTACCGGCCGCGGCTCCGGGGGCGGCATCGGGGATCGCCTCACCCCAGGACATAATCCGCGACCTCAAGCATCGAGGCGCAGTAGATGTCCGGCGGGTGCTCGACGAACGACTCCGGCTGGAAGCCATACGTGCACCCGGCAACGCGGGCGCCGGCGTTGCGCGCGGTGAGCACGTCGACGTAGCTGTCGCCGACCATGAGCGTGCGCTCGCGGGGGACGCCGGCTTCGCCCATCAGGGCGAACAGGCCGACGGGGTCCGGTTTCTTCTGGTCGAAGCTGTTGCCACCGTAGATGCGGAAGAAGTGGGCCTCCAGGCCCAACTGGACCACCATGCCGATGGAGAAGCGCACCGGCTTATTGGTGAGCACGGCGAGCTTGACGCCCGCGTCATGCAGGCGGTCGAGGGCCGCGCGGACGCCGGGATAGAGCGTGGTGAAGTCGAGCATGTGGTCGCGGTAGTACTTCAGGAAGAAAGCCAGACCCTCATTCACCTGGTGTTCGGTAGCTTCCGGACCGAGGGCTTTGCGGATGAGCACGGGCGCGCCGTTGCCGACGTAGCCATAGACGAGTTCATTGGGGATGGGGCCGAGGCCCAAGTGGGCGCGGGTGGCGTTGACGGAGTTGGCGAGATCGGTCTTGGAGTCCACGAGGGTGCCGTCGAGGTCGAAGGCGGCGAGGTCGATGGGGCGGCTCAGATGACCACCTCGTCGAGCTTGCGGGGATTTTCCCAGACTTTGCGGACTTCGGCGACGCCGGCGCGGAAGGCCTTGCGGACCTGGTAGGGCGCGAGCGAGGTGAAGACATCGGCGGCGCCGACGGCGTAGGGGACGACGGTGGATTCGCCGATCCAGGCGGGGCGGGGCTTGGGGGCGAAGGCGAGCAGCACGGCGACCAGGGCGGCGACGACGGCGGCGCCGCGGGCGATGCCGAAGACGCCGCCGGCCAGACGGTCGAAGAACGAGAGTCCGGTGAACTTGAGGATTTTCGCGACGGCCCAGGAGAGCAGGGATCCGAGGGCGATGACGGCGGCGAAGACGGTGAGGAACCCGAGGATGGAGGCGATGGTGCCGCGGTCGAACCAGCGGGCGAGCCACGCGGCGGGGATCCCGTAGAACCAGAAGGCCAGGATGACGGCGAGCACGGTGGCGAAGAAGCCGATGACGACGCGGGCGAGGCCGGAGGCGAAGCCGGCGATGACGGAGACGAGGACGATCAACAGGAGTCCGATGTCGAGCGTGTTCACAGTTCCCTCCCGGTGAGCAGGCGGTAGGCTTCGGTGTACCTGGCGGCGGTGTTGCGGATGACGTCGTCGGGCAGGACGGGCCCGGGGGGCTGCTTGTTCCAGGTGAGCGTTTCGAGGTAGTCGCGGACGTACTGCTTGTCGAACGACGGTTGGGGTCCGCCGGGCTGGTAGCGATCGGCGGGCCAGAAGCGGGAGGAATCGGGGGTGAGGACCTCGTCGCAGAGCAGAAGCTGATCGCCGGCGAAGCCGAATTCGAACTTGGTGTCGGCGAGGATGATGCCGCGGGTGAGGGCGTAGGCGGCGGCCTGGTGGTAGATGGCGAGGGTGAGGTCGCGGAGGCGGAGGGTGAGGTCCGCGCCGATGATTTCGGCGGTGCGGTCGTGGCTGATGTTCTCGTCGTGGCCGGAGGTCGCTTTGGTGGCGGGGGTGAAGATGGGCTCGGGGAGGCGGTCGGATTCGCGGAGACCGGGAGGGAGGGGGACGCCGGAGACGGCTCCGGTGGCGCGGTACTCCTTCCAGCCGGAGCCGGAGAGGTAGCCGCGGGCGACGCACTCGACGGGGAGCATGGCGGCCTTTTTGACGAGCATGGCGCGGCCTTCGAGGTCCGGCCCGAAGCGGGCGACGTCGGTGGAGAGCAGGTGGTTAGGGGTGAGGTTCTTCAGGAAGTCGAGCCAGAAGAGGGTGATCTGGGTAAGGACGCGGCCCTTGCCGGGGATGCCGGAGCCGAGGATGACGTCGAAGGCGGAGATCCGGTCGGTGGCGATGAAGAGCAGGGCGTCGCCGGCGTCGTAGATATCGCGGACTTTGCCGCGGGCGACCAGCGGGAGCCCGGGCACACGGGATTCGAGCAAGACGTTGGGATTCACCGGGTTGGCAGCCAAGAAGCGCTGGAGCGAAGCGCCGAACTTCGAGTATAGCCCAGCGGGCGGGGCCGGTGGCTAACGGGGCGGGGCGGGTCCGCCGATGGACGGTACGACGGCGCCTATACTGGAAGAAGCCGCGGTTGGGCCCTTTGGGAGTGAACTGCGCGGAACGGCGCAGAAGCGAATGCTGCTTTCCATTCTGATTCCTGTTTACAACGAGCGAACCGTTGTCGAGCGAAGCCTCGCGCAAGTGATCGCGGCGCCCCTGCCCGCGGACGTGGAGCGCGAGCTGGTGATCGTGGACGACTGTTCGAAGGACGGGACGTCGGAGATCCTGGAGCGGTTCGCGAAGGCGAACCCGTGCGTGCGGCTGTTCCGGCACGAGGTAAACCAGGGCAAGGGCGCGGCCGTGCGCACGGCGATCCAGAAGGCGGAAGGCGATTTCTGCCTGGTGCAGGACGCGGACCTGGAGTACGATCCGAGCGAGTATCCGGTGCTGCTGAAACCGCTGCTGGACGGGCGGGCGGACGCGGTGTTCGGGTCCCGGTATCTGGCGGGCGAGCAGACGCGGATCCTGCCGTTCTGGCATTCGATGATCAACAAGTTCCTGACGTTGACGTCGAATATGTTTTCGAACCTGAACCTCACCGATATGGAGACCTGTTATAAGGTCTTCCGGACGGACCTGCTGAAGAGCATCCCGGTGCGGTCGGACCGTTTCGGCTTCGAGCCGGAGATCGTGATGAAGTGCGCGAAGCGGAAGCTGCGCATTTACGAGGTCCCGATCTCGTACCACGGGCGGACGTACGAGGAAGGCAAGAAGATCGGCTGGAAGGACGGGGTGAAGGCGCTGGGCGTGATCCTGTGGTTCTGGCTGGTGGACGATTTGTACGTCGAGCCGTACGGCCGCGGGGTGTTGAACAATCTTACGGGGACGCCGCAGTATCTGGCGTGGCTGACGACGCAGCTGCGGCCGCACCTGGGCGCGACGGTGTTCGAGATCGGCGCGGGGATCGGGAACCTGTCGGGGCGGCTGATGGGCAAGCGGGAGCAGTATGTGGCGGCGGAGAAGGATCCGCTGTACCTGCACGCCTTGCACAACCGGTTCCTGCGGACGCCGAACGTGCGGGTGTGCCAGTTGGATCCGGAGCGCGCGGCGGATTATGCGCCGTGGAAGGGGCAGTTCGAGTCGGCGCTGTGCATCAATGTACTGGAGGCGGCGGAGGATCCGGCGGCGGTGCTGGGGAGCCTGCACGAGACGCTGGGGCCGAACGGGACGCTGATCGTGCTGGTGCCGCAGAGCCCGGGGCTGTTCGGGTCGGTGGACCGGGCGCTGGGGCACAAGCGGCGGTACACGAAGGCGGACGCGGTGCGGGCGATCGAGCAGGCGGGGTTCACGGTGCGGGCGGCGAAGGGCGTGAACAAGGCAGGCTGGCTGTCGTGGCTGCTGTTTAGTAAGATTTTCCGGCGCAAGACGATTAACAAAGTGACGCTGAAGATCTTCGATAAGACGGTGTGGCTGTGGCGGCGTTTGGACTGGCTGTTGCCGTGGCCGGGCCTGTCGCTGATCGTGATCGCGAACAAGAGGACATGAAACGATACGTGGTGACGGGCGGGGCCGGGTTCATCGGGTCCGCCGTGGTGCGGGCGCTGCTGGCGCGGGGCGAGCAGGTGGCGGTGATCGACAACCTGCTGACGGGTTTCGCGCGCAACCTGGACGAAGTGCGGGACCGGATCGAGTTCCACGAGGTGGATATCCGGAGCTATGGCGAGATCGCGCCGGTGATCGCGGGGGCGGACACGGTGATCCATCTGGCGGCGATCCCGTCGGTGCCGCGCTCGATCGCCGATCCGGTGCCGTCGCACGAGGTGAATGTCGACGGGACGTTCCACGTGCTGCGCGCAGCGGCGGAAGGGAAGGTCCGGCGGGTAGTGTATGCGGCGTCGTCGTCGGCTTACGGGGACACGGAAGTGCTGCCGAAGGTGGAGACGATGCTGCCGCGGCCGAAGTCGCCCTATGCGGTGCAGAAGCTGCTGGGCGAATACTACGCGAGCGCCTTTCATTCGTGCTTCGGACTGGAGACCGTCTCACTGCGGTTCTTCAACGTGTACGGACCGCGCCAGGATCCGGGGAGCCCCTACTCGGGAGTGCTGAGCATCTTCATGAAGTGCCTGCTGGAGCGGCGCGCGCCGGTCATTTTCGGGGACGGCGAGCAGACCCGCGACTTCACGTTTGTGGAAGATGTCGCGGATCTGGTGCTGAAGGCCGCGGCGGCCCCGAACGCGGCCGGCAACATGTACAACGCCGGCAACGGCGGCCGGTACTCGCTAAACACGATCTGGAAGGTGCTGCAGGAGATCGAGGGCGTGTCGATTCCGGCCACGTATGGTCCGCCGCGCGCCGGAGACGTCCGGGACTCGCAGGCGGACACGGCGGCGGCGGCGCGGGACCTGGGTCATGCGCCGCGGTTTTCAATCGAAGAGGGACTGCGCCGCACGCTCGACTGGTATCGCGCCTCCCTTTCCGCGCGGTGAGCGGATAGAATGACGGACATGCGACTTACCGTATTGTTCGTTGCCGCCCTGCTCGCGGCCGGCTCCGCTTTCGCGCAGGACGCCAAGAAGTCCGCGAAGGAGAAACCGCCGAAGGGTCCGGTGCTGCAGCCGCAGATGACGGTGGAGAAGGGCACGTTCCAGGCGCCGCACGGCAAGCTGGGGGAGAAGCCGGCGCAACCGTGGTCGGCGACGACGCTGGGCGCTTCGGTGGACGGCAAGCCGAACCCGGGCGCGGCGATCGTCACGATGGTGGGCGAGATCGTGGACTTTTCGTGCTATCTGCAGATCGGCAAGCACGGCGAAAAGCACCGGGCCTGCGCGCAGAAGTGCTTCCAGCAGGGCCAGCCGATCGGGTTGATGACGCAGAACGGCGATCTGTACATGCTGATGGAGGAGGAGCACGATCCGCGGCGCGACGGGCTGACGAACTTCCGCCAGGCCGCAATCGAGCACGCCTCGCACATCATGGAAGTGACGGGCACGCTGTGGAAGTGGCGCGGCTACAACGCGCTGTACGTCACGGGCTATCTGAAGAAGTAGGAGGCCTCCATGACTCGCGCCGCGTTCGTGCTGACGGCGGCCGTGCTGCTGGCCGCCGACGGTCCCCAGGACATCAAGGTCCCGCTGGGCCTGCTGCCGATCCCCTGGCCCAAAGATAACCCGTACTCCGCCGACAAAGCCGAGTTGGGCCGGGCGCTGTTCTTCGATACGCGCCTTTCGCAGGACAGCAAGGTGGCTTGCGCGAACTGTCACATGCCGAAGTACGCGTTCGGGGACGGGCTGAAGGTATCCGAGGGATTCCAAGGCCAGACCGGACGCCGGAATGCGCCGACGGTGATCAACCGCGGTTATTCGCTGGCGCAATTCTGGGATGGGCGTGCGGCGACGCTGGAGGAGCAGGCGAAGGGGCCGATCGAGAATCCGGTGGAGATGGCGCACACGCTGGACGGGGCGGTGCGGCGGCTGCGCGGGATCCCGGGTTATGTCACGTGGTTCGAGCGGGTGTTCGGCGTGCGCGAGTTCGACATCGACCACGTCGCGAAGGCGATCGCGACCTTCGAAAGGACCGTCGTGTCGGGCAACGCGCCCTACGATCGCTACAAGGCCGGCGACAAGAAGGCGCTCACCGGCGCGCAGTTGCGCGGCATGAAAGTGTTCTTCGAGAAGGCGAAGTGCGACCAGTGCCATGAAGGGATTAACCTCACGACGAACGCCTATCACAACCTCGGCGTCGGCATGGACAAGCCGAATCCGCCGGACCTGGGGCGCTATGAGGTGACCAAGGATCCCAAGGATTGGGGCGCGTTCAAGACGCCGACGCTGCGCGACGTCGAGCACACCGCTCCCTACATGCACGACGGCAGCATGACCACGCTCGAGGAAGTGGTGGAGTTCTACAACCGGGGCGGGATTCCAAACCAGAACCGGGATGAGAAGATCACGGCACTGCGGCTTTCCGAGCGCGACAAGAAAGATCTGGTCGAGTTCCTGAAGGCGCTGAGCGGCGAAGGCTGGCAGCAGGTCAAGGGACCCGAAAAGCTACCGTAAACCCGAGCCGCAGCAGTACGAAGTCGCGCAAAGTACTGGTTCGTTTTTGCAAAAGCAAAGCGCCCGCCGTTGGTGGCGGGCGCTCTGCTTTCGGATTGTCGCGACTGCGTCAGCTGGCGGACATTCCGGAGGTGATCTTCGAAAAGATGGTGCTGATCGCGGGCATCACCTGCGGAGGCAGAAAGCCCGCGATGACAATGGCCACCGCCGCGGCCATCAGCGCGTACTCGATCATGTCCTGGCCTTCGCGCGCCTGCCAAAGCTGGCGAAACCGGGTCCAAGCTAGACTCGCTCTCGTCATGTTCACTCCTTCCGGATCACTGCGCCCGGGTAAAACCATTCCGGCTTGCATCTCCATTGTGCGAAGTCGAGGCGTTTCGCACAACCTCAATTTGACCGTAATGGTTGGTGGAAAACCACTTAAACGAAAAGTTCTAGGAAGCCGGACCAAGGGTTCCAAGCAGAATCACTTAGTTTGACCGCGCCGAGGGGACATGCGGCGGCGCGCCCGGAAGCGAGTAGAATGGGTTCTCGAAGGAGAACCGCCCTTGGCTGACCGCCCCGTTCAGAACCTCCAGAACCACGCGATGTTCGATCCGCCGTTCCACTACTTCCTGCTGCCCGTGCTAGTGCTGGGCCTGGGAAAAGCCGTCTGGGACCTCTTCAAAGCCGTGAACCTCGACACGATCTTCGGCCTGATCTGGACCCTGGCCATCATCGTGATCGCCTTCAAGGCCCGCATTTACGCGCTGAAGGTGCAGGACCGGCTGATCCGGCTCGAAGAGCAACTGCGCATGCAGCGGGTGCTGCCGGCGTCCATGCACGGCAAGATCGGCCAGTTGAACGAAGACCAGTTCGTCGGGCTGCGTTTCGCCGGGGATGCCGAACTACCCGGCTTGGTGGAGAAGACGCTGGCCAATAACTGGAAGCGCGCGGACATCAAGAAGGAAATCCAGAACTGGCGGCCGGACTACTTCCGCGTATGAACCTTTCGGAACTCGCGCGGACGCTCGGCTGCGAGCTGGCCGGCCCGGGGAGCCGGGAAACCGACCCCGAGATCACCGGCGTGAGCGGTATCGAGCAGGCTGGCCCGTCACAGGTAACGTTCCTGGCGAACCCGAAGTATGCGGCCAAGGCCAAGAGTACTCGCGCGGCCGCGGTACTAGCCTCGGAGCCCGTTCCAGGGGTCCGGTGCCTGGTGTCCACGAACCCGTACCTGGATTTCTCCCGGGCGCTGGCGCTGTTTTACCAGCCGCCGCGACCGGCTCCCGGGATCCATCCCACCGCGGCGATCGCCGCGACGGCAGTGATCGGCGAGGACGCCTCGATCGGCGCCTTCGTCAGCGTCGGCGACGGCGCGGTGATCGGCAAGCGCGCGATTCTGCGTCCGCACGTGGTCATCTACGAGGGCGCGCACATCGGGGACGACTTCCACGCCCATTCGCACGCCGTAGTGCGCGAGTTCTGCCAGATCGGGAACCGCGTAACGCTGCAGAACGGCGTGGTGATCGGCGGCGACGGCTTCGGATTCGCCAAGCGGGCCGACGGCTCGCACGCCAAGATCGTGCAGAGCGGCGTGACGGTGATCGAGGACGACGTCGAGGTCCAGTCGCTGACCTCGGTGGACCGCGCGACGATGGGCGAGACCCGGGTGCGGCGCGGGGCGAAGATCGACTCGCTGGTCCAAATCGGCCACGCGTGCGTGGTGGGCGAAGACAACATCATCTGCGCCCAGACCGGGCTGGCCGGTTCGAGCGTGCTGGAAAAGAACGTGCTGCTCGCCGGGCAGGTGGGCGTCTCGGGACATCTGACCATCCACGAGAACGCGGTGGTGTACGCGCAGAGCGGGATCGGCGGCGACGTGGCCGCCGGGGCGGTGGTTTCGGGTTCCCCGGCCTTTGGCGCGCGGGAATGGTTGCGGGCGATCACGGCGTTTCCGAAGCTGCCGGAACTGGTCAAGAGGGTGCGAGAATTGGAACGGCGGACCGCCCCCGGCGGGTCGCCGGGGAAAGGGGACACCGAGCCCGCGTGAGGGCAGATCATGAGCACTCCGGTCAGCTACGACGCCGTTGTCGCCAATAACAAGGTCCAGACCTGGATCCTGAAAGCCAACCAGCAGATGTCGACGATCGGGTACACGGAGCATGGGCACCGCCATGCCAAAATCGTCGCGAAGCGCGCGCGGGCGGTGTGCGTGGAGACGGCGCAGGATACGCGCGTAGCCGAACTGGCCGCCATCGCCGGCTACGTCCACGACATCGGGTGCATGGTGCACCGCGCGATGCACCCGCAGATCGGCGCCAGCATCGCGCTCCGGATCCTGGACGAAATGCACATGGAGCCGGGCGAGGTGGGCGACGTGGTGGCCGCCGTGGCCAACCACGAGGAAAGCGACGGCACGCCGGTTTCGCCGGTGTCCGCGGCGCTGATCCTGGCGGACAAGAGCGACGTGCATTTTTCGCGCGTCCAGAACCCGGACCGGTCGACGTTCGACGTGCATGACCGGGTGAACGACGCCGTGCGCGAATCGGTGCTGGTGATCACGCCGCGCAACGGCAACGGCGGTTTCATCGAGGACGAGTCGCGGTACAGCATCAAGCTCCGCCTCGTCATCGACACGGACAAGGCCAGCGTGACGGACTATTTCGAGATCTTCCTGGCGCGCATGATCATGTGCAAGCGCGCCGCCCGGGTGCTGAACTCGGAATTCCGGCTCGAGGTGAACGGGTTCCAGCTTTAGGGCCGCCGCCATGCCTTTCGGGATCCCCAACGCGCGCCAGGTTTACCGCACCCTCGGATTCTCGGGGACGGCGTTCCTCGCCTCGGCGAGCCTGGGGGGGCTGTTCTCGTGGACCGGTTCCGGGGCTTCGGGTCTCTTCCTCTTCTTCGCCTTTCTGTTCGGCGTCTGGGTGGCGATCCGTTTGCTGCGGGCGCTGGCGCGGCGCGCCATCTGGCGGCTGCGCAACCGGCTACTCGTAACCTATTTGTTCATCGCGCTGGTGCCGATCCTGCTGATTCTTTCGCTGGTGGGACTCGGCGCGTGGGCCCTCACCAGCCAGACGGCGGTCCACATGGTGAAGACCGAACTGGACCGGCGCGTCAACGGCCTGCGCACGTTGTCCCGTTCCCTGGAGCAGGCGGACCCCGCGGACCGGCCCGAGGTCCTCCGGCGCGTGGGCGTCCTGTTCGCGGAGCGTTACCCGGGCCTGCGCATTCTGCTCCACGAGGGCGGCAAGCCGTACTACTTCCCGGCAGGAACCAAGACCGACGCGACGCCGCCCGAGTGGACGCCCATGAACGGCATCGTGATCAAGGACGGCGACTATCTTGCCGTCTCCCACGCCGAAACCCGCTCCGGCGACGTCACCGTCATGGCGCCGCTCACCAACGACTTTCTGGCCGAACTCGTACCCGGGCTGGGTCTGGTCTTCTTTCAGGAGTTCCAGGAGAGTGGCAACCAACCGGCGCCCGCGGGGGGCCGGGTGACCATCCGCCCGCCGGGTTCCCGGGATTCGATCTCTGCCGTGCCCACCACCGCCCCGGAGGCCATGAAGGACCGGATGCCGCCGCGTCAGAACATCTTCGACGTGGACGTGCCCTGGGTGGCCAAGATCGACGTGCTGCGCTGGGAGGCGCCCTCCGTCGAGAAGGGCCAGTTCTTCCTGGTGGTGCGGAGCCGGCCTTCGGCCGTGCTCAGCAATCTCTTCTCGAGCCAGGTCGACTGGACCCAGGGGATCCTGCCGGTGTTGCTCGGGATCGTCGCCATCATCTTCCTATTGGTGGAGCTGGTCTCGCTGGTGATCGGCATTTCGATGACGCGCACCATCACCGGCGCCGTGCACCACCTGTACGAGGGGACGCAGAAGATCATGGAAGGCGACTTCGCGCACCGCATCCAGGTGAAAGGGCGGGACCAGCTCGCGGAGCTGGGCCACTCGTTCAACCGGATGACCGAGAACCTCGAGCGGCTGCTGGTGGTCGCGAAGGAAAAGGAGCGCCTGCAGTCGGAAATCGAGATCGCGCGCGAGGTGCAGGGCCAGCTCTATCCGAAGAACGTGCCTTCCACGCCGACGCTGAAGCTCACCGCGGTGTGCCACCCGGCGCGCATGGTGTCGGGCGACTACTACGACTACGAGGCCATTGAGCAGCAGCGCATCGCGATCGCGGTGGGCGACGTGGCGGGCAAGGGAATCTCCGCCGCCCTGTTGATGGCCGCCCTGCAGTCGTCGTTGCGGGCCCAGTTGCAAAGCTCGGCCGAGCTGTTCGCCGCCATGCCGGCGAACGGCGCGATCAGTTGCGTCTCTCCCGCCAAGCTCGTGTCGCGGCTCAACGTCCAGCTCTACGCCAACACTTCGCCTGAAAAGTACGCGACGTTCTGCCTCGGGATCTACGACGAAGTTACTTCCACGATGAGCTACACCAATGCGGGACACCTGCCGCCCATCCTGGTGCGCAACGGCGAAGCGACGCGGCTGGACGTGAACGGCACGGTGGTGGGGGCGTTTCCCTTCGCCGCGTACGAGGAAAGCCGCATTCTGATGAAGGCCGGCGACCTGCTGGTCTGGTTCACCGACGGCGTCTCCGAGCCCGAAAACGAGTACGGCGAGATGTTCGGCGAGGAGCGGCTGGTGGACCTGGTGACGCGCAACGCGCACAAGTCCGACGATCAGATCATCGAGAGCGTGATCGCCGCCGTGGAGCAGTGGACGGGCGGCGGCGAACTGCAGGACGACCTAACGCTGATGCTGGCGCGCAAGTGTTAGCTTAGAGAGTTCGCGATGAATCCGATCCTCCGGCGGCTGGTGATCGTGGCGGCGGCTGTGGCCGCGGCCCTCGCCATCGGCACCGCCGGCTACGTCCTGATCGAAGGCTATCCGCTCTTCGACGCCTTCTACATGGCGGCGATCACCATCACCACGGTAGGGTACTTCGAAGTGCGGCCCTTGAGCACCGCGGGCCGCGCGTTCAACATCTTCTATTTGCTGATCGGCGTCAGCGTGCTGCTGATCGCGATCGGCGCCATGACGCAGACCGCCATCGAACTCGAACTCAACCAGTATTTCGGCAAGCGGAGGAATAAGAGAATGATCGACCAGCTCCGCAACCACTACATCGTGTGCGGCTTTGGCCGCGTGGGCCGGGGCGCCGCGGAGTCGCTGCGCCGCGAACGGGTGCCGTTCGTCGTCCTGGACAGCGACCCGGCGCGCGTGGAGCGCGCGCAGCGGATGGAAATGCTCGCGATCGCCGCCGACGCGACCCGCGACGACAGCCTGCGCCTGGCGGGCATCGAGCGGGCGCGCGGCCTGATCGCGTCGCTGGCGTCGGACGCCGACAACGTCTTCGTGACGCTCTCGGCCCGCACGCTGAATCCGAAGCTCCACCTGTCCGCGCGCGTCTCCGAGGACGAGGCCGAAGCCAAGATGCGCCGCGCGGGCGCCGACTTCGTCTACGCGCCGTACCACATCACCGGGCACCGAATGGCCCAAGCGCTGCTCCGCCCGCACGTCCAGCAGTTCCTGGAGTTCACCGTGCACGCTGGGGAGGACTTCGTCATCGAGCAGGTCCGCATCGCCGACCGGAGCCCGGTGGACGGGAAAACGATCGAGGAGCTGAAGCTCCGCCGCGAGCACGGCGTGATCGTGCTCGCCATCCGGCGCGGCGACGGCCGCATGGAGTTCTCACCCCCGGCCGGTGCGATCGTCTCCGGCGGCGATCATCTGATCGTGATGGGCCAGCCGAACGGCCTCCGCAACCTGGAGCACATGCTGGGAGCGCTGCCATGAAGGTGCTGACCGCGGCCGAGATGCGCGAGGCGGACCGGATCACGGTGGAGCGCGGCATCCCCTCGCTGGTGCTGATGGAGAACGCCGCGCGCTGCGTGGTGGAGGCGATCGAGAAGCGCTTCGCACCGCTCGCAGAGCAGCGGATTGCCGTGATCTGCGGCAAGGGCAACAACGGCGGTGACGGCCTCGCCATTGCGCGTCTGCTGTTGCTCGCCGGATGCGACGTCACCGCGGTGCTCGCCGCGGACGCAGCGGAATTGGCAGGCGACGCGGCGGCGAACCTCGCCATGCTGGACGCCGCCGGCGGGAGCGTGGTCCACGAGATTCCAGCGCGGCTCCGCCACGCGACCCTGGTGATCGACGCGCTGCTCGGCACCGGCCTCGCCGGGCCCGCGCGCGAGCCGTACGCGCGGTGGATCGCCGAGATCAATGCCGGCTTTTCCCGCGCCCGGATCGTAGCGGTGGACATTCCCTCCGGCATGGCATCGGACAGCGGAACGAGCGCGGGGCCGTACGTCCGGGCGGATCTGACCGTGACCTTCGCCGCGCCCAAACCCGGGCTGGTGCTGCCGCCGAACTGCGACGCCGTGGGCGAGCTGGTCATCGGGTCCATCGGAACGCCGCCGGATCTGCTCGACGTCAGCGACCTGTCGCTTAGCGAGCCGCGCGACTTCGCGCCGCTGTTCCAGCCGCGGGCGCGCGACGCCAACAAGGGCCGCTACGGGCACGTGCTGCTGGTCGCCGGATCGCGCGGCAAGACCGGCGCCGCCGCGCTGGCGGCGATGGCGGCGCTGCGCGGCGGCGCCGGACTGGTCACCGTCGCCGCGCCGGCGTCCGCGGTCGCCGGCATTGCTGCACACGCGCCGGAGATCATGACCGAGGCGCAGGCGGAGACCGCCGCGGGCGGCCTGGCGGAATGCGATGCCGCGGTGCTGGAGCGCAAGTCGCTGGTGGCGGCCGGGCCCGGCCTCGGCACGGATCCGCGGACCATCGAGACGATGCGCCGCCTGGTGGACGAACTGGATCTGCCTATGGTCCTCGACGCCGATGCATTGAACGCGCTCTCGGGCACGGACTTCCAGGGTCGGGGCCGTGTCCGCGTCTTCACGCCGCACCCCGGCGAGATGTCGCGCCTTGCAGCACGGCCCGTGGACGAGATCCAAAGCGATCGCTTAGCCGCCGCGCGCGGCATGGCTTCTGCGCGCGGTGTCACCGTCGTCCTGAAAGGGCAGCGGACCGTCATCGCCTACCCGGACGGCCGCGCGTGGATCAACCCGTCCGGCAGCCCCGCGCTCGCCAAGGGCGGCACGGGCGACGTGCTGACCGGGCTGATTGCAGGGCTGATGGCGCAGTTTCCCGCGGACTGGGAGCTGGCCGTGCGGGCGGCCGTCTGGATCCACGGGCGCTGCGGCGAACTCGCCGCGTGCGACCGCGGCGAGACCGGCGTGCTCGCGTCGGACCTGTTCGCTTATCTGCCTGCGGCGATCCGCGAGACCGCATGACCTACACGACCCGGTCCGCCGCGGAGACCATCGCCCTGGGGGAGCGGCTCGCCGCGAAGCTGCCCCGCGTCGTTCTGCTCTCCGGCGACCTCGGCGCGGGCAAGACCACGCTCGCCAAGGGGATCCTGCACGCCGCGGCGGGGGTCCCGCACGACGAGGTCGCGAGCCCGACGTTCACGCTGATCCACGAGTACCCGGGGCGCGTGTATCACATTGACCTTTATCGCCTCGACACGCCGGAGGAGGTCGCGACGCTAGGCCTCGACGAGATCCTCGACACGGCGCGGCTGGTCCTCATCGAGTGGGGCGAGCGCTTTCCCGCCCTGTTCCCGCCGGAGCGAGGCACGATCGCGATCACCGCTGCGCCGGACGACACAAGGGTGATCCAGGTCGCGGATTAGACGCCCTCTGGTGGAGCCGGAACTGGAGTTAAGCGGTGGCTTGGAAGCGGTCGCCGTTCGTGCAAGAGCGCCGTCGAGCGAGGTCTTCTCGGGCGGCGGCGGGTCGACCTGGCACCGGGGCGGTGGGACAGCGCAACCGTCAGTCTGACCTGCCGGCCGCGTCGGCGCCCTCGCGAACTTCCAGAGCCGTAGCGCGTCTGGACGCCGCGAACGAATTGGCTATCCGGCGAGGTTGAGCCGGTAGCGGCACTTCAACCGGTCGCCCTTCAAGTACATGTCGCTCTCCGCGGGAATCATGACGATCTCGACGAGCGTGGCGGCGAGCCTTTCGCACGTCCTCCGCGAGGCGGCGTTGTCCGGGTTGCAGGTGATCCACAGCGTCGCGATGCCGTGCGCCGCCGCGAACGGCAGCAACAGGCGGCAGGCGCGCTCCGCGTAATGCCGCCCGCGAAACTCCGGGTGCACGTTGTAGCCGAAATGCCCCGCGTAGAGTTCGATATCGGAATTCGTTTGCGCGCGAAAGCGGATGGCTCCCGCGGATTGTCCGCCGGCGAGCATCTCGAAGTGATACGCGGGAACCGTATCGCGCGCGGGGTCGCCGGGCACGGTCTTAGCCAGCCGCAGCGTCAGGCCGCCGTCGGAGAGGACCCCGGGGTCCTGGAAGGGGAAGTCGTCTGGCGTCACGCGACTCCAGGATCCCATGCCTCGCCCGCGTATCACCCGCGCACCAGACGCGCGGGCTTCGGCATCCGGAGGCCCAACGCCTGGACCACTTTGCGAATGCGGGCAAAACTTGCGCTCTCGTATTCGGTCGCTTCGTAACGCTGTACCTGCTGGGTCTTGACGCCGAGCCGCTGCGCCAGCCCTTCCTGCGTCATCCCGGCGGCGATGCGGGCGCGGATCAGGGTGCGCGGGAGATCCTCCACTCTGTCCAGGAGCAACTCTTTGCTGCGAAAGAGGCGGTCGTAGCTCGCAAGCTGCTCCCGGAGGTCCGCGAGTTGGCTGGCCGCAGCCTCGCGCTGGACACGCCAAAGCCGGGGCGTGATGTTCGCCGGGCGGCGCTGGGCCGCGAGTTCGGCGAGGGCGTCCTCGAAACGGCGGGCTTGGGCTTTCGTGATGCGGTACTGCTTCTCGTTCTTGATCATCGTTTCCCTTCCCGCGCCAACCGGATCGCGAGAATACCCTTGGCGGAGCCGGTTTCCTTGTTCACCTGAAAGAACTCCACGAAGGCCCGGCCGGTCGCGCCTTCCGGGAGCTGCGCCGGGAAGAACTCCCCGAAAAAGCGCCGTTTCTGCGCCGCGCGGCCCAGGGAGAAATCCCAGAACACCGGATCCACCGCGGCCTCGTCCACCCCCGTGATGTCCCAGCAGGCGTCGAAATCACCGGGCTGCTCCTTGGCCGTAACGAAGCTCCCGTCCAGGTATACCAGGCGGCATTTGGCGGAGCGCAGGGCTGCGCATCCCCGCCGAAACCCCTCGAGCAAGACGCGGCGCCGGGGATGAAACGCCAGCCGCTGCTGCAGGTCTCTCCACGTAGCGAAGTGAACGCCAGGCGGAAGATCGCCGTTGGGTAGCCATGCTGGAATCATGGTATCAATACCACAGAATCGTTGTGTTTTGCCCGGAGGTTCCGCCACCCTACATTTCAGTAGTGCGGCGGGGAGGCTAAAGTTCTCACCCTGGGGCGGGGCTCGGGCAGGCGCCCAGTCCGCCCCGCCGGTCGAGGCTGTTAGAATGCTCCACCAATGGCAACCCTCTCCCGGCGGACCTTCCTGGCCACCTCCGCGGCTGCGTGCGTGCCCCTTCGCGCGCAAGCCGGCGATCCCGCCGCGTGGACCCTGGCGCAGGCCGCCGCCGCGATCGGTGGACGCACCGTGCGGCCCACGCAGCTCGTCGAAGCGTGCCTGAAGCGCATCGAGATCTACAATCCGAAGCTCAACGCCTTCATCACCGTCCTCAAGACCCAGGCCCTCGACGCCGCGCGCGAGGCCGAGCGCGAACTCGCCGCCGGACGTTCCCGCGGACCGCTGCACGGCATCCCCATCGCGCTCAAGGACAACATCGACACCGCGGGCATCCGCACCACCGCCGCCAGCGCCGTCTACGCGGACCGCGTCCCCAGCGAGGACGCCGAGGTCGCGCGGCGCCTGAAACAGGCCGGCACGATCCTCATCGGCAAGCTGAATCTCCACGAGTTCGCCAACGGCGGCACCAACGCCGCGTCCTACTTCGGTCCGGTGCGCAATCCCTGGGCGCTGGAACGCCATCCCGGCGGCTCCTCCGGCGGATCCGCGGCGGCAGTCTCCGCCGACCTCTGCTATGGCGCCCTCGGCACCGACACCGGTGGCTCCATCCGCACCCCGGCGAGCTTCTGCTCGATCGCCGGTCTCAAACCGACCTATGGCCTGGTGAGCATCCGCGGCATCATCCCGCTGGTGTGGTCGCTCGATCACTGCGGCCCCATGACGAAGACCGTCGAGGACGCGGCGCTGATGCTCCAAGCGCTCGCCGGCTATGACCGGCTGGATATCTCTAGCGTCGACCGGCCGATTCCCGACTATGCCGCCGCGCTCCGGCAACCCGTGAGCGGCCTGCGGATCGGCGTCGCGCGGGTGCCGTTCTTCGATCATCTGGAGGACGACATCGCGCAGGCGGTCGAGGAGGCCATCCGCGTGATCGGGAAGCTGACCCGCGAAACCCGCGAGGCGCTGCTGCCCGCGACCCGCGCGGCGCAGCTCGACGGCGAAATGTTCGCCTACCACAAGGAGCTGTTCGAGCAGTCGGCGGGCTTGTACCAGATTCCGACGCGCCGCAACCTGCAGCGGGGCGGGGAAGCGCGCGCGGCGGCCTACGTCCGCGGCTGGCGCGAGGTCCAGTTGCTGCGGCGCACCGTCGCGGACTCCTTCCGCGACGTCGACCTGGTGGTGCTGCCCACGCGCCGCCGCACCCCGCGCACCATCGAAGCCGCCATCAAGCGCGAGGAGACCGAGAAGCCGCGCAATCCCGAGCCCGACAACACCGGACCGTTCAACGTCCTGGGCCTGCCCGCGATCTCCTTGCCCTGCGGCTTCACCAAGACCGGCCTGCCCATCGGGCTGACGATCGCTGGGCCGCCGTTCGGCGAAGAGCGCGTGCTCGCGCTGGCGCACGCCTTTGAGCGGGCCACCGAGTGGCACGCGCGGAAACCTCCCCTGAAGCCGGACATGCCGGTGCCGCCCATCCAAAGGGACGAAGGCTAAGTGGTAACCCGTGCGGCCCGGTGTGCGTCCAAGGCCCAGGTTCCCATGCGCAGCCTCTTAACATTGACGGTCGCGATGCTCGGTCCGGTGGGCGCGTTCGCCCAGGAAGACGTCACCTTCCGCAGCGACGTCACGCTGGCCCGCGTGGACGCCCAGGTGGTGGACCGCATGAATCGCGCCATCATCGGACTCACGGCCAAGGACTTCGTGATCCGCGAGCGCGGCCAGGTGCGGGACATCAAGAACTTCGCCGCTGAGGACATGCCCCTGGACGTGCTGTTTCTGATCGACGTCTCGGGCAGCATGCGCCCGCACGTGGAGCGCGTGGCCGCGGCCAGCGAGGCGGCGCTCCGGATCCTCATCAAAGAAGACCGCATCGGCCTGATGGTATTCGACCGCAAGACGCGGGTCCGCTTGCCCTTCCGCTCGAACAGCCGGAACCTGGCTTACGAGTTCGACCGGCTGCTCGCAGACGAGAATTTCGGCGGCGGCACGGACATCACGCGGGCGTTGTATGACGCAGTACGTTACATGGCTCAGAATGCCCGGCGGGACGCCCGGCGCGCCATCGTGATCCTCACCGACGACCGCACCGAGTTCGAGGCTGATGTAACGGGCGTGCTGGCGGATCTGGCGGAGACGGACACCGTGCTCAGCGCGCTGATCGCGCCGGACGCCATCGGCCGGCGGGGTCCGGTGGCGATCCCCGGCGGGGGTGGCGGCTGGCCGGGCGGCGGTTGGCCCGGACGGGGCGGCGTGATCATTGGAGGCCGGGGCCGCGGTCGGGGTCCCGTCACGATTGGCGGCGCCGGGGACCGCACCAGTTCGGCCGGCACCGCGCAGATCGCCCGGGACTCGGGCGGCGATAGCGTCCCGGTGGACGATCCGGGAGCGTTGGAATCCACGCTGGAGAGCATTCGCCAGCGCTATTCGCTGTTCTATTCGCTGCCCGAGGGATCGAGTGGCGCGCGGCTGGTCGAAGTCACGCTCGCCAACAGCGCCCGCCGCCGGTACCCGGATGCCGATGTCCGGTACCGGCGCTCCTCGCTTTCGGGCGACGGTCCCGGCGGACCGGTGACGGTGTCCCGGCCGCCCGCGACGCTCCCCGCCGATCCGGAGCCGGAACCGCAGCGCGATGATCCGCCGCCAGTGAACCGGCGCCGCCCCGCGGTCAGCGAGCCGTCGCGCAGTTCGGGTCCCATGGTGAAGGGGCAGGATCCGTGGTCGGACGCGAGCAGCAAGCCCGCGTCGAGCGACACGAAGCCGGGTTGGTCCAAGACCGAAGACGCGCCGGCCGCGCCATCTTCCGGGGGCGGGTGGCGGCGCGTGACGGATCCCGAGCCTCCGGCTCCGAAGCCGGATCCGCCGCCGCCCAAGAAGAAGAACTGAGCTGTTCAGTAACTGCCCTGCACCCGCAGCCCGATCACGTACCGGCCGGACTGCGACACCTCCACCGGAAAGCCGTTGCAGGCATCGAGCGCCACCCGGTCATAGAAGTCGCACGGCGGCACATCCACCCACGCCACCACGCGGTAGCGCCCCGGCGCCACGCCGCGCACCTCGAACAACCCCTGTTCGTTCGAAAACGTCTCGCGGTATTCGGCCAGCCGTCCCGCCGGCGGATCTGGGATCAGTGTCACTACGACGCCGCTGGCCGCGCGCCAGCCTTCCGCCGCCACCTGACCTGCGACGCTCGCGACGGACTTGGCCGCCAGGATCGTCACTTCGCCCGCGGCCGTGCCGCGCTCCGTCGCCAGCTCGGCGATCCGCTGGCCGTTCCAGCGCAGTTCTTTCTGGAAGTAGTCTTCCGGCAGGCCATCCAGATAAATGTCGTAAGTCTCGTCGGAGTCGAGCGTCGCCTCGAACACGCCCGGCGATTCCTTCACGGCGCGAGCCTCCACGGTGCGGAATCCCGCCGAACGCGGCTCCAGCGAAACGCGCGCGGCGGCCAGTTCGCGGGCTTCCAGGCCCGCCACCACGAACCTCCACCGCTGCTCCGGCGCCGCCACGATCTCGAGCGCCTCCACGGGAGCCTCGCCGACTGTCAGCGCTTTGCGGCCCACCAGCCGGACGCCGTCGTCGCTCGACTCGGCGACCAGCCGGTACCGGCCCGGCGCGACGCCCCGGATCTCGAAGCCGCCGCCGGCCGTGATCCGCACATCGGCGGGCAGCCGCAGCACGGCCGTGCCTTCGCTATCCAGTTGCTCCACCACGACGGATGCGGACCGGACCCGCGCATTCGACTTCCCGCTGGTAACGAAGCCCGAGACGCGCTGCTTGCGCACGCTTTTGAAGTAGACGTCCAGGCCAAGTTGCTCCTGGCCCGCGTTCAGCCGCACGGCCAGCGCCTGGGTGACCAGCACCGCGGAAGGGTAATACGTGGTGCCGTAGGTCTCGACGTTCCGCTCCTCCGTGTCCGGATTGGCCGGCGTCCGGTCGTACCGGGCGGCGATCAGGTACTCGCCGGGCGGCAAGCCGAAGACGCGGTACTCGCCGCGGTCGTTCGTCCGCGTGGCGGCCACCTGCCGGAAGCCATGGCGGCCGCGGCTGCGGAACTCCTCGAGGATCTGGATCTGCGCGGCGACGGCCGGCTCGGCGTCGTCGTAACGGACCTTGCCGGCCAGGACGCCCCACGGCTGCAGTCGCACGGTGACGTTCTCGATCGTGTCGCCGCCGCGGAGCAGGAACTGGGGCGGCACCCGGAAGTCGCCGATCCGGGCGCGCCCGCCCGGGAGATAGCCGTCGCGCTCCACGGCCAGCGAGTACGACCCGGGCGGCACGTCGCGGAGGTCGAACCGGCCCTGGGCATCGGTCACCGTCGACACACTCGGCCCGCCCGCGCGGACCGAGCGCAGCGTCACCGAGGCGCGCCGCAGCGGCTGGTTGGTCTGTTCGCTGGCGACCGATCCGGAAAAGCGCGCGAGTTCAGCGCCCGCGGCGGGCAGGGCCAGGAGCAGTGCGACGATGAGTGCAACCCAGGGCATCGTACGACGTCTTAAGTGTGACGCAGTTGCCGCGCGGGGCGTGCAAGCGCCGCCGCGACGGGCTCCTCAGGTTGCGGGTAGCATAGAAAGATGAAGCAGTTCGTGGTGGCGCTGGCTTTGACACCGTTGCTCCTGGCCCAGAAATACACCGGCCCGGTGCCGGAGAAGCCCGATGTCCCGTTCCTGCTGCACGCGAGCACGCTCATCGAAGTCGAACAGGGGCAGGCGACCCAGGAGACCCGCAAAGACGACGAAGTCTTCGCCGTGACCGGCGCCGCCAGCCGCATCCGGACCCCGGTGCCGGAGCCGATCTTCCTTTTCGTCGCCGAAAAGCTGCAGCCCAAGCTCGACCTCTACCGCTTCGAAACGAAGACCGGGCGCCGCGAAGTAATCATCTCGCGCAACCGCCGCAAGGGGTCCCGGCCGCTGCGCGTCAACATCACGCGGGTCAGCGACCGGCTGTACCGGATCGAGGCCGGCGAGATCCTCGAGCCCGGCGAGTATGCGCTGACGCCCGAAGGGTCCAACAAGGTGTTCTGCTTCTCCGTCTTCTGATCCCTGCTACAATTCGAGATTCACATGTTTCGAGGACTCGAGCACACGGCGATCGCCTCGCCGAACCCCCAGGCGCTGGCCGGCTGGTACGTCGCGAAGCTGGACTTCGTCATCAACTACGAGTACGACGGTAACTACTTCGTCAAGGCGCCCAACGGGGCGATGCTCGAGATCATTCCCGCGGAGGGTGAGCGCGGCTCGAACAAGATGCGCGATCCCGGGCTGCGCCACCTGGCGGTGCTGGTGGACGATTTCGATGCCGCGCACCAACGTTTGCGCGAATCCGGCGTCCAATTTCTCGGCGAGCCGTACGCGAACCAGGGCAACCGGCTGGTTTTCTTCGCGGACGCCGACGGCAACATCCTTCATCTGATCCAGCGTGAAAAACCCCTCCCCTGAAGCGGCGACGGCCGCCCAACCCGAAAGCCGGCTGAAGCGGGTCTTTGAAGCGTTTCACTACCGCGACTTCCGCATCATGTGGCTGGGCGCCTGCACGTCGTCGATCGGGACGTGGATGCAGACGCTGGCGCAGAGCTGGCTGGTCTACGAACTGTCCGGTTCGCCGGTCTACCTCGGGCTCGACGCCTTTCTGGGCCAGATCCCGATCTTCCTCCTCTCGATGGTGGGCGGCGTTTTCGCGGACCGGATGGACCGGCGCCGGCTGCTGATCATGTCGCAGGTGATCCAGATGACCTGCGCGTTTACGCTGGCGACGCTGTTCTTCACCGAGTACGTCCAGGTGTGGCACATTCTGTGCCTGTCGTTCGTCGTGGGCACGGCGCAGGCCTTCGGCGGGCCGGCGTACCAATCCCTGGTGCCGTCGCTGGTGAAGCCGGAGATCCTCCCCAACGCGATCGCGCTGAACTCCATCCAGTTCAATCTGGCCCGCGTCATCGGACCCATGCTCGGCGGTCTCGCGCTCAAGCAGCTCGGCGCCACCTGGTGTTTCGGCTTGAACGGGATGTCGTTCGTCGCGGTGATCATTTCGCTGCTCACCATCAAGGTCCCCTACATTCCGCCCAAGACCTCGCAGAGCGTGCTCAGCAGCATGAAGGAAGGCGTCGCGTTCATCCGGGCGCGCGCGGGGCTCGAGCAGTTGATCGTGCTCGCGTTCTGCATGACGCTGCTGGGCTTTCCGCTGTTCACGTTCCTGCCGGTGTTCGTGAAAGAGGTTTTCCACCAGGGCTCGGACACGTACACGTGGCTGCTGGTCACTTCCGGCGCGGGTTCGGTGTGCGGCGCGCTGGTGGTCGCGGGCCTCGGACGCGTGCAGCACAAGGGGCGGCTGGCGATGATCCTGCTGTCGATCCTCGGCGTGCTGATCGCGGCGTTCTCGCTCTCGCGGATCCTGCCGCTCAGCCTGTTCCTGCTGTTCTGCGGCAGCGCGGCGCTGATCTCGGTGTTCGCGATGGTCAGCTCCATCGTGCAGGAGATGATCACCCACGACATGCGCGGGCGCGTGATGAGCATCTACAACGTGGCGTTCCGCGGCGGCATGCCGATCGGGAGCCTGATCCTCGGGTGGTTCATCCAGGGCTTCACGGTGCCAGCGACCCTTGCGGTCACTGGCGTGCTGCTCGCCTGCGTGGGTTTCTACTTCCTCACCGTGAACCGCAAGGTCGCGTCGCTCTAACCTACGGCGCTACGGGAAGCGTCAGGAAGCTGCTGTTGCCGGGCGCGTGGTAGATCCGTTGCGTTGCTTTCCGGTAGTCCTCCGGCCGGGCGAAGAAGATGTTCGGCACGAAGGTCTGCGGGTTGCGGTCGTAGAGCGGAAACCAGCTCGACTGGATCTGCACCATCAGGCGGTGGCCGGGCAGAAACACGTGGTTCGCCGTGGGCAGCGCGAAGCGGTACGGCAGGGGCTTGCCTGGCTCGATCGCCTTCGCGGCCTCCAGGTTCTCGCGGTACCGGCCGCGAATTATGTCGGCGGCGACCATCAATTGATAGCCGCCCAGCTCCGGGCGTCCGGCGACCTGGTCGGGATACACGTCGATCAGCTTCACTACCCAATCGGAATCGGTGCCGGTGGTGGACGCGATAAGGTTCACCAGCGGTTCGCCGCTGAGGCGTAGCGGCTCGGTGAGCGGCTCCGAAACGAACGCGGCGACATCGCCGCGTCCCGACGCTTCGCGCTGGTCGTCCACCAGCCAGCGCGGCCAGG
>CAYYID010000077.1:0-28666 GCA_964471915.1 uncultured Solibacteraceae bacterium | reverse complement strand
GTCCGCGACCTGCCGCCGCGAGCGCTGCGGCGCCTTGAGGTTCTGCAGGCGGGCCACCCCGTCCCGGACCGCCGCGGCGTGGCCGCAGCCCGGCGCATCGCCGCGCTGGCCTCTGCGGCCGCCGCCGGGGATCTGCTGATCTTCCTCCTCTCCGGCGGCGCCTCCGCGCTGCTGCCGCTGCCCGCGCCGGGCCTCACCCTCGGCGACCTCCGGCGCACCACGCAACGGATGCTCGCGGGCGGAGTCACCATCCACCAGATGAACACCGTCCGCAAGCACCTCTCGCAGTTGCAGGGCGGCCAACTGGCACGGCTGGCCGCGCCGGCCCAGGTGCTGACGCTGATCCTCTCGGACGTGCCCGGCGACCACCCGGGCACCATCGGCTCCGGCCCCACCGCGCCCGATCCCTCGACCTATGCCGATGCCCTGCGCGTAGTCGCATCGCGACCCGGGATCCCGCCGCGCGTGCTGCTCCACCTCGAACGCGGCGCCTGCGGCGACCTCGCCGAGACGCCCAAGCCCGGCGACCCGCTGTTCGCCGGCGTGCGCAACGTGATCGCCGGCTCGAACCGGCTCGCCCTGGCGGCGGCCGCGGCCAAGGCGGCCGCACTCGGCTATCACCCGGTGGTGCTCACCGCGGAGTTGGAAGGGGAATCCCGCGAAGCTGCCCGCGTTTGGGCTGCGATCGCCCGGGAGCACCTCCGTGCCAACACGAAGACCTGTCTGCTGGCGGGCGGGGAGACCACGATTACGTTACGGGGCCACGGCCGTGGCGGACGCGCCCAGGAGTTCGCGCTCGCCGCGGCGCTCGCGCTCGCCGGAGTGCCGGGCGTCCGCGGGCTCTCCGCCGGTACCGACGGTTCCGACGGCCCCACCACCGCCGCGGGCGCTTTCTACAATGGAGAAACTGGCGCCCTCGCGGGCGCCGCCGAAGCCTTGGCCCGCAACGACTCCCATTCGTTCTTCGCCGCCGCCGGAGGCCTGCTGACCACCGGACCCACCGGCACCAACGTCATGGACGTCCACATCCTGCTCTTGCACCCGCAGACTTAGACCAGAAAAGGAGATCCGCATGAAACTCGCTGTCCTGTTTGCCGCCGCCGCTGTCCTTCCCGCCCAGATCCGGCACATCCAGCCGGACGGCCTCTCGAAACCCACCGGCTACACCCATGTCGTCGCCGCCAAGGGCAAGGAGACCATCTACATCGCGGGGCAAGTCGCGCAGAACGCAAATGGAGAAATCGTCGGCAAGGGCGACCTCAAAGCGCAGACCACGCAAGTCTATGAGAACCTCAAGGCCGCGCTCGCCGCGGCGGGCTGCACGTTCGCCGACGTCGTGAAGATCACGGTCTTCGTGGCCAACTACAAGCCGTCGGAAGTAGGGGTGATCCGCGAGGTGCGGTCCAAGTACATCACCGGGAATCCGCCGGCCAGCACGCTGGTTGGGGTCCAATCGCTGGCAAACGCCGACTACATGATCGAGATCGAGGCGATCGCGGTCCGGAAGTAGGGCTTACGGCTGCAACCGCGGCAGGGCCGGAGCCTTAGGCGCCGCCGGCGCTTTCGGCGCTTCCGGGAACTCCGGGAACGCCGTCGTGATCTTGTCGCCCAGCGCGCCCTTGCGCACCGTCAACGATCCGCGGTGCGTCTCCAGCACCACCTTGGCGCCGCCGCCGCCCACGGTGCCGGTCACCTGGCCGCCCCGCCGCTCCTGTTCGTTGTCGGAAACCCGCAGCGGCGCGCCCCAGTCGTTGTTCGCCTCGCCGCGATCCGTCTTGCCCTGCAAGTCGAACTTCGCCTGTTCCGGCAGAGCGATCTCGATGTCGCCGCTCCGCGTCCGCGCCGTGATCGCGCCCAGCGGCACCCGGCCCGGCCGGATCTCCACGTCGCCGCGATCGACGTTTACCTCCACGCTGTTCGAAAAGTCGCTGAGGCGTACGTCCTTGCTGCGGCTCTCAATACGCACGGGCCCGGCGAAGTCGTTGGCCACCAACTGGCCGCCCTCCAGCTTCACCACGCCGGGCACCTTCTCGAAGGTCATGTCCGTGCGCGAACTCTGGAAGCGCATGGTCTTGGCGATCTTGCGGAACTCGATGTTGCCCGTGTACTCGCCCTGCACCATCGCCGTGTTCTCAACGTTCTCCAGCAGCACGTCGTCGCCGCGGCCCTTCACTTCCACCGTGCCCTTGGCGTCCACCACCCGCACGATGTCGCTGCGCCGCAGGTCCACCACCACGTTGCCGCCCACCCGGGCGATCCGGACCCCGGCGTTATCGCTGGTAATCTCCACCCGCCCGGCGATGTCGTTGATGTCGAAGTCGCCGCGCCGCCCCCGCGCCTCGATGCTCGCGCCGCGCGGCACGGTGATCTCCAGCTCCGCTTCGATGGACCGCACCTCGCCCGCCCGGTCCTGGTTCGTGCGCACGATCACCTGATCGCCCTGCGCCACCAGCTCGAACGGCGTCTTCTGATTGGCTTCGTCGGCGCCCTTCTGGTCCAGGCTCCGGATCGACTTACGGCCCGTCACCCGCACCTCTTCGCCGTCGCCGCCCGTGATCCGGGCGTTGCCCCGGAACGACTCGATCACCAGCTTCGGCGCCTTGCCCGACTTCACGTTCGCGTTCAACGGATACTCGTACGACTCGCCGAACGCTTCCAGACCGCCGATCCGGATCCAGTCCCGCTCCCGCCACTCCCGGCCCCGGCCTTCGTTGAAGAAGAAGACCCCGCCGCCCAGCAGCACCAGGAACACCACCAGCGCCCATTCGCCGCCCGATACCCCGCGCTCCGGCAGGGGTTTCGATTGCGAGGCCCAGTACAGCACTTCCGCCAGCCGCGCCCCGCCCCACAGGATCAGCAGGAATGGCCAGTAGCGCCCCAGGAACGCCATCAACTGCAGGTCCGGGTACAGGTTGCGGGCCAGGAACAGACCGCCGATTCCGATCAGAATCAGCGGCGCGACAATCGATGTCTTGCGCATGTCAGTTCCCGCCTCCCACCGGTGGCGGCGCCGGCAGATCCCGGTCGCTCACCCTCTCCAGCAGCTTGAAGATTCCGAACACGATCAACAGCACCGGCCAGGTCCGGCCGAAACTCCAGCCGCCCATCTGGTCGTAGGCCATCAGGGCTCCCAGGGTCATCAGCAGCACCGGACCCCGGGCCGCGCGCGCCAGGGCTCTAGTCACGGCGCACCTCCGCACTCCCCTCGCCGCCCTGGTTCGACTGCACGCGGTTGAACAGCATCAGCGCGCCGGCCGCGATCAGCAGGATCGGGAACACGTAGCGCAGCACCTGCCGCACTTCCAGCAGACCCAGGTTGTTCAGCAGCAGCATCACGCCCACGCCGATCAGCAACGCTGGCGCAGCCAGAAAGCCCGCGCTGTTCTTCTGCGGCAACAGGCTGGAGAACTCATCCACCGGCTCGCCGCGCTGCCGCTTTTTGGCCGTGTGGTAGGCCTCGAAGGCCATGTAGAAAAAGAACCCGGCGGTCATCAACGCGATCAGCGGCTCCATGCCGCTCGCGGCTCCGCCCTCCGCCATCGTGATCAGCAGTCCGATCACCACCACGTGTACCAGCCCCTTGCCGTACTGCCCGTTGTAAATGGCGCCGACGCCCGGGATAAGACCCAGCACGAACGCCAGCCCCGGAGAAACATCCGTGTTCACGGGGCGCGCCGGAGCATAAGGCGCCGCGTACGGCGACCCGGGATCGGCGGCAGTGGGGTTCGTGGGGGTCATGGGAAAGTGCTCCTCGCAATAGATGATCCCGTTACGGATCTTCAGCGGTTCGGTCTGCGCCTTACCGCAGGTCCGGCAATAGCCGGCGGGGGTTGTCTCTGTGGGGTTCATCTCGCCTCCGTTCCCGGATTGGCCTTCTGCGCGCCCGGTTTCGCCGGATCCGCCGCCTCGTTCCAGTCCTTCAAACGGGTCTGGATCGCATAGACCCAGCGCAGATTCTCGTAATACTTCACCGCGCGATCGTATACCCGGTGCGCCCGGTCATCCAGACTCTGCCAGATCTTCGCCGGCTCCAGGTCCGACGGCTTCAACTGCCGCACCTGCAACCCCGAGATCCGGCCCAGCATCGCGAAAGAAAGCACCGTCATCGCCATGCCCATCGCGAACCGCGGCTGCAGCACCGGCTCCAACCACCGGCCCAGGAACCGCCGCACCGCCGATTGCTTCGCCGGCGCCGGAATCCTCCCGGTCTGCAGGTCGAACTGGATCCGCGTCAGCAGGTCCGGCGGCGGCTCCACCACCGCCACCCGCTCTACGAACGCCAGCGCCGCACCCGCGTCCCGCGCCAACTCGGCGCACGCTTCACACCCGGCCAGATGCGCCGCGACAAGGTTCTTCTGTTCGCCGTGGAGCGTCCCGTCCACGTAGTCGCACAGCAGAATTTCCAGGTCTGCGCAGTTCATGGCCATTCCTAAACCGTCACCTTCAGCCGCCGCAGGATCCGCGCGAGCTCCGCCCGCCCCCGGTTCAACCGCGACTTTACCGTTCCCTCGGGTACGCCCAATACCTCGGCGATCTCCCGGTACTCCAGCTCCTCCAGATCCCGCAGGATTACCGTCTCCCGCAGGTCCGGCGACAACTTCTGCAACGCCTTCTGCAATACTTCGGATGCTTCCCGGCCCACCAACATGCCGTCCGTGCGGGCCGACATCGCCGTCCGCTCCTCCAGCATCGGCAACTGATCCTCGATCGAGTCCGTCGCCCGCTCCAGCTTCGTCCGCCGGTAATGGTCGATCAACAGGTTCCGCGTCAGCCGCGTCAGCCAGACCGTGAAGGAACCTTCGCCCGCCCGGAAACTCTTCAGCGCCTTGAACACCCGCAGAAACACTTCCTGCGTCAGGTCCTGCGCCTCGGCATCCGATCCCGTAAACCGGTAGCAGACGCCGTACACACGCCGGGTATGGACCTTGACGAGATCCTCCCAGGCGCTTTCTTCGCCGGCTAAACAGCGTGAAACAAGCTGCGCGTCAACGTCCAAGCGGGTTCCCGTCTGGTAGGCGGCCCCCCGGACGTCCGATGTTCCCATCGCCCCGCCCGTGATAACCTGTGCAACTGTGGCCGCCGCCGCCATCTGTATCCTCGCCGGAAGCTCCGGGTCCATCGAGTGGCCCTCTTCTTGCTTCCCACACCGGAAAACGAGGATCTGACATGAAAAGTTCGATTTACATTCTAGCCATCCTGCAGGCGGCGGAGCGAACTTTTTTGGACCCCAACCGGAGGACCCCATAGCCGGCCGCCAGTTCCAGCGTGGCGCCTACCTCATGCTCGCCCTCGGCCTGGCCGCCGTTGGGCTGATCGGGTATCGTCTCTGGGCGGGTGGTTTCGACTGGGCCCGCTTCGGCAATTCGCTGCGCGCCATCGACGCTACCTGGATGACCGTCGCGGTGCTCCTGGTGCTGGTCACCTACGTCGGCCGCGCCCTGCGCTGGAAGGTCATGATCGCGCCTCAGCGCCCGGAAGCTCCTGTGCTGCCTATACTTGCGGCCACCATCATCGGCTTCACCGCCATCGTCTTCTTCGGCCGGGCCGGGGAAATCGTCCGGCCCTATCTGATCGCCCGCCGCAACTCGATCTCGCTCAGCTCCCAGCTCGCCGTGTGGCTCCTGGAGCGCATCCTGGACCTGCTGATGATCCTCGCGGTCTTTGGCGTGGCCCTCGCCCGCCTGGAAGGTACGGCGGCCAAGCCGGGGCCCGCGCTGGCCTGGGTGCTCGAAGCCGGCGGCTGGCTTGCCGCCGGAACCGGCGCCGTCACCCTGGCCGTCCTCATCGCCCTCCGCCAGTTCGGCCAGCGCGGCCAAGAGGCGCTGCTGACGGCCCTTGCTTTCCTGCCTGAGCCCTACATTCACAGAATCCGCGCCGTCCTGGCGTCCTTCACCGAAGGCATTGAGTGTACCCGTCGGCCCTGGTATGCCTTCCAGATCGCCGCCTACACCATCGCGGAATGGGCCGTCATCGCTCTGGGCTTCTGGGCCTTGCTCCAGGCGTTTGCCGGGACCCGCTCGCTGTCGGCGCTGGACGCCGTGATCCTGCTCGGTTTCGTCGCCTTTGGCGGCGTGGTACAGATCCCGGGCATCGGCGGCGGCATGCAAATCGTTGCCTTTCTTGTGCTTACCGAGATGTACGCGATCGGCATCGAAGAGGCGACCTCGGTGGCGCTGTTCCTCTGGCTTACGACATTCGTAGTGGTGACGCCCGCCGGCATCCTCCTGGCCTTGCGCGAGGGCCTACAATGGAAGAGCCTGGCGCATCTCGAGTCCAGCGAGCCCTCTGAAACCCCATGACCTGCCCCTTCTGCGGACACCGCCAGGACCGTGTCATCGACTCCCGGGAAAGCAAAGAAGGCGAGGTGGTCCGCCGCCGCCGCCAGTGCCTCTCCTGCGAACGCCGCTTCACCACCTATGAGCGCACCGACGAAATCCCGTACATGGTCGTGAAGCGCGACGGCCGCCGGGAAAAGTTCGACCGCCAGAAAGTCCTGGAAGGGCTGCTCAAGGCCTGCGAAAAACGCCCGGTTCCCATGGCGAAGCTGGCCCAGATTGTGGACGACGTCGAGAGCATGTTCGCCGATTCCTCGGAGCGGGAGATTGCTACTACAGCCATCGGAGAAATGCTCATGGAGCGCCTCAAGTCCCTCGACAAGATCGCCTACGTCCGCTTCGCCTCCGTCTACCGCGACTTCCAGGACGTGGAAGCATTCGTCGAGGAGCTGAAGGACCTGCTCCAAAAACGATCTTAGTAGTAGAAACGTCCCGCTTCATCCGGCCGTCATTTTATCTGGAACCACCGAAGCTGTGGAACATCATTCAGATAGGGACTTAACTTGAAGTCACTTCGGTGTTATACTGAAGCAGGCCGGCGTTTCGGATCAGGCGCGCCGCGGACGTGGCGCGAGTTTTTCTCAGTCGATTCGCGACAAACCCTTAAGCCCCAGCAAGTTATCGTTTAGTGTCTCCCTGTCGACCAGGGGGAGGTGAATACGGGCGTGGATCAGTTCGACGATCAATTTTTAGCGGAGGCTCACGAGCCTCTCGGCATTCCTTTCGATGAAGAACCGGCGTTCTTCCATCCCGAGGAACCCGCCGAGGGCGAGGAGTTCCCCACCCAGCACGTCGAAGAGTCCATTTACACGGACGATCCGGTACGGGTGTATCTGCGCGAAATGGGCGCGGTGCCGCTGCTGACCCGCGAGGGCGAAGTCAACCTGGCCCGCAAGATGGAGCGCGGCAAGCTCCGCATGCAAAAAGCCATCAGCCGCTCGGCCCTGGTCGAAGGCATGGCCCTGGAAGTCTGCGAGAACGTCAAGCGGGACCCCGAGCAGCTCGAGAACTACGTCGACCTCGGCGATGTCGAGGAAGATACCCCCGCTTACACCAAGAAGCACGCCGAAGTCCGGCAGCTGTTTCTGGAAGTTCTGAACTGCCATAAGAAGCTGGACCAGACTCGCGAGAAGGCGGAAGCGATCCCGGCTTCCAACAAGAAGCTGCGCAAGAAGTGGACCGGCAAGTGGATGCGCTGCAAGGTGGAAACCGCCCGCGCCATCCGCCGCATTCCCTTCCCGCCTTCAATGTGGCGGACCTTCTCCAAGGAAATCGAGCGCGTGGTGGACGAAATCGCCCATCTCGAGGCCGATCTCCGCAAGCTCGACGGCAAGCGCGGCGTCACCGCCGAAGCCAAAGTCAAGGACATCCGCAAAGAGATCCGCAAGCGCGAGCAGACCGCTGGCGCCACGCTCTCCGACCTCCGGCACTCGCTGCAGGTGATCCGCCACGGCGAAGTGGAAGCCGAGCGCGCCAAGAAAGACCTGGTGGAGGCCAACCTCCGCCTCGTCGTTTCGGTCGCCAAGAAGTACGTCAACCGCGGCCTGCACCTGCTGGACCTCATCCAGGAGGGCAACATCGGCCTCATGCGCGCCGCCGACAAGTTCGAGTACCGGCGCGGCTACAAGTTCTCGACTTACGCCACCTGGTGGATCCGCCAGGCGATCACCCGCGCCATCGCCGACCAGTCGCGCACCATCCGCATCCCGGTGCACATGAACGAGTCGATGAACAAGTTCCTGCGCGCCACCCGCGAACTCGAAAAGGAGCTCGGCCGCCAGCCGACCAACGAAGAGATCTCGCGGCGCATGGACATCCCCGTCGAGAAAGTCCAGAAGCTCAAGACCATCTCCCGCGACCCCGTGTCGCTCGAAACGCCCGTCGGCCGCGACGGTGAATCCGCGCTCGGCGACCTCATCGAGGACCGCTGGGTCGGCTCCCCCGTCGACGCCGTCATCGATACGAACGTCCGCGACGAGACCGCGAACATCCTCAAGACTCTCTCTCCGAAGGAGGAGAAAGTCATCCGCCTGCGCTTCGGCATCGGCTGCGAGCGCGAGCACACCCTCGAGGAGATCGGCCAGGAGTTCGACGTCACCCGCGAACGGATCCGGCAGATCGAAGCCAAGGCGCTGCGCCAGCTCCGCTCCCCGGAACGCGCCCGCCACCTGCGCGCGCTGCTCGCGGCGCGGTAGGTAGCGAACCCAAAAAACAGAACCGGCGGGGATCGCTCCCCGCCGGTTTCTTTCTTGCGCTACGCCGATCCTAGAAGCTGAACCGCGCCCCGAACTCACCCGAGAACGACCGCGGCAGAATCGCCCCGTTCGGCGTCAGGAAGTTCGTCGGTTGCCCGAACGTCGCGCTCCGGATGTTGCCCTGGAACGTGTTGCCGAAGTTCGCGCGATTGGTCAGGTTGAACGCCTGGAAGAACAACTCCACGTTCGCCCGCTCGCGGATCTTGACGTTCTTGGTGGCCCGCAGGTCGAGCTGGTAGAACATCGCACCCCGCCGGCTGTTGTAGTTGCTGATGAACAGGGACCCGTCGGCCAGCCCCGCACGGAGCTGCGCCGCTGTGAACGCCGCCGTCGCCGTGTAGTTCTCCGGATCGCTCTTCTTCAGAATCGCGTGCGGATTCGCCTGCCCGCCGCCGAATCCCAGCGCATCGATGCCCTGGGTGGCTTCGTACGGCCGCGCCGACGCCCATTGCATCACCGGAGCCAGCCGGATCTTCCACGGCAGGTCCACGATTCCTGACACCACCCAGCGGTGCCGCTCGTCATTTGGCGTCGGACCCAGGTCGTACTTCGCGAAGATGTTGTCCAGATCCGTCGGCCGGTTCCGGAATGCCGCCGCGTTGCCAAAGTACGCCACCGCCTTCGACAACACGTAGTTCGTATTCACGCTAAAGTGATTCGTAAGCCGCCGCCGGTAGCTGACGTTCAGGCCGTCGTAGCGGCTGCGCCCCACCGACTGCTCCACTTCGATGCGGCCCAGCACGGGCTGGCCCGCCGCGCGCAGTTGCGCCTCCAGCGTGCGCGTCGCCACGCCCGGGCGCCGCTCATTGATCGTGAAGGTCTTCGACTCGCGCAAGCCCAGCGTGTGTACGTATTCCACCTCAACCACGTTGTTCGGGTTCAGTTGGAAGGCGTACCCGATGTTCCATTGCTGGTTGTAAGGCGGCGCATAGTGCGGATCGATCGCGCGCCCGCGCGCGCCGTCCGCCAGCCGCGTCGCCGCCGGCGGGATCACCGGCATCGGATCCACGCCGAACCGCCACGCCGACAGCCGGATGTTCGTGCCATTCACGATCGACGCCGCGGTGTCTCCGGGACCGCTGCTCGTCAGATCCAGCACCGTGCCGAACACCGTGTCGTTCGCCTGCTGCAGCATGAACAGCGGGATGTTCAGGAACGTCTGCCCGAAATAGATCCCGTATCCGCCGCGGATCACGTGCCGCCCGTTGCCCGTCACGTCATAGCCGAAGCCGAATCGCGGGCTGAACGCTTTGCCGTAATTCTGCGCCAGGCCCCCGAACGGACTGCGGATCGCCTGGAGCGCCAGCATGGTCCGGCTCCGCGCCAGAGCTTCGTTGCCCACCAGGTTGAAGTCCTTATCCCACCGGATCCCCAGGTTCACCGTCAGGCGCCGCGTCATCTTCCAGTCGTCCTGGAAGTACGTGCCGAACATCTTCGCGCCGCCCTTCAAATAGAAGTACGGATCGCCGGAGGTCGCCTGCATCGTGAGCACCGCGCCCGGCGTCGCGAAGCCCTGCGGGTAGGTCGCGCGGTCCGACAGGATCTTGCTCGGCAGGTCCTGGAAGGTCATCGTGAGCGTCGGGTTGTTCTTGAAGAACCCGCCCAGTTTCGGCTGGTACACCAGGTCCATGCCGACCCGTAGCGCGTGTTTCCCCTTCACGATCGAGAGGTCGTCGCGGAACTGCCACTTCGCCTGCCCCGATTCCTGCGGCACGTTCACGTTCGTCCCGAACGTCGGCGCATTCGGCGCCACGGTGAAGAAGAACGTCGGGCTCAGCGCCGGCGTGTCGATCAGGTTGTGCCAGTACTGGTAGCCGCTCGTAAACGCATTCACCACGTTCGGCGTCAGCACGGAGTTGAAGGTCGCGTTCGCCAGGATCAACTGGTTGGTCGTGAAATTCCCGCCCGTCAGGTCGCTGGTCGGCGTGATCTGGTCGTTCTCACCCCGGTTGTTCTGGTTTGAGTACGTCAGGAACATGTTGTGCTTCTCGTTGAACCGGTGGTCCAGGCGCCCGTTGTACCGCCAATCGCGGTACGGCGTCGGAAAGACGCTTGCCGGCTTCGCCCCCAGGTTCTGCACCAGCGTCAGCTCGCGAACCGCGTTGCCGTCCGCCACTGTGCTCGTATCCTCGCGCTGCCGCTCGATCGCGAAGAACAGGAACGTCTTATCCTTGATCAGCGGCCCGCCAATGGACCCGCCGAACAGATCCCGCCGGAACGGACCCTTTTGCCCCGTGCCTCCGTTCTCCCGTTTTTCGAAGTAGTTCAGCGCGTTCAGTTCTTTCGCGCGGCCGAAGTAGAACGCCGACCCGTGGAACTGGTTCGAACCGGACTTCGTGATCACGTTCACCGCGCCGCCCTCGCTGCGCCCGTTTGCCGCCGAGAAGCGCTGCGTGGAGATATTGAACTCCTGGATCGCCTCCAGCGGGAACTGCATCACCGGGCCGCCGATCGTGTTGTCCTTATTGTCCACGCCGTTCACCGTGACGTTCACGTTCCGCCCGCTGGAGCCGTTGATGGCGAAGATGCCCATCCGGTTCTTCGTCGGATCGTAGCTGTCCACCGGCTTCGCGCCCGGCGCCAGGTAGGCCAGGTTCACGAAGTCCCGCCCGTTCAGGGGCAGATTCACGACGTCCTGGGGCCGGATGGCCAGGCTGACATCGGTCTTGGCCGTATCCACCAGGGGAGCCCCGGTCGCTTCCACCGTGATCGTCTCGGCCTGGCTGCTGGGGTTCAGCGACGGATCGATGGTCGTCGTCGCGCCCACCGCCAGTTCCAGTTTCTCGTACGTCGCCGCCGCGAAGCCCGCCGCGGTCACCCGCAACGTGTACATGCCGGCTGGCAGCAGGTCGAAGCGATAGAGACCCGTTTGATTCGTGGTCCCCTCGCGGGCAAGCCCCGTACTCGGGCTCGAAATCTTGACTGCGGCGTTCGGGATCACCGCGCCACTTTTGTCCGTCACCGTCCCCTGCAGCGTTGCGCTGGCTGTCGCCTGGGCCAGCAACCCAGCTGCGCCGAGGAGGGTGAGGGCGCAAATTCGTCCCAATCTGTTCATATCTTGCAACCTCGTCTCGTAGATTAAGCTTGCTAAAGTCTTTTTTCCGTTGCGGTTACGAGCAATGCAACCGCTGCGGCAATCACGCGACGATACATTAGTGCCTGTTGCAAGTATTTAGCTCCACCTTTGGGGTGTGCTGCGTGGTCCCCGGGGCGGAACGTCCCTTACGCCGGGGACTTGCCCCCTCCCGGTGCTGGAAACGCGCTCCCAAAAGACATAGCCCCAAAAGAGAAACCGGCGGGGATTGCTCCCCGCCGGTCTCTCGCGCGCCCGGATCGCCCGTTAGGCCTAGAAGCTGAACCGCCCTCCGAACTCCGCCGAGAACGAACGCGGCAGAATCGCTCCGTTCGGCGTAATGAAGCCGTTCGGAGTTCCGAAAGCGGTGCTCCGGATGTTGCCGACGAAGTTGCCGCCGAAGTTGGCGCGATTCGACAGGTTGAAGCTCTGGAAGAAAAGCTCCGCCTTCGCCCGCTCCCCGAACTTGACGAACTTCGAGGCCCGTACATCCACCTGGAAGAACGGAATGCCGCGCTGGCTGTCGAATGAATCCTGGAATAGCGACCCGTCCGCCAGGCCCGCGCGCAGTTGCGCGAGGGTGAACGCCGAAGTGGCCCGCAGATTCGAGGGATTCGACCGCTGCAGGATCGCGCGGGGCGCGCCGGCGTTGGCGCCGCCGCCCCAGCCGAACACGTCCTGCCCGGCCCCGGTGTTCCACGGCCGCGCCGACGCCCACTGCATCACCGGCGACAACTGGATGCCCCACGGCAGCGTCACAAAGCCCGCCGCCACCCAGCGGTGCCGCTCATCCTGCGGCGTCGGACCGAGATCCGACGGCTGGAAGATGTTGTTCAGGTCCGTCGGCCGGTTGCGAAACGCCGCCGCCGTGCCCGCGTACGCCACCGCCTTCGAGAACACGTAGTTCGTGTTCAGCGAGAAGCGCCTCGACAGGCGCCGGCGGAACACGATGTTGAACCCGTCGTACCGCGACCGCCCCGTCGACTGCTCCACATCGATCCGGTTCAGCAGGGGCAACCCCGCCGCGCGGAACGCCGCGTCCAGATCGCGCGCCGCGCCGGGATTGGTCAGACGGCGCGGGTTGATGTTGATGGTTTTCGCCTCCCGGAGTCCGAGCGTATGGATATACTCGAACTCCAGCACGTTGTTCGAGTTGATCTGGAATGCGTAGCCCAGGTTGAACTGCTGGGTGTACGGCGGCTTGAAGTCCGGGTCCATCAGGCGGCCCACTTCGTTGCCCACGAACTGCGTGCGCGGTCCGGGGATCGGCGGCAGCGGATCCACGCCGAAGCGGAACGTGCTTAGCGGCCGGTTGATGCCCGGCACGATGTCGGCCTGGGTGTCCCCGGGACCCGCGCTGCCCAGCGACAGCACCGTCGCGAACAGCGTCGGATTCACCTGCTGCAGCATGAACAGCGGCGTGTTCAGGAAGGTCTGGCCGATGTAGATCCCGTAGCCCCCGCGGATCACGTGCTTACCCGTGCCCGCCACGTCATACGCGAAGCCGAACCGCGGCGAGAAGCCGAGGTTGTAGTCGTTCGGCACGCTGCGAGCGTAAGGTGAGTTAATCTTCTCCAGTTGCAGGAACGTACGGCTGGCCCCCTGGTTGGCGCCGCCGATCAGGTTGAAGTCGCGGTCCCAGCGGATGCCGGCGTTGATGGTCAGGCGCTTGGATACCTTGAAGTCGTCCTGGATGTAGGTGCCGAACATCTTGGTGCCGCCCGGCAGGTCAAAGTACGGATTGCCGGCCGTGTAGCTGATGCCCGTCACCGCGCCCGGTGTGGCGAAACCTTGCGGATACTTGGCCCGGTCGCCCAGGATCACGCTCGGCAGATCCAGGAACGTGATGTTCGGCGTCGCGTTGAACGCGAAGAACCCGCCCAGCTTCGGCTGGTACACGAAGTCGAAGCCCATCTTCAGCGCGTGCTTGCCCACCAGCCACGACAGGTCGTCGCGGAACTGCCACTTGGCCTGATAGCTCTGTTGCGGCACGTTCGTATTGGTGCCGAACGTGATGCCGCCCGGGAAGAACAACGCGTTCGTGTAAACCTTGGCGTCGATCAGGTTGGACCAATACTGGTAGCCCGTCGTGAAGGCGTTCACGATGCGCGGCGACAGCACGCTGTTCAGCGTCAGATTCGCCAGAATCAGCTCGTTCGTGGTGAGATTGCCCGCCGTCAGGTCCGAGGTCTGCGTGATCTGGTCGTTCTCGCCCTTGTTGGATTGCGCACTGTAGGACGCAAACAGGTTGTGCTTGTCGCTGAACTTGAAGTCGCCCCGCCCCGTGTAGCGCCAGTCGCGGTACGGCGTCGGCGCCACCGCCGACGGCTGCGCGCCCAGGTTCTGCACCAGGGTCAGTTCGCGGACCGCCTGCGGCGTGATGTTGATCGACGTGTCCTCGATCTGCCGCTCGATGGCGAAGAAGAAGAACGCGCGGTCCTTCACGATGGGCCCGCCGACGGTGCCGCCCGTCTGGTGCCGCCGGAACGGCGCCTTCACGTTGGTCCCCCCGTTCTCGCGCTTCTCGAAGTAGTTCAGGGCGTTCAGCGCCTTGTCCCGGAAGAAGTAGAAGTACGACCCGTGCAACTGGTTCGAACCGCTCTTCGTGATCACGTTCACCGCCGCGCCTTCGCTGCGGCCGTTCGCCGCGCTGAACCGCTGCGTGGAGATATTGAACTCCTGGATCGCTTCCAGTGCGAACTGCATCACCGGACCGCCCACCGTGTTGTCCTTGTTGTCGATGCCGTTCACCGTCACATTCACGTTCCGGCCGCTCGACCCGTTAATGCCGAACACTCCCGTGCGGTTCTTCGTCGGATCGTAGCTGTCCACCGGCTTCGCGCCGGGCGCCAGATACGCCAGGTTCGCGAAATCGCGCCCGTTCAGCGGCAGCTCGATCACGTCCTGCGGCCGGATCGCCAGGCTGACGTCGGTCTTCGCGACATCCACCAGAGGCGCGCCCGTCGCCTCCACCGTGATCGTCTCCGCCTGGTTGCTCGGGCTCATCGACGGATCCAGCGTCGTCGTGATGCCCACCGGCAGCTCAACCTTCTCATAATTCAAGGTCGCAAACCCAGCCGCCGAAACCTTCAGCGTGTAGGTCCCCGCCGGCAGCAGGTCGAACCGATAGATTCCGACCTCGTTCGTTGTTTTTTCGCGCACCAGCCCGGTGGCGTTATTGGAAATCTTCAGTGTCGCGTTCGGGAGGACGGCGCCGGTCTTGTCCGTTACCGTTCCCGTGAGTGTCGCGCTGGCCGTTGCCTGCGCGTATGCCGCGGGCGACGACAACGCCGCGGCGGTCACCGCTAACGCGATGACTGGAAATAGCTTGCGCATATTTCTCCTTGATGATCTTTCTAGCTCGAATCCCCAAGCTGCAAGCGACGCCCCCAACAGGCCTCGCCCGTAACAGACTCGTTACGAAGCCGAGTTTAGCGGGGAAGGATAGGCTGATCAATGACATGAACCGTAATTAATGGCGCAAGCCCGGACGGGGTTGATAAGTAGCTCATTTACAACCGCATAGCCGTTCGCCGCCAGCCCGGCCCGGCAAACGTTTCTGTTTCGCAGAGCGGATTCTCCAGGTTTCAGAACCCCCGCAAAAGCGAAACCGGCGGGGAGCCAATCCCCGCCGGTCTTCCGCAACCATCTGCCTGTCAACTTAGAACATGAACCGCATGCCGAACCGGAACACCCGGAAGTCCTGGTAGGCTCCGAAGTTCGGATTCGTTGCCGAGAACGCGCTGGCACCCGTCGCCAGCACACCGGCCACCGCTCGAGTACCGCCGGCAGCAACGCCCGCGCCCGGCAGCCCGTAAATCGGGTTGTACCGGACCGAGCCCGTCCCGCGCAGGACGTACTGCAGCGGATCGTAGCCGCGGAAGAACTGCGCCTCACTGATAGTGATAGCGCCGTTGCGGTTCAACTGGCTGGCCCGCGAAATCACCGTCGCCTGGTTGAACAGATTGCGCACGTTCGCCTCCAGCCGGATCGAGAACCTCTCCGTGGTCTTGATGGTGTGCGCGATCTGCAGGTCGGTCTGGGTGTAGGCCGGCGTGCGGCCCAGGTCGGCGCGCCCGTACGGGAACGTCGGCGCCGAGAGGTAGATCACCGAGGTCGAATCCGGCGCGCCCTGGTAAGCGAGCTGGTTCACGCCGATGAAGGTGTTGCCGAGCTTGTTCTTGTAGTCGTAGTACGCGAACATCTTGAACGTGTGCGGACGGTCCGTTCCCAGCCGGCCCAGCACGTTGCGCTGGCTACCCGTGTTGTCGAAGTAGTAGTACGGCAGATCGTAGGCGCGCGACACGCCCGGATCCGACCGGCCCGCTTCGTCCGAGTTTGCCAGACCCGAGTAGTTCCCGTAGAGGCGGCTCCAGGTGTAGGACGGAATGAAGTTCAGCCCTTTCCACTGGCCCACCACGCGGAACTCCACCGCGTCATACTGCCGCACCGCCTTCGGCACCAGGAACTCCTTGCCGTCCGGCGTCTTCTGGCCGTACACCGACGACGTGTTGCGCGTATCGCCGAAGCCCGGGTTGCCGATCAGGTAGACCTCATTGTCCTCGGCGTCGAGCACGCCGATGTCCTCGATAGTCCGGATCAGATCCTTGCGGACGTACCGGACGCTCGCCGTGGAACGGCGCGCGAACTGCCGCTCCAGCGTGAAGGAGAACTCCCGCGCCGCATACGGCTTGATGTCCGGATCGATGCCTTCCAGTTCACCCTGGGCGTTGATCGGGATCGTCCGGTTGTTGAACGAGACGATCCTCTCGCCCAGCGCGCCCGGGTTCGCCTTGCTCAGGTTGAACACGTTCGGATCGTTGAGTTTGTATACATGGCTCCACCAGTAGTCGCCGCCGAAGCTGCCGCGGGCCAGCTCGTACTTCATGGTGTCGTAGAAGATCCCGAAGCTGCCCGACAGCTTCCACTTACCGTCGCCAAACACGTCCCACGCCGCGCCGATGCGGGGCGCGATTTTGGACGCCCAGTCAAAGCTCACCGGGTTGGCGATCTTGATGCCGTTGAATTCCGGCGTGTACGGCGGCAGGAACTCGTTCTCGAACCGGACCCCAAGGTTCAGCGTCAGCCGCTGGTGCGCCTTCCACTGATCCTGAATGTAGAAGCCCTGGTTCCGGCTGTTCACCCGGGCGTTCAGGCGCACGCCGTCCTGCCACGTGTAGTACCCGTACGTCCCGCGCTGGTCGCGGATGCTGCCACGCGAGTACGAATCGCCCCAGTTAATGGTGAAGGACCCGTTCGTGAAGTCGCTCTTCACATCGTTGCCCAACCGGTTCAGCGCATATCCGGCCTTGAAGGTGTGCTGCTGGCCGAACAGCGTGGTGATGAACGTGCCGTCCAGGTATACGTTGTGCCGCGTCGTGATGTCCTTCTGAATCGTCAGCGTCGACGGCGTGTTCGAATAACCGTTCACGAACTGGGCACTGGCAGGCACGCCCGCGAGCCCGACACTCGAGGTCGCGTAGGTGATGAAGGGGATGCCTGGCTGCCCGTAGTTGCCGTCCTTGTCGTTCTGGTAGCGGTAGCCGTATCGCCCGGTAACCACCACGCGAGGCGTCAGGGCGTAAGTCGCGCCCGCGGAGAACGTCTGCGCCGGCACGAACCCGCCCAGAATCGCCAGGTTGCTGCTCGGCGCGGCCACCCGCTGGTCGCGGCTCGGCAGGGATCCGGTCCGCTTAAACGGCGACCAGATCCACGTCGAGTTCACCTGCAGCTTCGACGTCAGGTTGGAGTCCAGCCGGTTCACCATGTAGTGCCGCCGGTAGGTCTGCCCGAAGTTCCGTGCCCCGGAGGCGTACGGCACGTTACGCGAGGTTTCCTCAAACTCCGGCGAATAGCCGCTCGTGAAGAACAGCTTGTCCTTCCAGAGGCGCCCGCTCAGGATGCCGCCCGGATACCAGATGTCGTATCCGTCTTCGCGCGGCCGGAAAAACTCCGCCACGTCGGCGTTCGCCGCCGACCGCTGCCAGTAGCCGCGGTCGCTGGCGTTCAGCGCGCCGCCGGTGTACTGGAAGTAGATCTGCCCGTGAAAATCGTTGCTCCCACCCTTGGTGGACACGTTCACTACGCCACCCGTCGCACCGCCGAATTCCGCCTCGAAGCCGCCCGAACGGATGTTCACTTCCTGGGTGAACTCGAGGGGAATCGCGTTCTGCTGCCGCAGGGACCCGCGGCGCACGTCCGAAACCTCGACGCCGTCCAGGTAGAACGTGTTCTCAGAGCCGGACGCGCCGTCCACCGAGAATCCGCCCACGCCCGCGTTGCCGCCTTTGATTTCGCTGCGCACGCCCGGCGCGATCGCCAGGATCGAATTGAACGTCCGCCCTGTCGGCAGGTTCTGAATCATCTTGGTATCAATGCTGGTGACCGTCCGGCTCGACGTGACGTCGATCTGGTTGGCCGTCTCGGAGACCTCTACCACCTCGCTGATTTGGCCGACCGTCAGCTTCGGATTGAAGCTCGTCTGCGAACCTAGACGTATTTCCAGGTTCTGCTGCCGGATCGTCTGGAATCCCTTCGCGGACACCGAGACGGTGTACGTCCCGACCGGGAGATTCAGGAAGTTGTAATTGCCCGCGCCGTCCGACTCCGTTTCCAAACCCTTGGGCAACCGCGAGCCGGTCAACGTGATCTTGGCTCCCGGCACTGCCGCGCCCGTCGCATCCGTAACCACTCCCAACAGGCTGCCGGTGCTTTCCTGCGCCACCGCCGGTACCGCCACGATGAACGCCAACACTACCGCCAGCGCAGTGAGAATTGAGCTCAAACGCTTAATCATGCTGCACTCCTTTTTTTTCTCTGGCGCGCTTCGCCCTGGATCGCGCGCGTCTCTCGTCCATAACTTGGGGGGTGCAAACCGGCAGACGGATGATCGGCTCACCGCGAATCGCGGCGCCTCGCGCCGAGCCTCGCCCAGGGACGAAATTTGGAATCCCCCACGCTCCGGCCGCTTCCCAACAGCTCAGCCGGACAACAGACTATCGCTGGGGGGAAGGGTAACCCATGATCCAACCTATTATCAATTACGTTAATGGTAATTAATAGACGGCGTAATCTGTTCGTTGCGGCTGCTCTTCAAGTGGTTGTAAAAAAACACCTTAGAAGATCTTGGTGCTTCGCCACAGGGGACAGCGGCGAGAACTTCCCACTTTTCATAGGTAAAGAAGACTAAGTTTTGGAGCCCGAGCAGCCCTGGCTAGCGGGGTTCCTGGAGCGCCGGCGCCACCGCGATTCGCGTGCGTACCTCGAGGAATTCCTCGTACTGCGCCATCAGATCTCGATACAGCGCTTCGCCGATCAGCTTGTACCCCGGAGCCGTGAAGTGGACATAGTCGCCTTGCGCCATCCCGGCCAGCACCCAGTTGCGCATGGCGCCCTTGCCGCCCATCCGCGTCCGCAGATCCCAGAACGCGCATCCAATCTGCGCCGCAGCCTGCCGCTGCGCCTCCACAATCATGTCGAGTTTGTCCGCCGGCACCCAGCCTGCCCGCCCCATCTGGATCGCCTGGTCCGGTGGACCCAGCACCAGAATGCTCGCTGCGGGAGCCGCCTTGCGGTACCGCTCCAGCAACTGCAGGAACATGTCCCGGTAGGTCTCCGGCGTCCAGTCCTTGTTCCGCGCCTCGTTGGATCCGTACGCCAGCACAATCAGCGCCGGACTGCGCCGCGCGATGTTGTCCGCCAGCAACGATTCATCCCAGGCAAAAGCAATCGACGCCTGCGCGCCGTTGATCCCCAGCGTCTCGTAAGTGACGCCCTTTGCGTTCTCCACCGCCCAGCCGAACAGCCGCACCGGCTTGTATTCCACCGTTTCGATCTCGAAGCGGTGGGGACCGGAAGCCGTCTGGTAGACGTAATATCCTGGACCCAGGTCGCCGCCCGTGGACACCCGCTCCACCAGCGCGCCATTGTCGTAGACGTTGATCGCGCCGCCGCCCGGTTGCTGCAGATAGAACACTTCCAGCTTCTCGCCCTCGGCCACCAGGTACACGGCCTCGCGCGGCCGGGACGCCGTCATCGAGATGCCGCCCAGCCCGTACCGGCCGTCGCCGTTCCGGCCGATCAGCCCGTCCGTGTACCAGCCGGGTGTCGACCAGCCCTTCACGTCCAGCCGCCGGTACCCGGTCCAGGGCCGCCCGGCGAACGAGTAGCCGCTGCCGCCGTCGCCGAAACGCGATTGAAACGCCTGCCGCATGCCGCCGGTCCACTCGTCCGCTGCAGCGTGGGAATCCCCGTAGTGCAGCATCCGCAAAGGACCTTCGGTCAGCCCGGCCTGGTGCCGGTAGAGCTGTTCGAAGAAGGGAACCAGGGCACCCGCGTACTCGATGTTGCCCGCCGAGATCCGGTCCGCCGCGGCGCTGACGTTCTCCCTCGCCACGGTGCGCACCTGTGCCGGAACCACGGGCGCCGGATACGCGCGTACGGGCCGCTGGTAGGTCCTCTTGACGGTGGACTTCTTGGACGCTGCCGCAGTCCTGGCGGCCGGGGCGGATTTCTTGGGAGCCGTCTTGCCTACTGCCTTTGCCGTAGGTTTGGGCGCGGGCTTGGCCGGAGTCTTCGTCGTCGCCGTGAAGGCGACGGAACTCAGGGCCAGCACGCAGGCGAGTTTCATCTCGCCGCCTCCGGCTTCGGCGCTTCCGCAAGTTTCAGCTTCATCTGCTTCAGCTTGAACTGATTATACCCATCCAGAAGTCCCTCGTAGAGCAACCCCCCCACGATCTTGGCCCCCGCCGGCATCGGATGGATGAAGTCCGCGCCTACCAGGCGAGGCTCCGCCGCGTACCAGCGGCCCATCGTCCCGGAGCCGCCCATCGCTTCAAACGTGTTAAAAAACGCCGATTGTGTCGCCAGCGCGACCTGCTGCTCCAGCTTCACCAGCCGCGGCATCACTGGAACTGTGGAAATCTGCCCGCTCGCGTCCCGCTCTCCGCGATCCATCGGGCTCATCACCAGGATCGGCGCACTCGGCACCGCCGCCCGGATCCGCCGCACGATCTCCCGCATGTCCTTCTCATACCCGAAATCGACGAACTTCGGGTACACGCTCTCGTTCGTCCCGTAGTTGATGATGATCAGGTCCGGATCGTAGTGCCGGAGTTGCTCGCCCCAATGCTCGGCGTTGAACATCGCCGCCAGCACCCGGACGTACGCCCCGTTCAGCCCCAGCGAGTCGTAAACCACCCCGGGATTGGACTTGCCGAACGAGACCCCGAACACCCGCACGGAGCCGGAGGTCACCCGCAGCGTGACGCGCCGCGTGTCGGGCGGCAACGAGAAGGTCGAAAAGCCGGGGCGCGTCTCGGCGCTCGCCGTATCCACCGGACCCAGCACTTCGTTGCCCGCGTCCACCGACAAGGCTCCGCCCCCCGGCTGCGCCAGGTAGGCGATCTCCACCGACTCGTGCGTCCGGTCCTTCAAGACCAGCGTCGAGGTAGCCCCCGCCGATCCCGAAAAACTCACGCCGCCGAATCCGTACAATCCGCCCCGCGACCCCGTCGTCGCCGGCTCGATCTTCCAGCCCGACGCCTGGATCTCCACGCCCCGGTGCCCGTACCACGCCCAGGGTTTGTCCACCAGAATGAAGCCGTGCCCCGCGTTGCCGAACTTCGCCTGCAGCAGCCCGCGCACGTCGGCCGTGATCAGATCCGCCGTCGTCGGCGAGTCCCCGTAGTGCGCGATCCGCACGGGACGCTCCGCCTTGCCCTGCTCAATGGCCAGCAACGCCTCATAGAAGGGATCCAGCGCGCCCTCGGGGTCGAGGAACGTCTTCTTCAGCCCCGGTTCCACGGTCTTGAGGTCCGGCTTCACCCGGGCCATCTCCGCGCCGATTGGGTCCGCCGACGTCTTGCGTAAGGGGAAATCGAGCACGGTCGGAAAATGCTCAACTTTCAGGCTCTGGTAGGCCTTCAGCGCCGGGACGTACTCGGGCAGCAGCAGTAGTCCCCCAAAGGTGGCGATGGCCAGCGCGGTTTGGAGCGGAAATCCCTTCATGTCCTAGAAGTTGTTGTAAATAAAAGGCGTTGTTCCGGTCGTCGCGACGAACTGCAGCGCGATCACCAGCGCCGCCAGACACGCCGCCTGCACATAGAAGGGGGCTTTCGCATACAGCTCGAGCGAGAAGTCGAACCATTTCTTCGGGAGGTAGTGCGCCACCGCCGCCAGCACCAGGATGAACCACAGCGATGCCGAGATGTTATTGAAAGAGACCGACAACGAACCGATCCGCTCCAGCACCAGCCAGGCGTTTTCGAGCGACGCCGCCCGGAAGAACACCCAGCACAGGCACACGAACTGGACCGTCAGGAAGGTGTACCAGATCCGCAGCGCCCCCGTTGCGGGCTTCGACCCCCGCCACGCCTGCCACAGCCGGACCACGGCCAGCCCGACACCGTGCAGCAATCCCCACACGACGAAGGTCCAGCTCGGCCCGTGCCAGAACCCGCCGATCACCATCGTAATAATGAGGCTGAAGTACGGCATCACTTTCGAACGCTGTCCCGGTAGGGAGAAGTATAAGTAGTCCCGCAGCCAGTTCGAAAGAGAAATGTGCCACCGGCGCCAGAAATCGGCCAGATTCAGCGCCGCGTAGGGCGCGTTGAAGTTCTCGGGCAGCTTCAGGCCCACCAGCAGCGCCGACCCGATCGCGATATCGGTGTAACCCGAGAAGTCGTAGTAGAGCTGCAAGGCGTATCCGTAGACGGCCACCAGGACCTCGGTGCCCGAGTACAAGTTCGGGAAGTCGAACACCCGGTTCACCAGGTTCTCGGCCAGATAATCGGCAATCAGGAACTTCTTGATCAGGCCCAGGGCGATGCGGAACAGCGCCCGGCCGCCGTCGGACGCCGCCAGCGCCCGTCCGGACTTCTCGAGCTGCCCGGTCAGCGTCGAAACCCGCGTGATCGGTCCGCTCAGGATGGTCGGGAAGAAGCTGACGGCGGTGAGGTACGCCAGCAGGCTCCGCACCGGCTTGGCGTCCCGGCGGTAGACGTCCAGGGTGTAGGTCAGCGCCTGGAAACAATAGAAGGATAGGCCTAGCGGGAAGGTCCAGTGCCACGCGGGCGCGACCGTACCCGCGACCCGGGCGTAATTCTCGAGCAGGAATGGGACGTACTTGAACGCCGCCAGCAAGCCGACGTTCAGCAGGACGCTGAGCGTCACCAGCAGGCGCCGGACCCAGGGAGCCTTCGCCGCGTCGATGCCCAGCGCGATCCCGTAGTCCACGAGCCCGGCGGCGGGGATCAGGGCCAGGTAGAAGAGGTCCCACTTGGCATAGAAAAAGTAGTTGGCGAAGAGCAGTACGCCGAGGGATAGCGCGCGCCAGCGGGCAAGCGGCCAGTACAGGAAGAAGACGCACGCGAGGAAAAGGAAGTACGTCGAATGCGTCAGCAGCATGAAGCGGGGATCGCCTCAGTATAGCGGATCGACCCCGAACTCGCCGCTCAGCGGGCTTCCACGTACTCGCACTCGGCCGTGGGTTCAGGAATCGGGGTGCCGTCTTCCCGCATCCCCGCCAGGTGAAGTTCAATCGCCTCGCGGATCAATGCCTGGACTTCGTCCATGCTTCCGCCCACGGCGACACAGCCCGGCAGATCGGGGACATAGGCGCCAATGCTGTCAGAGGACTTCTCGTAAACCACGGCGTACTTCATGTCGCTTTCAACCCCGCCTGCTTCAGAATACTACGCTCCGTTCTGATCGATAGCTGCCGCGATGGCGCACCGGCGACAGTGACGCGGCCGGGCTTCGTCGAATGCTTGAACTGCCGGTGGCTACCCACCGTATGAACGAGCCGCCAGCCATCAGCTTCGATCAAGCGGATGATCTCCCGAACCTTCACGCTGTCTACTTAGTGCCGTCGGCAGCGCATTCCTCTCAGGCCGTTACCTCGCCCCCGCCCCCGGCGTCATCTCCCTAATCCCATGCGTACCTGGCTGCTGCTCGGATGCGCCCTTACCGCGTCCGCCCAATTCAAATCCATCCACCCGCAAGTGAAGCAGGTGATCGACGGCGTCTCCGAGGACCGCATCGCCCACATCCTCAAAAAGCTCGAAAGCTTCGGGACCCGCCACACCAGCTCCTCCCAGGGCCACCCGACCCGCGGCATCGGCGCCGCCCGCAAGTGGATCTTCTCCGAGTTCCAGAGCTACTCGCCGCGCCTCGAGGTCTCCTACGACACGCACCTGCTCAAGAAGCAGGGCCGCATCCCCAACGATACGGACCTGCACAATGTCGTCGCCGTGCTTCCGGGCGCCACCAACAAAGACCAGCGCATCGTCATCAGCGGCCACTACGACTCGCTCGCCTTTCCCCGCCGCAACCCCGGCGAAGCGCCGCCCGCGCCCGGCGACGAATCCCGCCGCCCGCCGCTCGACCCCAACGCCGACGCGCCCGGCGTCGTCGACGACGCCTCCGGGGTCGCCTGCGTCCTCGAACTCGCGCGCCTGATGAGCCAGCACACCTGGGACAAGACCCTCGTCTTCATCGCCTTCGCCGGCGAGGAGAACGGGTTGCTCGGCTCCACGCTCTACGCCGCCAAAGCCAAGAAAGAAGCCCACCGCATCGAAGCCGTCCTGAACAACGACATCATCGGTAGCGACACCGCGGGCAATGGCCGCATCGACAACTCGCGCGTCAACGTCTTCTCCGAGGATCCGCAGGACAGCGCCTCCCGCCAGCTCGCCCGCTACATCAAAGAGATGGGCGAGCGCTACGTGCCTTCCGTCAAAGTGGACCTCGTGTTCCGCGCCGACCGCTTCGGCCGCGGCGGCGACCACACGCCCTTCAACCAGGAGGGCTTCGCCGGCGTCCGCTTCTCCACGCCCAGCGAGAACTTCGCTAACCAGCACACGCTTACCGACACGTTCGAGAACGCCAGCGTGCCCTACACGGCGCGCGTGGTGCGGGTGAACGGCGCCAGTGCCGCCGCGCTGGCCCTTGCGCCGAAGGCTCCCGAAGTGTGGGAGGAGCGCGAAGTGCAAGGCCGCAAGCTCCCGCCGCAACTGATGCTCGGGCGCGGCCGCTCGCGCTACGACGCGCAGCTCCGCTGGAAGAACCCGGCTCCCGAAGCCGACCTGCTGGGCTATGCCGTCGTGCTCCGCTCCACCACCGCGGCTTATTGGGAACGGGAGATCTTCGTCGGCAAGGTCACCGAGTACACGCTTCCGGACGTGAACATCGACGAACTGGTGTTCGGCGTGAAGGCGATCGACAAGGACGGCGCGGAAAGCCTGGTGACGGCGTACGTCCCGGCCGCGCGGCCGCGGGCGAAGATCGAGCTGCGCAGCGGCGGTTCGGATCAGTGATCCGAAGAACCCTCAGAGAATTCTTCGATCGAGTGTGCGTCGATCAAGTCGCGATCCCTGGCAGCGGCCCGCTTGTTCCGCAAGAGGTCCTCACGCGATGGGAAATAGACCGGTAGGCCTTCCAGGTGCGCGGCCACGCGGTTCGCCCACAGAGTCTCGGTATCGACACCGCTGATCGAGGTTAGGATGTCGATGCGGAGCGGCTTCCGGCCCAGTTGCACGACAAAATCCGGTTTCTGGAAATCGGCTTCGCTTAGGTCCTTCAGCACAAACCCGAAGACAGCCAGCGCAGCCATAACCCGCCGGGCGTTTTCCGGCGTGGGCCGAATGACGACGTCGAAATCCTCAGTGAATCTCGGTCGCGCGTGAAAGGCTACGGCGTATGCGCCAATCACCAGGTACTCAACGCCGCTCGAGTTGAGTGACGCGATAAACTCGCGCAAGTCTCTCGCAAGACTCATCTTCGGGCTCCCGGAACGCTGCAAGGAAGTCGACCATCAAATCGAGTTTCTCTTGGCCGGTCAGGCTTCGGTAATACTCCCGGTCGGCAGCGTCCGCCTCCTCGAAGGAGTGGAACACCCGCACTACCTTCTCCATGACTTCATTCTACTCCCACGCGCCGCTTGACGCCGCCCGGACCCCGGCCGCAAGCTCATAGAAACGCAATGACCACATGCTCCACCGCGGGCCCCATACCGTTCCGCCGGAACCGCTTCCTCCACCTGCTCCTCCTCGGTTCCGCCGCCGCCATCGGACTCTCGCTCTACCAGCCCGCCATGATCGTCGACTGGCTGCTCGAGAACCTCCTGGTCCTCGTGATGTTCCTCGCCCTCGCGTTCAGCTACCGCCGCCTCCCGCTCTCGGACCTCTCCTACCTGCTCATCTTCTTTTTCCTTTGCGCGCACGAATGGGGCGCCAACCACAAGTACGCCGACGTGCCCCTCGGCGAGTGGATGAAGGTCTGGCTCGCCACGGACCGCAACCACTACGACCGGGTGATGCACTTCGCGTTCGGACTGTTCCTCGCCTACCCGATCCAGGAGATCTTCCTCCGCACCGGCGGACGCGCCAACGCGTGGAGCTACTGGATCCCCATCGAGGCCTCCCTGGCCTTCGGCGCGCTCTACGAAATGCTCGAGTGGATCGTCGCGTCCATCGTCAGCCCCAACGCGGGCGAGGCCTTTGTCGGCATGCAGGGCGATATGTGGGACGCGCAGAAGGATATAGGGCTGGGCGCCGTTGGCGCGGCGATCGCCATGGCGCTGGTGTTTCTGCGCCGCCGCTTTCGCTAGAGCCGGTCAGGCCGCTTCGCGAGCCACTTCGCACACCACGCACCGCGTGGCCCGCGGATCCTCGTGCAGGTGCTCGCGCGGGATGTCGAGACCGCAGTCCGCACACTGCCGCGGCAGTTCCGCCGCGTAGCGCCGCTCGCGGAACGGGGTCTTGTGAATGTGCACCCTCCGTTCCATGGGTCTCATGTTCATCCTCACAATCTAGTACGCGCTTTCTTGCGCCAAGTTTGGTCAGAGTGCAGTGAATTTCCGGTAAGAAACTGCTAAACTCGCCGCCATGTGGCGCTTAGCTCTGCTCCCCGCTGTGGCCGTTACCTGCCTTATCGGCCAACCCCGACTTGTCTCATTGGATGACCAGCACCGCTTTCAGGATGTAGGAGATCCGCAGTGCGCGCCGGATGGCAGGTGGATTGCCTACACCCTTACAGCTGTTGATACTAAAGAGGATAAGCGCAACACCGACATCTGGATGGTCTCCTGGGACGGCAAGGACCAGGTCCGCCTGACGTCCTCGCCCGAGGGCGAGAACCGCCCCCGCTTCAGCCCCGACGGACGCTGGCTCGCCTTCCTCTCCGGGCGTCCCGGCAAGGCTAAGGGCACCCAAGTCTGGCTACTCGACCGCAAAGGCGGCGAGGCCGTGCAGCTCACCGACGTTAAGGGACGCCTCGGCGGCTTCGAATGGTCACCGGACTCCAAGCGCCTGCTGCTCTCCATGACCCTCACCGACGATCCGCCCGCCGAAGAGGGGAAGCCCCCCGCCAAACCCAAGCCGATCGTCATTGACCGCTACGCCTTCAAGCGCGACGGCGCGGGTTACCTCACCGGACCCCACCGCTCCAAGCTCTGGCTCTTCGACATCGCCACCAAGAAGCTCGACGCCCTCACCAAGGACGCCTTCGAGGAATCCAACGGCCAGTGGTCCCCCGACGGCAAGTGGATCGCCTTCGTCTCCAAGCGCGAAGACGACGCCGACCGCAACAACAACACCGAGATCTGGGTGGCCGAAGCCGCCGCCGGCGCCACGCCGCGCAAGCTCACGTCCTTCCCGGGACCGGATAGCGGCCCGGTGTGGAGCCCGGACTCGAAGTGGATCGCCTACGTTCAGGGGTCCGACCCGAAGCTCAGCGCCTACAACATGCCGAAGCTCGCGCTGGTCTCTGCCGAGGGCGGCGCGCCGAAGCTGCTCACCGCGTCCCTCGACCGCGGCGTCTCGTCCCCCGTCTTCACGAACGATGGAACGGCCATCGACTTCCTAGTGGCCGACGACATGAACCAGTATCCGGCGCGCGTCTCCGTCAACGGCGGCGCCGTGGAGAAGCTCGCCGGCGGATCCCGCGTCGCGTTCGGCATGGACCGCGCCGCTGCCTGCACCGTATCCGTCGTTTCCACCGACATCGCGCCCGGCGAAATCCACGCCTTCGAGAACAATGCCTACCGCAAGCTGACCTCGCACAATGACGCGCTGGTGGCCGAACTCAAGCTCGGCGTCACCGAGCAGATCCGCTTCAAGACCAAGGACGGCGCCGAGGTCCACGGGCTGATGGTGAAGCCGCCGGATTACGTCGCCGGGCAGAAATACCCCTCCCTGCTCCGCATCCACGGCGGACCCAACGGGCAGGACGCGCACAACTTCTCGTTCGAGCGGCAGTTCTTCGCGGCGCACGGGTACGTCGTGTATCACGTCAACTACCGCGGCTCGAACGGCCGCGGGCAGGACTTCCAGAAAGCCATCTTCGCGGACTGGGGCGGCAAGGAAGTGATCGACCTGCTCGCGGGCGTCGATCACATGGTCGCCTCCGGCGTCGCCGATCCGGAGCGGCTCGGCGTCGGCGGCTGGAGCTACGGCGGCATTCTGACGAATGCGCTGATCGCGTCCACTACGCGCTTCAAGTCTGCCATCTCCGGCGCGGGCTCCGCGTTCCATGTCGCGCTCTACGGCGTGGATCAGTATGTCTACCAGTACGACAACGAGGTCGGCCCGCCCTGGAAGGCGCTGGACCAGTGGCTCAAGATCTCGTACCCGTTCGTCCACGCGGATCGCATCAAGACGCCGACCATGTATGTCGGCGGCGAAAAGGACTTCAACGTTCCCATCCAGGGCTCCGAGCAGATGTACCAGGCGCTGAAGTCCCTGGGCGTGCCGACGCAGTTGATCATCTATCCGGGCGAGTTCCACGGGATCTCGCGGCCGAGTTTCCAGCGGGACCGCATGGAGCGGTACCTCGCCTGGTATGACAAGTACCTGAAGCCGCCGAAGCCGGCGCCCTCGGGCGAGTGAGGGCTTAACCCGCGCCGGCGCGAAGGCGGAGGATGTCGTTTGAGTTAGCAACTTACTGGTTACGCGGGGAGCTCGTCAAGTTTGGCGAGCAGCGACCGCGTGGCGTCGGGGTAT
>CAYYID010000076.1:0-29004 GCA_964471915.1 uncultured Solibacteraceae bacterium | reverse complement strand
CCGGACCCGACGGCGTGCTCCAACTGCTCCACCGCTACGGCGTCGCCATCAGCCGGAGCTACCTCCGGCACCTGCGCGAACTCCAGCGCCTCCGCCCCGGCGCCTTCGGAATGGAGGCGCCCCGGAGCTTGCCGCTCGCTGACGCTCGCGGCCCTGTGAACCCCAGCTCGCAACTGGGCCGCGACCGTGAGGGAGCGGCAAGCGCCCGCGACGGGCAATGCCCGGCAGAACAAGAACTTGCACCAAAATTTCCAAACGAACTCCCCCCGCTCGCCGAGTTCCGCGAGCCGGAGCGGGATTCGATCACGAACCACCACGAATGGCCGGAACTCAAGAAGCTCCTGTTCACGGCCATCACGCCATACCCCGACGCCACGCGGTCGCTGCTCGCCAAACTTGACGAGCTCCCCGCGTAAACCAGGAATAACCAACTCTCAAAGGAGATAACCATGTCCGTTCGTAATGAACTGAAGTCCATGCTCCGTCCGAGCGACATCCTCGCCTTCGCCCGCGAGACGCTGCGCTTTCAACCGGACGAGCATCAGGCAAGGCTGCTGACGACGCAAGCCCGGCGGGTGATTCTGAATTGCACGCGGCAGTGGGGGAAGTCCACGGCGGCGGCGGTGAAGGCGGTACACCACGCGCTGACGGAGCCGGAGGCGATGGTGGTGATTGCGAGTCCGTCGCAACGGCAGGCGGCGGAGTTCTTCCTGAAGTGCAAGAAGAGTCTCGCGAAAGCCCAGGTGAATCACAAGAAAGACGGAATCAATCCGCACTCGGCGGTATTGGAGAATGGCTCCCGATTAGTCGCGCTGCCGAATTCCGACAATACGATCCGGGGGATTTCGGGGGTCACCTTCCTGATCTGCGACGAAGCGGCGCGGATTCCCGACGAACTCTACCAGGCGCTGATGCCGATGCTGGCGACCACGGCGGGGCACGTGTGGCTGCTCTCGACGCCGGACGGGCCGCGGGGCTTCTTCTACCGCGAGTGGATGTCGCCGGAGCCGGCGGAGCGGATCTCCGTCAAGGCCACGGAGTGTCCGCGGATCAGCCAGGCGTTCCTCGACAACGAGCGGCTGCACCGCGGCGAGTATCAGTTCCGGCAGGAGTATCTGTGCGAGTTCCAGGCCGGAGCGCAGACGGTGTTCGCGCGGGAGCGGCTGGAGGCGCTGGTGACGGACACGTTTCCGGCGTTTCCGAAGTACGCGTGGCGCGTGCCGAAGATGCCGGAGTCGGCGAATCCGTGGGATTCGGGCCGGGATGCGGGTCCGTGGACGCACACGGGGACGTGGTACAACGCGGGGCTGGACTTGGGGCAGTCGCGGGATCCGGCGGCGCTGGTGCTGCTGGCGGGGCACAGGTACGTGGGCGAGAAGCGGGATCCGTACTCGCTGGAGCGGCCAGAGGTGACGGTGTACACGGTGGCGGACTGCAAGAGGTTTCCGCTGGGGACGCCGTACACGCGCATCGTGAGCGAGATCGCGATGCTGGCGGACCACGTGGCGTTCGACGGGAACCTGCGGCTGGCGTTCGACGCGACGGGGCTGGGGCGGCCGGTGCGGGACATGATCCTGGAGGAACGGATCAAGGGCCGGATGATTCCGCTGACGATCGCGGCGGGGAGTGCGAAGTCCAACGCGGAGACGGTGGGGAAGGTGGATCTGATCGCGGGGATCGAGACGGCGCTGGAGAGCGGGGTCCTGTTCCTGCCGGCGAGCCTGCCGAACCGCGAGGCGCTGATCACGGAGGTGTGCGCGCTGGAGCGGCACTTTACGGAGGCGGGGAACGTAACCATCGCGGCGCCGGGGCATGACGATCTGGCGCTCGCGCTGGCGCTGGCGATCTGGGTGGCGCGGCTGCAGCCGCGGCGTCCCGGGAAGCCGGACCGGTTCGTGACGCACGAGGATCTGGACGAGCACCAGCGGGCGATCTTGAAGAAGGGGCTCGGGGGGCCGGTGGGGGAGCAGGGGTATCCGCTGCCCTGGTTTTAGAGGGGGCGGGCTGCGGGGTTCAGCGCCCCGGGCCCGGCTTCTCGCCGTATAGCTTGCGGTACAGGTCGGCGTTCCGCATCACGATCTGCACGTACTCGCGCGTCTCGGTGAACGGAATCGTCTCGACGAACTCCGCGGGCTCACGATACTCGCGCCACTTCAGCCACTCGGTGGCGCGGCTCTTGCCCGCGTTGTAGGAAGCCAGCGCGGCCTCCAGGCTCCCGTCCAGCGAATCGATCAGGCGCCGGAAGTAGAACGTCCCGAGCCGCAGATTCACGGCGGGCACGAAGAGCATTTCGGTCTGAAAACCCTTGATGCCCAGCGCGCGGCTGAGCTCGCGGCCCGTGAGCGGCAGCACCTGCGCCAGCCCGCGCGCGTTGGCCGTCGAGACCGCGCGCGGATTGAATGCCGACTCCTGGCGGACCAGCGCGGCAAACTGAAACGGATCCAGCGAGTTCTGCCGCGCGTAGCGCTCCAGGTCCTCGCGGAAGCGCAGCGGGAACGCCAGTTTCCAGAAGCTCTCGGGCAGCGCGGCGAGCGGCTGGAACAGGTAATCGGGCACGTGGTTGCGCAGGTGCCAGGCGGCGGCGTCCGGGGAGCCGCGTTCGCTCGCGAGCGTCGCCAGCGCCAGGCCGAGGATATGCTCCTGGCCGGACTTCCCGCGCAGCGCGAAGCGCAGCTCCAGCTCGGCCCAGTCGTCCAGCCCCGCGCTGGCGAGCAGGCGCGCGCGATCGATCCGCCGGCGTGTTTCCGGCGCGGGATCCCAGTTGCGCGGCACCGCGCGGTTGGGAAATCCGAACTCGGGTCCGCGCGCCGCGCGCGCGGCGGCCACCTTCGGCTCCGCCAGGCGGTCCCGGCCGAGCATCGCGTAGTACGAGTTCGGGAACTGCGCCTCAAGCGTGTCGAACAGCCACCGCGCCGCCGGATAATCGTTCGTCGCCTCCTCCAGGCGCGCCAGAAAGTACAGCGCCGCGGGGACATTCTCCGACGCGGGATAGCGCTCCACGTGGGCACGCAGCAGGTCCAGCGCATCCGGCTGCCGCCGCACGTAGTGCAGAAACGCGACCTTCCAGTGGCAGTACGCCGCGCGCGGGCTCCGCGGAAACGCCTCCGCGCACTCGCGGTACAGCGGCTCATAGCGCTCTGAGTCGTTGGAGAGCAGGAATTCGTTTCCGGCGTGCGTCAACGCTTCCAGCCGCCAGGCGGAGGCCGGATGCTGCCGGCGCAGGCCATCCAGGGCAGCGTCCATCGCCCCGAAGTTGCGCATGCGCCGCGCGGCGACCACGACGTAGTGCAGTCGCTCGGCGTCGGCCTCCGGGTCGGCGACTTCCAGCGACCGCAGATAGAAGAACGCCGACGGGGCGCGGCCGGCGTTGGCGTCGGCCGCGCCGATGCGGACGCGGGCCAGGTCGCGCTCGGGTCCCGTTAGCCGGGGGGCGATGGCCTCCAGTTCGTGCCGCGCCGGGATCCAGCGGCGCGCCTCCAGCATCCTCCAGGCGCGGGCCAGCATCGTCGCCGTGGTGGGCGCCGGATAGTTCTCACCGAGCGCGACCGCGAGGCGGCGGAGCGCCGGTTCGGCGGCGGCGGCCTCTTCGCTGACCGGATAGCCGTAGTACACGCGCTGGTAGGCGGCGGCGGCCTTGGGCAGGTCGCCCGCGTCCTCGTAGGCTTTCGCGAGTTCCAGCGCGGCTTCCGGCTCGGGGAGCGAGGTCCCGGCGCGGGTCAACAGCGTGATGGCGTCGGCGGCGTGTCCGGCGGCGCGATCCGCGCGCGCGGCCAGCACCGTGGCGCGCCCGGCAAACGGCGAGGGCGGCTGCTGCCGCCACACCGGAGTGAGCGTCGCCGGCACGGCGTCATACTGTTCCAGCTCGGCGAGTGCCGCCGCTTGCCCGTAAGCCGCGTAGTCGGCCAGCGCGGGGACCTTCAGTCCCGCTTTGCGGAACGCCTCGGCGGCGGCGGCGGGGTCCTTCGCGGCCCGGTGCCCGGCGCCGAGCGCAAGCTGCGCCAGTGGGTCCGGCGACTGGCGGGCGAACGCCTCCAGCGCTTCGCGGGTTTTCACCCCCGGACTCAGCCGGTATGCGCGGCCCAGCGTCGCCAGATCCTGCGCGGAACCCGAAAGCACGGCCAGCAGGATCAGGGCGGCGCGCTTCATCAGGTGAGCGCCCCCGGATACTGCGGCCCGAGCAGCTTCGCGTCGTCGTTGGCCAGCGACCGGATCAGCTCGGCGTGCAGGTAATCGAGCATGCTCGGCGTCAACGCCAGGTACCGCTGGCGGAAGTCGGCGCGCAACTGGTCGATCTCCGGCTGCAGCGCGCCGTAGAGATCCGCCGCGGCGCGCCCGGACTTCACGGCGCCGGATTTGTACAGCCGCAGCTCGGCCACCTTGACGCGCGCGAAGCGCTGGGCCTGCAGGTGCAACTCCTGGTCCTCTTTCGACAGGGCGGACCAGCCGGTCTCCACCGGAGGCGGCGAGATCGCGGGACGCGCGGCCGCGGGCGCCGGCGCCGAAATCGGCACCACGTTGGCGCGCTTGGGGAGCTGTTGCTGCGCCAGGTGGGTCTCGATCGCCGCGGCGGCCAGGGCGGCCAGCAGTTCGAGTCCCCGGATGTCGATCGCCTGCTCCCGCTCCTCCGCGTACAGCACGGCGATCACCCGCTCGCGCGTGAACAGCGGCAGCAGGTACACCCGCCGCGCCGGATCGATGCCGAAGAACCCGGCGATCGCGGGCGAGAGTTCGGCGCCCGTGGCCGCGGAAACGATGGTGTCGCAGGCCTCGATGGCGCTGCGGAACGCGGGCGCCGCCGTCAGGGGCAGTTCGGACTCCATGGCCGACTCCGGCCCCGCCGGAGCCTCGCCGCGCGCGCCGAGGTACCGCAGAGCCTGGTTCGTCACGGCGAACAACGCCGCTCGCGGCGAGAATCCAGCGGCGGAGTTCAGCAGTGCGGCGCACCACTGAGCTTCGTTCTCGAAGTACCGGAGCTGGCGGACCGCGAGGCTCAGATCCTCGGACGCTTCGCGCCGCTTGCGCGCGACCTCTTCGGTGACCCGCTGCTCCACCGCGCGGCGGACATCCTCTTCGATGCGCGCGCGCAGACCCGCAAAGCGTTCGGCGAAGATGTGCTCCACCGATTCACGCCAGGATCCGGCAAGGGCATCCTGCAGGCGGTCCATCTGGAGCTGCCAGGCGGCGGCCATCTGCTCGCGCGCGGTTTCTTCGGCGTCGCGGAGGGCCTGCGCGAGCAGCGGCTCGGGGTCCGGGGCGCGGTGCGGCATGCTCACGACATTAGTCTAACGGTTTTGGTGAGCGCGGCGATCGGGTGTTTGACTTAGAGCCCCGTGAAGAGCGCCAGCGCCGCCGTTTGCAGCGCGAGCCAAGCCAGCGCGATCACTGCGGGGCCGGATCCGGCCGGCGGCGGAATCCAGCCGCGGATGTATTGCATCACCGCATTCGCCAGCGCGACGCCGAATCCCGCGACGGCGGCCAGCGCCGCGGAGAACCAGGCGTCCGGCCGGCGCCACAGGACGAACGCGGCTGCCGCGGCCGGGAAGAGCAGCAGCGGCGCGAACATCCAGAACCACGCGGAGGCGAAGCCGAACAGCACGCGCACGGTCAGCCAGGCGGGGTTTCCGGGAGTCACTCGGCTTTCAGGATGCCATGTTCGCGGCAACCCGGACGATCCAACCAGGCACGTCTTGTTGCCCGCAAGGGGATTCTCACTGTGTGGTCCTGACATGTCGATCCGCGTAACCCGGATGAGCGGGTTATACTCGCGTGACATGCGCGTTGTTTCCCTGCCGATTCTCGCCCTGGCCGGCGCCGTTCTCTCCGCCGCCACCCTCGAAAACTACCTGGCCATCAACTTCCCGCAGGACCTGGTCTCCGCGCCGGGCGGCGGCAAAGTCGCTTGGGTGGTGAACGAGCGCGGCCCCCGCAACGTCTGGGTGGCCGAAGCTCCCGACTGGAAAGGCCGCCGCCTCACGGCATACACCGCCGACGACGGCCAGGAGATCGGCGAGCTCGCGTTCACTTACGACGGCAAGCAGGTCCTCTTCACCCGCGGCGGTGACCTCGAAACGCGCCGCGACATTCCCAACCCGACGTCGAGCGCCAAGCAAGTGGAACAGGCGATCTACGTCGCCGCGCTGGCCGGCGGCGCGCCGCGCAAGCTCGCCGATGGGAACCGCCCGCTGCCGTCTCCGAAGGGCGATCGCGTGGTGTTCCTGCGCGGGGGCGCGCCGTGGAGCGTGCCGCTCGAAGGATCGGGCAAGGCGGAGCAGCTCATCTGGGCCAAGGGACGCCCGTCGTCGCTGGTCTTCTCGCCCTCGGGCGAGATGCTCGCGTTCGCGAACAACCGCGGCACCCACGGGTACATCGGCGTTTACACTTTCGCCACGCAATCGCTGCGCTACCTGGCCCCGAGCGTCGATAGCGACCGCGAACCCGCGTGGTCGCCGGATTCGAAGCGCATCGCGTTCGTGCGCATTCCGCCGAACAACCGCACGCTCGGCTTCGCGGCGAGCCGCGAGGCGGCGGAGCCGTGGTCGATCCGCGTCGCCGACGTCGCCACGGGCAAGGGCCGCGAGATCTTCAAAGCCGATAAGGGACCGGGCAGCGCGTTCTCTGCCGTCGTCGGCGACGCCCTGCTGTGGGCCGCCGGGGACCAGATCGTGTTTCCGTGGGAGAAGACCGGCTGGCGGCACTTGTATAAGGTGAGCGTCAACGGCGACCGCGCCGTGCCGCTCACGCAGGGCGCTTGCGAGATCGAGCACGTCGCGCTGGCTCACGACGCGAAGTCGGTGGTCGCTTCGCACAACTGCAAGGACATCGATCGCCGGCAGGTCGCGCGCATCGGCGTCGCCGAGGCGAAGGTCCTGTGGGAGCCGCCGGCGGGGGCGGGGAACTACTGGTCGCCGGTGGATGGCGCGAACGAATCCATGGTGGTGCTGCGCTCCGATGCGCGGACGCCGGCGCGCGCCGCGGTCTTCCAGAACAGCCAGGTGCGGGATCTCGCTCCCGACCTGACGGCTTCGTATCCGGCGGGCGAATTGGTGGAGCCGCAGCAGGTGATTTTCCCTTCCACTGACGGCTTGCCCATCCACGCGCAGCTCTTTCTGCCGAAGAACGGCGGCGGAAAGCGTCCGGCCATCGTGTTCTTCCACGGCGGGTCCCGGCGGCAGATGCTGCTCGGGTTCCACTACATGTACTACTACTCGAACACCTACGCGATGAATCAGTATTGGGCCAGCCAGGGCTACGTTGTGTTGAGCGTGAACTATCGCAGCGGCACCGGCTACGGACTGAACTTCCGGGAAGCTTTGGATTACGGCGCGGCGGGCGCCAGCGAAGTGCAGGACGTGATGGCCGCCGCGCTGTATCTGCGCACGCGGTCCGACGTCGATGAGAAACGCATCGCGTCGTGGGGCGGCTCCTACGGCGGGTACCTGACGGCGATGGCGCTGGCGCGCGGCAGCAATCTTTACGCGGCGGGCGTCGATATCCACGGCGTGCACGACTGGAATGTGGTCCGGCGCAACTTCGCGCCGGATTACGACCCGCAGCGGCGCGCCGACATCGCAAAGCTGGCGTTCGAAAGCTCGCCGATGGCGTGGATCCGGAACTGGAAGTCGCCAGTGCTGCTGATCCACGGCGACGACGACCGCAACGTGCCGTTCTCCGAGTCAGTGACGCTGGCCGAGGCGCTGCGTAAGCAGGGCGTGGAGTTCGAGCAGTTGGTGTTCCCGGACGAAGTCCACGATTTCCTGACGCACGCCCACTGGCTGGAGGCGATGCGCGCGGCGGACGATTTCCTGGGGCGCAAGCTCGGGCAAGCGGTAGCGCCGGCGGAGCAGGGGTTACGAGGCACCGTGTGGTAAAACGTGTCATGCCGTTTTTCCTGCTGCTGCTGCTTGCTCCTCTCGCTGCCGGGGCAGACTTTCCGCCCGAAGAACTGGCCGCCCGCCGCGCGAAGGTTTTCGATCAGATCGGCAACCGCGCGGTCGCCATCGTGCAGGCGGCGGCGCTGCCCGAAGGATTCGGCGTCTTCCGGCAGGCCAATGACTTCTATTACCTGACGGGACTCGAGACGCCGCACTCCTACCTGCTGCTCGACGGGCGTTCGCGCCGGAGCACGCTCTTCCTGCCGCACCGGGATGAGGCTCGCGACCGCAATCAGGGCAAGACGCTGGCGGCCGAGGACGCCGCCGAGGTCCGGCAGTTGAGCGGCTGCGATGCGGTGCTGGGCGTCGAAGCACTCGCGGTGCAACTGGGCGGAATGCAGATTCGCCTGCCCGCGCCCGTGGTCTACGTGCCGAGCGCGCCGCTGCAGGGCATCATGGGCAGCCGCGACGAAACCCTGCGCGCGCACGCCGAGATCGCCGCCGACCCGTGGGATGGCCGCCCCTCGCGTTCGGCGCAGTTCCGGTCGCTGCTGCGGACCCGCTTTCCGTCCCTGGAGCTGCGCGACCTCTCGCCGATTCTCGATGAGCTGCGGCTGGTGAAGAGCCCGCGCGAGATCAGCCTGATCCGGGAAGCCTCGCGCCTCGCCGGGCTCGGCATCCTGGAGGCCATCAAACGCACCCGGGAAGGCGTCTACGAGTACCAGCTCGACGCGGTCGCGGGCGCCCCCGGCCACGCGGGGGGCGCGCGGCCCCCAGGCAATACGACCCACACCCCGGGCGGCGGCAACCCCAACAATGCGCCCTACATGGCCAACGCCAGCCGTCTGAAGGACGGCGACATGGTCCTGATGGACTACGCTCCCGACTACCGCTACTACACGAGCGATGTCACCCGGAACTGGCCCGTCAGCGGCAAGTACACCAAAGACCAGCGCGCGCTGAGTGAGTTCATCGTCGCCTACCGCGAGGCCCTGCTCAAGCGCATCCGGCCCGGGGTGACGGCGGATCAGGTGATGGACGGCGCCCGGGAGGAAATGGCGCCGCTGGTGGCGAAGCTCGCCGTTTCGAAGGAGATCTACCGCGAAGCGGCAAAGGGCATGCTGTCCTTCCGCGGACACCTTTCGCACCCGGTCGGCATGACCGTCCACGACGTTGGCGACTATCGCAAAGCGCCGCTGGTGGCGGGGCAGGTCTTCTCGATCGATCCCATGCTGTGGGTGCACGAGGAGAAGCTCTACATGCGCATCGAGGACGTCGTGGTGGTGACGGCCGACGGCGTCGAGAACTTCACGAGTTTCCTGCCCGCTTCGGTGGACGAGATCGAGAAACTCATGCGGGACCGGGTCAAGTGAAGCGGCTGCTGCTGCTGTCGGCGGGCGCGGTCTGGCTGGCCGCCGCGCCGCGTCCGGGCGCCTTCAGCCGGGGTTATGATGTCGAGCGCTATCGCATTGAATTGAGCTTCGACGAAGCGGCCCACTCCTTCCGCGGCGCGGCGACGATCACCTTGCTCGCTCTTCAGGACGGTTTCACCGTGTGCGAGCTCGATGCCGAGACCTTCCGCGTCACCTCGGTGAGGGATGCGCAAGGCGAACTTCGCTTCGAGCAGCCGCCGGGCAAGCTGACCGTGCATCTGCGGCGCCGGCACCGCCGGCGCGAAAGGACCGTTTTCACGGTCGCCTACGAGGCGCGGAACGTCAAAGTGGATCCGGTCCCGTACGGCATGATGCCGGGCTACGACCTCGGGATCAGCTTCAAGGACGAGTCGCCAGACCATCCGCGGCTGATCAATACGCTGTCGTTCCCCGAGGGCGCGCGGCACTGGTTTCCCGCGAACGACCATCCCGCCGACAAAGCGGGTTCGGAGATCATCGCCACCGTGCGCGAAGGCGATACCGCCATCGCCAACGGCAAGCTGGTCTCCACCACGAAGACCCCGGCGGGCACCCGCTTCCACTGGGTGCAGGACCAGCCCCATTCCACGTACCTGTTCGTGCTGGCGGCCGGTCCGTATGTGAAAGTTACCGACCCAGGCGGCACGCTGCCGGTGAACTTCTGGGTGTATCCGAAGGATCAGGCCGGCGCTCTGCGCGCCTTCGGGCGCACCCGCGAGATTCTGCGTTTCTTTGAAAGAGAATACGGCGTGCCGTTTCCCTGGGTGAAGTACGACCAGATCACCATCCCGGGCATTGGCGGCGGCGCGGAAAGCACCTCCGCCACCGTCATTGGCGACGTGCAGATCCACGACGAGAAAGCGGACAAGGACTTTCCCACGCACTGGCTGGTCGCGCATGAAGCGGCGCACCAATGGTGGGGCGACCTGGTCACCATGCGCGACTGGAGCGAAGCCTGGATCAACGAGAGCTTCGCCACCTATGGCGAGTACCTCTACGCGAAACACTCGCTGGGCGCGGACGAGGGCGCGCTCAACCTGATGGACAAGCGCAACGTCTATCTCGAAGAGGCCCGGACGAAGCAGCAGCGCCCGATCGTCTGGAACGACTGGCAGACGCCGAACCAGAACTTCGACCGGCACACCTACCAGAAGGGCGCCGCGGTGCTGCACATGTTGCGGTGGATGATGGGCGACGAGCCGTTCCGCAGGTCCGTCACGCGCCTGCTCCAGAAGCACGCCTACTCCACCGCGGACGCGCGGGACTTCCTCGCCGCGATCCGCGACGCTTCCGGACAGCGGCTGGACGCCTTTTTCGACCAGTGGATCTACCGCGCCGGACATCCCGTCTTCGAGGTTTCCTGGGAGTGGCTCGAATCCGCGAAGACTGCGCGCCTGAAGGTCCGGCAGAAGCAGACCCCGCTGTTCGAGACGCCGGTGGACGTCGGCATCGCCGGTCCGGGCGGGAAGAAGGTTCACCGGCTGCGCCTCGCCGCGCGCGAGGAACAGTCTTTCGATATCCCGTGCGATGCCAAGCCGCTGCTGGTCCGTTTCGACGAAGGCGACCACCTGCTCATGGAACTGCGCTTTGAAAAGAGCGTCGAGGAGTTGGCGTACCAGTTGCGGAACGATGATGCGATGGGGCGGCTGTGGGCCGCGCGCCAACTGAAGGACCGCGGCGCCGAAGCCGCGCTGCGCAACGCGGCGCGCGAGGATGCCTTCTGGGCCGTGCGCCGCGTGGCCGTCGAAGCGGCGGCAGGCGACGCCGCGTTCTTCCGGGAGCGCGCGGTGGACCCGAAGTCCAATGTCCGTGCGGCAGCCCTGCGCCGCCTGGGCCAACTGCGAGAGTCCGGGTTTCTGGCCGAGCGGTTCCGGCGGGAAGACAGCTACCTCGCCCAGGCCGAGGCGCTGCGCGCGCTCGGCCAGACGGGCGACCGCGCGCAGGTCCTGTTGCTCGAGGAAGCGGCGCGGATGGAGTCGCCTCGCGGTATTCTGCGTCGCGCCGCCGAAGAGGCTCTGCAGAAGATCCAGTAGTTGCTTTTACGCCGGGTTGCGGAAGGAGAGCAGCGCCAACGGGTGAGAATTGGCTCCTCGGGTAGGATTCGAACCTACAACCCTTCGGTTAACAGCCGAATGCTCTACCATTGAGCTACCGAGGAGTGTCTCAGGCAGGCGAACCTTTTCATTAGAACAAACTTGCGTCCGCCGGTCAACGTGCCGCGATCGCTCTGAGGCAGACCAGAGGCTCCGTGTCCCCTGGCGCGCGAAAGCCCCAGTGCACTGCGCCGAACTCGCCAAAGGATTCGCCGGATCTACTTGCAGCGCATCGCGGCTTCCCGAACGTAGCCGGCCAACTGGCCCTGTTCGCGCTTCACCAGCAGGTCGTCCAAGAATGGCCGTTTCGCCTTGGGCTCCGCCTTCAGGATCGCCTCATACGCCTTGAGCGCTCCTTCCAACGCTGCGCCATACACGGCGATGTCGTCTTTGGCCTTATCGGGATTCGTGATTACAAACGCCGCCGCCGAAGCGAGGGTTTGGCCAAAGAGCTCCGAATCGTAGCTCTTCTTGCCTTCGCCGGCTGGGCCCAGAAGATTGTTGCAGGCTTTCACGCTGATGTCCGACACTTCGATGAGCCAGGTCACGATCCAACGCCGCTGTTCCTTGGCCTGCTTTCCTCGCGGCTCCGTTTCGAGTGCCCTTGCGATCGAGACAGCCTTGGCGCGCTCCTCCGGCGTCGAGGGCTTTCCCGCTCGCAGTGGGGAAAGCTGAGCCAATACCAGCAGTAAACACGCGAACTTGCACGATTTCACGGAATCCTCCTTGCTACTGGACTCCGAGAGAGCTTACCAAATCCATCGAACAGATGAAGAAATGGAGCAACTACTCATGGCCGTGCGAATGCCATGGAACTACGCCGCCCGGACCTCCGCCGCGGCGAGCAACTGCTCCCGGACCCGGACGACCTCGCCCACCACGAACACCGCCGGAGCTTCGACCTCCACGTCGCCTGCGCGGCCCAGCGTCGTGACCGTCACCCGCTCCCGCGCCGTCGAGCCCCGCTCCACGAACGCCACCGGCTCCGCGGCGCTGCGGCCCGCGGCAATCAGGCGCGCGGCGATCAACGCCCGTTGCTTCACGCCCATCAGGATCACCAGCGTATCGATCCCCCGGTACGCGGACCAATCCCCGCCCGCGTCATGCCCCGTCACCACCGCGAAGCTCCGCGCCACGCCGCGCAGCGTAACTGGAATCCCCGCCCGCTCCGGGACCCCGATCGCCGAGCTGATGCCCGGGACGCTCTCGACCGCGTAGCCGTGAGCGGCAAGAAACAGCATCTCTTCCGCCCCGCGCCCGAAGACCATCGGATCGCCGCCCTTCAGCCGCACCACCACTTCGTACCGCGCCGCGCAGGCCAGCAACTGAGCATGAATCTGCGCCTGCACCAGCTCCTGCTCGCCCTCGCCCTTGCCGGTGTAGATCCGCTCGGCGTCAGGATTGACGAGCGCCAGGATCTCGGGGCTCACCAGGCGGTCATAGAGCACGGCGCCGGCGCGCTGGAGCAGCCGCAGCGCTTTCACGGTGAGCAGTTCGGGGTCTCCGGGACCCGCGCCGACCAGGTAGAAACGGGTCATGAGTATGCCGGAACCGGATAGTCGACCAGTTCCTCCGCGAGGATGTTCTTCAGCAGGCTTTCGGCTTCGTTCCGGCGGCCCGCGCGCAGCAGCGCCAGCGCCGGCGAATCGATCAGCCGGTACCACAGCGCCTTGCGGCGCGTGAACTCGCCGATCTGCGCGCCGATCGCCGGCCGGATCTTTTCGGCCAGTTCCAGAAACTCGCCGTACTCGGGACCGATCTCGCCGGCCAGCCGTTCGCGCAACCGCACGGCCAGCGCCGGAGCATGGCCGTTGGTCGAGATCGCCAGCGTCAGGTCGCCGGAGCGGTGCGTGGAGGCGAAGATGAACCGGCAGTGCTTGGGATCGTCGACGGCGTTGAACAGGATGCCGCGGCTCTCGGCTTCGCGGAACAGCCGCGCGTTGGCGGCGCGGTCGAGCGCGCTGATCACCAGCGCGTAACCGAGCATCTCGCCATCGGCGTAGGGCGTGCGCACCCAGTCGATGCGCTGCGCCGAGGCCAGCGCGGCGAGCTTGGCGGTGACTTCTTGGGCCATCAGCGTGATCTTCGCGCCGGTGTCAAGCAGCGCGAGGACTTTTTCTTCGGCCATGGGGCCGCCGCCCGCGACCAGCACCGCTTTGCCTGCCAGGTCGAGAAACACCGGGAATGAGAACGCCATTACGCTACCTCCTCGAGAACATGTTCGCGGCGGCCGGCGGCCCAGTCGCCGAAGGATTCACCCGGAGCGCGGCCCGCGGCGTACGCCGCGAACAGGGGCGCAAGCTGCGCGGCGATCTCGCCGCGCCGGACGTTGTGCGAATGGAGCGCGGCCAGCCGCGTGCCGAGCGGCGAACCGCCGACGTACAGGCTGTACAGGTCGACGCTCTGGCCCACGATGCCGATCTCCGCCGTGTACGGCCGCGCGCAGCCGTTCGGGCAGCCCGTGACGCGGACGCGCAGGGCTTCGCCGGCCAGACCCGCGCGATCCCAGGCCGCCTGAATCGACGCCGCGATCTCCGGCAGCACGCGCTCGGCTTCGGTCAGCGCCTGGCCGCAAGTCGGCAGGGCGGGGCAAGCCATCGAATGGTGCAGCACGGGCGGCAGCGCAGACGGCTGCAGCGCACGATCCACGGAGGCGCGGTCGCGCACCCCGGCGATCAGCAGGTTCTGCTGCACCGTCAGCCGGACTTCATATCCATGCTCGGCGATCAGCTCCCGGACGCGGCGGCGCTGCTCGCCCGCCAGGCGTCCGTTGACGACGCGGAGTCCGTAGAACCATTGCTGGTCGCTCTGACGATGCCAGCCGAGGTAGTCGTCGGCGCGGTTCCACAACAGTTCGCGCGGCGGCGTCAGCGGCCGGCCCAGGCGCGCGGCGAGTTCCTCGCGAAAACGTTCCACACCCCAGGCGTCCAGGACGTACTTCAAGCGCGCCAGCTTGCGGTTCGAGCGGTTGCCGAAGTCGCGGTGGATAGTGACGATGGCCTTTGCCGCCGCCAGAAGCTCCGCGGGACGCACGAAGCAGATGGGATCCGCCAGCCGGGGATGGCTCGCCTTCACGCCGTTCGACTGGCCGAGCCCGCCGCCCGCCAGGATCGTGAAACCCGCGAGTTCCGTGCCATCAAAGTGCGTCACCACGCCCAGGTCGTTCGAGTAGACGTCGGTGGTGTTGTCGCCTTCGAACGCGAACCCGATTTTGAACTTGCGCGGCAAGTACGTCTCGCCGTACAGCTCGTCGGTCTCTTCCTCCAGCGAGACCGCCTGCTCGCCGTCGATCCAGATCTCGCAGTAGGCGTTGGTCTTCGGCTTCAAACCCCGGGAGAGTTCGAGAACATACGGCCATGCCAGTTCGCGCCGGGCATCGGGAAGCGGCGCGGCGCACTGCGTGACGTTGCGCACCACATCGCCGCAAGCCGCAAGCGTCGAAAGTCGGATCCGGTCCAGCGCCTGGATCAGGGTGGGGAGGTCCCGCTTGCCCACATAGTGATACTGAATGTCCTGCCGGGACGTGATCCGCAGGGTGCCGTCGCCCACGGAATCGGCCAGCCGGTCGAGCTCCAGATACTGCGCGGCAGTCAGGCGGCCCCCCGGGATCCCGACCCGCACCATCAAACTGTGCACCCGGTCGCCGGACTTGCGGAGATCCCGGTCGTCCTGCTGGTACATGCCGTGAAACTTGAGCAATGTCACGGAAGGCTTTGAAAAGACAGGTTCTGGAGCGAGCAGTTCCTGGCGGACGTTCCCGCGCAGGTGGCGGGACGCCGACTTGACGGCTTCCGCGGGAGAGGGAGGAGCGGCGGCCATGGCTACATTGTAGATGTAGAAATGGAGAATTAGCAACAGAAAACTTTATTCTCTATCGACATTGGGGTGCTTGGCCCTACGACCCTCAATGTCCTATGCTGTTCTCCGCCATGCGACCTCTCCTGCTTGCCCTCGCGGTGACCCTCCTCAGTTGCTCCCCGGAGCCTGCCCCGAAGAAGGCGGCGGCGCCGCAACCGGCTCCGGTGCCCGAGGTGTACCGGGTGAAGCTCGAAACCACCCAGGGCGACATCGTGGTGGAAGTCCGGAAGGCGTGGGCGCCCGCCGCGGCGGATCGCTTCCATGAACTGGTGACCCAGAAGTTTTTCGACGACGCCGCCTTCTACCGGGTGATGCGGAACTACATCGCGCAGTTCGGCATCCACAAGGACCCCAAGGTCAGCGAGCTGTGGCGGCTGAACCGGATGCCCGACGACAAGCGCAAGGAGTCGAACCGCAAGGGGAGGCTCGCCTTCGCGCAGAACGGTCCGGGGACGCGGACCACGCAAGTCTTCATCAACCTCGCCGACAACGCGCCGCTCGACGCGCAGGGGTTCGTGCCGTTCGGGAAAGTCGTGAGCGGCATGGACGTCGCGGCGAAGCTGTACGCAGGCTACGGTGACTCGTCGCCGCGGGGGTATGGTCCGGACGCGGCGAAGCTGGAAAACCAGGGCAACGCGATCCTCGCAGGCTTTCCGCGGCTGGACTCGATCAAGACCGCGCGCCTCGTCGATTGAGGTGGATTCGGAACAGCGTCAGGGTCCCGTGTTCCGAAAAGTGTGCCTGACGCTCCCGGACTACGCGCGCACCCGGCTCCACTGCTGGTAGGATCCCAGCACCTTGAGAAAGGTCGTCAGTTCGGCGAGGTGCGCCAAGGCGCGCTCCACCACGGCGTCGCGCTGGTGGCCCGCGATGTCCACATAAAAGAGGTACTCCCAGGGCTTGCCGCGCAAGGGCCGCGATTCGATCTTGGCCAGGCTGATATCCCGGAGCGCGAACACCGCCATGGCGCGGAACAGCGACCCGGGCACGTTGCGGACGGTGAAAACCAGCGAGGTCTTCCAGGGGCTGCGGCGCGGCGGCAGGCGCAGCTTGCGTCCCGGCCGCTGCAGCAGAAAGAACCGCGTGTAGTTCTCGCGATCATCCTCGATGGACCGCTTCAGGATCTTCGCGCCGTAGATCTTGGCGGCGAGTTCCGAGGAAATGGCCGCGGCGTCGCGGAGATTCTCCTCCGTGACCATCTTGGCGGCGCCGGCCGTGTCGTAGAACGTGGTCCGCTCGATGCGGGGATTCGCCGCGAAGAACTCGAGGCACTGCCCCAGGGCGACCGGGTGCGAAAAGGCGCGCCGCAGGTCGCCGAAGCGGACCCCCGGCGCGGCCACCAGGTTATGGACGATCCGCACGTTGGTCTCGCCCACGATCTGGAAGTCGTGGTTGCGGAGGTGGTCGTAGTTCTCGTGCACGCTGCCCGCGAGCGTATTCTCGATCGGGATTACGGCCGTGTCGGTCTGGCCGGCGGCGAGCGCGGCGAACACCTGGTCGAAGCGCTGGTGCGGGACCGGGACCGCGGCGTCGCCCAATAGCTGGCGGATGGCCTGCTGGCTGAAGGCCCCCAACTCGCCCTGGAATGCCGCGCGGAGCCGTTTCACTTCTCCCTCCCGTCCCAGCGCTTGGCGTCTTCGAGCGGGCAGCCGAGCAGATCGAGGACGCGCTCGACGCTCGAATCCACCAGGTCGAGGATCGACTGGGGGCGGTTGTAGAACCCCGGGATCGGCGGGGCGATGATGCCGCCCATTTCTGTGACCTGGCACATGGCGCGCAGGTGTCCCAAATGGAAGGGAGACTCCCGGACCATCAGCACCAGCCGGCGGCGTTCCTTGAGGGTGACGTCGGCGGCCCGCAGGATCAGGTTGGCCGAGGTGCAGGCGGCGATGCCCGCCAGCGTGTTGATGGAGCAGGGCGCCACCACCATGCCGGCAGTGCGGAAGGAGCCGGAGGCGAGGCGGCAGCCGATGTCCTCGAGCGGATAGGAGAAGTCGGCGAGGGCCTTAAAGTCGGCGGCGAGCTTGCCCATCTCGAGAAACGCGGTCCGCTCACCGGCGCGGGAGAGGATCAGGTGGGTCTCGACGCCCCCACGCTGGCGTAGCCGTTCCAGGATCCGCCAGCCGTACACGGAGCCGCTGGCGCCCGTTACGGCGACAATGATTTGCAAAATGAGCCTCCCTGCCGGTCCGGATGTTCCGTTTTCAGAACGAAAGGGCGATTCCGGTCTTGCCCTGCCATCCGCCCCAGCATATAATACTGCCAATCGCTAAGTGTCAGGTTATCTACAGCTTATCCTGTAGCGGCGGGTGCCGGCGGCCGGCGGTGGCGAGACGGGCGGGGGAGGGACGAAGTTGAGTGTCGCTAGCCCGAGCCTCGTTTTCGAGGAGCCGGGGCAGAAACTCAAGCGCGTTCGGGAGAAGCTGGGACTGCGGTTTCGCGACGTCGAAGAAGCCAGCCAGCAGCTCGCGGAGTTGCGCGGCAGCGACGAGTTCCTGATCGCGCTCAGCCGGCTTTCCGATATCGAAAACAAGGGCACCGTTCCGTCCGTTTACCGGCTGTATGCGCTCTGCACCATCTACCGGCTGGATCCGGAGGAAGTGCTGTCGTGGTACGGCGTGCCGCTGGCGAGCATGGCGGCGGATGCGCGCGAGATCACCCTGGGCAAGACGCACCTGGTGAACTTCTCCTCCATCGAAGGTGGCGACGTCCAGGTGCCGCTGTCGCTCGATCCGGGCATCGACCTCAAGCGGACCACCTACTTGAGCCGCATGATCCAGCGCTGGGGCAAACTGCCGCTGATGCTGTTGAGCGGGCTGGATCTCAAGAACCGCCGCTATGCGCTGATCGGTACCGACGACAACTTCATGGCGCCGATGCTGCCGCCAGGGTCGCTGCTGGTGATCGATGAGGAGCGGCGGAAGGTGCAGGCCGGGGGCTGGGCAAACGAGTTCGAGCGTCCCATCTATTTCCTGGAGCATCGCGAGGGCTTCGCCTGCGGCTGGTGCACGGTGACCGACAACCGGTTGATGCTGCAGCCGCATCCGGCCAGCGGCTGCGAGCCGCGCATTTACGAGTACCCGCGGGACATCGAAGTGATCGGCCAGGTGGTGTCGGTGGCTATGAATCTGGATCAGGCGCGGCGACGCCGAGGCCGTTCCTGACCACTTCGAGCAGCGTCTCGAGGTCGGTGAGGAACAATTCCCGCTCCAGGGCCGGAGCGTTTCCCGGGACACACCGCAAGTAGCCCTTCGTCTGCGCCCACGTGGCGAGCACCCGTTCGGGCGGATCCTCCAGCGAGGCGAGGTAGTCGTCCAGGTCCTCCTTCTTGAAGGGCAGGGTGAGGCGCAGCCACTCGGCGAAGGTGCGCTCGTGGCTCGACCGGATGGTCTGGTCGGCGGCGGCTTCGCCATGCATGGACGCCAGCCCGTGGTGGCGGTACTCGCCGGAGTGGTCGTCGCGGATCGAGGCGAGGTAGTACAGCCTGCCCAGCAGCGTCGGAATCTGCTCGAGGGTTGCCTTCCAGAGGTCGTCGGGATTGCCGCGGCCGAACCGGGACATAGATCTCTACTTTATATCGGCGCCGGAACACGCCGCTTGCGGCGGCGTTTGTTCTGAATTTCGAAAACGTCCTTCGCGGCAGCGTCCAGCTCAGGCGGATCCCCTAGTCTACGGCTACGAGGCTTCGGCCCCGAATCTCCCTGGAGGACCTAGACAATGATGAAGCGTTTCGCTCTCGCCGCCCTGTTCGCCCTCAGCCTGATCGGCGCCGCCCCGAAGGCCACGACCACCACCCAGTTCGACTTCCCGCTGCCGCACTGCCTTCCCTGCCGCAACTAACGGATCTGGAACCGGGCCCGCTCCGGGTTTGGCAACCGATAAGTGCATCAGTGATAGACTTTCACCTAGAGTCGATGATGCCGGGGTTCCAAGCGCTGGAGCGGGCTTTGTGGATCGCGAACGCCGCCCTCGAAGGCGCGCTGATCGTGTGGTTGTGGCGTCAGAAGTTGCATGTCTCCTACCGGTATTTCTGGTTCTATCTGATCTTCGACCTGCTGTTCGGCTTGGTTCTTTCCGCTGTCCGCCCCGCTTCCAACCTTTACGCAGTCCTGTATTTCACCGCCGAGTTTGCGAAGCTCGCGCTGCTGTTCGCCGTCGTGCTGGAGACCTGCCGGATGACCCTGGATCGCTATCCCAGCATCGCGGCGGCGGGACGGAAGGCGGTGCAGGCCTCGTTCGCCGCGGCGATCCTGCTTTCGGTGGTCGCGGCGGGCTTCGAATCGAGCCTGCCGAAGGGCGATTTTCCGATTCTGTTCTACCTCCTGGTGGCGCTGCGCAGCGGCATGGTGACGCTGGCGGTGGCCACGATTCTGATCTTCGCCTTCCTGTCGTGGTTCCCGGTGCGCATCAGTCAGAATTCGGTGCGGTTTCTCACAATTTTCTTATTTTATTTGGGTTCGAAGGCCGCGTTCCTGTTCGCTTTGAACTACCTGGGCTACGACCTGCGGCAGATCGTTTCCCTGTCGATTCTAGGGCTGGCGGGGGTATGCATCGCGTTGTGGATCGCCAGCCTGCGCCGCGAAGGGGAGTACGTAAGTGCGGTGGTACGGCCCGCCCGGAATGCGGGGCGCGAGGAAGTATTGGTTGCGCAATTGGATGCAATCAACGCCAGCCTGCTGCGCATCGCCGGAAAATAGACTGCTCGTTTTGAGTAATAAGGCGCGATTTTCTCTTTACACTTTTGCTGATTGTGCGTATCATCGAACAGCGACCGAGGAGGGAGCCATGCCCACCATCTACATTGGCCTATCCGCCGCGCTGGTGATCGCGGCCGTAACCGCTTTTGTTTTCCACCGCTTGGTGACGAGTTCCGCCGCGGTAGAGGCGCCTGTCGACTTTCTCAACACCTTTTCGCCGGAACGCTACCGGCCGATGCTGCAACTGCTTTCGGAAGAGGAGTTCCTCTTTCTGGCGGCGCAGCCGGGCTATCGCAAGGACCTGGGCAAGGCATTCCGAAGGAACCGGATCCGGATCTTCCGGGCGTTTCTCGACCGTGTGGACCGCGATTTCCGGCGGCTGCACGCCGCCGCCCGCGCCGCCCTGGTGTGCTCCCCGGACGCCCAGACCGACCTCGCATCGCTCCTGGTCCGCCAGCGCCTGACCTACCTTCGCGCCACCCTCGCCATCGAGTTCCGGCTCGGACTGTACCGGCTGGGTCTGGCGCCGATGCAACTGCCGGGCATGGTGGAGTTGCTCGAGGGGATGCGGAGCCAACTGGCGGCCGCCGCGCCCCAAACCGCCCCCGCAATCCGTTAGTTCGGCCTTAAGACAACGTCCCCAGTTTGCGTAAGAGGGCCTTGGCTGCCGCCAGGCCCTCGAACTGTTTCTCGGCCAGGCGGAACTCCCGCGTGTGCACGCACCGGCGACCGCCCTGCTGCGTCTCCGGAAAGCGTAAGTGAAGCATTTCGTGGAACATAACGTATTCCACCGCGAGCCGGGGCACTTGGGGACGGTCCAGCGCCCGGCTGAGCACGATGGCGTGGTGCGCCGGGTCGTAGTGGCCGAGCGTCTGCCGCGAATCCCGCAGGCTCCAGCCGAGGGCCGGCTGCGCCATAAGTCCAAAGAAATAGCGGAAATTCAGCGTCTCGAATAGCTCCACCAGGTCATAACATCGCCCCTGCGGCGGGCGGACCTCTTTGCGTCCGCGCTCCTGGCGCAGCGCGGCCAGCCCGGTGCGGACGTCATGCCGGCTCAGATAGCGCCGGTAGCGCTCCGTGGAGCCCCGGGGCACGGGCCGCCGGAACAGCTTGTGCATCAGGATTTCGGCCAGGGATTCGAGCACCGGCCCGGGGGCCTCCAGGAGCAGGTCCGTGATCTTGACGTCCAGGAGGCCGTCGGCCAGCCGGATGCGGGAGTTGGCGTTGGCGTACCGGCAGAACTCCACCCGGACTTCCAGGGCGGCGGCGCGGGGCTTCCACTCGCGGTAGAGCGCGCGGCAGACCTCGGCGAGGTGGTCTTTTTTCGCGGCGATTCCGGTGTCGGTGGTGACGGGCGCCGGCATCAATTCTTCGAATTTAGCATGCGGCGGCCGGTCGATGAGCCGGAATATGAGGTTCTTGCCTTTCCTGCTGTGGACGCTGGCGGCAGCGGCCGAGCAGCCGCTGCTGCAACCGGATCCAAGGCCGACGTTCTCCCAGGAGGAGCCAGCCGGCGCGGCCGCGTGGTGGCCGCTGGCGGCCGGGGCCGGGGCGGGGCTGGTGGCGTGGAGACTGCGGGCGCGGCGGCGGGGCTGACCGCTCAAGGCGCTGGGATCCCTGTTCAGGACCCCCGGACGCCCTTCGTTGCAAGAGGGTTACCGGCGGCGGCAGGATCCGGGTAACATAATAAGCTCAACTCGTTCCTACACCGTCCAGGAGGGGCCTCTTTTGTTCTCGAATCCGACGTCCGCGACCCCCGGTCCCGGCGCCAAGATCACGGCGCTCGGCTGTTGGGTGCCGCCCCGGGTACTCACCAATTTCGACCTCGAAAAGCTGGTGGAGACGAGCAACCAGTGGATCCTGGACCGCACCGGAATCCGGGAGCGGCACATTGCGGACCCGGAGATTGCGACCTCGGACATGGCGTACGAGGCGGCGAAGATCGCGCTGGCGCAACGCGGCATCGAACCCACGGAGCTGGACGCCATCATCGTCTGCACCGTGACCCCGGACATGCTGTTTCCGGCCACGGCGTGCCTGGTGCAGAACCGGCTGGGGGCGAAGGGGGCCTGGGGTTTCGATCTGATCGCGGCCTGTTCCGGGTTCATTTACGGGCTGACGACGGCGGCGAACTTCATCAAGTCCGGCCAGTACCGGAAGGTGCTGGTGATCGGCGCGGACACGATGTCACGGATCATCGACTACCAGGACCGGGCGACCTGCGTGCTGTTCGGCGACGGCGCGGGCGCGATGCTGGTGGAACCTGTGGGGGCGGGCGAGTGCGGCTTCGTCGGCGCCATGAACGAGGTGGACGGCTCCGGCGGAGACTATCTGAAGCAGCCGGCCGGCGGATCCCGGATGCCGGCGACGGCCGAGACGGTGGCGCAAAAGCTGCACGTCGTCAAGCAGGACGGCCAGCAGGTGTTCAAGTTCGCGGTGCGGAAGATGTACGAGGTCTCGCGGGATCTGCTGGAGAAATGCAACGTCTCGCCGGACCAGGTCGCGCTGATGATCCCCCACCAGGCCAATCTGCGGATCATTTCCGCGGCGGCGGACCGGCTGGGGCTGCCCGCGGAGAAAGTGGTGGTCAACATCGACCGTTATGGCAACACCACGGCGGGCACCATTCCGCTGGCCACTCGCGACGCGATCGCGGACGGGCGGCTGAAGAAGGGCGACCTGGTGCTGTTCGCGGCGGTGGGCGCCGGCTTCACGGTGGGCGTGAACCTCTGGCGCTGGGAATACTGAGGTTTCCGGGGCAGGGAATCCTTTGCCGCGGTTCTGCATCTAGAGCAGAGAGGCCTCATGAGCGACACTCCGAAAGTCATCTTGAACTACGCCGGCGACGATCGTTTCGTGGGCGTGACGCCCACGGGTCACGCGCACGTGCTGGACTTTGGCGATCAGAATAAGGCGGCCGGCACGCCGATGGAGTACCTGCTGCTGGCGGTAGGCGGCTGCACCGGCGCCGATGTCGTGTCGATCCTCCGCAAGAAGCGCCAAACCGTGACCGGCTACCGGATCGAGGTGGCGGGCGACCGCCGAGACGACTATCCGCGCAGCTACAAGAAGATCGCGGTGAAGCACATCGTCACCGGCCACCGGCTGGATCCGGAGGCGGTGCGGCGCGCGGTGCAGTTGTCGGACGAAAAGTACTGCTCGGTGGCGGCGACGGTGCGGCCGACGGCCGAGATCGTCACCACGATCGAAGTGGTCGAAGATCCGGCGTTCGCGGATCAGGAGCCGAGCGCGATGAGTTCGGCCTCCGTGCGGCCGTAAATCGGCGGGCCGGGTTCGCCCAGCACGCCGAGATAAGTGTAGATCTGCCCGCGGTGGTGGATCTCGTGCTCGACCAACGCGCGCAGCAATTTCCAGCAGGTGATCGGCGAGCCGTCGGGCGTCACCACCTTGGCCTGCAGGTCCGCGGGCGTGAGCGTGGCGAAGACCGCGCGCGCCTCCTGGTGCAGGCGATCCATGAGGGCGAGGACGGCGGCCTGGCCGGCCGCGTGCTGGGATCCGCAGCCGGTGTAATGGCCGCGGCGTCCGCGGACGTTTTCGGCGAAGACGTCTTTCTCGATCAGCTTGATGTGGCGGCAGAGGTCGCCGAGCGTGAAGAGGCCCGGCCGCGGGGTCCACTCGAGGTGCGCTTCCGGAATGGCGCGCGCCACCTTCATGGTGCGCTCGTGGACTTTGTCGAAGTACTCGAGAAACGGCTCGATGCGGGTGATCTCCATGCGGGGCTCCTTGCTTCCTAGGATCGCCTGCCGGAGGGCGGCGCGGCAGCCCCACCCCTGGACCATGGCATCCTGGTAGGGCGAACCATGTACCAGTCTGACTACTCGCTCAGCGCCCAGTACTACGATCTCGCCTATGGCCGCGACGCCCGGCAGGGAGACCAGGCCTTCTGGCTCGACCTGGCGCGGCGTACGGGAGGTCCGGTGCTGGAGGCGGGCTGTGGCACGGGGCGTGTGCTGCTGGAGATCGCGCGGGCGGGGATCCCGATCGACGGGCTCGACATCTCGGCGCCCATGCTGGACATCCTGCGGGGCAAGCTGCGCGGCGAGCCCCGGGGCGAGAAAGTGGACCTCTATCAGGCCGACATGCGGGACTTCTCGATTCCCCGCCAGTACCGGCTGATCACGCTGCCGTTCCGTCCGTTCCAGCACCTCTACACCGTGGACGACCAGTTGCGGGCGCTCGGCAATTTCCGCGACCACCTGGATCACGAGGGGCTGCTGGCGTTGAACGTCTTCTTCCCGGACTTCCGGCTGCTGGAGGAGCCGGTGGAAGAGCACCTGGAGTTCGAGTGGACGGACCCCGAGGATCCGCACGTCACGGTGCGGCGGTACTTCACGCGGCTGCGCGTGAACAAGCTGGAGCAGTTCTTCGAAGGCGAGTTCCTGTACGGGTTCTATCGCGATGAAGAGCTGGAGCGCGAGGAGCGCTATCCGGTGAAACTGGCCTGGTACACGTACCCGCACCTGCACCTGCTGTTCCGCTCCACCGGCTTCGAGGTGATCGAGGAGTACGGGTCCTTTGCCAAGGATCCGATCGGGATCTGCAAGGAAATGATCTTCGTGGCGCGGAAGCGCTGATACCGGATCGCGGCCGGTTCCCGGCGAGCCCGCGGTAGCCGCCCGCGAGGCTTCGCTAGAATCGAAGGATGTTCGAGGACTACGCGACGCCCGACGGCACGTCCCGCTACGCGGCGCGCTTTGCACCGCACCAGGCCAACGGGTTCTTCCGCCCGGCCCAGGACTTGACGGTTTCGAGCCTGGGGCTCGGCAGCTACCTGGGCGCGATGGACGAGACCGCCGACCGCGCCTACGAAGCGGCGGTGATGGCGGCGGTGCGGGGCGGCATCAATTTCCTCGACACCTCGCTGAACTACCGCAACCAGCGCTCCGAACTGGCCATCGGCGCGGCGCTGAAACACCTGATCCAGCCGGGCGAGTTCGCCCGCGAGGAGATCGCCGTCGCCACCAAGGCAGGCTTTCTGGTGCCCAACGCGATCCCGTGGCCCGCGATCGACGCGACGGAAGTGGTGGGCGGGATGCACTGCCTGGCGCCCGCGTTCCTCGACGACCAACTGGAGCGCAGCCGCGAGAACCTGGGGCTCGCGACGATCGACATCTTCTATCTGCACAATCCCGAAACGCAATTGCAGTTCGTCGAGCGGGAGGAGTTCCTCGACCGCATGCGGCGGGCGTTCGCGCAGTGCGAGGAAGCGGCGGCCGACGGGCGGATCCGCTACTACGGCACGGCCACCTGGGACGGCTACCGGACCCCGGGGATGCTGTCGCTCAAACATCTCGCCCAACTGGCGCACGAAGTGGGCGGCGACCGGCACCGCTTTCGCTTCGTGCAGCTCCCCTACAATCTGGCGATGACCGAGGCGTTCTCGCGCAATTCGTACGAAGGCAAGAGCGTGCTGGAGGAGGCGCTGGAACTCGGCATCACCGTGGTGGCCAGCGCGTCGATTCTGCAGGGCCGCCTGGCGGGTCACCTGCCGGACCAGGTGCGCGCGGTGCTGGGGGGCTTCACCACCGACGCGCAGCGCTCCATCCAGTTCGCGCGGTCCGCGCCGGGCGTCACCGTGGCGCTGGTCGGCATGGGCCGCGCGGAACACGTCGCGCAGAACCTGGCGCTGGCGGCGCGGCCGCCCGTGCCGGTCGCCGACTACGTGAAACTGCTGCGCGGATGAGCGAGACGCTGCACCTGCCGGCCAGTCTGGACGCCCTGCCGGACCGTCCGGCGGTGTTCCTGGTGTGGGCGGAAGGCGGCGCGCCGTATCTGGGCAAGACCAACCTGCTGCGGCGGCGGCTGCGGCGCCTGCTGGGGGAGCGGAGCGAACCGTCGCGCCTGTTCTCGCTGCGGGAAGTGGCGGCGCGCGTGGAGTACTGGCTGACGGGCTCGCGCCTGGAAGCGGCGCTGGTGCAATACGAGCTGGCGGCGCGGCACTTTCCCGGCGACTACCTGCAGCGGCTGAAGCTGCGCTTTCCAGCGTACGTGAAGCTGCTGGTCGCGAATGAATTTCCGCGCACGCAGGTGACCACGCGGCTCGGCGGACGCAGCGTGTATCACGGCCCGTTCCGCTCGCGCGCCGCCGCGGAGCGGTTCGAAGCGTCGTTTCTCGACCTGTTTCAACTGCGGCGGTGTCCCGAGGATCTGGAGCCCTCGCCCGCGCATCCGGGTTGCATCTACGGCGAGATGAGCCTGTGCCTGCGTCCCTGCCAGCAGGCGGTGACGCCGGAGGAGTACCAGAGCGAAGTGGCGCGCGTGCGCGATTTCTTATCGACGGAGGGCGCGGGGCTGTTGCACAGCCTGGGCGCGCAGCGGGAGCAGGCGAGCGAAGCGATGGACTTCGAGGAGGCGGCGCGCCTGCACAAGCGCTTCGAGCGGGTGCAGGGCGTGCTGGCGCAACGCGACGAGCTGGCGCGCGAGGTAACGGCGCTGCACGGCGTGGCGGTCACCGGGTCGGCGCAGCCGGAGTCCGTCGAACTGCGGCTGATGCTCGGCGGCGTGTGGCAGACGCCGGTGGTGCTGCCGGTGGCCGCGGCCGGACTATCGCTCGACCGGCGCCTGCGGGAGGCGCTGGCCGAAGCGACGCCGGCGGCCGGCCGCCGCGAGGAGCACCTGGCGCTGCTCGCGCGGTGGTTCTATTCGTCGTGGCGCGATGGCGAGTGGATCCCGATTGAGGATCCGGCCCGGATGCCGTATCGCAAGCTGGTCAACGCGATCGGCCGCGCCGCGAAGTCAGACGCCGCGCAGGACGCCGGATAGGTCGGGGCCCTTCGGCGGCTTGGCCGCGCTGTCGTCCTCGGGCACTGAGTCGCCTTCGCCGGGAGCGAGAAACAGATTGGCCTCCAGGCCGTGCTGCCGCGTGTAGAGATCCCAGTAGCGGCGCTGCAGCGCGAACAGCTCATCGTGATTGCCGCGCTCGACGATGCGGCCATCCTCGACCACCAGGATCTGATCCGCGCGCCGGATGGTCGACAGGCGGTGGGCGATGACCAGCGTGGTGCGGCCCTGCATCAGGTAGCGCAAGCCCTCCTGGATCAGGGCCTCGCTTTCGGAATCGAGCGACGAGGTGGCCTCGTCCAGGATCAGAATGCGGGGATTGGCGAGGATCGCCCGCGCGATCGAGACCCGCTGGCGCTGCCCGCCGGAAAGCTTCACGCCGCGCTCGCCGACGATAGTGTCGTACTTCAGCTCGAAGCGTTCGGCGAATTCGTCCACGCGCGCGATGCGGCAGGCCTCGAGGATCTCGGCCTCGGTAGCGCCGGGCTTGGAGAAGGCGATGTTCTCGCGGATGGTGCCGTCGAACAGGAACGTCTCCTGCAGCACCACGCCGAGCTGCGTGCGGTAACTCGCGATCTTGACCGTCGAGAGATCCACGCCGTCGATGCGGATCGCGCCGCCCGAGGGCTTGTGGAACGCGCACACCAGGCTGATGATGGTGCTCTTGCCCGCTCCGGAAGGTCCCACGAGCGCGGTGACGGTGCCGGGCTTCGAGGTAAAGGAGACGTCCTTGAGAACTTCCTTGCCTTCCTCATAGGAGAAGTCCACGTTGTCGAAGACCACTTCGCCGTGGATAGGTCCAAGCGACGTGACGCGTTCCGGATCCGCGTCTTCGGGGCGCTCCAGCAGCACTTCCCGCGTCCGCTCCAGACCCGCGAGCGCTTCGGTGATCTGCGTGCCGATGGCGACGATCTGGAAGATCGGCGCGACCAGGAACGCGAGGAACGCCGTGAACGTCGCCATCTCGCCGAGCGTGATCGCCCCGGAGAACACCTGGCGCGCGCCGACGTACATCACCACCGCGCCGACGATCCCGGTCAGCACGCTGGCCGAAAGACTCATCAGCGACATGGCGGTGAGCGACTTCAGCACGTTGTCGAGCAACCGCTGCACGCCGCCCGCGAACACCTGCTCCTCGCGATCCTCGGCGTGATAGCCCTTCACCACGCGCACGCCGCCCAGCGATTCCGTGAGGCGGCCGGTGACTTCGGCGTTGATCTTGCCGCGCTCGCGGAAGATGGGGCGGATCGAGGTGAAGGCCTTCTGCAGCACCAGCGCGAAGCCGACCACGAAGCCGGCGGTGAGTCCGGTCATCAGCGGCGAGATCTGAATCAGGATCACCAGCGAGAGCGCCGCCGTCAGGAACCCGCCGCCGAGTTCCACCAGTCCGGTGCCGATGAGGTTGCGCACGCCTTCGACGTCGGTCATGATGCGGGCCACCAGCGTGCCGCTCTTGTTGGCGTCGTAGTAGGAGACCGAGAGACGCCCGATGTGCGCCTGCACTTTGCGCCGCAGCTCCGCGATCAGGCGCTGCCCGGCTTTCGAGAGCAACTGCGTCAGCGAGAACGATGTGATGCCCTGCAGCGCCGTCGCGCCGACCACGGTGAGCACCAGCGGACCCAGGATCTCCTGGCGTCCTTTGCCGATCACGTCGTCGATGAGGAACTTCGTGGAGTAGGGCAGCACCAAGCCGCTGACGCGGTTGATGATCATCAGGAAGAACCCGCCCAGCAGCAGGTGCCGCCGCGGGCGCACCATCGCCATGATGTCGGGCCACAGCTCGCGGAGCTGCTCCGATTGCGATTTCTTCGACTTCGCGGGCGCATCGACGCGCGCCTTGCGGGAGCCGGACTTCTCGGCGGCGGGCAACTGCGGGACGACGCTCTTCACATCCTCATGATAGACCACGGGCGCAAGCATCGCCCCGGAAAACCGGCCAGTTGACGCGGTTTTCGGCTTGTGACGCTGCGCATACAGCGTATGCCCGCTCGTCTTCGTCGGCAAGGCGTACCCGCACATCACACACATCCAGCGTTTCGAACAGGGCGAGTTTCTCGAGCTTTCTTCCAGGCGATCGCTCCGCTACGCACGGCGTCTACATCCTCGGCCGGCCCTTCGGCGCGGTCCCCTTTGGCTTTCGGGTCACATGCCTGCGGACTGACCGGCGCAACCGGATCAAGCCGCGGATCTCTGGGCGATTTTTTCGTCGAGTTTGGCGAGGAAGACGCGCATGATTTCGGGGTGGGGGCTGATGGTTTCGTAGACGAGGTCC
>CAYYID010000075.1:0-29244 GCA_964471915.1 uncultured Solibacteraceae bacterium | reverse complement strand
TCGCTGAAAGTGTCCCCTTTGCTTACTGTCTCATTTCTCCACCGCAGTCCACCCCAGTGCTCCCAGTGTCCGCTCGACAGCCCGTAAGGTGCCGTTCTGCGGTTGCTTACGACGATGCCGGTACCGCAGGGAAAGGCAGGGGTGCCGCGTTTTTCTACCAGATAGTTGACAAAGTCAAGGATCGATCGTTGACTTTGTCAACTATTCTGCCCCGGGCTGCTTTGCTGGTAGCATCGAAGTTTGCGCTACGTACTTCGCCGTTGGGTGCCGCCGCTGGACCGGATTCTGCTGGTCGAAAGCGGCGGACGTCATATCTATGACCGGCTGATCCCGCACTTCCGCGAGGCCTGGAACGCGGACCTCGAGATCGATCTGGTCACCTGCTTCGCCGGACTTCCAGGCAGCTTCGGCGGCGGCCGGGTCTATCGCGTGGGCGACTACGCGACGCCCGAGGCTCGCGCCGCGCTGCTTCGGGAACTGCGGTCGCGCGACTATGCCGCCGTCGCCATCCTGTGCACGGCGGAGCCGGTGATGACCAAGTGGAAGTGGTGGCTCGCCTGGAAGCTGCCGGCCAAGCTGCTGATCGTCAACGAGAACGGCGACTACTTCTGGTTCGACCGGTCGAACGCGCGGCTGATCGCGAAGTTCGTGCTGTACCGGGCCGGATTGACGGGCGCGGGCGCGGTAGGGTCGCTGGCGCGATTGGTATTCTTTCCGTTTACGCTGCTGTACCTGATCTCGTATGCCGGATGGGTTCACGCGCGGCGGCGGTTGCGGGGGCTGTGAAAGAATCGAAACCGACATCGATACCTAACGAAGGGGTGCATTCCATGAAGGCTGTTTTCGTCGAGAAGACCGGAGGCGCGGAGAACCTGATCTACGGCGACGTGCCGCGTCCGGAGCCGGCGGCCGGGCAGGCGCTGGTGAAGGTGGCGACCTCGGGTGTGAACTTCATCGACATTTACTTCCGCAGCGGTCTGTATCCGGCGCCGCCGCCCATCGTGCTGGGCATGGAAGGCGCGGGCGTGGTGGAGGCGGTGGGCGACGGGGTGACGTCGTGCCGGGTGGGCGATCGCGTGTGCTGGGCGATGTCGCGGGGCTCGTATGCGGAGTACGCCGTGGTGCCGGCGTGGCAACTGGTGCCGGCGCCGGGCGGGCTGGATTTCGACCAGGCCGCGGCGGCGATGCTGCAGGGGATGACGGCGCACTACCTGACCCATTCGACGTTCGAACTGCGGCCGGGGCACACGTGCCTGGTGCATGCGGCGGCGGGCGGCACGGGTGGACTGATCGTCCAGATGGCGAAGTTGCGCGGGGCGCGCGTGATCGGGACGGCGGGCACGGCGGAGAAGGCCGCGAAGGCGAAAGCTCTGGGCTGCGACGAGGTGATCGTCTACACGGAGCAGGATTTCGTCGCCGAAACCAAGCGCCTGACGGGCAAGGGCGTCGATGTGGTTTATGACGGCGTGGGCAAAGCGGTGTTCCTCCAGAGCCTGGATTGCCTGCGGCCGCGGGGCATGATGGTGACGTTCGGCAACGCGTCGGGAGCGGTGCCGGCGATCGAGCCGCTGCTGTTGTCGGCGAAGGGGTCGCTGTTCCTGACGCGGCCGACGCTGGCGACCCATGCGGCGAACCGCACGGAACTGCTGTGGCGCGCGGGAGACGTCCTGCGGTGGGTGCAGTCGGGCGTGCTGCGGCTGTCGGTGGAAAAGAAGTATCCGATGGCGGAGGCCGCCGCGGCGCAGATGGCGCTGGAGGGGCGGAAGTCGGCGGGGAAGTTGCTGTTGGGGAATTGACCGCACCCGGGCTTGCGCCGCGCACCGCGGATATGAATTAGGATGTCAGCAGGACGTCACCGCAATGATGGTCACACTGGAAATCCCGGAAGAACTGGCGCAGCGGCTTGGTCCGGAGGTCGCGCGCATGTCGCGCGAGGCGCTAGGGATTGAGGCGCACCGCCAGGGTCTGTGGACCGAAGCGGAACTCGGCCGGTTTCTGGGGCTATCACGGGTTGCTTTGGACCAGTTCTTGAAGGACCACGGCGTCGCGCTCGCGTACACCTGGGAGGACCTGGAGCGCGAGCGCCTGGTGCACCGGGAGCTTCCGGGCGCCTAAATGCTCGCCGTTGCGGACACGAGCCCGCTCAACTACTTGATCTGGATTGGCTATGCGGACCTTCTGCCGCAGCTCTATGGCGGCGTGATCGTCCCTCCCGAAGTCCTTCAGGAGTTGCTCGCTCCGGAAGCGCCGGTCCGCGTCCGAGAATGGGCCGGGGAGCCGCCTCTCTGGGTCGAGGTCCGGAACGCGGCGGCAGGTCGTATCGCCGACCCTCGCTGGAAGGCGCTGGATAGTGGCGAAAAAGCCGTGCTGGCGTTGGCGGCGCAACTCGGCCCCTGTCTGCTCCTGATCGACGAGCGGGCGGGGGCGATGCTCGCGCGCTCGCTGGGGATGGCGGTGACCGGCACGCTCGGGGTGCTGGATGAAGCGGCGCGGCGGAAGTGGATCTCACTCCCGAAGGCGATCGGCCTCCTCCAGAAAACGTCCTTCCGCTACCCGCCGGCGGTGGTCGCTCGGCTGCTCGAGGAAGATCAACGCCGGCAAGGGCGTTGATCCTCCGCCCGCCCTGCCTAGCGCCGCCCGGCGGATCGGCGACCCTGCTAAACTGAGATCTTGCCCGAGTCCGACCAACGGCGGCGCGCGGTAGCGGACCGCTTCGCCGAACTCAAAATCGACGCGCTGGTGGTGTCCTCCCCGGCGAACGTCCGCTATCTCACTGGCTTCACGGGTTCGAACGGCCTGCTGCTGCTGACCGTGGAAAAACCCGTCTTCTACACCGATCCCCGGTACACTACCCAGGCCGCGGCCGAAGTGGACGCCAAATCCGTGACGGTGCGCGGGCCGCTGATGCCGGCGGCCGTGCAGGAGATCAAGAAGCGCAAGCTGAAGCGGATCGGCTTCGAGCGCGGCGCGGTGACCTACGACGCCTGGGCGCTTATGAAGGACGAACTGCCCGCGCAGTCCAATCTGCGTCCGGTGGGCGGGGTGATCGAGGCACTGCGGGCGGTGAAGTCGAGCGAAGAAATCGCGAAGATCCGGCGCAGCGTGGCGACGGCGTCCGAGGCGTTCGCGCGGACCCTGAAGCAAGTGCGGGTGGGCCTCCGGGAGCTGGATGTCGCGGCGGAGCTGGATTACCAGATGCGGCGGCTGGGGGCGGACGGGGCGGCTTTCGACACCATCGTGGCGGCGGGAGCCCGGACGGCGCTGCCGCACGCGCGCCCCACGGCGGCGAAGCTGGAAGCCAATCAGCTACTATTGATCGACATGGGCGCGAGCCGGGACGGCTACGCGAGCGATATGACGCGCATGGCGCATTTCGGCGCGCCGGGCGCGCGGGTGAAGGAAATGTACGCGGCGGTGCTGGAGGCGCAGCGCGCGGCGGTGCAGGCGGTGCGCGCCGGAGCGGCCGGCGGCGACGTGGACGCCGCGGCGCGGAAGGTGCTGAAGAAGCACAACCTGGACAAGGCCTTCGTGCACTCCACCGGGCACGGGTTGGGCCTGGAGATCCACGAGCCGCCCCGGCTGGGCCAGAAAGAGAAAGCCAGGCTGGAGGCGGGCATGGTGGTGACGATCGAGCCGGGAGTATACGTCGAGGGCTTCGGCGGCGTCCGGATCGAGGACACGGTGCTGGTGACGAAGACGGGCTGCGAGGTCCTGACGCCGACGCCGAAGGAACTGGTGAGTCTCTAGATGACGATCGAAGAAATCAAAGAGTTGTTGCGGATTTTCAACGAGAGCGGCGTGGCCGAACTCGAACTGCAGCGCGGGGAGAACCGCCTGCGGATCCGCCGGGGCGGCTCGGGCCTGGAACTGTCGATGCCGGTGGCGATGCCCGCGGCGGCGGCAGCGCCCGTGGCGGTAGCGGCGGCTCCGGCGCCGGTGGCCGCGCCTCCTCCTCCTCCTCCCGCGCCGGTGGCCGTGAGCGACGACGGCACGCTGGTGAAGTCGCCGATCGTCGGCACGTTCTACGAGTGCCCGTCGCCGGGTGCGCCCCCGTTCGTGAAGGCGGGCGACACGGTGGAAAAAGGGCAGGTGCTCTGCATCATCGAGTCCATGAAGTTGATGAACGAGATCGAGAGCGAAGTGGCCGGCACGGTGGTCGCCCGGCTGGTGGAGAACGGGCGTCCCGTGGAGTACGGCGAGGCTTTGTTCCGGATCCGGCCGCGCTAACACGAACATGTTCCGCAAAATCCTGATTGCCAACCGCGGCGAAATCGCCTTGCGCGTGATCTGCGCCTGCAAGGACATGGGCATCAAGACGGTGGCCGTGTACTCGGAGGCGGACCGCTACAGCCTGCACGCGCGCTTCGCCGATGAGGCGATCTGCATCGGTCCGGCCAAGAGCGCGCGCAGCTACCTGGACATTCCGAGCGTGATCAGCGCGGCCGAGATCACGAACGCCGACGCGATCCACCCGGGCTACGGGTTCCTCAGCGAGAACGCGGGCTTCGCCGAGGTGTGCGAGGCATCGAACATCAAGTTCATCGGACCGCGGCCCGAAGTGATCCGCAACATGGGGCTGAAGCAGTTGGCCCGCGCGGAGATGGAAGCGGCGGGCGTGCCGATTCTGCCGGGTTCGCAGGGCGTGCTGGGGTCGGCGGAAGAAGCCGAGGAACTGGCGCAGCAGATCGGGTACCCGGTGATCCTGAAGGCGTCGGCGGGCGGCGGCGGGCGGGGCATGCGCATCGTGCGGGAGCCCGGGGAACTCGCCGGGCTGCTGGCCCAGGCGCAGAACGAGGCCGAGGCGGCGTTTTCCAACGGCGACATCTACATGGAGAAGCTGGTGGAAGCGCCGCGGCACATCGAGTTTCAGGTGATCGGCGACCAGCACGGCAACGTCGAGGTGCTGTTCGAGCGCGAGTGTTCGATCCAGCGGCGGCACCAGAAGCTGCTCGAAGAGGCGCCGTCGCCGGCCGTGACCCCGCAACTGCGCAAGAAGATCTGCGCGTCGCTGAAGAAAGCCATGCAGCAGATCGGCTACTGGAACGCGGGCACGGTGGAGTTCCTGATGGACGCGCAGGGCAACCTGTACTTCATCGAGGTGAACGCGCGCATCCAGGTGGAGCATCCGGTGACGGAGATGATCACGGGTGTGGACCTGGTAAAGGCGCAGATCCGGGTGGCGGCGGGCGAGAGCCTGCGCGACATTCTGCCGGATCCGGTGCCGCTGCGCGGGCACGCCATCGAGTGCCGCATCAATGCCGAGCATCCGGAGACGTTCGTGCCGTCGCCGGGCAAGATCACGGGGCTGAACCTGCCGGGCGGGATCGGCATCCGCGTGGACACGGCGACCTACCAGGAGGGCGTGATTCCGCCCTACTACGATTCGATGGTGGCGAAGCTGATCGCCTACGGGACCACGCGGGAAGAAGCGACGGCGCGGATGCGGCGCGCGCTGGACATGTTCGTGGTGGAGGGGATCCACACGACCATCCCGCTGCACAAGCGGATCCTCGAGCATCCGGACTTCGTGGCGGCGAAGCTGGATACCCATTTCCTGGCGCGGACGGGTCTCGCGGGCGTGAAGTAAGTGGACCCGCGGGCCGAGTACGAGGCGCGGCTGGCGCGCTGGCGCGCGGCGGGGGACCTCGAGGCCCGGCGCTTTCTCCAACTGGGCAACCTGCGACTGGCGACGGCGGCGCTGGCCGGCGTGCTGGCGTGGCTCGCCTTCGGCAAGGGCTGGATCAGCGGCTGGACCCTGCTGACGCCGGGCGCGGCGTTCGTGGCGATGCTCGTGATCCACGACCGCGTGGCGCGCCGCGAGCAACTGGCCAAGCGCGGCGTCCGCTTCTATGAGTTGGGCCTGGCGCGGCTCGACGGCGCGTGGATGGGGTCCGGCAGCGCGGGCGAGCGGTTCCGCGACGCGGGGCACCCGTACGCGGACGATCTGGACCTCTTCGGCCGCGGATCCTTGTTCGAATTGCTGTCCACGGCGCGCACCTGGGCGGGGGAGCGGACGCTGGCGGCGTGGCTGACGGCGCCGGCGGAGGCGGACGGAGTCCGGTTGCGCCAGGAAGCGGTCCGCGAGTTGCGCGGCAAACTGGACCTGCGAGAGGAGATCGCGCTGCTGGGCGAGGACGTCGGCGTGGGTGTGCAGGAGGCGGAACTGGCTGCATGGGGCGCGCAGCCGCGGCTCCCGTTCTCGCCGTACGCGCCGGTGACGGCGTTCGCGATCGGGACCGTGGCCCTCGGCGGGCTGCTCGGCTGGCTGGGGCAGATGCCCGGCTGGGGGACCGTCCTGGTGGGCGCGGCGGCGATCGCGGCGGCGTTCGGCTTCGCAACGCGGCGTGTGACGCAGGCCGTGGAAGGGGCGCTCGACACGCCGGCGCACGATCTGCGGATCCTGTGCCTGCTGCTGGAGCGGTTTGAGCGGGAGCGGTTCACCTCGCCGCTGCTGGCGCGGTTGCGCGCGCAACTGGATTCGACCGAGGGCCGTGCGCCGTCGCAGGAGATGCGCGACCTGTTCCGCCTGATCGGCGCGCTGGAGCAGGGCGACCACTTGCTGCTGCGGATGGTCGGTCCGGCGCTGCTCTACCGCGAGCAGTTGACGATGGCGATCGAGGAGTGGCGCGGGAGGTCGGGTCCGGGGATCGCGCGCTGGCTGGACGCGATCGGGCAACTGGAGGCGCTGTCGGCGCTGGCGTCGTTCGCCTACGAGCACCCGGAGTTGCCGTTCCCGGAAGTGACGGCGGAGCGCGCGTTCGCGGCGCGCGGGCTGCGGCATCCGCTGCTGGGCGGGAAGGCCGTGGCGAACGACGTCGCGCTGGGCGGGGAGCGTCCCCTGCTGCTGGTGAGCGGATCGAACATGTCGGGCAAGAGCACTCTCATGCGGGCGGTGGGGTTGAACACGGCGCTGGCGTGGGCGGGGTCCCCGGTGTGCGCGGAGAGCCTGACGGCGGGTCCCTTCGCGGTGGGGGCGTCGCTGCGCAACGTGGACTCGGTGCAGGAAGGCAAGTCGCGCTTTTATGCCGAGATCAGCCGGCTGCGGCAGATCGTGGACCTGACGAGCAGCTCGCGCCCGGTGCTGTTTCTGCTGGATGAACTGCTGAGCGGGACGAACTCGCACGACCGGCGGATCGGGGCCGAGGCGGTGATCCGGGGATTGCTGGCGCGCGGCGCGGTGGGGATGGTGACCACGCACGACCTGGCGCTGACCGCGATTGCCCCTCCCGAGGCGAATGTCCACTTCGAGGATGAAATGGTGGACGGCGAGATCCGGTTCGACTATAAACTGAAGCCGGGCGTGGTCGAGCGGTCGAACGCGCTGGAACTGATGCGGAGCGTCGGGCTGGACGTCCCGGAATAGCCGGCGCCGCCGGCGCGATATCCCGTCCGGAGGATTTTCATGAACGTACTCATCACGGGAGCGAGCGGCGCGCTGGGCGCGGCGGTGATCCAGGAGTTCCTGAAGCGCGGCGCGCAGGTTACCGGCGTGGGCCGCGCCTGGCCGGACCCCAAGCCGCCGATCCGGACGCTGGATGTCGACCTGTTCGATCCCGCAACGGTGGCCGCGCTGGGCGCCGACTTCGACGTCCTGGTCCACGTGCTAGGCGGCTTCGGCGGCGGACAGCCGGTGCAGGGGACAGACGATGCAACCTGGACCGGGCAGATGCAGATCAACCTGACGTCGGCGTTCTACGCGGCGCGGGCGGTGCTGCCGGGGATGCTGGCGCGGAAGCACGGGCGGATCCTGGCAGTGGGGTCCAAGGCGGCGGTGGATCCGATGCCGAACTTTACGGCGTACGCGGTGTCGAAGGCGGCGCTGGTGGCGCTGATCCGGGGCATCGCCGCGGAAACCAAGGGGACGGGCGTGACCGCGAACATCGTCCTGCCGTCCACCATGGACACCGCGGCGAACCGGAAGGCCATGCCGGACGCGGATTATGCAAAATGGGTGAAGCCGGAAAGCGTGGCGGCGGCGATCGGGTGGCTGGCTTCCCCCGAAGCGGCGGATGTCACGGGCGCGGTGGTGCCGGTTTATGGAGGTTCCTGATGTCCAGGATGAGTGAAGCGGAGATCCAGGCGGCGCTGAGCGATCTGCCGGGCTGGACGGTAAAGGATCACAAGCTGCACCGCGAGTATGAGTTCGCGGACTTCGTGCACGCCTTCGGGTTTATGGCGACGACGGCGACCGCGATCGAGCGCATGAATCATCACCCGGAGTGGTTCAATGTGTACAACCGCGTGGTGGTGGATCTGACGACGCACGACGCGGGCGGGATCTCGGCGAAGGACTTCGCCCTGGCGCGGCTGCTGGAAGCGGTGGCGGCGAAGCTGCAATGAGGACCCCGAAACACGCGCACGGCCCTTGCCGCAACCGGGCCGCGAGCGTAAGAGAGCGGCAAGCCCTGGAACCTGCGGTATGGGGCGCCCGTGGCGCTTGCCGCTCCCTGACCGTCGCGGCCCTGTTCGCGGTTGCGGCGTTCGGGCAGGAGTTTGCCGGATCGGCAAAGCTGGACGCCGCGGTCAACGGTGCGGTTGCGTCGGGGCTGATTCCGGGCGCGGTGCTGGTGGTGGGTCACGACGGGAAGATCGTCCACCGCAAGGCCTATGGCTCGCGGGCGTTGATGCCCGCGAAGGAGCCGATGACCGCCGACACGATCTTCGACGCAGCGTCCCTCACCAAGGTGGTGGCGGCGACGCCGGCGGTGCTGAAACTGATCGAAGATGGCAAGGTGCGCGCTTCGGACCGCGTCACCGAGTATCTGCCGAGGTTCCAGGGCGGCAAGACCGAGATCACGGTGCGGCACCTGCTGACGCACTTTTCAGGACTGCGGCCGGATCTCGACCTGAAGCCGGCGTGGTCCGGCTATGAGACCGGGATCGAGAAGGCGCTGATCGACAAGCCGGTTGCGGCGCCGGGCGAGCGATTCGTTTACTCGGACATCAACTACATCCTGCTGGGCGAGATCGTGCGCGTGGTGAGCGGGCGGCCGTTGGACGAGTTCGTCAAGGCGGAGATCTTCGCGCCCCTGGGCATGACGGAGTCCGGCTACAAGCCCGCCGCGTCGCTGCGCGGGCGGATTGCGCCCACGGAGATGGAGAACGGCGCGCCGCTGCGCGGGGTGGTCCACGACGAGACAACGCGATTCATGGGCGGCGTGTCGGGACACGCGGGGCTGTTCACCACGGCGGACGATCTGGCGAAGTTCGCGCAAATGATGCTCGGCATGGGGGAGCGCGGGGGGCGGCGCGTCCTGTCGCCGCTGACGGTGCGCAAGGCGACCTCGCCGCAGACGCCCTCGGACCAGCCCGTTCTTCGCGGCTACGGCTGGGATATCGATTCGCCGTTTTCGGCGCCGCGCGGGGAGCTGTTCCCGCTAGGCTCCTACGGGCACACGGGTTTCACCGGCACGTCGCTGTGGATCGATCCGTCCACGAAGTCGTTCGTGATTCTGCTGACGAACTACATCCATCCGCAGCGCGGCAAGAACCTGGCGCCGCTGCGGCGCAGCGTGGCGACCATCGTCGCGGCCGCGCTGGGCGTGGACGCGCCGGGCGCGGTGATCGGCGGATACAACGAGTCCCTGGCGGGCGTGAAGCGGGCCGTGAACCGCAATTCGCCGGTCCTGACCGGGCTGGACGTGCTGGCGGCCGAGAAGTTCGCGCCGCTCCAGGGTAAGCGCGTCGGCCTGTTGACGAACCATACCGGGCTGTCGCGGGAAGGCCGGCGCAACATCGACTTGATGCTCGAGGCGGGCGTGAAGCTGACCAAGGTCTTTTCACCCGAGCATGGATTCGCCGGCGTCGAGGATCACGAGAAGGTGGGCGATACCAAGGACGCAGCCAGCGGCCTGCAGGTGATCAGCCTCTACCAGGGCAACCGGCGGCGGATGACGCCCGAGATGACGGCCGGGCTGGACGCCCTGGTGTTCGACATCCAGGACATCGGGGCGCGCTTCTATACGTACTCCTGCACCATGCTGTACGCCATGGAGGACGCCGCGAAAGCGAAGCTGCCGTTCTACGTGCTGGATCGCCCGAATCCGGTGACCGGCAAGTACTTCGAGGGTCCGCCGCTGGATAAGGACCTGGAGAGCTTCATCGGCTGCTTTGACATGCCGGTGCGGCACGGGCTGACGTTCGGCGAACTGGCGAAGATGTATAACGCCGAGCGCAAAACCGGCGCCGACGTGCGCGTGGTCGCGATGAAGGGCTGGCAGCGCGGCGACTGGCTGGACGCCACGGGCCTCACCTGGGTGAACCCGTCGCCGAATATGCGGAGCTTGAACGCGGCGCTGCTGTATACGGGCGTGGCGCTGCTCGAATCGAGCCGGAACTACTCGGTGGGGCGCGGCACCGACGCGCCGTTCGAGCAGGTGGGAGCGGAGTTCATCCGCGGTGGAGAGCTGGCGGCGTACTTGAACGGGCGGTTCGTGCCCGGGGTCCGGTTCTATGCGACGAAGTTCACGCCATCGTCGGCACCGCTCCAGGGCAAGGCGCTGGAAGGGGTCCGCTTCGTGATCACGGACCGGGAGGCGTTCCAAGCGGCACGGCTGGGCGCGGAGCTGGCGGTAGCGCTCGAGACCCTCTACCCGGGCAAGATCCCGTTCGACACGAACGCGAAGCTGATCGGGAGTCGGAATTTCCTGCAAAAGCTTAAGAACAAAGAAGATCCTCGGGCAATTCTGGATCGGCTCGGGGAAGCGATGGCGGAATTCGGCCGACGCCGGACCCCGTATCTTCTTTATTGAGCTATTAACATTAACATAAACACCATATATTAATATTATGGATGTAGTGTATCCGCCGCCCGTTCGGCATACCAACGTCGCTAAGTGCCTGTACAATCAACAATTTGCTTGACTCCGTACCGCGCCTTGCTCCAGAATTGCGTAGTTTTGTCGCATTCCGGGTAGTCGAAGCTATCAGCTGCGAGGGGGGTGTCAACGAATGAAAATGCAACGGTTGCTTTGGGTAGCCATGATTCTGAGCCTGCTCTGGACGGGGAACCTGTTCGGGCAAGCTCCCGTGGGAACGATTTCGGGAACTGTCTACGACGAGTCCGGCGCGGTGGTGCCGAACGCCGAGGTCAGCATCAAGAACAAACAGACGGGCGCGGAGCGCAAGCTCACGACGGGCGCCGATGGGACGTTCAGCGCTCCAGCGCTGGCGGCGGGCGACTACGAAGTCAGCGTCTCGATGGCGGGTTTCCGCACGCTCCGGCGCGACGCGACGGTAGCGACCGGCGCGATCACGACGGTGGACGCCCGCATGCAAGTCGGCCAGGCGGCGGAAGTGGTGAGCGTGGAAGCCGCGACGGCGCAGATCTCCTACGAGTCGCATTCGCTCGAAGGCGTTATCACCCGGCAGAAGATTCAGGACCTGCCGCTGAACGGCCGCAGCTTCCTCCAACTGGCGTTCCTCGAACCCGGGGTCACGGTAAGCCCGGGCACCACCTCGCAGCGGAATTCGCTGTTCAGCGTCTCGATCCTGGGCGGTGACACGGCGCGGACGGCGATCACGGTGGACGGCGGCAATGTCCGCAACAATATCGAAGGCGGCACCGCGATGAACTTCTCGCAGGAAGTAGTGCAGGAGTTCCAGCTCTCGACGACGAACTTCGACCTGTCGACCGGCATCACCAGCGTGGGCGCCATCAACATCGTGACGCGGACGGGCGGCAACGACTTCCACGGATCGGGGTACTTCTTCTACCGCGACCACAACATGGCTGCGTACCCCGGCCTGCGGCGCAATCCGGCGAACCCGGATCCGTTCTTTGCGCGGCGCAACCCCGGCTTCTGGGTAGGCGGACCGATCGTCAAGGACAAGCTGTTCTTCTTCTTCAACTTCGAGCACCTCAACCAAACGCAGGTGTTCACCGTGCAGCCGGACCTGCCGAGCGTGGCGGGGCTGATCGGGAACTTCGGCAGCCCGTACAAGGGCAAGACGCTGAGCGCCCGCTTCGACTGGCGCATCAACACGAAGAACTCGCTGTTTGCCCGGTATTCGCACGACGGCAACAAAGGGTTTGGCCCGAACGCCGGGGCGCCGCTGCCGTCGAACTGGCTGCGGAACCAAAACTGGAGCGACCAGAGCGTACTCGGCGTAACGTCCAGCCTCACGCCGACGATCGTGAATGACTTCCGCGGTCAATACACGTACTGGCAGAACCGCAACCTGTTCCCGACCGAAAGCGACTGCGCCGGGTGCCTGGGTCTCGGGTTCCCGCAGGTGTCGCTGGTCGGGTCCTCGAACTTCGCGGTGGGCAACACGTCGAACGCGACGCAGGGCCGCGATCTGCGGCGCTTCACGTTCAACGACGTGATGACCTGGCAGAAGGGGACGCACCGGATGCGGTTCGGCGGCGAGTTTGAAATCGCTCCGGGCACCGGGTTCTGGGGGTACTGCGACCCCGGCTGCACCGGATTGTTCTCCCCCGAGTTCATTCTCGCGAACGTGCCGGCGCCCTTCGTGCCGGTGCTGTTCCCGAACCTGCCGCGCACGATCCGCACCAATGCGGATCTGCTGAATCTCCCGTTCGCGGGCGGCAGCTTCGGCGTGGGCGATCCGGGCCAGCCGCCGCTCTACAACATCGACAAGGCCAAGCAGAACAAGCGGTACCGCTGGTTCGTGCAGGACACCTGGAAGATCACGCCCAAGTTCACGCTGAATTACGGGCTGAGCTGGCAGTTCGAGTCGACGCTCGTGAACCGGGATCTCGACAAGCCGCGGTATCTGGCGCCCGTGTACGGCAGCGACCTCAGCGCGACGAAGAACAACTACAACAATTACTCGCCCTCGATCGGCTTTGCCTGGAGTCCGGGCAAGAGCAATAAGACCGTGATCCGGGGCGGCGTTGGCATCTACTGGGACACCGAGCAGTTGTGGCGGCGTCTGGAAGAGCGCAGCTACATCGGGCCGCGCGGCAACGGGCGCAACCTCATCGGGAGCCAGTTCCTGACCAACATCTTCCCGGGGATCATCAACGTCGGGACGGGCCAGCCGATTCCGGTGGGCGCGCCGATTCCGAACGGTGACGGCCTGTCGAACCTGACCTTCGGCCAGTACATCCAGATCTATAACCAGCAGATCGCGGCCATCCGGCAACGGCTCGCCCCCATCGACCTGAACGACTTGTCGGTCCGCAATATCCAATTGGGCAAGACCGGCACCAACTTGTACCCGCGGAACTATCCGGTGATGCGGAGCTACCAGATGAACGTCGGCGTGCAGCGCGAGATCGCCCGCGACATGGTGCTGCAGGTCGACTTCGCCCGGCGCGTGTTCGTGAACACGTTGCTGGGGTCGCTCGACTACAACCGCTATTTCCGGTTCACCAACGGCGCCCGGAATCCCGTGATCCCGCGCTGCGCCAACGCGGCGGCGATCAACGATGTGAACGCGCAATGCTCGAACGGCCAGATCACCTTCTGGACGCCGGGCGGGCGCGATGTGTACAACGGCCTGCTCGTGAAACTCGACAAGCGGTTCTCGAAGCGGTACCAGTTCACGGTTTCCTACGCGCTGACGGACCGCCACGGTTACGACGGCGTGGTGAACCTGGACCAGTGGAATGCCAGCTACGGGCCGCAGGGCGCGCGCCACATCCTGAACATCAGTGGGATCGTGGATCTGCCCTGGGGCTTCCAGGTTGGCGTGATCTCGGCGTCGTCGACCCGCGGACCGGTAATGCCCGTGATCGCGAATGTCGACATCAACGGCGACGGCACCGGCGGCACCTCCCCGTTCGAGCCCATTCCCGGCGTTGACTACTCCTGCTTCAACCGCGGCTGTGGCAAGAGCGATCTGGCCACGGCGGTCCAGAACTGGAACTCGACTTACGGCGGCAAGCGGGATGCGCGCGGCCAGGTGATTCCGACCCTGACCCTGCCCCAGAATTACAACTTCGGCGACAGCTTCAACTCGCAAGACGTACGGCTCACGAAGAACTTCGCGTGGCGCGAGCGCTACAAACTAAACATCTTCGCGGAGATGTTCAACGTTTTCAACGTCGCTAACTTGAGCGGCTTCAACTTCCAACTCAACAATCCGGCGTCGTTTGGCCAACCAACCCAGCGCATCGGGCAGGTGTTCGGATCCGGCGGTCCCCGGGCGTTGCAGTTGGGAGGACGCTTTACGTTCTGACCTCGATCTACACCCCAAAGCAGTACCCCTTCACAACCCGGCTGCTACCCAGCAGCCGGGTTTTTTTGCGCGGAGCGCGAGCCGGCGTTGCGTTAAGTTACTTAACGCCAATAAGTTGAGTAGCTTGACACAGTTTCGGAAAGTGCGTCACAATCCTAGGAGTTTTGGTTAACAAACCCTTGAACCAAGAGGGTGCTGCGAAAAGGGGTGTACGGTGGTTCCTGTCTCGAAGCTATTCCTCCGTCTAATCTTAGCCGCGCTCTGTGTGTCCACGATGTGGGCCCAGGCGCCGGTCGGTACGATCTCCGGAGCGGTTTACGACGAATCCGGCGCGGTGATTCCCAACGCGGAAGTCGCGGTGAAGAACAAGGCAACCGGCGCGGAACGGCGGTTGACGACGGGGGCAGACGGCGCGTTCAGCGCTCCGGCGCTGCCGGCGGGCGAGTACGAAGTCACGGTTAGCGTCAAGGGCTTCCGGACGCTGAAGCGCGACGCGGTGGTGACCACCGGTACGATCACGACGGTCGAGGCGCGCATGCAGGTCGGACAGGCGTCCGAAGTGGTGAGTGTGGAAGCCGCGTCCGCGCAGATCTCCTACGAGTCGCACTCGATCGACGGCGTGATCACGCGCAACAAGATTCAGGATCTGCCCCTGAACGGGCGCAGCTTCCTGCAGTTGGCGTTCTTGGAGCCGGGCGTGACGGTGAACCCAGGCACGACGTCGCAGACGAATTCGCTGTTCTCGGTTTCGGTGCTGGGCGGCGACTCCAGCCGGACGGCGATCACGGTGGACGGCGGCAATGTCCGGAACGCCATCGAAGGCCAGACGCAGATGAACTTCTCGCAGGAGATCGTGCAGGAGTTCCAGTTGTCTTCGAACAACTTCGACCTTTCGACCGGCATCACGAGCGTCGGGTCGGTGAACATCGTCAGCCGGACCGGCGGCAACGACTTTCATGGTTCGGGATACTTCTTCTTCCGGGATCACAACATGGCGGCCTACCCGGGCCTGCGGCGGGACCGGCTGGCCCCGGATCCGTTCTTTGCGCGGCGTAATCCCGGCTTTTGGGTCGGCGGACCGATCGTGAAGGACCGGCTGTTCTTCTTCGCGAACTACGAGTACACGAATCAGACGCAGGCGTTCTCGGTGGCGCCGGATCTGCCGTCGGTCGCCGGTCTGGCGGGCACCTTCGGCTCGCCATATCGCGGACACCTGTTCAGCACGCGTTTCGATTGGCGAATCAACCAGAAGCACAACTTGTTTGCCCGGTACTCGCACGACCAGAACAAGGGCGTCGGCCCGTCGGGCGGCTCGCCGCTGCCTTCGAACTGGCTGCAGAACCGCAACTTCTCGGACCAAAGCGTGCTCGGCCTGACGTCGAGCTTCACCTCGAACATCGTGAACGACTTCCGGGGCAGCTACGCCTACTGGCAGAACCGGAACCTGTTTGCGGACGACTCCACCTGCCCGGCGCCCTGCGTCGGCTTGGGCGGGCCGCAGGTAACGCTCGTCGGTTCCTCGAACTTCGCGGTGGGCAACACCTCCAACGCGACGCAAGGCCGCGACCTGCGGCGGTTTAACTTCACGGACCAGCTTACTTGGCAGAAGGGTACCCACCGGATGCGGTTCGGCACGGAGTTCGAGCATGCTCCGGGCACGGGCTTCTGGGGTTTCTGTGATCCGGGCTGCGCGGTGGCCTTCTCGCCGGAAGCGGTGCGCGGCGCGGCGGGCGCGCTGACGGGAGCGCTGTTCCCGAACCTGCCGGCGCAGATCCGCTCGACGGCGGACCTGCAGAACTTGCCCTTCGCGGGCGCCGTGGTCGGCGTGGGCGACCCCTCCCAGCCGCCGCCCTACAACATCGACAAGGCCAAACTGAACCGCCGCGTACGGTTCTTCGCCCAGGACACCTGGCGCGTCACCTCGAAGTTCACGCTGAACTACGGGCTCGCGTGGGCGTTCGAATCGACGCTGGTGAACCGGGACCTGGACAAGCCGGCGTACTTGCGGCCGGTGTACGGCAACGACTTGAGTCCCACGAACAACAACTACCGTAACTTCTCGCCTTCGGTCGGCTTTGCCTGGAACGTCGGCAACGACAACAAGACGGTGATCCGCGGCGGCGCGGGGATCTACTTTGACACGGAAGAGTTGTTCCGCCGGCTGCAGGAGCGCGCGTTCATCGGGCCGCGCGGCAACGGGCGGGTGCAGTTCCCGCACACCGGATTCCGCAACATCTACCCGGGGATCATCGATCTCTCGACGGGCCGTCCGGTGGCGGTGGGCGCGAACCTGCCGGCGAACACCCTGACGACGCTGACGCTGGGTCAGTTCAACGAGATCGTGCGGCAGCAACTGCCGGCGGTGACGGCGTCGCTGGCGCCGACGAACCTGAACGATCTGTCGGTGCGCAACATCCAGATCAACAAGTCGGCGGCGCAGTTGTATCCGTTGGATTACCCGGTGCAGCGCAGCTACCACATGTCGATCGGCGTGCAGCGCGAACTGGCCAAGGACTTCGTCCTCAACGTGGACTACGTGCGCCGCGTTTTCACCCACACCCGGATCGGCGAAGTGGACCGTAATCGCTTCAACCGTTTCATCAACGGCGTGCGGACGCCGGTGATTCCGTCGTGCACGAGCGCCGCGCAGCAGGCCGACATCAACGCCAACTGCTCCACCGGACCCATCCAGTTCTGGACGCCAGAGGGCCGGGGCGTGTACAACGGCTTGCTGGTGAAACTCGACAAGCGGTTCTCGAAGCGGTACCAGTTCACGGCGTCCTACGCGTTGACCGGACAGAGCGGCATCAACGGGATTGTCAATCTGGACGACTACTTTGCGTCTTATGGTCCGCAGGCCGCGCGCCACATCCTCAACGTATCGGCGATCGCGGACCTGCCGTGGGGCTTCCAGGTCGGGTTCATCTCGGCGATGAGCACCCGCGGTCCGGTGATGCCGGTGGTCACCCAGGTGGACCTGGATGGCGACGGCACGACGACCACGCCGATTCCCGGCGTGGACTTCAACTGCTTCAATCGCGGCTGCGGCAAGAGCGATCTGGCCACCGCGGTGCAGAACTGGAACTCGACCTACGCCGGCAAGCGCGACGCGCGCGGCCAGGTGATTCCGACGCTGACGCTGCCGCAGAACTACCAGTTCGGCGACAGCTTCTCGAGCCAGGACGTCCGGGTGACGAAGAAGTTCACGTTCCGGGAACGCTACAAGTTCGACGTGTTCGCGGAGATGTTCAACGTCTTCAACGTGGCCAACCTGAGCCAGTTCAACTTCCAGTTGAACAGTCCGACGTTCGGGCAGCCGAACCAGCGCATCGTGCAGACGTTCGGTTCGGGCGGACCGCGGGCGCTGCAGGTAGGCGGCCGGTTCTCGTTCTAGTCTGACCCTCGCAGGGCAACGCCGCCGGACCGCGTTACGCGGCCCGGCGGTTTTGTTTTGGCCGGGGGTGTAAACTATTGGAAATCGCTCATGCGCATTCTGGTCGTCGAAGACGAAAAACGCATTGCGGACTTCCTGGCCCGGGGTCTGGAGAGTGCCGGCTACGCCGTGGACGCCGCCCACGAAGGCGCCGCGGCGCTCGAGATGGTCCATCAGACCGAATACGACCTGCTGGTGCTGGACCTCGGTCTGCCGGACATGGACGGGCTGTCGGTGCTGGAGAAGATCCGGAACCGCAAGACCTCGCCTCCGGTGCTGATTCTGAGCGCCCGGGATTCCGTGGATGATCGCGTCAAAGGCCTGGAACTCGGCGCGGACGATTACCTGGTGAAGCCCTTCGCGTTCGTGGAACTGCTCGCCCGGATCCGCGTGCTGCTGCGGCGGGGCCAGCCGACGCCGGAGAAACTTCAGGTGGGAGACCTGTCGCTCGATTGCATCCGCCGCAAAGTGTCGCGGGCGGGGGAGAACATCGAACTCGCGCCCAAGGAGTTTTCGATCCTCGAGTACCTGATGCGCAACCGCGGGCGTCCGCTGAGCCGGACGATGATCGTGGAGCACGTCTGGGACATGGACTACGACGGCCTGACGAACATCGTCGACGTCTACATCCGGCACCTGCGGGCCAAGGTTGACGACCGGTTCGCCGTGAAGCTGATCCAGACGGTACGCGGCATCGGGTACATGCTGGAGTACCAGGACAAGCCGGCCGAGAAGGCCGCTGAGAGCTAACGTGTCCGCCCCCAAACCCTGGCGGGGCCTGCGCTTGCGCCTGGCGGTGAGCTACGCGCTGTTCTTTACCGTGTTGCTGCTGGCGATCGGCCTCGTGTTCCGGGGCAGCCTCTCGGCGATCCTGGACGAGCAGATGCGGGAGACGCTCGAAGAGGAGTGGGGCGCGGCGAAAGGCTACCTCCGGATCGAGAACCACCAGCCGGTGTGGTGGAGCGACCCGAACGATCCCGAGGAAGCGTTCGTCGTCGAGCGGCTGCGGCACGTGTTCCTGCTCGCGGATGAGCGGGGGACCGCGAAGCAATGGTCGGAGACGTATGAGCGTCTGGGGATCGAGTCCCCGCAGGCGATCCGCGCGATCCTCGAGCAAAAGGGTCCGGTGTTCACCGCGCGGCGCGACTCCCGGGGTGTGCCTTACCTGCTCCGCGCGGGGCGGCTGCCCGACGACGCGGGCCACAACTACTTCCTGGCGATCGGCCGGTCTCTGGCCCATAACGAAGAGGTCCTGGACGCCTTCACGCGGACGTACTTCGTGCTGATTCCGGCTACCATACTCGTCGCCAGCCTGCTGGGCTGGTACCTGGCCGGGCGTTCGCTGGAGCCGCTGAATTCGGTGTCGCGGGCGGCGGCGGGGATCTCGGGCGCGAACCTGCAGACCCACATACCGCTGCGGGGCGCCGGCGACGAGCTGGACCGCCTGATCGGGGCGTTTAACGAGATGACGGAGCGCCTGGAGCACAGCTTCAGTCAGATCCGGCAGTTTTCCGCCGATGTCTCGCACGAGTTGCGCACGCCGTTGACCGTCATTCGCGGACAGCTGGAGGTAGCGATGCTGACGGCGGAAACGCCGGAGCAGTTCCGCGAGGCCCTGGAGCACGCGCTCGGCGAGGTGGAACGGCTGGCGGCGATCGTCAAGGCGCTGTTCCAGCTCGCCCAGGCGGAGGCGGGCCAGATCCCGCTGAACCTCGCCTCCACGGACCTAGGCGAGCTGGCCCGCAACGCGGCGGCGGAGTTCGAGATCGTGGCCGAGGGCGCCGGTGTCACGCTGCGTCACGCCGTGGCCGACGCTTGCATCCTCGCGGTGGACCGGGTACAGATCGAGCGGCTGCTGTCGAATCTCCTGTCGAACGCCATCAAGTACACGCCGGCGGGCGGCTCCGTGGAGTTGCGGCTCACGCATGAAGGCGACTGGCTGCGGCTGACCGTGGCGGACACCGGCATCGGCATCCCGGCGGACCGCCTGCCGCACATCTTCGACCGGTACTACCGGGTGAAGGGCCGCACGACGCAGCACGTGCAGGGCCTCGGACTCGGGTTGAGTTTCGTCGCGTGGATCGTGCGCACCCACGGCGGCCGCATGGAAGTGGACTCGGAAGTGGGGCGGGGCAGTAAGTTCACCGTGCTGCTGCCGCGCTCGCCCTCCGTGGCGGCCCTCGAAGGAGCGGGGAGCGCTACACTAAAGCGAGCATGGGTCTCGAAATAGCCGTCCGGCAGCGCGAAGGCGTAGCCATCCTCGATCTTGACGGACGCATCACCGTGGGAGAAGCCAGCAATCTGCGCGAAGCCGTGGAGGCGCAGAAGACCGCCGGCAACGTCCGGCTGATCCTGAACCTCGAGAAGACGACCTTCATCGATTCGACGGGGCTCGGCGCTATGGTGATCTGCCATACGACGATCACCAAGGCGGGTGGCGCGCTGAAGCTGCTGCACCTGAACAAGCGCAACATCGAGCTGCTGGTGCTGACCAAGCTGCACACGGTCTTCGACGTCTACTCGGAAGAGCGCGACGCGATCAATAGCTTCTTCCCCGACCGCAAGGTGGAGCGGTTCGACATCCTGAGCTTCGTCCAGGCCCACCAGACGGACAAACCAGACGAGTTGTGAGGTTGACGATGCGGGGCTTGGCGGGCGTGCTGGCAGTGTCGGTGCTGGGGGCGGCGGACTGGCCGCAGTGGCGCGGGCCGAACCGGGACGGCAAATCCGCGGAGACGGGACTGTTGCGCGCCTGGCCGGCCCAGGGTCCGCCGCAGGTGTTCCGCGCGGCCGGCCTGGGCGAGGGCTATTCGTCGCTCGCCGTGGCGCGCGGGCGGATCTTGACGCAAGGACAACGCCGCGAAGGCGAGTTCGTGCTCGCGTTCGACGCGGCCGCCGGCAAGAAGCTGTGGGAAGCGCCGAACGGCAAGGTGTTCCGCGAGCGGCGCGGCCATGGCCCGCGGGGGACCCCGACCGTTGACGGCGACCGCGTGTACGCGCTGGCGGGCGACGGCACGCTGGGCTGCTTCGACTTCGCGACGGGACGGCAGCTCTGGGGCTTCAACGTCGTCGAGCGGTACGGCGGGAAGGTCCCCGGGTGGGGCATCAGCGAATCGCCGCTGATCGACGGTGACCGGCTGATCGTGATGCCGGGCGGCAAGGGCGCGGCCCTGGTGGCCCTCGACAAGAAGTCCGGCAACCTGCTGTGGAAGTCGCAGAACGACTCGGCGGCGTATTCCTCGACGATCGCGTTCGATAACGACGGCATCCGGCAGGTGGTGGCCTTCTCCGACGACGCCGTGTTCGCCGTGCGCGCCGACAATGGGGCGCTGCTGTGGCGCAACAAGCGCGTCACCAACATGATCGCGAACATCGCCACGCCCATCTACTCCGGCGGGTTCCTGTTCGTGTCCTCGGACTACGGCACCGGCGGCGCGCTGTTCCGCCTGAAGGGCGAGGCCAAGCCCGAAGAGGTCTACTTCACCCGCGACATGAAGAACCACTACAGCACGTCGGTGCTGGTGGGCGACACGCTCTACGGGTTCTCCAGCAGCGTGCTGACCGCGCTGGACTTTCAGACCGGCCGCGTCCGCTGGCGCGACCGGACCGTCGGCAAAGGATCGCTGATCTACGCCGACGGCATGCTGTACGTGTTGGGCGAGAACGGTACCCTGGCGCTGGTGGAGGCTTCCCCCGGCGCCTACCGGGAGAAGGCGCGCTACGAGTTGACTCGCGGCGACTTCCCGGCCTGGTCCCCGCCGGTGATCGCCGACGGCAAGTTGTACCTGCGCGAGCAGGACAACCTGTATTGCTGGGATATCCGCGCGAAATGAAGCCGCCGCCGCTCTGGCGCGAGGCGGACTTCCGCCGCCTCTGGATCGGGCAGGTGATCTCGGAGATGGGCTCGCGGATTTCGCGCGAAGGGATCCCGCTCACGGCGGCGCTGCTGCTCGGCGCTTCGCCGTTCCAGATGAGCCTGATCGCGGCGCTGGGCGCCCTCGCGGTCTTTGTCTTCAGCCTCTTCGCCGGCGTGCTGGCGGACCGCGTCCGGCGGAAGCCGCTACTGATCGGGGCCGACGTGGGCCGCGCCGCGCTGATCGCCACCATCCCCGCCGCGGCGTACGGCGGCGTCTTGACGTTCGCGCAGTTGGCTGCGGTGGTGGCGCTGACCGGGGTCCTGTCGGTGCTGTTTCAGGTGGCTTATCAGTCGTACACGCCGTCGCTGGTGGACCGGGCGCGCCTGTTCGAGGCCAACAGCAAGTTGGCGCTGACGCACTCGATCGCCGAGGTCACCGGACCGGGCCTGACGGGATTCCTGGTGCAGACGCTCACCGCCCCGGTGGCCATGGCGCTCGATGCGCTGTCGTATCTCTGGTCGGCGGGGTCGCTGCTGCTGATCCGCAAGCCGGAGGCCCAGCCTGGAGCGAGCGAAAATCCGCACGTGTGGCGCGAGATCGCGGAAGGGTTCGCGGCCCTGCGGGAGCGGCCGCCGATGGTATGGCTGGCGGCGCGGGCCTCGCTGATGTACTTCTGCTTCGGGACGCTGGCGTCGCTCTATATCCTCTTCGCGATCCGCGAGGTCGGCATGGGGCCGCTGGCGCTGGGGTTCACCATCGCGCTGGGCGGGCTCGGCAATCTGATCGGCGCGCTGGTGGCGCCGCGGGCGGCGGCGCGGTTCGGGCTGGGACCGGTGCTGGCGGGCTTCGGCCTGCTCTACGGCGCGGCGGGATTCCTGATTCCGGCCGCGCCCGCCAGCCTGGTGGCCGGTACCGCGTACCTGGCGGCCTCGCAACTGTTCGGCGACATGTTCTATGTAATCGGCAACGTGTCGGAGCTCAGCTACCGGCAGCACGCGGTGCCCGATGCCCTGCTCGGGCGCGTGAACTCCTGCATGGCGCTCGTGACCCAGGGCGTGTTGCCCGCCGGGGCGATCGCCGGCGGATTGCTGGCCGAGAATTACGGGATGCGGCCCGCGCTGTGGCTGGCGGCGGGCGGAATATGCACGGCGTCTTTCCTGTTATTGCACCCCTCCGTGCGGCGTTTACGGGACTTCCCCTCTTGAGCCCGGCATGATATTCTGAGCGCGGCTTCCGGGCCGGTCAGGAGGTTCTCATGCCGTTCTCCCGCTGGGCCGCGGCGGCCGCCGCGCTACTGATGCTGCCCGCGCTGCTCGCGGCCGAGAAACGCTGGACGCTCTTCCGCACCGATAACTTTGAACTCTACACTACCGCCGGCAACCGCCAGGGCAAAGAGGCGATCCAACACTTCGAGAGGGTGCGGGCGTTCTTCGCGAACTTCGCGCGCACCCAGCGGTCCAATAACGAACTGGTGCGGATAATTGCCTTCGATTCCGAGAAAGAGTACCGGCCCTATGCGCCGAATGCCGGAGCGTTTGCCTACTACGTGGGCGGTGTTGATCGCGATTACATTGTCATGCAGCAGTTGGGCCGGGAGAGTTTTCCCGTCGCGGTCCACGAGTATACGCACCTGATGGTCAAACACTCCGAGGCCAAGGTCCCGGCATGGCTGAATGAAGGGCTGGCGGAGCTGTACTCCTCGCTGCGGGCAGAGGGCGAAAAGGTGATTGTCGGCGATCTGCTGGCAGGCCGGTTTCTGACGCTGAAGAACGAGAAGTGGCTGGCGCTCGATCAACTGCTGGAAGTGGATCACAGCTCGCCGTATTACAACGAGAAGAACAAAATGGGCATCTTCTACGCCGAGAGCTGGGCGTTGACGCACATGCTCCAGTTGGACCAGGCGTACCGTCCGGGTTTCTCGAAGTTTCTGGCGGCTTTGGAGCAGCCTGGCGGCGCCGCGGCGGCGTTCCAGACGGCCTACGGCAAGGACATTCCCGTGGTGGCGAAGGACCTGCGGAAATACATGGACGGCAACCGGTTTTTTGCCGCCGTGTTCTCGATTCCGCTGGCCAAGAACGTCGAGAATCCGGAGATCCGGCCGGCGGAAGCCGTGGAATCGGGTGTCGCGCTGGCGGAACTGCACGCGCTGGGGCGCCGTTACGACCTCGCGCGCGCCGAGTTCGAGCAACTGGCGGCGGAGCACCCGAACCGGCTGGAGGTGCATGAGGGGCTGGCGCGGCTCGAGATGTACGCGCGGCAGCCGGAGAAGGGCATCGCGAGCTTCCGGAAGGCGATGGAGTTGGGGTCGAAGAGCCCGCGGCTGCACCGCGATTACGGTTGGGTGCTGCGCGGCGCGGGCGACGCCGACGGCGCGGCGGCGGCGATGATCAAGGCCGTAGCGCTGGATCCGTCGCTCGTGGACGGGCACCTGTTCTTGGCGAGCCACTATCTCGGGAAGAGCCAGTGGGGCGCGGCCCTGTCTTCGCTCTCGTCGATCAAGCAGGTGAAGCCGGACCGGGCGTTCCAGTACTTCTCAAGTATGGCGCGGGCGCGCTGGGAACTCGGGCAGAAGGACGAAGCCAAGAAGGACCTCGCCAAGGCGCGGACCTACGCCAAGGAAACCGGCGAGCAGCGGTACGCGGATCAACTGGGGCGGTACTTCGATCCGCCCGTGCGGGAAGTGCGTCTGGTGCAGCCGGCGCGGCCGGATCCGGCGCCCGCGGCGGAGCACGCCGGGGAAGAACGGGAGGCGGAACCGCGCGAGCTGCGGCGGCGGCCTGCCGGTCAGGCGGTGGAGGAGATGCCGCGCAGCGCCGAGAAGATCGAGTACGTCGAGGGCACCCTCGCCATGCTCGAATGCCGCGCCACGGGACCCCGCCTGCACGTCGACGCCGGGGGCCGTAAGCTGATCTTCCTGATGAACCAGCCGGACCAGATCGTCGTGAAGAAAGCCGGAGGCGGAACGCACGATTTCAACTGCGGGCCGCAGCCGAAGTCCGCGGTGCGAGTCGGCTACAAGCCGCGCCTGGACGCCACGGGCGACCTGCGGGAAATCGAGTTCCGGTAACGAGCCGTCCCGGCCGGAAGGTCCCGCGGCCTCAGTACCGCAGCGTCTCCAGCAGCCATTCGCGATTCGCCGCCACATCGCCGCGCAGGCGATCGACCAGTTCGCCGCGGCGCGCGTACAGCCGGTAGCCGGCGCGGGGCCGCAGATACCCGCGCGCGCGGGGATCCTCGGCGGCAAGGGCTTCTAGTCCGATTTCGGCCGCCCGCGCTTCGTACCGCGCGCGATTGTCGAGCAGCGCCTTCACCAGAAACGGCACCACGGTCGAGTAGTCCGCCTGCATGCTCTCAGTGGATTGCACGTAGGTGTCCTTGTCGACCTTGCCCCAAGTGACCGCCTCCGCCGGCGGGCACGACGACAGGGACCCGTCGGTGACGGGAGCCGTCACGATCTGCACGTCGAACTCGTAACCGCGCACGTCGGGCAGCCCGAGCACCTGCCCCAGCGCCGGTTCCGGCTGCAGGTTGTAGTTCTTGGGTACGCCGCCGCCGAGGATCACGGTGCCGAGGGCCCGCGCGTCGGATTCGAACAGCCCCCAGCGGTGGTACGCGCAAGCCTCGAAGACCTCGGCGTGCATGTCGAGATCGAAGCAGTAGGCCGGGATCAGGCCCGCCTCCCGCATCGCCCACAGCTTCATCGAATTGAGGAACACGCTGCCGTCCGCGGGCGCGCCGACGAAGATCGGAATCGCCAGGTCGTAGCAGGTGGCGAGCAGGCCGGGTTCAATCCCGTTGCGCCGCTCTTGCGCGGCGTAGAACTCGCCGAGCCGGTAGCGCAGTTCGGTGCCGGTCATCTTGCGCTGAAATTCCGGACGCGTGAGCAGCGCGGTGAGGAACTTGTCCTGGTCCAGCAGGACATCCTCGTCGAAGGCCATGTCGGTGACGCGGATGGTCTTTTCGTCGCGCAGCGCGCCGTCGTCGCCGAAGATGGGGACCTCGTGGATCGGGTCCCGCCGGCCGTTCAGGCTGCGGTGGCCGTCGTGGTAGCAGACGGCGTCGGTCGTGGAGAGGTACGCGATCCAGCCGGTTTCCAGCAACGGGATCAGCCACGCCTGGTGCTGGCCGCTCACCGTCACTGGACCGGAGATCGCCATGGTGAGCGGGCAGCCCATGCCGATGGCGCGGTCGAGGATCGTGTAGATGCGGCGCAGGTAGGCGCCGCCGAAGGCCGGCAGGCAGTGCCGGAACATCTCATCGAGAGTCTGGACCTGGTCGACGCGCTTCACGCGGACCGTGCGGCGATCGGAGTGCATCGTTCTTGAGTGTCCCACAGAGGGTAGGGTTGACGATCGGTTAGGGCACTGCTTGCCGCGGATCCGGCGAGGATAAAACGCACCGGCACAAAATCAGGCACGGACTTTGGCCCCCGGCTACGAAGCCGTGAAAAAACCCGCGGTTGCGAGAGGCGCTTGCCGCTCGCTGACGCGCGCGGCCCAGTTGGGTGCCAGGCGCGACTTTCACCCCCGCCTACCGGCGGGGGCTCAGGGGCGCGCGGCACCGGGGGACAGCTCGTGCTTGCGCTATTCGTCGCGCAGCACTTCCAGCGGCTTCTGACCCAGGATCCGGAAGCTCGCCAGCCACCCCGCGGCGTTGGCAAGCAGGGCCGTCGCCACGATCGCGATGCCGACGGCGACGAAGTCGAAGTGCAGATCCGCCTCCAGCAGCCGCCGCATCACAATGTTCGAGAACGCGATCGCCAGCAGGGAGCCCATCACGCCCGCCACTGCGCCGATCATCAGGAACTCGGCCGAAAAGATCCGCGAGATCTGCCGCCGCCGCGCGCCCAGCGTCTTGAGGATCACCACCTCGCGCACGCGCCGGAAGCGCGTGCCCGCCACCGACGCCGCCAGGATCACCGCGCCGGCCAGGATCGCGAAAGCCGCCAGGAACCGGATCACCACGGCGATCTGGTCCACCACTTCCTGCACCATGGCCAGCGCGTCCGCGATGTTGACGACGGTCACGGTCGGGAAGCGCTCGTAGGATCCCTTCTGCAGGTTGCCGACCATGGCGGGCTTCATCCGCACGCCGCCGTAGTAGAGCGTGGGCAAGCCCGCCAGTGGCTTGGGATTGAAGACGAACTCGTTCGCGGCCGACACGCGGATCGACTCGGTGCGGTGCACCGCGCGAATCTCGGCTTCGATGGTCCGGCCCGAGGCCAGGAACTCGAGCTTCGCGCCGGGATGCACGTTCAGATCCTTGGCGGCCTCTTCGGCGATCGACACCACGGGCGTCTCCGTGTTGGCGTCCCACCACGCGCCTTCGAGCACTTTCGTCGATTCCGGCACCGCCTTCTCGAACATCACCGAGCGCGTCTGCAGGAAGCGGCGGTTCCAGCCTTTGAAGTTGAACTGCTCCACCGGGGTCCCGTTGATCTTCACCAGCCGCGCGGCGACCGAAGGAACCAGCTCCGGCTGGCCTTCCAGCCCCGGCTGCGCCTTCAGGAACTCGAGCATCGGCCCGGACTGCGCCTGCGTGATGTCGATCAGGAACACGTTCGGCATGCCCGGCGGGGCCGTGCGGATGAGGTCGCGGAGCAGGGAATCCTGCACCAGGTAGATGGTCAGGGTGAACATCACGCCGAGGCCCAGCGCGACCAGGACCGGCTGTGCGTGGTTGCCCTGCCGGTGGACGTTCGCCAGGCCCTGCCGGAGCCAGTTGGGCAGGCGGCGCGACGTGCCGCGCAGCCAGCGGCGCATCAGGCGCAGCAGGCCCCACGCCACGATGCTGAGCACCACCAGGCTGCCCGCGAGTCCGCCGACGAAATAGCCGCCGACGCGCGGCGACGAAGCGAGCCACGCCGCGATGGCGCCGAGGCCGCCGATGATCAGTACTCCCGCGCCGAGTGACGCGCGGTTGTCGGCCAGGCGCTCGCGCCAGCTCTTGGGCGCCTCCGCCATGTCGCGCCGCAGGATCAGCGCGGGCTTTACGCGCCGCACGCCCAGCAGCGGCGGCAGCGTGAACAGCAGCGTGGTGAGCAGCCCCGTCCCAACGCTCTGCAGGGCCGCGAGCGTCGACCACCGGAACTCCGGCCGCATCTGGAAGTACTTCTCGATCAGGCTGGGGAACACCACCTGGATTCCGAGGCCCACCGCGACGCCGAGCAGGCCGCCGGCCAGGCCGAGCAGCAGCGTCTGCATCAGGTAGATCCGCAGGATCTGCGACGACTTGCCGCCGATCGACTTCATCACCGCGATGTTGTCCATCTTCTGCTGCAGGTGCGCCTGCATGGCCATGCCGACGCCGATCGCGCCGACGATGAGCGCGATCAGGCTCACCAGGCTGAGGAACATCGTGGAGCGGTCCAGCCCGCGCGTGATGATCGGGTGCGTCTCGCGGTAGTCGATCACCATCGCTTCGGGGAACGTTTTCTTCAGCGTCGTCCGCACTTCGGCGACCGGCGGCGCCTGCGGGCCGAGCTGGAACAGGAACCGCTGCGCGGCGCGGCTGCCCGGGCGCAGCAGTCCGGTGCGCTCCAGCGCTTCGCGCGACATCATCAGCCGCAGGCCGATGTTCAGGCTGCCGGCCATGCGGTCGGGCTCGGTCTTGACGATCGCGCCGATGCGGTACTCCTGCCCGCCGACTTTGATGGTTTCGCCGAGCTTGCGGTTCAGCCGGATCAGCAGGTCCTCGGCGGCGGCCACCTGATCGGGCTTCAGCACGTCCGCCAGCTTGCCGGGCGGATCCAGCGCGACGCTCCCGTAAAAGGGGTAGCCCGCGGGATCCACGGCTTTGATCGAGACCAGCAGCGGCGGCACCGCCGGGTCGCCCTGCGCCATGGAGACGGTTTCGGTGATCTGGGTCCGCCGGACGCTCTTCGCCGCCAGTTCGTCGAGGGTCGCCGTCTGCTCCGCGGTCGGCAGCACGAACATGCGCGCCGAGAGATCCCCCGCCATCAGGACCCGGGCTTCCTTGGTGAGCATGGTGCGGAAGGCGTCGCTGAACCCGCGCACGCCCGCCAGGCATCCCACGCCCGCCGCCACGGCCAGCACCACGAAAGCGAACTTCGAGAAGCTCGCCCGGGTTTCGCGATACGCGATTTTCGCCGCCGTCGTCAGCGTCATGCGGGGGTGACTCCGGCGAGCTGCTGGACTTCGTCGCTCACCACCAGCCCGTCGCGCAGCGTGATCACGCGGTCGGCGTGCGCCGCCAGCTGCCGGTCGTGCGTCACCAGCACCAGCGTCGTGCCTTCCCGGCGGTTCAGGGAGATCAGCAGCTCCAGCACATGGCGTCCGTTGGTGGAGTCGAGGTTGCCCGTAGGTTCGTCGGCCATCAGAATGGGCGGGCGCACCATGAACGCGCGCGCCAGCGCCACGCGCTGCTGCTCGCCGCCCGAAAGCTGCACCGGGTAATGGTCCAGGCGATCCGCCAGGCCGACATTGGTCAGCAGGTCTCGTGCGCGGGCCAGCCCTTCGCGCGAGCTGCCGCCGCCGAGTTCGTGCGGCAGCAGGACGTTCTCCTCGGCGGTCAGCGTCGGGATGAGCTGGTAGCTCTGGAACACGAACCCGATCTTCTGCCCGCGCACCTGCGCCAGCGCGTCCTCGCCCAGGCCGGTGATATCGACGCCGTCGAGCACGACGGCCCCGCCGGAGGCGCTGTCCAGGCCCGCCATCAGCCCCAGCAGCGTGCTCTTGCCGGACCCCGAAGCGCCCATGATGGCCACGAACTGCCCCGCGGGCACCGTGAAATCGATCCCCTTCAGGATCTCGACGCGGTGCGTCCCGGTGTCAATGGTCTTGGTCA
>CAYYID010000074.1:0-29598 GCA_964471915.1 uncultured Solibacteraceae bacterium | reverse complement strand
TCGCGGATGATGGCGTCGGTTTCCGCCGCGCCCTCTTCGCTGGTGGGCGGCAGTTCCACGCCGGCGGCCTGCGCCGCGGCCTGGGCGGCGGCCTGCGCCGCCTCCCGCTTGGCGTTCCACTTGGTCTGCAGGAAGTAGAACAGCGCGCCCGAAGTCAGCCCGAGGGTGCCCATCATCATAAAGATGAATTGCGCCGTCTGGCCCTCGAAATGGAAGATGTTCGTGGTCAGCCACGCGACGCCCATGAAGAACAATACCGAAACAAGGGAGCCCCAGTAGATACTCATGCGCGACGATCCTCCACCTCGACGATGGCCACGGCGCTGACCAGGCTCTTCAGCGTCGAGATGCCTCCGTTAAGAAATACCTTGTACATGCCGAACAGCGCGATCAGCAGCACCACGCAGCCGATGGCCGCGAACAGCAGCGTCTTCACCCAGGGGTCGCTGCTGCCCGTGGGAACGACGTCGCCGGGCAGCGCCGCCTCGGGCGAGAGCTGTGGCGACATCTGCCGGATCCGCTGGATTTTCTCACCGGTCTGCTGCACGACCACCCGCAACTCCCCGCGGCCGGCCATCGAGTACTTGCCCGCGAAGCCCAGCAGCAGGCACAGATAGTAGACCTCGAGGAGATCCGCCAGATCCTGCGAGTCCGTGCGGCCGATCAGCTTCTGCAGATTCTGAAAGAAGATCTCGCCCGCGATATGGTGCCCGTAGCGCTCTTCCTGCATCGGCTGGCGCGGCCAGTCGGCGAACACGGGGGAGCGCAGGTTCAGCACGCTCTCGTCGAGGAAGGCCACGGCGGCAAACACCGCCAGCTCGATATCCTCGGCCGCGTACCCGCGGCGGCGTCCTTCCGCGTCGGCGGCCTTGATCGCCTCCCACAACTGCGCGCGGAACGACACGGCGTCGTTCACCACCTGCCGCCCCGAACGCAGGCGTTCGCCAACAGTCAGCAGTTCCTGAAAGACGAGCGCCAGATTCTCTTTCTTCCGTTCGAGAAGGGCCACTCCGGCCGGCACTGAACTCATGGGGTCTCTTCTCCTGTATGCACCGGGCGCACCTAGGACTGATCCAGGATCGCCAGCAATTCCACCGAGGGATTCGGGATCTCACCCGGGACGTAAAGTCCGATCTGCCGGGACGCCAGGATATGATCCCAGCACGGTCCGGCCTTGGACACGCCGAAGTAGGCGTGGTCGAGGCGGGCGGGAATCGCCGCCGGCGGCACCGGCAAGTGCCGCAGGTCCATGCCCGGCAGCGCGCGCTTCACCAGCTGGGGCACGAACGATTTCGAGCACAACTTGACGAGCTTGGGGGTGTTGGCCACCAGATCGTTCTCCGCGATCGAGGAGCTGGAGATCGCGAAGATCCAGCGCGCTTTGTCGAGCACGCGCTGGTCCGTGATCTCGCCTTCGTAAAAGTAGTCCGCGCGCTTGACGAGCGGGATGGTCAGGAACTGCGTCGGGACGATCGTCTCCAGGTGCCGGCGGATGTGCTCGTCGAGCAGCCCGAAGCATTCGTCGAGCTTCAGGTGGTTGTAGAGCGGGAGGTCCCGCGGGTGGCTTTCGAAAGCGAACGTGCAGAGCGCGCCGCCCAGCCGGAGCATCTCGCGGTACAGTTCCTCGGGATGCCCGCGCTTGGTGAGGAAGTGGTGCCGCAGCGGCGCCAGCGAAGAGTTCACGGTGTGCAGCAGCCAGAAGTTCGCAATCTCGCGCGTCGAGAACTCCGCCCAGGTTCGTTTGTCACCGGACTTGCCGCGCGCGAACATCAGGCTCTTGTCGCCGAGGATCTCGATCAGGCGCTGGACCAGGTCGAGCAGGTGCTGGCTGGCCGCGATCTCGACACACGGCGGGATGAACGCCGGGTCGTAGACGAAATGCCCTTTGCTGTCCCGGGTCACCCGGGCCACGGGCAGCGTCACCAGTTCCTGCTGCTCGGCGCCGAGTTCGGTGTCGAACACCATGCGGATGTTCTTGCGCCCCACCTGCACCGGCTTCTGATCCCGGCCGGTGGTTTCGTCGTAGAGGAGTTGCGCTTCCGCGCGGAAGCGCGCCGTGGCTCCGTTGGGCGCCTCGCCGATGATGCAGTTCAGTCCCTCGGGACGCCGGGGCGGCACCACCAGCAGCACGGTGATCGAGTCGCGGGTCGGCGGGAAGTGGTCCGCCACCGGGCGCGGCTCTGGCAGCGGGTCGCTATCGGGCATCTGGAAGGCCAGGCCGTCCGGGAAGATGCCGCGGGCATGGATGAGGCTCACCGTGCCGTTGATCAGCGCCTCGGCATCCACCTCAAAACCCACCATCCCCCAGGCCTCGAACCACAGGGAAGACGTGGTGAAGCGGATCGAGTCTTCAAAATACCGGCTCTGCGCCTGAAAGTGGTGGGGACCGAGGTACATGCCCTCGCTCCACACGACTCGCGACAGGTATTTCATAGTGTCAGTCGAACGCGCCGCGGGTCGCGCGGCAGACCTATACTCTACCATAGGGATCCCGCGGCGCTACCCTCTAAAGTGCGCGTTTTCAGGCGGATTTTGTGCAAACTTCGGGGCAGCGCCTCCCGGCGGCTGCCTCTGCCGCCGATGATCCGAAAGAGGCGCGGATTGCGCGTAATGTAGAAGGTGTCGACGGGCGCCGCGACCTCCTCGGGGCGGGGAGCGGACCTCCCGGCAGGGCGCGGGATGGTAGTCTGTTTCGTGACGGGCAACGCCTCAGGACCGGCCCTGGGATCGGAAATCGGATCGCATGAGCTTCTACGAGAAATACGAACTGCTCGACCTGCAGCGCGACGAAGGCGTGAAGAGCTTCCTGGCTCGCGAAATCACGACGGGACGGCCCATCCTGGTGCACCTGTTCGTGAACCACGCGGCGCCGGAGGGCAAGGCCCTGCTGGCGAAGGCGCGCGGCCTCACCGGCCCGGAGAAGCAGCGCATTCTGGACATGGGGGACTTCGAGGGCACGCCTTACGCGATCACCGACCGTCTGGTGGACCAGACGAGTTTCCGCGACTGGCTGGCGAATAGCTCGCGGGGCGGCGCGGCGGCGCCCCCGCCTCCCGTGGCCGCGGCGCCACCGCCCGCTGCCCGCACGGTTCCTCCCCCGCCGCCTGCGCCGGCCGCCCCAACTTCGGCCGCCATGACCGAGGACGACTTTGAGCGTATGTTTGCGCCCGCACCGGCCACGCCGATGTCGGCCCCGGCCGTGAGCGCCGTGCCTCCGCCGCCCCCGCAGGCGCCTCCGGTGTCCCCCGCGGCGGCAGCCCCGCCGCCGCCCCCACCGCGTCCGGCAGCCCCACCCGCTCCCCCGGCGAGCACCGCCGGCGAGTTCACGCAGATGTTCCAGATGGCGGGTACCCCGGCGGCGGAGCCTGAGCCCAAACGCGGCAGCGCTACCGACGAGTTCGAGAAGATGTTCGGCGCTTCACCCTCGGAAGGCGTCAGCGCCGGGGAACCAGGCGAGTTCACGCGGACCTTCCGCGCGCCGGGCAACCTGCCTGGTGCGACCCCGCCGGCCGCGGCCAGCGCCGCCCCGCCGGTTCCCTCGCCCGCTCCGGCCGCCGACCCGGAAGCAGAGGACTTTGAACGGCTGTTCGGTGGCGCGACCGCTCCGCCGGCTCCGGCCCCACCGGTGAGCGCTCCCGCGCCCCCGGTCCCGGCGGCCACCACGCCGCCGCCCCCGCCCGCCGCTCCGCCGGCAGCGCCGTCCGGCGTGACGCAGGCGTTTCAGAGCATCTTTCAGATGGAAACTCCGGCGGCGGCAGTTCCCCCCGCACCCGCAGCGCGCAAGGACGACTTCGACGAGATCTTCCTCCAGGCTGGAACCGCACCAGCAGCTCCGGCAGCGCCGCCAAGCGCCCCGGCGCCGGCGCTTGACACCACCGCCGGCGCCGCCGCACCACCTGCCAAGAAAGGCGACTTCACCAAGATCTTTACGATCCCGGCCAATTTGCCGCCACTCGAGAAGGCGCCGCCCCCGTCGCTGCCCGCTCCGCCGCCCTTAACCGCAGTACCCGCGGAGCATTTGCCGAGCACGCCGGCGCGTCCGCCGGCCCCCCCCGCCGCGGTGGCGCCCAGCCAGGGCGGCGAGTTCACTCGGATGTTCCAGTCGCCACCCCCGGCGGCCCCGAAACCGGCCGGCCCTCCGGGCGAGTTCACGCGCATGTTGGAGACGCCGATGGCGCCGCCGGTAGCCGGACCTCCGGCGGCCGCGCCCGCTCCCGCGGGCGGCGAGTTTACGCGGATGTTCGAGTCGCCCGGCACTCCGGCGACGCCGCCTGCGGCTCCTGCGGGCGGTGAATTCACACGCGCGTTCCAGGCCCCGGCCAGCGCGCCCCCTCCGCCGGCGGCGGGCGGCCCCGGCGGTGGCGAGTTCACGCGGATGTTCCAGTCGCCCGGCACTCCGGCAACACCCCCGCCGGCCAAACCGGCCGCGCCCCCTCCGTCGGCCGGAGGAGCAGGCGCCGGCGAGTTTACCAAGATGTTCCTGACGCCCGGCGGCGGAGGGGCAGCACCCCCGCCTCCGCCGGCGGCCAAGTCGCCCGAAGGCGAGTTCACCAAGTTCTTTGAATCGCAATCTCCGGCCGGGCCCATGCCCCAACTTCCCGGCGGAGGCGCGACCCAATTGCCTCGTCCCGTGAACCCTTCGCCAGCCGCGCAGCGCGGCGGCGAGTTTACCCAGATGTTCGGCACCACCACCGCCGCGTCGAAGGTACCGCCCGCGCCACTCCAGGTCGCCCCGACCCCGCAGCAGCAACAAGCCGCGGGGGGCATGGGAGCCACCGCGCAGTTCGCCGCCCCCGGCGCTCCGCCTGCCCCGCCGGTGAACATGCCCCCGCCCGGGATCATCGCGAATCCGCCGCCGCCCGGGTCGAGCTACACGACCATGTTCAGCGCGCCCTCGAACCTTACGCTCGGGCAAGCGCCGCAGACAAAGTCCGGCCCGGCACCCATCGCCGCGCCCAAGAAGTTCGACTCGAAGGTACCGTTGATCATCGCCGGAGTCGGCGTCTTCCTGCTGATCTTGTTCCTGGTCTTCTTCCTCGTCAGCGTGAACAAGAAGTAAGACCGCGATGGCAGATCGACGGAACCCACTGCTGCCGGTACGGCGGGAAACCCCGGGCCTGATCCGGCGCGCGCTCGGGGAACTCGGCTTCACAGAGCCGGAGTTGCGCCGGCGCCTCGCCGTCGCCTCTCTCTACGAATACGCTTCGGTGACCGCCGAAGCGACCGCGGAACAGCGCCGGGCGAACCTGGAAGCCGCCGACGCTCCCAACGAGCTGATCCGCCTGTTCCTGCTCGGCGAAACGCGGCCCGCTACGGACGTCCGCACCCTCCTGCCGAATCAACTCGTGGATGCGTTTTTCGAAGCGGGCATGCTCGAGATGGCCGGCGCGTCCGCCGTCCGCTCCCCCATTCAGCTAAACCCAGCCGAGGACCTGATTCTGGTTTCCGATCCGCCCTCCCGCTACTGGCGCGATCGCGGAGCCTATCCGGAGGACGCGGTGTTCTCCCCGCTGACGCCGCATGTTGTCCAGTTCCTGGAGGCGGTGCCCCGGACGCCCGCCGGACGCACCCTGGATCTCGGCACCGGCTGCGGGGTGGCCGCGTTGCTCGCTCGCCGCGCCGGCGCGCGGGAGGTGTGGGGCGTGGACCTGAACGAACGCGCCATCGCGTACGCCCGCTTCAACGCGCTGCTGAACGAACTGGACGGGGTCGCCTTTCTGGCCGGCGATCTCTACGGGCCGGTGAGGGGACAGCGCTTCGAGCGCATCCTGTTTCATCCGCCCTACGACCCGGTGCCGCGCAGCGGCGTGAGCGTGATGTTCGCCCACTCCGGCGTGGACGGCGAGTTGCTCACGCGCCTCGGGGTAAGCGGCGCGCCGGCGTACCTCGAGCCGGGCGGCCGGATGTACGTCTCCACGATGATCATTGAGCGCGACGGCGAGACGGCCGCCGAGAAGGTGGCCCAGTGGTTCGGCGACGCCGCGGGAGAAATGAACGTCCTGCTGGCCGAACGCGAACGCCTCTCCCAGGACGCCTACGCGCTGAGCTTGACCGCGGGCATGGGCGGCACGTTCGATAAGGTGGGAGAACAACTCCGCCGCCTGCGCGAAAGCGGCATCGCCGGGCGCGTCGGCGGGGCCCTGGTCGTCGAGCGCCTGCCCGCCCCTGGGCCCGCCTGGCGCGAGATGCGCCTCCAGGGCCCCGACACGCGAGCCGCGGAACTGGACTGGCTGCTCGACTGGCAGCAGCGGCGCAGCGCACCCGGCCTCGCCGAGTTGCTGCTCGCCAGCCGGCCGCGCCTCAATCCGGACACGGAACTGGAGATCCGCTACCGGGTCACCGAAGGCGAATTACGTCCGGAGGCTTACCGGGTCGAAACCAGCTTCCCGCTGCAAACCGAACTCAATGGCAGCCGGGGCATCGCCATGATTCTGGATGAAGCCGACGGACGCCGCACGGGAGCTGAAATCGCCGAGCGCGTGGGCGCGAAGGTCGGGCTCGCCTCGCCGGAACGTTTCGCCGCCGCGCTCGACGCGCTGGTGACGGGCGGCTTCCTGGAGATCGAGGCCGCGCCCCTGCCGCCTAGGAAGCCTCGGGCAGCAGAATGATCAGTTCTAACTGCGGCCGCGGGAAGTCGCCCGGCACATAAGCCGCCAGATTGCGCGCGCGGTGCACGGCCTCCCAGGCCGCTCCGGACTGGCCGAGGCTGAAATACTGGTGGTTCAGCTTCACCGGAATCGCGCTCGGCGGGCGCGGCACGTGCGTCAGCGGCACGCCGGGCAGCGCCTGCCGCACCAGGTGCTCGATGTGGTTCGCGGAACAGACCTTGATGAGGTACGGCGACTTGTTCACCAGGTCGGCCTCGTTCATCTCCGCGCCCACGGCCAGGTACATCTTCGTGTTGCGCAGGTACCGGTCGTCGGCGAGCGCCGTCGCGTAGATCGAGTTCTGCACCAGCTTCAGTGGCAGCGAAATGAAGTTCGACGGCACCACCGTCTCGAGCAGGAACCGGATCTTCTCGTCGAGATCCGTGAAACAGCCCGCCAGGTTGTCATGCTCGTACTTGGGCAGATCCCGCGGATGGACGCTGGTGGAAAACGTGGTTAGCGAACCCGCCAGGTTCAGCATCGTGCGGAACAGTTCCTCGGGATGGCCGCGCCGCGTCTCGAAGATGTGATATAGCAGCGGGAACACCGAGTTGACGGTGTACAGCAACCAGAAGTTCGCGATGTCCGCCGTGCCGAAGTCCGCGAGGCTCAGGTTCTTCTGGCGGCGCGTGCTGGCGAGCTGGCTGCTCTTGGTCGCCATGATCTCCACCAGGCGGCGCGCAATGGCCATGATCAAGTCGCTCGCCGCGATGTCGACCAAGGGCGGCACGAACTTCGAATCGAGCTGCAGGACCCCCGACGGCGTCTTCAGCACGCGCGCCACGCGCAGAGCCGAAAGATGCTGCTGGGACTCGCCTTCGACGATGAAGCGGAAGTTCTTCCGCGCCACCTGGATGGGGCGCTCCGTCAAGCCCGTGTTCTCGTCGCGCAGCATCGCCACGTCGGACAGGTACCGCGTGTCCGCCTTCACCTGCGACATCGCGACGTTCAGGCCGCGCTCCCGGTAGTGCGGGATGGCCAGGTAGACATCCAGTTGCGTCTGATCCTGATCGAAAGCGTCCGCCAGCGGCCGCGGCGAAGGCGGCTGGTCCGCCTCCGGGATGTCGAACACCAGGCCGTCCGAGAAGACCCCGGCCGCATCCGACAGCGCGAAGTACCCCGCGGAGAGCGCTTCCTGATTCACCTGCAGGCGTTTGAAGCCCCAATTCGAGAAGCTTAGGGCGTCTAGCTGGAAGGTGAGCAGGCTCTCGACAAAGCGGTCCTGCATCTGGAGGTACTGCGGACTGAGAAACGTCCCCTTCATCCAGATGACCGGCTGCAATCGCTTCATCGCTTGTTTACCCTACCAAATGTCCCCGGACACCCGCAAACCAGCTACTTCAGCAGCAGGGACTCCTGCCGCAGGCCGCGTCCGGAATCCTGGTATTCGATCGCCAGCCCGGGGTCGTCGCCTTCGGTGACGATGCGGCTGACCGGCCCGAAGAACCCCGTGAGTTCGAGCGGCGTCAGTCCATTGAGGAAGACCGGCAGCACGCGCGGATCGAAGAAGCGGAACGTGAAGGTGTTCCCGTTCGCCGCCGTCAGCACCAGGTACGCCGAAAGATGGTGGAACACCTCTTCAAACGAAGCGCGGGAGGCGAAGTAACAACCCCAGCGCTGGCCCCAGGCGTCCTTGAGCAGCACGTCCAGCATCCGCGAACTCGGCGTAATCGCCGCCAGGTACGGGATGGCGCGCGGGTCGGGTGCGGAGGGCCGCAGCGGCGCGTAGCGCTCCTGCGCGGCGTCCAGAAACGCGGGCACGCGCGATTCGCGCGACGCGTCGAGAATCGCGTACAGGTTCTCCCCCTCGCGGAACAGCGCCTCCAGCAGCTTCACCTGATGCGGCGCCAGCCCGGCCCACACCGCGGTGGGCGCCGCGGCCGCCGGCTGCGCCACGACGCCCGACGGCGTAAAGCCAGGCGAGTAGACGGCGGTGGGCACCGTGCGGGCCATCGTCTGAGCCAGGTCCAACTGCGGCGCCGGCACCGCCTCGAACTTCACGGTGAAGGTCGACCCGCCGGCCGCCACCGAATCGCCCTCGCTCAGCCACGTCTCCGAAATGCGCGCCCCGTTCACGAACGTGCCGTTCGAGGAGCCGAGATCCCGCACCCGGCACCGGCTGCCGTCGCACTCGATGGCAAAGTGCTGTCCGGAAAGATAGGCATCTTCCCCGATGGCGTAATCGGACTTCGCGGTGCGGCCGATGCGCAGGATGGTGCCCGCGCGCACATCGATCTTGCGCCCCGCGATGGGGCCGGTCGCGGCCTCGAGGATCACACGGACCATCAGTTCTCCCGGGTCAACAGGCTACTGAAAACCGTAAGGTAACACGGCGGTCATTCCACCGTCTGCACCCATTTTGCCTTTACTTCCAACCATTCCGCCTGCTTGATTTCCACGCCGTTTCCGTTTGTCAGGCGCCCCGTCCCCGGAAAACCGGGGCCCGCCGCGCCGCCGCCGCTCCCCGCACCCGGGGCCGCCCCGAAAATCGAATCCGCCACGCCGCCCACCGCGGTCGCCAGCGCTCCCGCCGCCTGCCCGACAGGCGTCGAGACGTTGCCGACCCCCATCGTATTCTTCGCGATCTCGCTCTGCAGTTCTTTCTCTTTCTTGGCTACATCCGACGCAACGGAATTGGCCTTGTTCTGGATGTCCTGATTCAACTTCTGGCTCTTTTTCTGCATATCCGCGACCGAGCCCCGCGCGTCGTTCATCATCTTCTTCACCGGCGAGATCGCCATGTCGCCAATCCCGCCCATGTTGCCGAAGACCTTGTCGACGACGATCTGCCAGACCGGGAACACCGTGTTGCGCGTCATCAGCGCCACCAGCATCGGCAGCCGCGCCAGAAAGACTTCCATCGTGTACTGCTTGTTCGCCTTGGCGAGTTTGGCGTCCGCGATCAGGACCTTCGCCACGTCGCCCATCACCAGGTTCAGAACCGGATCGATCTCCTTGCCCAGTTCCTCGTCAAGGAAGGCCGCGCCCTTTTTCAGCACCATGTCCTTGGTCACCGAGCCGAACGGCCCCGGCACCGAAAGATCCGGGATCACGCCCGACAAAGTCGACACCAGAGTGTCCTTCAAATAGAGGTGTCCAGCGGCGAGGAATGCCTCCATGGTCACGTTATCGGCGACCGAGGGATCCAGCAGCTTGTCGTAGCATTTGCGCAGCAAGCCGATGTTCACGCCGATCAGTTTGCCCAGCACCGTCTTCACAAACCCGGGCAGTTCGCCGACTTTCAGGGCGTCGCGGAAGGCGTCGATCGCCAGATCCTCGGCGCCGGACAGCGCCCCGAAGGCGGCGTCCAGTTCCGCCTTGCCCGGGGCATCAGGAGCGTCGGTTTCCCAGAACTCGCGCCACTTCTGCCGCCACTCTTCTACCTTGTTGTTGACATCGGTAGCCGTGTCGTCCACCGGCTTGAGGCCCGTCGTGATGTTGAGCAGCTTGGCTCCGGGAGCGTCGGCCGCCGCAATTTGCGCCTGCGTGATCGACCAGACGTCGAACAGCGGTTGCTGCCGCGCCCGGATCGCGGCAAGGCTGCGCGTGTGGCATGCCACCTCGATCGGCGCTTCCCACTTCTCCCGGTTCTTCTGGATCATCTTCAGGTACACGTCGAAGACCTTGAAGAGGATGCCGGTGATCGTGCCGACCACGTCCGAGACGCCGCCCAGCGCGCCGGTGGCGCCCGCCGGCAGCAGGCTCGGAATGTTGCCGAACAGGCCTCCGCCCGCCGCGCCTCCCGCCTCGAAACACTTCGCCGCCCCCGCGTTCCAGTTCGCGCGCGCCTTGTGCAGATCCACGCCGGCCTGATGCGTGTTGCGATATTGGATGGCGGCCGCGTTGACTAAAGCGCCGGCCGTGGTGGCCGGAGTCAGGTACGGATCCACCTTCGCCGGATCGTTGCCCGCCGAGTTGTTCGAACCGCCGGAAAGCAGGCTCTGCGCCGCGCCGATCAACTCCGCCGTTCCGCCCTGCGCGTTCTTCACCTCGGTGAGCGCGTCCTTGGCGGCCTGCATGAAGCCGGCCAGCAGGATCGCCTCCCGCTCCAGCGCCGCGCGATACATGATCCCGTGCGAGCCCAGCGCGCTGCCGAGTTCCAGCGCCTCTTTGTCGTCGGCCAGGTCCCCATGCACAAAGCGGTCGTGCAGATCATCGTGCACATGGCCGAAGTGGACGAACTTGATGGGCTCGCCCGGATCCAGCACGTTGGGGTGCTCCAGCGCGGTGGCCCCGCCCCCCGCCGCTTCGCCCGTTTCGAGCGGCTCGCCCTTCTTGAACCGGGCGTCGCCCACCGCCGCCGCGGCCGGCGGCGCCGGCGGTCCGCCGCCGAGCAGATTCGTAGCCTTATCCGCGATGTCTCCGAGAAGTCCCATGGAAGAATCTCCGGCGATCTACGGGTGGATCGCCTCTAGTTTCGCCCGCGTTGCATCGTCGGGCTCGCCCGTTTGTTTGAGGCCGTACCGGCCCTGGAAGGCGCTGAGCGCCTTGCGGAGCTGATCGTTCATCGCGCCGTCCTCGGGACCCGCCTGGTAGCCCAGATTGTTCAGCCGCTGCTGGATCCCCGAGATCTCGGTGATCGGGTTCAGATGCCCGATCCGCAGAAACTTCTCTTCCTTGCCGCCTTCCAGCAACAACCGCGCCGACTTCGTCTCCGCCGGGATTTCGTGCTCCAGGTTGCCGTCGCCGTCCGTCGTGCCCTCGATCGATTGTCCGCTGTCGAGCAACAACGTGTACTTCTCGTTCTTGCGCGGCTCGCCCAGCCGCATCAGCCGCAGTTTGTACTTGACCTTCTCGCCCTTGAGCTTGAACTTGTGCTTTTGATCGCTCGACTTGGCCTTCTCGACCACCTCGATCTCCGGGATGAAGACTTCATCCCCCGGATTCAGCACGTTCGGGTTCTTGCGCAGCGACTTTAGTTCGCTGTTGGCGGGATGGTCCCACACCGTCGGCCAGAAATGACCGGCCTCTTTCGCCATGCTCGGGATGCTGTCCCCAAGATTGACGGGACGCTTTTCCTGTTCTTGGTTTTCCGGCATTTTGCTGCTCCGCCGCCTACGCGTCTTCCCAGGCGCGCCGGTCCAGCCGCGGGAACGTCACCTTGCAGGTCCCCGGGTCGATTCCGTCGACGCGCGCGAATCCCTTGTCGTTCAGCGAGCCCTCGGCCACGGAACCGTCCGGCAAGAGGATCCGGTACGGCTCGCCGGGCACCGGCTTGCCATTGTCGTCCACCAGTTCAATCTCAATGAACGACTTCTTCTGCTTGTTCTCTTCCGAGTCCTTCTTATGACGCGGCGCGGTGTTGGAACCGCTCACGCTGCCCGGTGGCGGAATCGGCGCCATCTGCCGCGCCTGCCACGAATAGCTCTTCATCCCGCCGTGCTCGGCCTTATCGGCCTCTTGCGCTTCCTTCGGCGCGGTTGGCGCCGAGCAGCTCGCCGAGGAGGGAGAACTCGCCGCTCCGCTGTTGATCATCACCATGCCGCCTTTGATGATCGTCGTGCCGGAGCCGTTCAGCGTCACCGTCGCCGCCCCGATCGTGACCGAACCAGCTCCCTTGATATTGATGGTCGGCGCTTCCAGCGTGATACCCTGCCCCGACTTGATGTTGATGCCGCCCGTCACGTCGAGCGAATAGGAGCCCCCTACTTTGTGGTTCGAGTTACTGGATACGTCGGCGTGGTAGTCGCCTTTGAATTTCGAGAAGGAGTTCCCGCCGGTGATGTGATGGGAATCCGTCTTGACGTGTTCGATGCGGTGCCGGTCGATGATCTGATGAAAATCCTGTTCGATGTGCTCGAAGAAGTCCTTCTTCACGCGCAGGTCATAGTTCTTCTGCGCATGCACGAACACCTGCTCCTCGCCCGACTTGTCCTCGAACCGGATCTCGTTGAACCCGCCCGACCCCGGGGTCGAGTTCGTCTTGATGCCGCTGCGCGTCTTGTTGTCCGGCAACTGGTACGACGGCATCTGATCCGCGTTGTACACGCTGCCCGTGATGATCGGCCGGTCCGGATCGCCGCCGATAAAGCTCACGATCACCTCGTGCCCGATGCGCGGAATCGCGATGAAACCCCAGTTTTTCCCCGCCACCGGTGTCGCCACGCGCACCCACAGCGAATCGTTCGCCGTGCCCGTGCCGTCCCGGTCCCAGTGGAAATGCACCTTCACGCGGCCGTACTTGTCGGTGAAAATCTCTTCGCCGGAAGGACCCACCACCACGGCCGTCTGCGGTCCGTAAATCCGCGGCCGCGGCACCGTGCGCTCCGGCCGGAACGGTATCTTGTACGGGATCGCCGTGAACGTGTTGCCGTAGTGATCTTCGCTTTCGTCGTCGCCGCCCGACCGGAACAGCGCCTCCTCGCCGGAGTGCGTCACCGTCACCAGCAGATAGACGTCATCGGCGTCGTAGTGGCCGTCGAGCGTGAACTTATGTCCCGCCGTAAAGTGGCGGTGGTTCGCGGAGCCCAGCATCTCGAACATCCAGGCTTCCTGCTCACCCATCCGGATTTCGGCCGTCCGCTTGTTGTCCTCGAAGATCTTCTGCAGATCGCTGGCCCGCTCGCCGCCGCCCTTGTCGATCCCGTCGAACCGCCACGAGAACTCACCCGGCTGCGAATAGACCTCCAGCGACTCGGAGAATCCGAGTTTCCGCTTGTGGTTCACCGTGCCGATCTTCACGTCGGGACCCGGCGTCTTGTTGGCCTCCAGGTTCCGGTGCGGCAACTGGAAATTGTGATCCCACAGCGTCACCTTGCCGGGCCGGATCCGTTGCGCCTTCTCCCACGTGCTCACCCGCTCCTCGGTGGACTCGCCGCGCTGCCCGCCCATCAACTCCTCGTACGTCACCTTGGAGCTGTGCGGGATCTCGATATTCGATTGCGGCTTGTCCGCCACGATCATCTGGTGCTGGCCGCGGTCCGGGAACTTGAAGAAGTAGTGGATCCCCTCTTCCTCCATGAGCCGCTGCGCGAAGTCCCAATCGGACTCCTGGTACTGCGTCACATAGTTCCGCTTCTCGTACTGGCCCTGCAGCTCCCACTTCACGTCGCCCGTCTTCATGACGGCCTTGAGGACTTCCGGCACCGTCATCTCCTGGAAGATGCGCGACTGCGACACCCGGGTCAGCATCCAGGCCTCGGGCACCACTTCCATGAAATAGACGGTGAAGACCTTGCCGCGCCCGCCCTGGGAGATCCGGGAAACGATACCGCTGAAGTGCCGCTCCTCCAGTCCGTCGTGGCTCACGTTCAGCCCGAAGGCGATTTTCTGGCCCAGCAGCTTGTCGAACTCAATCTTGTCTTCGTTCATCGCGTAGGCTTCGATCTGGAACGAAAACAGCGTCGAGATCGCCTCGGTGCCCGAAAACCGGCGCAGCAGGAGCTTGTCCTTGCCTAGAGGCGAATGGAAATAAAGGAACTTATTCTCTGCGTACTTCTCAGCCTCGGGCACGGTAGCCTCCGTTCGCGCATCCACGGGGCGGCCGGCCGTAACCGGCCGCCCTTATACTCCTACGCGTAAACGAACGACGAATCAGGTCCCACGGATACCGAAATCCGGTCGATCTTCTCGCCCGCGGCCATCTGACCCAGCAGCGTCCGCGACAAATCGGGCAGCAGGGTATTGGTCAGGATGTTATCGACGTTGCGCGCCCCGCTCTCCACTTCCGTGCAGCGGTTGGCGACTTCCTGCACCAGCGCCTCGTCGTACGCCAGCTCGATCTTGTGGTTCTCCCGGATCCGCTTCACGATCTTGTTCAGCTTCAGCCGGATGATCATCTTGAGGTTCTCGTCCCGGATCGGGAAATACGGTATGATCACCAGCCGCCCCAGGAAGGCCGGCTTGAAGATCTTGTTCAACTCCGGTTTCAGCGCCTTCACCAGTCCCTCCGACCCCGGCATGGTCTCCGGATCGCTGGTGAGCTTCATCAGCGTATCGGTACCCGCGTTGGTCGTCAGGATGATGATCGTGTTCTTGAAGTCGATCTCCCGGCCCTCGCCGTCCTCCATGTTGCCCTTATCGAACACCTGGAAGAACAGCTCCAGCACGTCGGGGTGCGCCTTCTCCACTTCGTCGAGCAGCACCACCGAGTAGGGACGCCGCCGCACGGCTTCCGTCAGCACGCCGCCCTCGCCGTAGCCCACATAGCCCGGAGGCGAACCCTTCAGCGTCGACACCGTATGCGCTTCCTGGAACTCCGACATGTTGATGCCGATCATGTTCCGCTCGCCGCCGTACATCAGATCCGCGAGCGCCAGCGCCGTTTCCGTCTTGCCGACGCCGGACGGCCCCACCAGCATGAATACGCCCACCGGCTTGCCCGGATCGTCCAGCGCGGCGCGCGCGGTCCGGATCCGCTGGCTGATGCCGCCCAACGCGTGGTCCTGCCCGATCACTCTCGTCCCCAGGTGCTTTTCGAGGTTCAGGACCGTCTCGATCTCGTCCTTCACCATCTTGCCCACTGGGATGCCGGTCCAGGCTGAAATCACTTCGCCCACCACCTGGCCGTCCACCGTGACGCCCATCAGCGGCTCCTCGCCCTGCAGCGCCTTCAACTCCGCTTCCAGCGGGCCGAGTTCCGCCTTCGCCTTCTCGACGTCGATCTCCTTGGGCGGCGTGCCCGGTCGCGGATGCACCGCGTCCTCGATGCCGGCCCGGAGGTCGCGGATCTTCGTCACCAGCTCGCGCTCCTTCTCGAACCGTTCTTTGAGCGCCTTGAGATTCTCCCCGGTCGCGGCCTTCCGTTCCGCGATCTGGACCAGCCGTTCGCTGTGGTCCGCGCCGACCGCGGTTTCGCGTTCCAGCACGCGCTCCTGCACCACCAGGTCGTCGAGCTCCCGCTGCGCGGCTTCGAGGGCCGGGGGCACGGAACTCTGTCCCAGCGCCAGCCGCGCACACGCCGTGTCCAGCACGCTGACGGCTTTATCCGGCAGCTGCCGGCCCGCCAAGTAGCGGTGGGACAGCCGCACCGCCGCGTTCAGGCCCTCATCCATGATCCGGACGGAGTGGTGCTTCTCGAGCGCGCCGATGATGCCGCGCAGCATCACGCCGCACACTTGCTCCGTCGGTTCCTCGACCTTCACCACCTGGAACCGCCGCGCCAGCGCCGCGTCCTTCTCGAAGTATTTCTTGTACTCGGACCACGTGGTCGCCGCGATCGTCCGCAGTTCCCCGCGCGCCAGCGCCGGCTTCAGCAGGTTCGCCGCGTCGTTCTGGCCCGCCTGTCCGCCCGCGCCAATCATCGTGTGCGCTTCGTCGATGAACAGGATGATCGGCTTCGGCGACGCCTTCACTTCCTCGATCAGCCCCTTCAGCCGGTTCTCGAACTCGCCTTTCACGCCGGCGCCCGCCTGCAGCAGCGCCAGATCGAGCGTGTGCAGGTCCACGTTCTGGAGCGCCGGCGGCACGTCGCCCTGCGCGATCCGGTTCGCGAAGCCCTCCACCACCGCCGTCTTGCCGACGCCCGCCTCGCCCGTCAGAATCGGGTTGTTCTGCCGCCGCCGCAGCAGGATGTCGACCACCTGCCGGATCTCGAAATCCCGCCCCAGCACCGGGTCGAGTTTGCCTTCCCGCGCCTTCTGGGTCAGGTTGACCGTGTACTGGTCCAGATTCGGCGTCTTGCCGCCCCGCCGCGGCATCCCCGGCTCGCCCGTATCCGGCGCGCCCTCGGCCGCCAGCGGCGTGGCGTCTTCCGCCGAGCCCTCGGTGATCTTGGCAAAGTCCTTCTTAACGAGCGCGCCTTCCAGCTTGCCGAACTCGCGGCTCTCCGCGTCCAGCATGCGCTTCCAGTCTTCGTTCGCCAGCAGCGCCAGAATCGTATGGCCGGACCGCACCCGCGCCGAGTTGAAGTCGATCGACCCGATCGTCCACGCATCGGTGAGCATGTTCAGTACGCCGCGGCTCATCGCCGGCGTCCGCCCGTTGCCCGTCTTCATCTTGTCCAGCGCCCGCTCCAGGTCCCGTTGCAGCCGCATCCCGTCGACGCCGAACTGCCGGAAGATCCGGGCCGTGTCGCTGTCGGCCACGTCCAGAAGCTTGAGCAAGTAATGCTCAATCTCGATGTCGTAGTGCGTGCGCGAAAGGCACAGCCCCGCGGCCGCCTCCAGCGTCGCCCGCGTCGTGTCATTCAACTTGCCGATGAGGGACCGCAAATTTACGCTCATAAGAAAAATCGCTCCGTTTCCGCCTCTGGCATCCTGTGCCTGGGCGGCAGATCCTCGAGAGGCCGCCCGGTTCGTGGCCGCACGGTCATTTCAGATCCGTAAGATTGTATCATTCGGATCTCGTTGCATCGGGGCCGTTTTCGCCCACGTCGTCCACCCGAGCAGCGGCGAGCGATCCCCGGTCTGGCCGAGTTCGCACGCCGGCACCTCGTTCCGCTCCAGCACCAGTTGCACCTGAAAATCGACCTCGCGCCGCGCATAGAACTTCGCGATCTCTCGCAGCGGCCGGTTCGCGCTCCCCACCGGCAGGAACTCCAGGTAGCGTTTCAGCGGCATCGGCCCCAGCCGGACGCTGGCGCCGCACTGCTGATTCCAGATCTCATCGCCGACAATGGCGCCCTCGCCCACCTGTTCCGAGTACGGGCTGTTCCGGTCGATCCGGCACTGGATCGGCTGCTCCAGCGGATACCACGCTCCCACAAACTGATCCACCGCTACCCGCACTTCGAAGTAGTCCGACAGGATCTGCTGCAGCGCCGTCGCCGAACGCGGCAACAGCGAAAGCAGCCCCGCGTAGAACAACATCGCGTCGTCCTGCACCGCCAGCCGGTCCTGCAGTCCGTCCGTCCCCAGGCCGATGAGCGACAGCAGGATGGACGAGAAACGGTCCCGCTCCCCGCGCTCGTAAGCGATGATGAACCGGTACTTCTCCCAGGCCCGGTAGAACAGCGAGAGCATCCGGTGGTTGAACAGATCCAGGAACTCGGCGATCGCCGAGTCCTTGGCGCGCAACCGGTGCACTACGAACTCCGTGTAATAGAGCGGCATCACCCCCTGCGGACCCGTCAGCCCGAAGAAGTTCACCACCACCGCCGGCACCGCGTCCGAGCCCTCGGCCGGCCACTCGATCTTCTGGATTTCGCTCGCCGGAAACGGGATCGACTGGTGCGCCTTGAACCGCAGCACCTCGCGCGACGGCGGCACAAAGCGCCCGACCGGCGCCCGCTCCGGATTCAAGCGTTCGAACAGCCGGACCGCCTGGAAAAACTGGAACTCGAACGGAACCTTGCGCAGCAGCTTCTCGACGTGGTCGTAGCGGTGCGCCTGCTCGATCAGTTCCGCGGGCACCGCCTCGGGGGGCAGGACGTCCGGAGTGCTGTCGAAAGGCCCGTCTATACCAGGATGATCCGTCCCGCTCGTGGAGGCCACTCCTGCAGCATCTCCTTTCTCTGGTTCGTGCGCGCCGCCAGTTGCGTATAGCTGTTCAGCGACGTGTACAACCCCAGGAAACTCTCCAGCACCGCGCAGAACAGGTACACGCCGCCGCCCACGAACTGCTCCTCGTCCAGCTCCATCTCCACGCGCGTGCCGCGCGCGAACGTGATCCCGTTCTCCGAGATGATGCGCGCGAAGCGCCGCTCGCTCTTCACCGACAGAATGCCTTCGATCTGCTTTTCCGCGTACGAGGACCCCGAGACGTTATACAGCTTCAGGATCTGCTGCATCGCCTCCTTGCCTTCCTCGACAACCGACAGGTAGTTCAACGACAGGTGCGACATCAGCCGCCACAGCAAGCCCTTCCCGGCGGCCGGCCGCAGCGTGTTCGTCGGCTTGCGCAGGGCCACGATCCGCTTGATCGTCACCCCGCCGAGCAGCTCGAAGTCCCCCAGTTCGTTGCCGAACGGCAGCCGCGCCGCCAGGTCGCGGTTGCTGCACGTCGCGCGCACCGTCAGCGTGTCCGCGGTCGGACGCACCGGACGGGTCGACAGGTCCACCATCGACAGATACACGTTCGTGCCTTCGTCGCCGGACTTCCCCGACGCCCGCCGGTTCACCAGCCAGAACGTCTGGCTCCGGTCCCGCTGCGATGAGTGCCGGTGCGAATAGAAGGGCTCGAACTTCATCAGCTCGCGCGACTGCGGGTTGATGCTCACCACTTCGTCTACGGAGAAGATCTCCGTCGCGTCCGGCCGCCGGATGTCGGCGATGATCGGATACTCGAACTTGCGCTGCTCCAGCAGAATCGGCTCGCAGACCTGCGGATAAAGATTGATGATCGGCGTGGCGTTCAGCCGGAAGGTCTTCGCCGAAACGCCCAGTTCCAGCACCTGCCGCCGCTCATACTGCTCGAACGGCGACAGCAGAAAGATGAACTCCGCCTTGCCCTTGAAGCCGTTGATCCACACCTGCTCGAGGCCCGTGATGTCGAAGAAGAAGAACTTCTCCGGCATCGCGAAGTACTCCTGCAGCAGCCGGTACCCGACGAACGAACGCCGCGGATACGGCAGCAGCCCCTCATCCTCGGCGAAGCCCACCGGCTTGATCGCCTCCGGCCGCAGCGTCACCGGGCGCAACCGCGGATTCGACGGATCCCGCACTAGAATCCCCGTTACGTTGCGGAAGATCAGCTCATAAAGCGTGTTCGCCAGCCCCGGCTCACCGGCGATGTGCACGCGCAGGGCGTCCAGGCCGATCTTGCCCAGTTGCAGCTCTCCCGGCAGCGCGACCTCCAGCCGGATCGCCGCCACCGACTCGAGAGACTTCACCGGCGGCGTCAACCGGTCCGGCGACGTCCATTCGCCCGCCGTCACCGTGAGCGGATACACCGTCGTCTCGAAGCACGTCTGGAACTGGCACGGGACACCCGCCACCGGACGCGAGTTCAGCAACGACCCCTTCGGCACCTTTTGCGGCGACGTCGGCCCGCCCTTATCGGCGTCCAGGTGCATCTGCACGATGGACATCGAGGGAATCGGCCGCAGGTAGTGCGGATACAGGATCCCGATCAGCGCCTCGACGATCTCCGGGAACTCATCGTCGATCTTGAGGTGCACGCGCGCCGCCAGAAACGCGAACGCCTCCAGCAGCCGCTCGACGTGCGGATCCTCGCACTTGTCCGGCTCCAGCAGCAGCCGCCCGGCTACCTTCGGATACTTCTCGGCGAACTCCGCGCCCAGCTGGCGGACGAAGTTCAGCTCGCGCTCGTAATAGAGCAGCAGCTCGTCACGCATTCCGGTCGCCCTTGATCTGGTACTCTCCGCTGGTCAACTGCAGCACTGTATCGAAGGATACCTGTTCCGGAGCCGGATCCATCATCAGCATGCCTTCAATCTGGAAGCTCATCGCGCGCGTCGTCGTATTCGGCGGCTCCACCATCCGCACCCGGACGTCGCGCAGCCGCGGCTCGAACAACTGGACCACGGCCTCCACCTCCCGCAGCAATTTGTTGCGGTCCCTTCCGGATTGCAGACTCATTGCCGAGAAGTCCGGCAGCCCGTAGTTGAAGAGGCTCTTGCAGGTTTCCACCAGGGAGGTGTCGGCCTCGTCCGGAATCCGCCGCGTGTTCAGCAGCCATTCCAGGTCCCGCCGCAGGGAAGCCTTCAATTGGCGCACCGACTGGAGCCGCGTCGTCGGCGGATCCGCCGCCAGCGACGGCTCGCGGTCCACCAGCCGCTCCCATACCGATTGCGTAACCGTCTGGTCCGGATGCAGCCGCGAAGCCACGCGCTACCTCCCGCAGGCAAGCGCCTGCACGGGATCCAGACGGCAAATCTTCGCGTACAGCTCCTGGCGGCGGCCTTCGTCCTTCAGGCACCGGTACAACAGCACCAGCGGGTGCGCGATCGTTCCGCCATCCTCCCACTTGTCCAGGTGGTTGGCGTCGATCTCCCGCGCCAGTTCTTCGAGAATCGGCTCCGCCATGTTCTGATAGCCCGTGGCCAGGCACACCTGCGCCAGTTCCACTTTGCGCTGGAAGCGGCCCCGGCCCGAACTTTGCCGCCCCAGATCTTCTGTCATCAGCTCGATCGCTTCCCGGTTCCGGCCGGCCTGCGCCGCTTGCAGCGCCAACTGGTAAGCCGAGGGCGGAGCCTCTTCGCCGGAGGCGGAGACCGCCGCGGGCTCGGGCGTCGACCAGGAATAGTCCGGCTCGGAGGCCGCCTCTGCCGCCGCGACGGGCTCCGGCGCCGGCGGATTGATTTCCAGCAGCCACGCCTGCGTCTCCGCGTTCGCGGTCGGCGTGTCATCCATCAGCGTCCACGACGGCAACTGCGGATAGTCCCGGATCAGGTTGCGCACTTCGCTGCGAATCGCGTTGGCGATCGCGTAGTAGCTGAGTTCGTCGCACGCCCGCACCACGTACCGCTGCAGGTCCAGCCACGCGCGCCCGCACGGCTCCGCCATCGCCGTCTCGGCGACCTCGAGCAGCTCGGTCCAGTTGCTCTCCAGCGACAGCCGCTTGATGGTCTGCCGTACTTCCGAATCCGGCGCCGCGAATAGCAATTGATCCGGCGATTCGCCGCCCGCCCGGAGTTCGCCCCAGCGCAGGCCGCGCAGCAACAGGTACGGCGCGGGGCTAAACGCGTCCAAGCCCCGCAGGAACTTCGCCGCTGCGCCGATCCGCGCCGCGGCGTCGTCCGCGTCCACCGGCTCCGCGCCGCCCGACGGTGCCCGCCGCCGCTTCGTCTGCGCCGCCGGCGCGGACTCTTCCGTCGTCGTCCAGCCGTCGTCCCCTGCCGCTTCTTCTTCCGCGGCTGCCGCCGGCGGACCGCCGCCTTCCAGTTCGTACTTCCGGTTCAGGAACTGCCGCGCCAGGTGCCGGACTTCCTCGATCCCCTCCTTCAGCGGTGTAAAGGCCGGAGCCGAGTCCGCAAACTTCTCCATGCAGACGTCGTCCAGCCCTTGCGCGGTCTCGAGCAGCGAATCCAAGTCCGCGACCCGCGATTCGTAGAACTCGCGCGGCGTCGCTTTGAACGCGGTCTCCCACTCCTCCTGGGTCAGCTTACCCTCGGCGACCGCCGTCTGCCGCTGCTCCGCCTTCTGCTCGTTCGCGCCCGCCTCGTCCTCGGTCGGTACCGTCCGGCATTCGCGGTACTTGTAAAAGCTGAGTCCGTTCTTCGTGAGCGGCGCCTTCTTCAGCGGATCGATCAGCCGCGTGCCGATCCACTCCAGCGGCGCGGACCGCAGCTCGAAGTCACCGTCCTCGATCTCCGGCCACAACGAATCCCAGAAGTTCTCGACGACGCCCTTCGTCACCAGCAGGGCTTCGCGGAACCCGCCCATGCCTTCCTTCTTTAGGCAGGCTTCGCACAGCCAGGCGCAGAGTTGCAGGTCCTTGGTCTGGGTGGCGAGCGCTTCGCTCGCCAGCTTGATTACCTGGTTCCAGTCGGCGACCTTGCGGTCCCGCTTCCATTCGCCCTGGACCGCATCGTCGTCTTCGCGCCGCGCTTCCTTGATCTTGTCAAAGACCGGCGCGTACTTCAGGTTTTTGCCCCCGGGATTATCGCCGGGGATCGGGTTGAGCAGGTCGTCTCGTAGCGGCATGTTCCACCCGGAACCGCGCGGCTACTCCGCGCCGGATCCTTCGGCGGTCTCCTTGGGTGTGAATTCGATCTTGGTAATCTCCATGATCGGCACATCCTCGCCGTCTACGACGAACATCTTCTGCCCGAACGGGATGGCCGTGCCGTCCGCCTGCTCCTCCCACTCCGTCGCGCGCCCCAGCTTCACCAGGTCGTTCGGGTGCTTGAAGGAGAACGGACACAGCGCGGGAACCAGTACTTCGCCCAGCTCGGTCGCCTTGAACGCCGGGCCCGTGCGCACCAGCGCCGTCCGCCAGATGAGATCCCGCAGCTTCGCCGGCTTCTGGAACTCGATCGACTCCACGTGCTCCAGCGGAATCCACAGGTACGCGCCCGCCGCATGGACCTCCAGGCGGGGGCCAATCCGCGGATCCGCGTCCATCATGTAAGTGAAGGGCCGGCCGTCAATCGTGCCGGTGGGGTCTTCACCCTCTCCCGCCGACGCCGCCGGGTAGTCCTTTTTTTCGAAGGTCTCGTGCCGCGTCCGCTCGCCGTGCAGCGCCGCGCGGAACAAGAGCGCTCCCATCTCGGCCTTGTGGTTGTCGCCGGCGAGTACATCCAACTGCTTCGCCGCCCGGTCCCAGTTGCCTGAAAAACAAAGTAGCTCGAAAAGAAAGCTGCGGCGCCGGGCGTCGCCCGGGTTGTCCCGGAGTTCGCCGCCCAGCGCCTCGATTGCTTCCTGGAGCTTGCCTGCTTGGAACAGCTCCCTGGATGTCATGTGGCTTAGACTTTGACGTTCTTCTTGAGATCCCAGCCAGCCGTGATCGGGCCGTCCAGGTTGCCGTCCGCCTTCTGCGGCTTGTACTCGAACTCCACCTTCGAGAAGTTGAGCGAGCAGTTTTCGATCGGCTCGTCGCCGCCGCCGCCCGTCGCGTAGTTCGCCACCAGGAGATCGCTGAAGACGATCTTCATGTACTCCTGCTGCTCCTTACCGGCCTTCCGGGCGATGAACACCGCCTTCTTGATGTGCTCGCCGTTCGCGCACGCCAGGATCAGCTTCGGCGTCGCCTTGTTCATGCGCATGGTGAAGTGGAAGTCCTGGAAATTCACCTTGCCCGCGCCGCCGCCACCGCCGTACGACATGGTGCCCGTCTGGTTCGCGCCCCAGCTCCACGACAGAACGTCGATCTCGTCCTTGTGCTTCGCATCGTGGCTCTCGCCCGGGATGCCGTCAATCTTGAGAAAGAAATCTACAGCCATTTTGTTTTACCTGCCTCCTGTATCTATCCGCGTACGGTTCCTGAAAATTGGCTCAACATTTCGTTGACGCCCGGCTACTTCCGCGCCGACGCCGGCAGTTCCGCCACCAGCCGCAGCGACACCGACAGTTCGTCCAGCTGGAAGTGCGGCCGCAGGAACGCCACGGCGCGGTACGCGCCCGGCTTGCCCGGAACCTCTTCCACCTGCACCGCGGCTTCCCGCAGCGGGTACTTCGCCTTGGTCGCCGGCGACGCCGTATCGTCCGGAGTCACGTAGTTCGCGATCCACTTGTTCAGCCAGTGCTCGCAATCCGTCCGCGACATGAAGCTGCCGATCTTATCGCGCATCATCGCCTTCAGATAGTGCGCGAACCGCGACACCGCGAAGATGTACGGCAACTGCGTCGACAACCGCGCGTTCGCGTTCGCCGCGTCCTTGTCGTACAGCTTGGCCTTTTGCGCCGACTGCACACTGAAGAACGCCGCGTAGTCCGTACCCTTGCAGTGCACCAGCGGCACGAAGCCCTGGTCCGCCAGCTCCTTCTCGCGCCGGTCCGTGATCGGCACTTCCGTCGGGCACTTCATCACCACGTCGCCTTCGTCCGTGTAGAAGTTGTGCACCGGCAGCCCTTCCACCAGACCGCCGCCTTCCACGCCCCGGATCGCCGCGCACCAGCCGTACTGCGCGAACGCCGTCGTCAGCCGGGCCCCCAGCGCGAACGCCGCGTTGCCCCACAGGTACTTCGAGTGGTCCGTCCCGTCGACGTTCTCCTCGTAGGCGAACTCCTCGATCGGCACATTGTCTTTGCCGTACGGCAGCCGCATCAGAATGTGCGGCAGGCACAGCCCGACGTACCGCGAATCCTCGCTCTGCCGGAACGACTTCCACTTCGCGTACTCGGTCGTGTCGAACACCTTCGACAGGTCGCGCGGCTGGTCCAGCTGCGCGTAGCTCTCGAGGTTGAAGAAGTCGCAGGACGCCGAGGTCAGGAACGGCGCGTGCGCCGCCGCCGCCGTCTGCGCCACCCGCTCCAGGAACTCCATATCCTCGGGACCCTTGCCGATCTCGTAGTCGCCGATCAAGGCCGCGAACGGCGCGCCGCCGAAGATGCCGAACTCTTCTTCGTACACCTTCTTGAACAGGGCGCTCTGGTCGAATTCCGGCGCCCGCTGCAGGTCGCGCAGCAGCTCCTTCTTCGAGCAGTTCAGCACCTTGATCTTCAGCTGCTCGCTCGTCTCGCTCTGATCCATCATGTACTTCAACCCGCGCCAGCTGCCTTCCAGCTTCTGGAAAGACGGATGATGCAGGATCTCGTTCAACTGGAGCGACAACAGGTGATCGATCTGCGCGATGCGGGCGTTGATCATCGCCTCGACATCCTTGCTGACCGTCATCGAGCCCTCAAGCACCTGCTTGACGAACTCCTTTACCATCTCCTTGCCGCGTTCCCGCGCCGCGGGCTCTTTCGCCAGCCGGCCTTCCTCGACGATCGTGTCGAGCAGACCCTTCTCCAGCAACCGCTCTTCCGCCCGCGCCCCTGCCTGTTGTGCGTCACTCATTGCCGCCATCCTCCTTCTTCATCCCGACTTCCGCTTCCAGCTTCCCGAGCTTGTCCGGATTGCTGACCGCGTCCATCAGCAGCTCGTCCAGCTTGTCATTGCCCTGCAGGCTGCCGCGCAGATCCGCCAGCTTCGTCCGCAGATCCAGCAGCTCCTTCAGGGGCTTCACCTGCTTGGCCACGTTCGCCGGCTGGAAGTCTTCCATCGAGCGGAAATGCAGATCCACCTTCAGCTGCGCCGCGTTCGGATCCTCGCTCAGCTTGTTCTCTACCGAGAACGCCAGGTGCGGCTTCATGCCCGCCAGCACGCTATCGAAGTTGTCCGGATTCACTTCCGTGAACTTCCGGTCCCGCAGCCGCGGCAGCGGCTCCGTCGGCAACCCCGTGAAATCGCCCAGAACGCCGACCACGAACGGCAGTTCCTTGATCTCGATGGCATCGCCGATCTCGACGTCGTAAGTGACGTGGACGCGCGGCGGCCGTACGCGATCCAGTTTGTGTTGGGTACTTGCTCTTGCCATGGTTTCCTCTCGGTTCTCCGTCTTGCGAGCAGATATCTATTCCATACGCGTAATCCCGGCCGCGCACGGATCAACGTAGGGCAAATTTCTTGCAACAACTGCGCCGGAAGACAACACGAGCCGCGTTGCCGCGGCTTTGCCCGAGTCGAGTATATACACGCCCCGCAGGTGAGTCAAGGTTTATTCCCGCCGCCTGCCGCATGCCCCCTCAGGACGCCGGAACCGCCACCGGCAGCGCGTTCTGCCACAACCGTTCCAGCCCGTAGTACGACCGCGCCGCCGGCGAATACACGTGCACCACCAGGTCCCCGTAGTCCGCCAGCACCCACTCTGCGTTCTTGTAGCCTTCTACGTTCGCCGGATGTTCTCCGCGCTCCGCCAGCCGCCGCTCCACCTCATCGGCGATCGCCTGCACCTGCCGCGCGTTCGACCCAGTACAAATGACAAAGAAGTCCGCAAATGTCGACACCGGGCGCAGGTCTAGTACCGTGATGTCCCGCGCCTGCTTCTCTTCCGCCGCGCGCACCGCGGTCAGCCATGAGGGATTCGGCGGCATCTCCCGCGCCGCCTCCGGGGGGCTGGCCCGCTTCACCGCCTTGCGCGCCGTCTTCTTGGTTGCCGGAGTCTTTTTCGTTGCCACGCGTTCGTGTCCGTAATCCTACTACAAACCCAGCCGCCGGTCGATTAGACTAAGCTCCAATGTCCTCGCTCCGCGTCTTTCTCTCCGCCGCCCAGATCCGCGACCGCGTCGCCGAACTCGCCGCCGCCATCGACCAAGCCTATCCGTCCGGGCCCGTCTACCTCATCACCATCCTCAAGGGCGCCTGCTTCTTCTCCGCCGACCTCGCCCGCGCCATGAAAACCCCGTCCCGCTTCGCCTTCATGAGCATCTCCAGCTACGGCAAGGCCAAGTCCACTTCCGGCGAGGTCAAGGTCGTTCAGGATCTCGACCTCTCCATCGAGGGCAAGGACGTCATCGTCGTCGAGGACATCATCGACTCCGGGATTACCCTGCACTATCTGCTAGGAGTACTGAACCAGCGCCAGCCCCGCTCTCTCCGCATCGCCACGCTCCTCGACAAGCCCGAACGCCGCCAGCGGGACGTTCAGGTCGACTTCGTGGGCTTCCGCATCCCCGACGAATTCGTCGTCGGCTACGGCCTCGACTTCGCCGAGGACTACCGTAACCTGCCCGACATCTGCGTCCTGGAAGGCTAGGCTTACACCTTCGGCTTCGGCGGCGGCAATTCCCGCGCCTGGCACAGCGACTCGAACCCCTTCACTCCGTGCTTGCCGTCGCAGAACGGCTTGTTCTCCGAAAAACCGCAGCGGCACAACGAGATCACCGTCCGTCCGGCAAGGCCGTACTCCTTGCCTTCGGCGTCGTGGATCGAAAACTCCCCTTCGATCCGAATGGGTCCATTGTTGATAACGGTCACTTTGGCGGGCATGTCGCTCCGCATGGTAACAAACCCGGCCGCTATACTGGTTCGCATGCGGCGCGCCGTCTGGCTCCTCACCGGCGTCGCTCTCGCCTTCGCGCAGGACCTGCCTCCCGAAACACTGCTCCTGGCCCGCATCAAGGTCCATATGGCCGAGCAGCTCCGCCGCCAGCCCAACTACACCTGCGTCGAGCTGATCGAGCGCTCCCGCCGCCCGGCCGGTTCTCGGCGCTATCAGTTCCTGGACACCCTGCGCCTCGAGGTCGCCCTCGTCGACGGCAAGGAACTCTTCGCCTGGCCCGGCGCCCGCAAGTTCGAGGAAAAACGCCTTGAAGACATCGTCACCGGCGGCGGCGCCATCGGCAACGGCAACTTCGCCCTCCACGCCCGCGCCGTCTTCCAGAGCAATGCCCCCACCTTCCGCTACGCCGGCGAGACCTTCACCGCCGGACGCCGCGTCGCCCGTTACACCTTCCGCGTCCCGCGCCTCACCAGCGGCTATTCCATCCGCATGGGCGAGGCTCGCGAGACCGTTGGCTACGAAGGCTCCTTCGCGGCCGACGCCGATTCGCTCGACCTCATCCACCTCGAAATCGTCGCCACGGAGATCCCCCCCACGCTGCCCCTCGACCATTCCCGCGACCGCATGGCCTACTCCCGCCTCCCCATTGGCGGCGCCGAATTCCTCCTCCCCACCGAAAGCGAACTCGTCATGGTCGACCTCGCCGGCAATGAGAGCCGCAACCGCACCCTCTTTTCCAACTGCCGCCAGTACTCGGGGGAAAGCGTGCTCTCCTTCGACGACCCGCCGGACGCGCCTTCCCCCCAGCCCGCCCCCAAGACCGAACTCGACCTACCCGCCGATCTCAGCCTCGAACTCGCGCTCCTCGAGCCCCTCGACCTCGACCGCGCCGCCATCGGCGACCCCGTCCGCGCCCGCCTCGCCCGGCCCCTCAAGCACGGCAAGCAGGTCCTTTTCCCGAAAGACGCCGTCGCCACCGGCCGCCTCCGCTTTCTCGAACGTCACGCCAACTTTCTCCTCGCCGGCTTCACGTTCGAGTCCCTGGAAAGCGACTCCGCCCGCGCCTCGCTCCGCCTCGCCTTGGACCTCGACGCCTTCCTCGCCACCCCTGCCGGCGCCCGCCTCGGCACCCCGCGCAACGCCGATTGGCTCGACGCCGCCCGCCGCCGCGGCGCCTTCCCCGTCTTCGGCCCCCCGCGCCTGGGGCGCGGCTTTGTTACCCTTTGGCGTACGGCCCCGGCCGCGACTCAGGAGAAACCGTGATCCAGTTCTCGAACGACAACGGCGAAGTTTTCGAACACGCCTTTGCCTTTGCGCAGCGCCAGGTGCGCAAGCTCGTCGAAAAGCACCCCGACTATTACCCCATGTACACGCAGGACGGTCAGTGGCGCCACGGCGGCCCTGCCTGGACCGACTGGAGCGATGGCTTCCTCCCCGGCATGATGTGGGTCTTCCACCGCCGCGCCGAGCCCTCCAGCGACGACCGGAAGTTCTGGTTCGACCACGCCGTCAAGTACACCAAGCCTCTGGCCCGTCGCCGCCATGACCCCGACCTCCACGACCTTGGGTTCCTGTTCCTGCCCACTTATTACCGCTGGTACCAGCAAACCAAGGACGCCGGCGTCCGCGACGTCCTCATCGATGCCGGCCGCAACCTCGCCTCGCGCTACCGCGATCCCGGCGGCTACCTCCGCTCCTTCGTCGCCGACAACTCCCTCTTCATCGATTCCATGATGAATGTCGGCATCATCTTCTTTGCCGCCCGCGAAAGCGGCGACCGCCGCCTCCGCGAAATCGCCCAGCGCCACACCCTCACCACCCGCCGCTCCCTCGTCCGGGGCGACGGCTCGGTCGCCCACGAAGGCATCTTCGATGTCGAAACCGGCGAGTTCCTTCGCCAGACCACCCAGCAGGGCGCTCGCTCCGATAGCTGCTGGTCCCGCGGCCTCGCCTGGGCCATGTACGGCTTCACCCGCGCCTACGAATACAGCCGCGACCCCAACGTCCTTTCCACCGCCCAGGCCTGCGCCGACTATTACATCGCCCACGCGCCTTCCGACGGCATCCCGCCGTGGGACTTCAACGCCTCTCCCGCCAACCGCACCCTCGTCGATACCTCCGCCGGCGCCATCGCCGCTGCGGCGTTCTATCGCTTGGCCCGCGTTCTCCCGGTTCCCATGAAAGGGCACTTCTATTGGGGCGTCGGCGGCCGCATCCTGCGCTCGCTGTGCGACAAGCACCTCGCCAAATCCGATCCCAAGTGGGAAGGCATCCTCCGTGGCGGCGTCTACCACGTCCACAAAGGACTCGGCGTCGACGAATCCGTCATCTGGGGCGACCACTTCTTCGTCGAAGCCCTCGACCAGGCCCTCGGCGGCTAGCCCTCGGAACCGGAAGAGCCAGCGACCCGCAAGACCCACTGAGCGCCAACGGGGCCGCGCGCGTCAGCAAGCGGCACGCCCATCAGAACCGGGAGCGCCAGCGACCGGCAAGGCCCCCAAACCGATCACAAATCCCGGACATTTATTTTCCCCAGCGTTTCAAACACTTACCCAAAACGACCTGTCGGGCGCCGGACCCCGATCCGCTACAAAGGGGCCGTGGATGGCCATCCGCGTTCGCCGGTTCGTGCCCGGAAGTACTCCCCTCGTGGGGGACGCTGCCGTAGCAAAGCAGGTGTCGGGC
>CAYYID010000073.1:0-29638 GCA_964471915.1 uncultured Solibacteraceae bacterium | reverse complement strand
GTGGATGGCCATCCGCGTTCGCCGGTTCGTGCCCGGAGTTAATCCCCTCGTGGGGGACCCTGCCGTTGCAGGTAGGTGTCCGGCTCGGACCGGGGTTTCGTAGCTGAAACGGTGTTCTCTCTCTATAAGTGAGGGAACAAGATCCGGATCTTGTCGAGTCGTCTTTTTCGTTGGCTTCGGAGATCACTACTCAGGAGCCAGCGGGGATAGCGGGTCCGGCGGAACGGCGGCACGCAACGCCGCGCTAGTAAGCCAAAACTCGCGACAAGAAACTGCACCCGCCGGATCGATGCGCATGAACATCGATCCGGCGCCCTCGCGAACTGTGCTGCCGTAGTGTGTCCATCTCCTTAAAGGCCCACCACCACGCCGTTCTTCATCACAAAACGCACCCGCTTGAGCGCCGCGGGATCCTCCAGAGGATTGCCCTCCACCGCGATCAGATCCGCGGCCAGCCCCGGCTTCAGCAAGCCCCGCTCCCCGTCGACGCCCAGTAACCGGGCGGCGTTCCCCGTGATCATCCGCAACAGCTCCGGCGCCGGCAGCCCCGCTTCGATATAGGCGTCGAAAATCGACAGATTCACCTCACCTCGCGACTTGCCCGGAATGTCGAAGATCACATCGGAGCCGAACGCCTGCGTCACGCCGATCCGGTGCGCGCGCCGGATCCGGTCGAGCGAACGCGCATAGTTGCGCCGCACCGTCTCTTCATTCTGTCCGTACTCCGCCAGGTACCACGGCGTGAAATCGGTTCCAACCAGCACGACGTTGTTCTTCTTGGCGAGTTCCAGGGTGGCGTCGCTCATGTTGAAACCGTGCTCGATCGAATCCACCGCCGCCGCCGCCGCATTGCGCGCCCCCGCCTCCGTAACGCAATGCGCGGCGATTTTCACGCGCGCGGCGTGTGCCTCCGCCACGATAAACCGGATATCGTCCTCCGAGTAGATGTAGCGCTGATCGTCCACCACGATCTTGATCACCTGCGCGCCATAGAAGATGTTCTCGCGGATCGCTTTCCTGAGTTCATCGCGCGTGTCAGCGAAGAAGTACTCGGGCGCGCCCAGCCCGGGCCGCTCGGGATTCAGCGCGAAGCCGCGCGCGAACGGCGCGTACTGCCCGCCGAAGGGCGCGATAATGCGCCCGGCCGTGATAAGCGTCGGGCCCGGCACCAGCCCTTCATCGATGGCGCGCCGCAGGTCCGTATCGGCATAGTTGCCGTTGTTGCCGATGTCGCGCACCGTCGTGAAACCCGCCTCCAGCACCGCTCGCGCGTTCGCCGCGCCTTGCAGCGCGCGATACGCCGTCGTGTTCCCGAGGTCGTACGCCAACTGGCTGCCCCGCGCGGACCGAGCCGGCAAGCCCTTCCGGCTCGGCGAGCCTGCGCACAGGTGCGTGTGAGCGTCCATCAGGCCCGGCAGCACTGTGTAACGCGACAAGTCCACCACCGCCGCGCCCGGCGGAGCCGTCACGTTCGCGCCGGTCTCCTTGATCTTTCCGTTCTCGACGAGAATGCCTGCGCGCGTCATGGTGGTCCCGGTTTCGGGGTCTACGAGACGGCCGGTCTGGATCACCAGGACTTGCGACCACAGCGTGGCAGCGGCGGAGAGCAGGGCGGGCAGCAAGCGCATGGGTCCGAGCATAACGGATCGCGCGGCGGCTGGGATTGCTCCTATTCCCTACCGGCTTCGCGCCGTATTCCTCACCCGGAACTTCTGAGCGAGAACTTCGCCGCCCCGCGCCGACTATCTCCGCAGGGGGACCGTCCTCGGTTGGTCGACATCCACACGCACGTTCTATATGGGATCGACGACGGCGCGGCGACGCTCGCGGATTCGGTGGCGATGCTGCGCGCCGCTGCCCGTCAAGGCACCCGCTTGATGGTCGCGACTCCCCATGCCAACCACCGCTACCGGTTCGACCCGGAGCTGGTCCGCGCCCGGGTCGCCGAACTGCAGCAACTGGTTCCCGAGGTGGAGTTGCGTTCCGGCTGCGACTTCCACTTGAGCTTTGAGAACGTGCGGGACGTGCTGGAGCATCCCGCCCGCTATTCGATCCACGGCGGACCGTATCTGCTGGTGGAACTGGCCGACGCCGTCGTTTCGCCGGCCACCACCGAAGTGCTCAGCCTGCTGGTTCGAGAAGGGCTGCGGCCGGTGATCACGCACCCGGAGCGAAATCCCTGGCTGCGGGAGCGAACCGAAACCCTCGCGGCGTGGGTTCGCGCAGGTTGTCTGATTCAGCTCACCGCGCAGTCGTTGACGGGAGGGTTTGGCCGGCGCGCGCGGGCCGCCGCCGAAGCGCTGGTATCCCGCGGACTGGCGCACGCGGTGGCGAGCGACTGCCACGATTGCGAACGGCGGCCGCCGAGCCTGCGGGAGGCTCGGCATCTGGTGTGCGCGGGCGAGGGAGCGCGGATCGCGGAGCAGTTGTTTGAGAGCAACCCGGAGGCGATCGCCTCCGGACTTGCGCTGAAGCAGGCCGGAGCGTCGACGGCGAGATTCTCTTTGTCTTCGCTTTTTCATTGAGAGTTCTTCGCCCCTTTGGACACTATCCAATTGCAGGCCTCGGTTCTGGAGACCCCCGAATGGGACTCACAGAGCGGGAGCTTTGCCCGGAAGATCCCATGACCCGCGAATGGAACATCCTCACCGTGAAGCACCAGCACGAGTTTCGCGTCGGCGAACATCTGGGCCGGTTCGGGCTGGAGCAAATGGTGCCAATGTATCGGACGCGGCGCCAGTGGTCGGACCGCGTGAAGGACGTCCGCCTGCCCCTGTTCGGCGGCTATGTGTTCGCCCGGCTGGACGAGCCGGGGCGGGCGGCGGCCTGGAAGATCCCGGGCGTGACCGGAGCGCTACGGTTCGCCGGAGCACTGGCAAGGTTGTCGCCGGAGGACGTCGCGAACCTCGAACGTCTGACGGCGGATGCGGGCGGCTTTCCGTGGCCGGCGCTGGCGGCGGGTGAGCGGGTCCGCGTAGAAGACGGTCCCCTGTGCGGCCTGACCGGCGTGCTGGCGGCCGCCGCCGGCGAGGGCGCCGCGACCGTGGTGGTGAACCTCGAGATGCTGCGGCGGGCGGTCGCGGTGACGGTCGAGCGCGGGTGGATCCGCCGTCTCCCCACGGCTCCGGCGGTATGACGATTCTGCGAACGCGGCGGCGGCTGGTGAACTTCCGCCTGACGGACGAGGAACTGGCCAGCCTGAAGGTGGCCTGCCTCATCGAGGGGGCGCGCAACGTTTCCGACTTCGCGCGCAAGGCCGTCCTGCAGTCGGCGCGCGGCCAGTTGTACCCGGAGTCCTCGACGCCGGAGAAGCTGGTGGCCATCGAGCGGCGGCTGGCGCGCATCGAACTCGCGCTCGGCGCTCTGGCGCCCGCCGCGGAGAAAAACCTGGGAGGTGGCCTCGAATGATTTGTGATCCATATGGACGGATTCACCGCTGGGCGCTCGCCGCCTGCCTATTGACATGGCCCTTGGCGGCCCAGCCGCTGGAGCAGAGCAACCTGCCGGCGCAGCCGGTGGGCACGAACGACCTGCTGGCCATCTCGGTGTACGGTGCGCCGGAGTACACGCGGACGGCGCGGATTGACGCCGCGGGCGCGATCCGGCTCCCGATGCTGCGGCGGACGATTGCGGTCCGCGGCCTCCTGCCGCCCGCGATCGAGGCGTCCGTCGCCGAAGCGCTTCGCGCCGAACAACTGCTGATAGATCCGGTCGTCACCGTCACGGTAGCGGAGTATGCCAGCCGCCCCATCCGCGTCACCGGCGCCGTTCGCCGGCCCGTGAGCTTTCAGGGTTACGGGCGGATTACGCTTCTCGACGCCTTGAACCGCGCCGAAGGCGTGACGGCCGAAGCCGGCGCCGAGATCGTGGTCACCCGGGCCGCGGGCGGCCCGGAACCGGCGCTGCAGCGCGTTCCGGCGGTGGCGTTGCTCGATGGCTCGGACCCGTCGCTGAACCTGATCCTTGCTGGGGGCGAAGAGATCCACGTGGCCGAGGCCGCCAAGGTGTTCGTCGTCGGCAACGTGAAAAAGCCCGGCGCGTTCCTGAACTCGCCGCGCAGCCGGTTGACGGTGTTGCGGGCGCTGGCGCTGGCCGAGGGGCTGACGCCGTTCGCCCGCAAGCAGGCTTACCTGTACCGGCGGGCGGAGTCCGGGCCGCCGGTGGAATTGAAGATTGAACTCGGCCAAATCCTGGCGCGCCGCGCGCCCGATGTCCCGCTGGAGCCGAACGACGTGCTGTACGTGCCCGACCACGCCGGGCGGCGCATCACGACGCAGGCCCTGGAACGCGCCATCGGGTTCGGCACGGCGACGGTGTCGGGCGTGCTGGTGCTGGGCTCAACACGTTAGCTGAACCCGAGGAGCGCACAACCCCTATGCTCGAAACCCGAATCGAACTCGCTGCTCCGGCTCCCGGCGGGACGCCGCTCGAGCCACCGGTGTTCTTCACCGACAACGGCGCGGGCCACGGCGTCCCGCTGGCGCACTACCTGTCGGTCTTGCGCCGGCGCCGGACGCCGATTGTGCTCTTCATCCTGTGCGCCGCCGTCGTGACCTGGGTCATCAGCGCCCGCCTTGCGCCGGTGTTCGAGGCGACCACGATCATCGACATAGATCGCCAGACGCCGGCGGGCGTGGTCGGCCAGGAGGCGGCGCGCAGCGCGGGCAACGACGCGGAGCAGTTCCTGGCGACGCAAGTGAGACTGGTGCAGTCGGATGCGGTGCTGCGCCCCGTGGCCCAGCGGTACCGGCTGCGCGAGGCCGAAAAAGACGTCAGTGCGCTGCCGGAAAACGCCGAAGCCGCTCCCGTGGTGCTCAAGCGCTTGCGGGTCACGCGCCCGCCGAACACGTACCTGCTGCTGATCAGCTACCGGTCCACGGACGCGCGCCTGGCCGCGGAGGTCGCCAACGCGATCGCGGCCAGTTATCTGAACCACGTCTACGACATTCGCATTCGCTCCGCCGCGAGTCTGGGCACGTTCATGGAACGGCAGCTCGAGGAGCTGAAGGTCAAGATGGAACGCTCCGGACAGGCGCTGCTGGCGCTGGAAAAAGACCTGAGCGTCGTCAGTCCCGAGGAGAAGACCAATACGCTGGCGGCGCGGCTGTTGCAATTGAACACCGAATACACCGCGGCGCAGGCCGAGCGGGTGAAGTTCGAGGCGGCCTGGCAGAGCGTGCGGAACGGCAGCGTCGAGTCGGCGCAGGTGGCCCCGCAAGGCGAAGCGCTGCGGCGCTTGGCCGAGAAGCGCACCGAAGCCCGTGAGGCCTTTGCCGCGGCCGGAGCGCACTACGGGGCCAAACATCCGGAGTACCGCAAGGCGCTCGGCCGTCTTGAAGAAGTCGAGAAGTCGATGGAGGCATCCCGCGCCAACATCGCGCGTCGCGTGGAGATCGAGTACCAGCAGGCGCAGCAGCGCGAGCGGATGCTCGCCGCCGCGGTCACGCAAGCCAAGAGTGAGCTGGACGCCACCAACGCCCGCTCGCTCGAGTATCTCTCGCGCAAGCGGGAGGCCGATGCGGACCGCCGGCTCTACGAAGAGCTCGTCCGCAAGATCAAGGAGTCCGGCATCAACGCGGGGTTTCAGAACAGCGCCATCCGGGTGGCCGACGAAGCGCGTCCTCCGTGGAAACCGGTGGAGCCGAACGTTCCGCTCAATGTCCTGGTCGCCCTGGTGTTCGCGGCAGTGCTCGGCGTGGGCAGCGCGATCGGGCAGGAAGCGCTCGACAAGACCATCCGGGATCCGGAGCAGGCCGCGCGCACGCTGCGCGCCCCCGTGATCGGCACGTTGCCCTTGATGAAGGCGGGCCGGCTGGGCCGGGGTCTGCTGGCAGAACGGGAGGAGCCCGGCCCGGCGGGCACGGGGGAAGCCCTGACGGAATTCGGCGAGTCGGTGCGGACGCTGCGGAACGCGGTCCTGCTCTCGTCGCTGGAGCGGAACTTCCGGACGCTGCTGGTGACCAGCGCGGGGCCGGGTGAGGGCAAGACCACGACGATCAGCCACCTCGCGATCGCCCATGCCACGCAGGGCCGCCGCACGCTGCTGATCGATGGGGACCTGCGCCGCCCCAGCGTCCACCGCCGGCTGCAGGTCATGGCGTCTACCGGGTTGTCGAATGTCTTGCTGGGAGAAGTCGGTTGGAAGGAGGCCCGGGTGCCCTGCCCTGGCGTCCCGGGACTCGACGTCCTGCCGGCGGGTCCGCCCTCTCGCCGCGCGGCGGACGTCTTCGGGCGGCGGCTGGTGGAACTGCTCGAGGAGGCCGGCGCCGAGTACGACTTGGTGCTGCTCGACGCACCTCCCTTGATCGGCTTCGCGGAGCCGCTGGAAATGGCGGCCGCCGTGGACGGCGTGCTCATCGTGGCCTGCGCCGGCAAGACGGAGCGGCTGGCGGTGGCGCGGGTCATTGAGACGTTAAGCCGCGTGCGCGCGCAGATCGTCGGACTGGTGCTGAATCAGGTCCACCGGGGGCTCAGCGACAGCTACTCCTATTACAGCTACTACCGTAGTCACTACCGCTTGTCCACGGAGGCGGAATCATGACCGCGCGCGCCGAGAGCCTCTCCGGGCGGTTCTCGCCCGGAGCCTACCGCAACGCGTGGGCGGCGGGCATTCGTTATGGCGGAGCCTCGCTGGCGAGCGTCGTATTGGCAGCGCTGGCGGCGAAGCTCGTGGCGCTCACCGGCGGACCGGCGGCCACCGGGCTGATCGCGAACTTGCAGCAGCTCCGCCAGACGGGGGTGGTGCTGAGCACCCTGAACGGGCAAACCGCGCTGGTGCAGGGCGGCGCAGCGGCGCCGTCCGGAGAGAGAGGCGCGTTCTACCGGACCTCCCTGGCGCTGGTCGCGTGCGGGACCCTCTTGACCGGACTGCTGTTGGCGGCGGCCCTTCCCTTCTGGAAGGCGGCGGGCGCGGGGTTCAGCGCGCACGGTCCGCAGGTGGCGGTGCTGGTGGCGCTCTCGGCGGGATCGGTGTCGATCGCAGCCTGGCGGAACGCCTCGGGCGCATGGCGCGAGGTGGCCGGCCTGCAGCTCGCCGCGCCGGCCACGCTTGTCCTGTGCCTCGCCCTGGGGGGCTTCCGCCTCGCGGATGCGAACCCGGCCGGGGTGCTGCGCCTGCTTACGGCAGCCGCGGCAGTGAGCTTCGCGCTGGCGAGCGCGATGGCGTGGAACAGCCGCGCGGAGCTCTCCGGGGGCACGCGCCTGTTCCGGGGGTGCTTCGCCCGGCAGTTCCTCTCGGTCGCCGGAGTGATGGCGGGCACCTCGGCGTTCGCCGCTTTCACGCTGCTCTACGTGCGGTCCGGGATGGCGTCTGCGGGCTGGCGTGAAGCGGGGCTGTTCGACGCGGCGTGGGCGGTCAGCATGAACACCATGGGCCTGGTGCTGGCCGGCATCCAAGGTTACTACCTTCCCGCCCTCGCGATCGCCCCCGCGGCGGAACGGCGGGAAATGATCGGCGGGACGCTGGCGTTCGTGGTCGCCCTGGTACTGCCGGTCGTGACGGCGCTGATCTGCCTCAAGCCGCTGGTGCTCGAGTGGCTGTACGCGGCGAGCTACGCGGGCGCCGCGCAGACGCTGCGTTGGACCCTGCTGGGCGACTACTTGAAGGCCACGGGCTGGGTGCTGGGAATGCCGATGCTGGCCTGCCGGCATCTGCGCGCTTTCTGCCTGTCGGACCTGGGAGCGTACATTACCTTCGCGGCCGCCTGGCACTTGCTGCGCGCGCCGCTGGGTCCCCGGGAGGCTGGGGGGGGCGCGTTCGTCGCGATGTACGCCGTGCACCTGGCGGCAGCCGCGGCCTATGCCTGGCGCACCCAAGGTTTTCGCCTTGCGCCGCGCACCGCGGCGCTCTGGATCAGCGGCGCGGCGATCGTCGGGGGCGCGAGCCTCCAGAACTGGGACCGCGCGGATGTCGACCCGGCCTCGGCGGCCGCCTGGTGCCTGGCGGCGCTCGCGGTCTCGGCCGGGTTCACCGCGCGCGAGTTTCGGGCGGCCGGGGGAGCCGCCGGGGTGGCCTCATGCAGCGAATCCTGATCGTCTACGACAATCTGCTGGTCGGCGGCGTACAGACGCTGATCGCGCGGCTGACCGGGCAACTCACCGGCGCGGGTTGGGAGGTGGCGGTTCTGGTGCGCCGCGCCGGCGACCCCGAGCTTGAGTCCGCCGTCGCCCGGTCGGGCCGGCTCGCGAGGGGTTGGTTCCGGTGGGGGCCGCGAACCGGCTTCTTCGCCGAGCGCGGGGCGCTGCCGGATATCGTGCTGGCCTTCGATTCAATTTCGCTCACGGCGGCAGTCGCGCGCTTCGGCGCCTGCCCGACGGTCCGCATCGGAGTCTGGGTATTGCACCCGCGGGAGTTCGCGGCGCGCGCCGCCGGGAGGTTCCGGGACCGCGTAGCTTCCCAACTGCTCGCGCGGATGCCGGCCAACAATGTCGCTTTCATGAACCGGGCCTGCGAACGGGAGCACCGGGCAGCACTGCCGCTCTCCGCGGAGCCCCGTCCGCTGGCGCCGCTGCCGGTGGACACGGCTCGGTACCAGCGGCAAGCTCCCGGCTCCGGCGGCTGGGGACGGCTGATCACGGTCGGCAGGTTGACGCCGTTCAAGACCTACCACCGCTGGATGCTCGACGTGGTGGCCGAGCTGCTCCGGAACGGCGCGCCAGTCCGTTACGAAGTCTACGGTGAGGGTCCGGAACGGAGCGCCATCGAAGAACGCGTGCGGGCGCTGGGGCTGGACGGAGCCGTCCGTTTGCATGGCGCGGTCCCTTGGAGCGCGCTGCCCGAAATCTTCTCGAGCGGCTGGGCCTTTGCCGGCATGGGCACGGCGTTGGTGGAGGCGGCTGCGGCGGGATTGCCCGCGCTGATCACCCCCGAGTCGAGCCCGGCGCCGGTCACGTATGGATTTCTCCACGAAAACGATGGCTATGAAGTCGGCGAGTTCGAGCCGGAGCGTCCGGGCGAGTCGCCGGCGGAGCGGCTCGGCGAACTGCTGGATCCGGCGCGGCATCGCGAGCATGCGGCGCAGTCCCGCAGCCGCGCGCGCGACTTCGCCGGCGATGGGGTGTGGCCGCTGGTCGAAGAATGGCTCCGCGGGCTGCGTTCGGCGCGGCTCGAACTACCCGCGGCGTACGCCGCGCGGGATCTCGCCGGCAGCGCGCTCGCCCGCCTGCGGCAACAATGCGGTCTCGAATCGTCCGATGCGAAGCGTTACCTCCGGCATGACTTCCCTGCATACGTCTCCCCCAGCGCCACCCGATCTTGATCGCGCGCCGCGCGTTTCGGTGCTCCTCCCTGTCTTCGACGAGGAGCCGGGCCGGCTCCTCCAAGCGGCGGAGTCGATCCTCGCCCAGACCTTCGCTGACCTGGAACTGCTGTTGCTCGACGACGGCTCGACGCGCGCCGAGACGCGCGCGGCCCTGACCCGGCTGGCGGCGGCCGACACCCGGACGCGCTTGCTGCCGTGCCCGCGAATGGGGCTGGCGCGGGTGCTGAACGTGGGATTAGCCGCGGCCCGGGGCGAGTACATCGCGCGGCAGGACTCCGACGACTGGTCGGACCGGGACCGGATTGCGCGGCAGGTCGCGCTGCTCGAAGCGCACGCGGATCTCGATGTCGCCGGCACGCAGGCGCTGTTGCACCGCGCCGATGGCAGCGCGCTCTGGCCGACCCGGCTCGCCGAAGATCCCCGCGACGTCGCGGCGGCGCTGCGTCGCGGCACGAACCCGTTCTTTCACGGATCCACCTGCTACCGGACCGCCGTGGCCCGGGCGGCAGGCGGCTACCGGGCGGAGTTCTGCGGCGCCGAGGATCTGGATCTGTTCTGGCGGCTGGCTGGAGGCGGGCGCGGTGCGAATCTGGGGCAAGTTCTGTATCACTACCGCTTCACGCCGGGATCAATCTCTGGTGAACGTGCGATCGAGCAAAGCGCGGTACACGCGGCCGTCGTCCGGCGCCACCAGTCGCGCGGGCAGGGCGAAAGCCTGAGCCAAGAATGGGCGGGCGCGGAGCGGGAACGGCGCCGGGCGGTCCGGCTGGGGCGGCTACGGCAGGCCGATCGCCTGCTGCTGGCGGGGAGCACCGCGGCGGCGTGGCGCGTTTACGGCAGCGAGATCCTGCGCGCGCCGGCCGAAGCTCTGGCGTGGGCGAAGGCGGCGCGGGCGGCCGCCTTCCTGCTCTATCCACCGGCGGGAGCGAAGCTGTGGGCGGCGGGCGGCCGTGGCGGGAGGCAGGGATGAATCCGGCCGCACCGGATCCTCGCGTGCTGTTCGTGATCCCCGGGGAGCCCGAGGGTCCGTCGATGATCTTCGCCAAGCGCCAGTATCAGGCCGTGGCGCGCCACCTGAACGCAGAGGTTTTCTATCTGGCCTCGCGAACCTCCGTACGGATTCTGGCGGCCGAGGCGCGGCGGTTCCGCCGGCACATCGCACGGCAGCGGCCGCACGTGGTGCACGCGCAATATGGAACCGTCACGGCGGCCTTCTGCGCGTTGCTGTGCTTCCGCCCGCTAGTGATCACCTATCGCGGCAGCGACCTGAATCCGTGCCCGAGCATGAACCGGTGGCGCTCGGCGGCCGGACGCCTGTTGTCGCAACTGGCGGCGCTGCGGGCGAGCCGGATCGTGTGCGTGAGCCGGGAACTCGCGGGGCGCCTGTGGTGGCGAAAAGAGAACGTCGAGATCCTGCCGAGCGGCGTCGACACCGGGCGGTTCCGGCCCCGGGAGCGGGAAGCGGCGCTCGCGCGGCTGGGCTGGTCCGCCGAGGACCGGGTGGTGCTGTTCAACGCGGGACGCAGCCCGGCCGTGAAGCGGCTCGACCTGGCGGAAGCCGCAGTGGCGGCCGCGCGGCGGCGGGATCCCCGGATCCGCATGGAGGTGCTCGACGGCTATGTCGACCCTGAGCGCATTCCGTGGATGATGAACGCGGCGCGCTGTTTGCTGGTGACCAGCGACAAAGAAGGCTCGCCCACGGTGGTGCAAGAGGCCATGGCCTCGGACCTGCCGGTGGTGAGCGTTGCGGTCGGCGATCTCGAAGAGCGACTGGCGCCGGTCGCCGGCTGCCGGATTGAAGCGCGCGACGCGGCGCGGTTGGGGCAGGCGCTGGTCGAACTGTGCGGCGCGGACCAGCGGTCGGACGGCTCCCGTTTCGTCGCGGCGCTCTCGGTGGAAGTGATCGCCCAGCGGCTGGTGGCGCTCTACCGGGAGATCGGCCGGACCCCAAGCGGGGTCCGCGGCTCCGCCGCAGAAGGGCCGGCCTAGGATGCACCTGCTGATTCTCGGCGCCGCGACCGTGCTGATTGCCGCACTCGCGGCGGCGCTGTGGAAGCGCACCGGAGACTGGTCGCCGGTGGTCGTCTCGGCGGCGCTTTACTACTGGTCGCTGTTCGGCGCCTGGGGATTGATCCAGGACAAGCTGGGCGGTTACAGCGGCAAGAAGTACCACTATCTGGAGTCCCGCCTGTTCCCGATCGATCTCGACATGCACTACGCCTGGAGCCTGGCGCTGTACGCGACCTTTGTGGTCGTAGCGCAGGCGACGGCCCTGGCGCTGGCGCACCGGCGTCCCACGGCGGCCGCCGAGCGGCTCCGCATTTCGCACGGGCGGCTGCTGGCGTGGTCTGGGATAGCCTGCGGGGCGGCGCTCGCCCTGATGAAAGGCCACCTCGAGACCGCGTGGGAGTTGCGGCAGTCGGCGTACTTCTACACACGCTTTGCGGGCGACGAGTTGTTCACGCTGCGCCAGGTCCTGAACCGGACGGCGCTGATTCCGCCGGCCATCGGTTTCGGAATCCTGCTGGCGGGCCGGGAGAGCCGTTTCTTTGTCAGCCGGACGCGGGGCTGGCACGTCGCTGGGTACGCGGCCCTGTTTCTCGTCATGGGCGGGTTTACGTTTCTGCTGGGCAACAAAAACGAAGTCTTCGTGGCCATGCTCTGCGGCGGCCTTACCTACTACCACGCCGCCTGGCGGCCCCGGAAGCTGGCGGCGGTGGCGGCCGGAATCGCGGGGCTGTGGTTTCTGTACACCATCGACGTGTTCCGCGGCGTACCCATGAACGAACTCGGGACCGCGGTGCCGGCGCGGGCCGGTGAGGCCAACCAGTTGGGGAGCTTCGTGGCGTCGAGCAACGAAGCCTATGGCGCCCATTTCTCACTCTACGGCGTGCTGTCCCAGCAGGTGGAAACGCGTTTCGGGTACGGCGTCTTCAGCCTGGTGTGTTCACTGGTGCCGCGCGTGCTCTGGCCGACGCGGCCCGCCGACATCTATGAACACTACGCCGTGAGCATCGGCGCTTCCGGGGGCCAGGGCTATTCGATCCACCACGCGACGGGCTGGTACCTGAGCTTCGGCGTCGTGGGCATCCCCATCGGCGGGTTCGTGCTGGGCCTGGCCTGGAGCGCCGCCCTGAACCTATGGCGGCGTTGCCGGTGGCGGTCCGGCGCCAGCTTACGGCTGGCGGGGATCCTGGCGCCGTGGCTGCTGGCGGCGTGCGTCCCGCCGCTGCTGCGGGCCGGCATCGAGGGATACAAGGGGCTGTTCGTTGACGCCGCGCTGATTCCGCTGGCCGCGCTGACGCTGAGTTGCACCGCCGCGCCGCCCGCCAAGGCGGTGCGTCCATGAACACGGTAACGCCACGCGGGGCCATCCGGCTGCCGGAGCCCGCCCCGCGGCTCAGTGTGGTGATTCCGTGCCGCAACGAAGGCCCGACCATTGGCCCGTGCCTCGCCTCGGTGCTGGACAATGGCTACCCGGAAGAGGCGCTGGAGGTTCTGGTTGTCGATGGCGGGAGCGCCGACGACACGGCCCGGCAGGTCCGGGACTTCGCCGCGCGGCACGCGAACGTGCGGCTCTTCGACAACCCGCAGCGCACCACGCCGGCGGCGCTGAATCTCGGGCTCGCGAGCGCCCGGGGCGAGGCCATCCTGCGGCTGGACGGGCACGCGGCGCTGCCGCGCGGCTACCTGGCGACGGCAGTCGCCTATCTGTTCGGGACCGAAGCCGCGCAGGTGGGAGGCGTGGTGCGGCACCGCCCGCGCGGCCCTGGAGTGTGGCCGGGCGCGATGGCGGCGGCGCTGGGGCACCCGTTCGGAGTCGGCAATTCGCGCTTCCGGACGGGATGCGTGGCGCCGGTATGGGCGGATACGGCGTTCGGCGCCTGCTGGCGGCGCGAGGCCTTTGCGCGCACGGGGGAATTCAACGAGCGGCTGGAGCGCGGCCAGGATTTCGAGCTGAACCAGCGGCTGCGCGCGGCGGGCGGGCGGATTCTGCTGGTGCCGGAGCTGGTGGTCGACTACTGGGTCCCGGCCACGCTCGCTGCGTTTGCGGGCCAGGCGTTCCGCAACGGGCGGTGGGCGATCCTCCCGTTTCTGTACGCGCGGGGCATGCCGGTGGCCTGGCGGCACTTGGCGCCATTGGGGGCGCTGGTGGCGGCGGCGGCGCTCGCCGCGGCGGCAGGGCGCTGGCCGGTGGCGGGCTGGACGCTGCTCGTGCTGGCGGGCCTGTACGGCGTGCTGGCGATCGGGGCGGCGGCGCACGGGGCGCGGCGGGCGTCCGCGGCAGCGTTCTGGGCACTGCCCGTGACCTTCGCCGTGCTGCATACCTGCTATGCGGCCGGCGCGGCAGCCGGCTGTCTGGAACTGGTTGGGAGAGCCTGGCAGGAAAGGAGAAACAAGATGCCCCTGACCATCGCGACGGAGCACGCGGCGCGGCGTGCGCGAGGAGCGCCGCCCGACTACGCGGCCGTGACCGAACGGCCGGGTTTGCCGGCGACGCGGGACCAACGGCAGATCCTGGCGGCGCGCTACGCCTGGGCCGCCAGCCAGACCGCCGGAGGTCTTACCCTCGAAGCCGCCTGCGGGGCTGGACTCGGCCTCGGCGTGCTGGCGGAAACGTCGGCGCTGGTGACTGGTCTCGATCTCGATCCGGCCAACACGGCGATCGCGCGCGCCACCTACGCCGGCGACGCGCGCATTGCGGTCGAGACGGGCGACGCTCTGGCGCTGCCGTTCCCGGCCGGCAGCTTCGACACCGTGATTCTCTTTGAAGCGCTCTACTACCTGCCGGACCTGCGGCGGTTCCTCGAGGAGGCCGGGCGGGTGTTGCGGCCGGCCGGACGGATTCTTCTCTCGAGCGTGAACCCGGAATGGAGCGGGTTCGCCCCGAGCCCGCTCGCGACGCGTTACTGGAAGAGCCGCGAGGTCGCCGTGCTCGCGGCCGGCCTCGGTTTCGAGGTGGACCTGTGGGCCGGGTTTCCGGAGAACCGGCGCGGCGCGAGGGCGCGGGCCGTGGCCGCGCTGCGGAGTACGGCGGCGCGCCTGGGCCTGTTCCCCGCGAGCCTCCGCGCGAAGGCGCGGCTGAAGCAATGGTTCTACGGGCCGCTGACGCCGCTGCCGGCGCGCCTCGAAACGCCGGCGGAGCCGCCGCCGTTCGCGCCGGCGGACCCCGCCACCGACTGGACGACCGTTCGCATGTACTACGTCCGCCTGACCCGGCGGACTTTGGAGGACCGCAGATGACGAGTTGCGCACCGCCCCGGGCGATTCCCTTCTTCGACTACCCGGGAACGTTCCTCGCCGAAGAAGAACTACTGACCGGCCTTTTCCGGCGCGTCGGCCGCCGGGGAGCCTTCATCCTGCAGGCGGAACTGCGGGAGTTCGAGGAGCAACTGGCAGCCTTCACGGGCGCGCGCTTTGCGGTGGGCGTGGGCAACGCGACCGACGGGCTGCACCTGGCGTTGCGGGCGGCGGGCATCGGGCCCGGCGACGAAGTGATCTTCGCGTCGCACACGATGGTGGCGACCGCGGCCGCGATCCACTTCACGGGCGCGCAACCGGTGCCGGTAGAGTGCGGCGCTGATCACCTGCTGGACGCGCGGGCGGCCGCGGCGGCGGTCACCGCGCGGACGCGGGCGGTGCTGGTGACCCATCTGAACGGCCGGATGGCGGACATGACGGCGCTCGAGGCGGTGGCCGCGCGGCACGGGCTTCTGATCTTCGAGGACGCGGCGCAGGCGCTCGGCGCGCGGCACCGGGACCGCGGCGCGGGCACCTGGGGCGTGGCGGGCGCGCTGAGTTTCTATCCGGCCAAGTCGCTCGGCGGCCTGGGCGACGGCGGCGCCGTGCTGACGAGCGACCCGCGGATCCACAAGCGGCTGCTCGCGCTGCGCGACCACGGCCGCGACGCGACCGGCGCGGTCACGGGCTGGGGTTTCAATTCGCGGCTCGACAACCTGCAGGCCGCGATCCTTGCGGCCCGCCTCGCCGGGTATCCGGACGTGATCGGGCGGCGGCGGGAACTGGCCGCCTGTTACCACCGGGAACTCAGCGGCCTGGCGGAACTGGTCTTACCGCCCGCCCCGGCGGCGGACGGCGGTTCCTTCGACGTGTTCCAGAACTTCGAGGTGGAAGCGCGCGACCGCGATGCGTTGCGCGCCGCGCTCGCGGCGCGGGGCATCGGCACGCTGGTGCCGTGGGGCGGCAAGGCGGTGCACCAGTGGCCCGCGCTCGGCTTCGCCGAGCAACTCCCCTACACCGAGCGGCTGTTCGAACGCCTGCTCCTGCTGCCCCTGCACCCGCTGCTCGACGAGGAGCAGGTCAGCGAAGTGAGCGCGGCGATCCGGGAGTTCTACGGAAAATGACCGCGCTTCCGAATGATACTCCGGCGCGCGAGGCGAACGAACTAGCGGCGCTGGCCGCCCGGATCCGGCGCACGGCGCTGCGCCTCACGGCGGCGGCCGGGGTGTCGCACATCGGCTCGTCGCTTTCCTGCGCCGACATTCTGGCGGCCTTGTATGGCGCCGTGCTGCGCGTGGATCCGGCGCGGCCCCGGGATCCCGGGCGCGACCGCTTCGTGCTGAGCAAGGGCCACGCGGCGGCGGCCCTCTATGCCGCGCTGGCCGCGCGCGGGTTCCTTCCGGAATCCGAATTGGAAACCTATTGCCGGAATGGCACGCGGCTGGCGGGGCACGCCTCGCACCATGTGCCGGGCGTGGAACTGTCCACCGGCTCGCTGGGCCACGGCCTGCCGGTGGCCACCGGCCTGGCGCTGGCGGGCCGGCTCGCCAGCGCGAAGCACCGGGTCTTCGTACTGCTGAGCGACGGCGAACTGGACGAGGGCTCGAACTGGGAGGCGGCGTTGTTTGCCTCCCACCACCGGCTCGACCGGCTGACGGTAATCATCGACGCGAACGGGCTGCAGAGCCTGGCGCCGGTGTCGGAAACGCTGGAGCTGGAGCCGCTGGCCGCGAAATGGCGGAGCTTTGGGTGGGAGGCCATCGATACCGGCGGCCACGATCCGGCGGCGCTGGCGCAGATCCTCGCCGCGCCGGCCCTCGCCGGCCGGCCGCGCTGCGTGATCGCCCGCACCACGAAAGGCAAGGGCGTCTCGTTCATGGAACATCGCGTGCTCTGGCATTACCGGGCGGCCCAGGGAGATGAACTGGCGGCCGCGTGGCAGGAACTTGGGATTTTCCCGGAGGCGGAATAGGCATGCGAGAAACGTTTGTGGCGGCACTCGAGGAGCTGTGCGCCCGCGACCCCCGGGTGCTCCTGCTTACCGGCGACCTCGGATTTGGGGTCCTGGACGGGTTCCGGCGGCGGTTCCCGGATCGTTTCCTCAACGCCGGGGTGGCCGAGCAGAGCATGACGGCGCTGGCGGCGGGGCTCGCGCTCGAAGGCCGGATCGCGTTCACCTACTCGATCGCCAATTTTCCGACGCTGCGCTGCCTCGAGTTTCTGCGCAACGACGTGTGCGGGCACGGCGCTGACGTCAAGGTCGTGGCCGTGGGAGCCGGCTTCAGCTACGGGACGCTCGGCAGCTCGCACTATGCGCTGGAGGACCTCGGGGTGTTGCGGACGCTGGCGGGCCTCACTATCTTCAGTCCGGGCGACGCGTGGGAAGCCGAACAGGCGACGCACGCGGCGGCCGCGACGCAGGGTCCCGTGTATCTGCGGCTCGACAAGACGGCCGCGGCGCGCACTCCGGCCGCCGAGACTCGCTTCATCCCCGGAGCGATGCGCTGCCTGCGCCCCGGCACGGGGGTGACGCTCATTGCCACGGGCGGCATTCTCGGAGAGGTGCACGCGGCCGCCCTCGGGCTGGCCGCGGCCGGGATCGAAGCGCGTGTGTTGAGCGCGCATACGCTGGCGCCTTTCGATGCGGGAGCGGTCGTGGCTGCGAGCCGCGAGACGGGCGGCATCGTCACCGTGGAAGAGCACGTCGCTGCGGGCGGACTCGGCAGCGCGGTGGCGGAGGCCCTGGCCGACGCCGGCGCGCGGCCGCGCCGCTTCCTGCGGATCGCGGCACAGAACCCGGGCGCGGCCGTGGGCGACCAGGCATACCTGCGGGAGCGGCAGGGATTGAACGGCGGCGCGATCGCCGCGCGTGTGCGGGATCTGTGCGCGGTTCGGGAACAGGAGACTTCATGGCGGCAAGACGCATTTGCGATGTAGTGCTGGCGGCGGCGGGATTGGCGCTGGCGTCGCCGTTCGTGCTGCTGGGAGCGCTGGCGGCGTGGCTCGAGGACGGCGTCAGCCCCTGGTATCCCGCGCTGCGGGTGGGGCGCGGGGGGCGGGCGTTCCGGATGTGGAAGCTGCGCTCCATGGTGAGCGGCGCAGATCGCCAGGGCGGTTGTTCGACGGCCGCCGACGACCGGCGGATCACGCGCGCCGGACGCTGGATCCGGCGGTGCAAACTCGACGAGTTGCCGCAGCTTTACCACGTGCTCACGGGCGAGATGAGTCTGGTCGGTCCGCGGCCGCAAGTCCCGCCCGACGTGGCGCGCTACACGCCCGCGGAACGGCGCTTGCTCGAGGTCGCGCCCGGGGTTACGGACCCGGCTTCGGTGGTGTTCAGCGACGAGGCCCAGATCCTGCGAGGCGCGGCGGATCCGGACCGGGAGTACGACCGGCGGATCCGGCCGTGGAAGAGCCGTCTCGCCCTGGCCGGCATCGAGGAACGGGGCCTGGGCTACTACTTCCGGGTGCTGGGCTGGACCGCGGCGAACTTCCTGGCCCGGCCCGCGGCGCTCGCCGGTGTCGGGCGCTGGCTTGTGGAATGCGGGGCTCCGGCGGAGCTGATGCAGATTGCCCGCCGCGCGGAGCAGCCTCCGGAGGGGCTGCCGCCCGGGGTACGTCTCCCGGCCGAACGTTCAGCTGTAGAGGACGGGGCCGGTGCTGTCCTGAGCGGAGAGCGCGCATGAGAGCCCGGTGTTCGCGCACTCGGGGGCTCGCATTTCTGACGCGGCACCGGAATGCGGCGAGCGAGTTGCTGCACGCCGTGGCGGCGACGCTCGCGCTGGCGGGAGCCGACGCGCTCACCGGAACGTCCGTGGCGGGCGCGGCGCTCGGGGTGTTGCTGGCGGGCATCCAGTGGAGCGTGTTGCGCGCCTGGGCCATGCCCCAGCGGTCCTGGCGCCTGTGGGGCGCGCGCGATCTCGGCGCTAGCGGCGCGGCCGCGGCCTGCGCGGCACTGGCGGCCGGGGTGGCCGCGGGGCTGGCGCTGGGGTCATTTCCCTGGGCTTGGATATTGCTCGACGCACTCCTGTGCTTCGGCTTGCTGGCCGGCATGCGCATCGGAGTCCGGGTCGCGCTCGACCGCTGGCCGGCCGGGCCGGAGCAGAAGCGCGTGCTGCTGTACGGCGCCGGCCGCGCGGGCGCGGGTCTGCTCGCGGCGCTGCGCGCGCATCCGGAATGGGGCCGGCGCGTGGCCGGGTTCATCGACGACGATCCGGCGCGGCAGGGCCGGCGGCTGGACGGCGTGCGGGTGCTCGGCGGGGGAGACGCGCTCGCGGCGATCGCGCGCCGCACCGGCGCCGAGGAAGTTCTGATTGCGATGCCCGCGGCGACGGCGCCGCAGTTAGCCGCCGCGCGCGCGCGTTGCCGTGCGGCCGGGCTCGCTTGCCGGCTGCTGCCCCGGCTCGCAGCACAGCTCGGGGAAGGACCGGCGCAGCTCCGGGCTCCAGAGGCGCTGCTGGGCAGAGTTCCGGCGGAGTTGCGCGAGGCTGTTGCTCCGGGTGTCGCCGAGGATCGGGTCATCCTTGTGACGGGCGCCGCCGGTTCGATCGGCTCGGAACTGTGCCGGCACTTGGCACGGCGGAATCCGCGGCGGCTCGTCGCCTTCGACCAGTCCGAGAGCGGCCTGTTCGAGCTGGAGCAGGAAGTGGCCGCGGCGTTGCCCGGACGATTCGCGGCCGAAATCGGCGATATCCGCGACCCGCGGCGGGTCGCCGAAGTGCTTGCCCGCCACCGCCCGCAGGCAGTGTTCCACGCCGCGGCCTTGAAGCACGTGCCGTTGATGGAACAGCATCCGTTCGAGGCCCTGGCGACCAACGCGCTGGCCAGCGCGCGCTTGGCCGCCGCCTGCCACCGGGAGGGAGTCGAGCGCTTCGTGCTGGTCTCGACCGACAAGGCGGTCGCGCCGGCCAGCGTCATGGGAGCCACCAAGCTGCTCGCCGAACGCCTGTGCCTAAGTTTCCCCGGTCCGGCGCGGGTGATCGCGGTGCGCTTCGGCAACGTGCTCGAAAGCCACGGCAGCGTAGTTCCCGCTTTCCGCCGCCAGATTCAGCAGGGCGGTCCCATCCGTATCACGCACCCGGAAATGCGGCGGTTCTTGATGACCATCCCCGAGGCGGCGCAACTGTTGCTGTTCGCGGCCGGCGCCGAGGCCGCCCGCGAAGTGCTGGTGCTGCAGATGGGCGAGCCGGTGCGGATCGTGGACCTGGCGATGCGGATGCTCTCGCTCGAAGGCCTGGAGCCGGAGCGGGACGTCCCGATCGCCTTCACCGGCATGCGGCCGGGCGAGAAGCTGAGCGAAGAGCTGGTCGCCGCCGACGAGATAGGTCTGCCATCGCCGCATCCGCTGATCCGCCGGGTACAGACCCCGGCCTGGACGGAGGAGCGCGCCCACCACGTCACGGCGCGACTCGAAGAGGTCTTGGCGGTGCGGGATCCGGCGCTGCTCGACCGCTTCTGGGAGGAAGCGCTGCCCAGCTATGCCGCGCAGCGCTTCGCGGCACCGCACCATCCGGCAGGCGAGGCTTCAACGGACCGCGAAGTTGCGTATTGCCAGGCCGGTCGTGACTCCGGTAGCGATCCAGTTGAGGCGGGCGCAGGTCCGCGCACGCTCGGGGTGCTTGCGGAGGATCAGATATTCCACTCCCAGGAGAGCGCCGGTCAACCCAAACTTGAGCGCGGCGGAACGGGCATCGAAGGTGCCGCGGCGCCCGGCGAGGAGGGGATTGAGTTCCCGTCCGCCGTAGGAGCTGGCCACGTCCAGCGCGCTGGCGGCGACGAGCGGCGCCGCGCTGCGGAGCCAGGCACGCCGGAACGGCGCCAGATCGCCGGAACCGGGCTGGAACCCGTGGGGGGTCAGGCCTGAAGGGGGCGGCAACAGGCGGGGAAGGTCCTGGCTCCCCGGGTCTTGGGCCCGGGCGGACAGGGGCGCCAGCAGGCATAGCGCAATCAGTAGAAGAAATGCTCTCATACTCCGGCATCTTGCCCGGCCATCGGTTACCGCACCACTGGGCAAGTTGGGTTACGGGCGGTACCTTCCCCGCCGAACCGGAATACGGATTTTTCCTACTCAGTACCGCACTGGTCGTGACCCTGTGGACAGCGGGCGGCACCGCAGCCGTCCGGCTCTTCGAGATCACGGCGTTCCTCGGCCCCGTGCTGGGATTCGGGTTGCCAGCGGCACGGGCCGTTCCGTATGGCGGCAGCAGATCGACCGAGGCGATGGCGTGGTTGAGTCTGGCACTGTGGGCATGGGCGGCGGCGTGGTGGGCAAGCCAGGGTTCACCGGACCGGTACGCGGCCGGCGAGGCGCTGTTGCTCTTGGCGGCAGTGGTTGCGCAATTCTGGAGCGCGCGAGCGTGGCTGGGCTTGGGCGGAAACCGGGAGTGGTTCTTGGATTGCTTCGCGGTTTGGGGTACGGCGTTAGTGGTGGTGGCGGTGGTCCAGTACTGGACCGTGCCCGGCCGGGTGCTGTGGTTGTGGCCGGCGGCGTATCCGGATGTCTTCGGCCCGTTCGCGAACCGCAACCACTTTGCCGCCTTCGCGGCCCTCGTGGCCGCGGTGGCGGCGTTCCGCAAGCCGCGCGGCGCCGCGCTGGCCGCACTGGCGCTGGGCTGCGGCCTGGTAAGCGGGTCGCGAGCCTGGTCGGTGCTGCTGGCGCTCGAGGCTGTCTGGCTGGGGTGGCTGCTCGTGCAGCGGCGCGGCGCTCGGGCGGGGGTTGCGTGGTTGGCGCTGGGTCTCCTGGCGGGCTGGATCGTGGCAGGCAACGTGCTTGTACATCGCTGGCGGTCCGCGGAGGTCTGGGAAGGCCGGCGGGAAATCCAGGCGGCGGCGTGGTCGATGGCGGCGGCGCGTCCGTGGACGGGTCACGGGATCGGATCGTTCCCGTGGGTGTATCGGGAGTTCCGAACGTTCGATACCGGCGAGGAGGTCGAGCATGCGCACAACGACTGGCTCGAGCTTGCCGCGGAGTTGGGGTGGCCCGCGGCGGCGGGCGGGCTGGTGCTCACCGGGTGGATCGTCCGGGCGGGAGCCGTTCCCGGCTGGGGGATCGGACTCGCCCTCGTCGCGGCCCATGCGTGCGTGGACTACCCGTTGCGGCGGGCGAATCTCGGCATTTGGGTTCTGTTGCTCGCCGCGGCAGCCGTTGCCCGGCCCGGCGGCGGACGAAGTCGATGCGTAAGGGAAACGGAAGGAGAAGAGGTAAATGAGGCAGCGGTGGATGAGATGGACCGTTTTTGTCCTGCTGGGCGGGATGCTGGCGGCGGGCGAGCCGCGGATGATCGGGAACGTATTGGGTAAAGGGGTTTCGTTGGACTCGACGGGCGGCGCGGGGTCGGGAACGCTGGCAGCCGGCACTTTGGTCACGAGCGGCGGCGCGGCAGCCACGATTCGGCTGACCGGCGGCACAGTGCTCGACCTTGCGGCGCGAGGCGAAGCGCGCATCTACGCGGACCGCGCCGAGTTGGGGCGCGGCGTGATGCGGCTCCGCGAGGCGCCAGGGACCTTTCGCATCGTGGCGGGGGGTCTGCAGATCGCGGCGCAAGGCGCCGAGGCGCTGGTGGGATTCGACGCGGTATCGAAAAAGGTAGAGGTGCGAGCCGGATCCGCGGCGCTGCAGATCACCAGCGCTGCCGGCCAGCCCGTCGCCCAACTCGCGGCCGGAACGGAGCGGTCGTTTGGTCCGCCCGCGGCCGATGCGGGGCGGATGCAAGTCGCCGGGTGCCTGCGAAGTACGGCGGGGCGGCTGTGGCTGGTCGATGAGACCTCCAACCTGACCGTCGAAGTAAGCGGGGCGGATCTGGCGAAGGAGACCGGCAATCGGGTCCAGGTCAGCGGCGGCCCGGCGGCGGAGGCTCCGGCGAGCGGGGCGGCCTACCGGATCGAGGCGCGCCAGTGGTCACGGCTCTCCCGCGGATGCGGCGCGGGACCCGGAAAAGCCGCGGCGGCAGGCACTTCGGGGGCGGGCGGCGGCGCGGGTTCCGGAACCCTCATCGCCATCGTGAGCGGGGTCGCGGTCGCGGCAGCCATGGGCGGATTGGTGGCGGCCGGTTCGTTCTCGGGCGAGGCCCCGACGCCTCCCGTGAGCCGGTGATGCCAGGAATCCGCCACATGCTGGCAAGAACTTGCCTCCGCGGGCTGGCGGCCGCGGGCCTGGCAGTCGCGTCGGGAGGGGCGGTGCTGGACGTTCTCACCGCCTCGAACCACGCCGGACTGCTGCGGTTCCGCGCGGCGCTGCGCCCGGACGACGTGCCGGCTCGCGTGGCGCTGGCCCGGCTCGAACCCGAACGGGCCGGCGAGCATCTCGCCGCGGCGCTCGCCGGGTCTCCACGCAGGACCGAGTTGCGCCTCGCGCTGGCAGCCTGGGAATCCGGGAGGTCGCGAGAGCAGGAACTGCTAAAGGCCGCGCGATGGGATCGCGGATGGGAACCAGCGTGGGAGCTTGCAAACCACTACGCCCAGGATGGCCGCGGCGAGGACGCCTGGCGCTGGCTGGTGCCGGCAGCACGGGTGTGGCGCGGGGATCCCCGGCCGGTGTTCCGGCTGGGCGGATTGCTGGCTAAGGACACAGAAATCGCTGGCATAGCCGAACGGGTGTGGCCGGGGAACCGGGCACGGAAGCGGGAGCACCTCGACTATCTGCTGCGAACGCGACACCCGGCCGCGCACGATGTGGCCGCGGATTTGGCGGCCGGCGCCTCAGCGGCAGATGCTCCGTGGCTGGGCGCCTATGTGCGGCTGAGCCTCGAGGAAGACGCCGCCGTTCCGCAGTTGCGGGTATGGCGTTCCCTGGTCGCCGCCGGCTGGCTTTCGGACCGGGGTCCAGCGCATGTCACGGCGTTGTGGCCGGGGAACGAGGATCCCTTGGTTTGGCGGACATCGGAGAATCCGGGCGTGCGGATCGCGCGCGGCCACAACGGGACGCTACAGGTCGAGTTGCAAGGCAGTCAGCCGGAGCGTTGCGCGCTGGCGTGCCGGAAGCTGCTGGCGGAGTCCGGGGAATACCGCGTTTTGCTCGGAGCGAGTGACGGTGCGCACGCGGGTGTGGCATGGGACCTCGCCGCGCGGGGCAAGTCGCTGACGAGCATCCCGCTTTCGCCGGCTTCGGAGGCGAAGCCGGTGGCCGGGTTCCGGGTGCCGGAACCGGGCCTCGTCGTCGAAACCTGCCTCATTTACGAGCGCCCTGCTGGCATGGTTCGGGCGCGAGGGCGGTTCGCAGTGCCCGGGCTTGATTGGGAGCGAATGGCTAAAGGAAGAACAGCGGGAGCCGGATATGGAACCGAGGATTGAACTGGCGGTGGCGCGAGGATCGGTGCGGGGGCAAGCGGTGAGCCTCGCGCTGCATGCCCTGGCCGCGGCGGTGCTGCTGCTCGCGCCGGCGGCTGGCCCTCACTCCGAAAGATCCGCGACGCCAGCCGTGCGGGTGGTAGTGCTCTCCGTGCCGGTGCGGCGACCGCCGCCGGCAACTCCGGGGCAGACGCCGACAAGAACGAGAGGCGGCAAACGCAACTTCGCGATGCGTACTCTCCGGAACCAAACGATAGCCCCTGCGCTTCCGGCGACCTGGGAAAACCCGCCCGCCGCGCGCATCGAAGTTCCCGAGGCACCGTCCGGTCCAGCCGCGCCGCGACTGCCGGAGCCGGGACCACGCTTTGGACAGACCCGGCTAGCCGTGTCGAGCGCCCCGAACGTTGCGGCGGCCGTTCATTCGGGCTTTGCGGCGGCGGCGGCCAGCAGGCCTGCGGCGAAGCTCGCCGTCGAGGGACCCACGGGCGGGTTTGAGACGGCGCGAGCCGGGGGTCCCACCGTGCGCAGCGGTTCGGAGCCACAGCCCCCGCCGGTCACCCGGCCAGTCGAGATCCTGGCGAAGCCCCTGCCGCGCTACACGGAAGCCGCGCGAGCTCGGGGCATTGAAGGAGAAGTTTGGATCGAGGCGTTTTTCCCGTCGGAGGGCGCGGCCCAGGCCCTGCGGGTGCTGCGCGGACTGGGACATGGGCTGGACGAGGAGGCGCGGCGCTGCGTGGCGCAGGTCCGGTTCCGGCCCGCGGAGCGGGACGGACTGCGCATCGACGCGGTCGCGACGCTGCGGATTATCTTCGAGCTCGCGGATTCCCCGCTGGAGAAATCCGCGGGCGCGGGCAACGGCCTCGCAAGGAGTAACCCATGAGCGAGCAAACGTTCCGGAACGCACTCAGCGCCCTGCTGCTCGCCGCTACGGCCCGCGGCGGCGAGCCAGTGTCGCCGCTCGACCGGATTCTTGCCGCCGAAAAGAACCTGCTGGCGGCGTTGGCCCAAACCGCGCCGCTGGTGGAGACCTACATTCAGGAGCCGGCTCCGGACGGCAGTGGGCCGGCGCGGGACCATTACTTTCTCGGCCGGATGCGGATTGCCGCGGGGGTCGAGTACGAACCGCTGGTGCGTCACGGGCTGGCGGCCGGCCCGGCGAAAGGCCGGATGGCCGCGCTGCTGCGGCGGCGCGAGGAGTTCGGGTTCGAGCCGCGTGGCTTTGCGCAGATGGCGTTCGCCGATGTGGTTCGCCTGGACCGCGCCACGTACCGGTTCGAGATCGTCCGGCGCGAGTTTCTCGGCGAGGTGCGGTGCGTGGTGGTTGACGTACAGCCCCTCGATCCGGGCGCGGAAGGGCGGTTCCAAGGCCGGCTGTGGGCCGAAGACCAGGAATGGAAGATCGTGCGCCTGAACGGTATCTACACGCGTCCGAAGAAGGCCAAGCGATCGCCGGGAGAACATTACTTCCACTTCGACAGCTGGCGGACGCATACCGCGGCCGGCTGGTGGGTGCCGGCCTGGACCTACGTGGAAGAATCCGCGGGACCGGATCCCCGGGTGCCGGCGTTTAAGGCGCAGACGCGGATTTGGGGCTATGCTCCGGAGAGCGCCTCAGCGAGCACGCGGGCGACGCTGCATGTGGCGAGCGGCGCGAACGAGGAGGGCGCGGCCACGGCGCCGCTCTCGCCGCTCGAGAGTCAGCGCGAGTGGGAGCGCCAGGCGGAAGAGAACGTGCTCGAACGGCTCGAGCGGGCCGGCCTGGTTGGGATCCCGGGACCGGTGGAGCAGGTCTTGAACTCCGTGGCCCGGAATCTGGTCCAGGCGGCCGGACTGGGGTTCGAGATCCGCTGCCGGGTGCTGGTGACGACGCCGCTCGAGAGTTTCGCGATCGGCAACACGCTGGTGCTGAGCCGCGGCCTGATCGACGTGCTGCCGGACGAGGGCGCGCTCGCGCTGGTGCTGGCGGGAGAGCTGGCGCACATCGCGCTGGGGCACCGCACACCGACGGAGTTCGCGTTCCACAACCGCACCATGTTGCGCGACAGCGAGACCCTGCAACGCCTGCGGCTGGCGCGGAGTCCGGACGAGACGGCGCGCGCGGCCAAGAAGGCCGTCGAGATCCTGGAGCGGTCGCCTTATCGCAAGCTCGAGGGCGCGGGGCTATTCCTCAAAGCGGTGGCCGCGCGGCGGACTCAATTGCCGCGCCTGCTCGAATCCAACCTCGGCAACCGGCTGGCCGGGGCGGAACTGCGTTTCCGCGAACTGGCCGACGGGGCGCCGCCGCTCGAGGAGCAAAAGCTGGAGCAGATCGCAGCGCTGCCGCTCGGCTCCCGGGTGCAGGTGAGTCCGTGGAGCAACCGGACGGTATTGCTCGAAGCCCGGCCGCTCGCGCTGCTGAATGCCCGGGAGAAGATGCCGTTCGAGATCACCCCGTTCCGGCCGCATCTGGCGCGGGTGGAGCGCCGCGGGTCTCCGGCGTCCGCCGCGGTCAGATGATGCGGGAAACATGATGCTGGAAACATGATGCGGGAAACATGATCTCGCTGGCACGATTTCCTCGCGTATACTCAGGGAGGAGAAACTTAGGATGCCAACCGGACCGGCCGCGCGCATCACCGATAACGTCATGCACCCACTCCCGCCCGTCTTGACGCCGGGACCGGGCAGCTTCAACGTGTTGATCGGCAATCTGCCGGCGTGGCGCGGCGTCCCCGCCGCGGCGGCGGCCGCGTTGCAGGCCGCCAAACAAGCGTCGGAGATCCGGATCATGGCCGCCGAAGCCGCGACGCTGGCCGCCGCCGGCACGCCCGGCGCCCCGGCGGCGAAAGCGGCCGAGGAGACCCTCAAGGCAGCCGAGGCCGCCGCCATGGGTGGCATGATTACCGGCATGGCGGGCGGCGCCGACATTCACGCCTGCACGACGCCGCTGCCCATCCCGCCGCACGGACCGGGGGTCGTCATCGACGGCAGCGCCACGGTGGTCATTAACAATCTCCAGGCCAGCCGCCTGGGCGACACGGTACTCGAAGCCATCGGCCCGCCCAACAAGATCATGAAGGGCGAGTTCACCGTCATCATCGGCGGCTGACCGGATCTCACTCGGCGCGTAACGCCTCCACCGGATCCACGCGCGCCGCGCGCGCCGCCGGACCCCAGGCAGCGATCCCGCACGTCAGGAGCACGGCTGCGCCCACGGCCAAATAGGTCGCCGGATCCCCCGGTTGTACCTCGAAGAGCAGCGACCGTAAGCTCCGCGTGGCGGCGACGGCCCCGGCGAGGCCGATCGCCAGTCCGATCGCCGTGAGGCGCAGAGCGCGGCCGAGCACCATCCTCCGGACATCGCCGGCCGTGGCGCCGATCGCCATCCGGATTCCCAGTTCGCGGGTGCGCTCACTTACCACACATCCCATCACGCCATAGATACCGACCAGGGAGAGCAGCAGCGCCACCGCCGAGAAGCCACCCAGCAGGAAGGTCTGAAAGCGGGGCACGGCAATCGACTCGCCGAGCCGGGATTCCATGGTGCGCACCTCCGCGACCGGCTGATCGGGGCGCACCGCGCGCACGGCGGCGCCCGCGGCGGCGGCCAGGTCTTCCGGACGGCCGTAGGAGCGCAGGACGAACGTCACCATCGTAATCGGGAGGTGCGCGAACGGGTAGTACACCATTGAGCGAACGGAGCCATCGAGGCTGGCGTACTTCGCATCCCCGACGACGCCGACGATTTCACCCGGGGTGTCGTCGCCCATTTCGACGATCAGCCGCTGGCCGAGAGGATCCGCATTCGGGAACAGCGTGCGCGCGAGGGCTTCGTTGACGACGAAGGCGCGCGGGGCCTCCGGCCGGTTGTCGGCGGATGTCAGCAGCCTTCCCCGCAGCAGCGGGATCTTGAGGGTTTCGAAGTAGCCGGGCAGGGCGCTACGCACATCGGTAACCGGAACGCGGCCCGGCTCCGGCGCGGGCCGGCCTGCCACGCGGAAGCTGGTGGCCGCGCCCGGACCGCCGAAGGGCGGAAAGACCACGCCGCTCGCCCGCTCGACGCCGGGCAGGGCGCTGAGCCGGTCCCGGATCTCCTGGTAGGCGGCCACGATCTGAGCCGGGCCACCGGTTTGGGCCGCGAGGCTGACGTTCAGGGTCAGGAGGCGTTCCGCGGCGAAGCCGGGGGCGACACTCTGGAGCAGGAGGAAGCTGCGAAACAGCAGTCCGGCGCCGGTGAGCAAAACCAGGGACAGGGCGATCTGGGCAACCACCAGCACATCGCGGATCCGCCGGGCGGCGCCGCCCGCAGTGCCGGAGCGCCCGCCTTCGCGCAGGGACGCGGCGCGGGCGGCGGCGAATGCGGGAGCCAGACCCGCGAACACGCCGGCGAACGCCGCGAGCCCGACGGCGACGGCGAGCACGGCGGGATCCAGGCGGAGTTCGGCCAGGCGCGGCAGGTTCGGCGGACCCCACAGGCGCAGGGCCTGCAACAGCCAGTGCGCCAAGGCCACGCCGGCGGCGCAGCCGGCGGCCGCGAGCACCACGGACTCGACCAGCAGTTGCGAAACGATCCGCGCGCGCGAAGCTCCCAGCGCCGCGCGCACCGCCATCTCCCGCGCGCGGCCCGCGCCGCGCGCCAGCAGCAGGTTCGCGATGTTGGCGCACGCGGCCAGCAGCAGTAGCCCCACGGCCCCGAGCAGCACCAGCAGCGCGGTGCGCACGGGCGCGCCGAACTGCTCGCCAAGGGCCACGACGTTCACGCCCCAGCCCTTGTTGAACTCCGGGTGCTCCGTTTCGAGCGACCGGGCGATGGCCGCGAGGTCGGTCTGCGCCTCCGCCACGTTCACCCCGGGACGCAAGCGCCCCACCACGCGGAGGAAACGGCCGGCCCGCTGCCGGTAGTCGATGGCGGGATCGAGGATTGCGGGAGCCCAGGCGTCGACCGGCAAACCGAGTGTCGGAAACGCGGCGGGCATCACTCCGATCACCTCGACGGCGCGGCCATTCAGCCTAATGGTGGATCCGACCACGGAGTCCCGGCCGCCGAACTTACGCTGCCAGAAGGCGTGCGCCAGCACCGCGAAGTCCCCGCCCCCTGGCCGGGCATCGGAAGCGGCGAACAGGCGTCCCAGTTGCGGCCGGGCACCGAGCAACGAGAAAAACTCGGGTTCGACCAGTTCGACGCGGATCTCTTCGGGTTCGCCCGCGCCCGTGAGGTTGCGGCGCAGGCTGGCCACGAGGCTGGTCGTCTCAAAGGAATGCTGCCGGGCGCGCCAGTCGCGCAGGTTGGCGGGCGACACCACGTTCTGCCGGCGGCCGCGCTCGAAGTTGTGCTCCCAGATCAGGGCGAGCCGTTCGGGTTCCGCGAAACCGAGCGGCTTGACCAGCACACCGTAGACGACGGCGTAGATCGCCGTCACGCTACCGATGCCGAGGGCCAGCGTGAGCAGCGCGGTAAGGGTGAAGCCCCGGCCGCGGACGAGCAGCCGCAGCGAGTGCTTGAGGTCCTGCGTAAGGCCAGCGATCCATTCCAAGGCGCTACTCCTCTCCAAAGCCACGACCCGTCCCAAGCTACTGCTCGGCCAGGGCCTGGAGCGGATCGACACGCGAGGCGCGCCAGGCGGGAACGAGCGGCGCGGCCGCGGCAATCGCCACGGCGCCCGCTATCACCCCTAATACGGTCCAGGGGTCGAATGGTTTCACCCGATAGACGAATCCTTCGAGCAGGCGCGCCGCCGGCCAGGCGAGCCCGAGGCCGCCCGCGATGCCGGCCAGGGGCCAGGCGAGTCCCGGCGATCTGGAACAGGCGTATTGGCCGGTGCCCGCAGGTCGTGCATCAACGGGCGTGCGAAACGCTCGTCCCACGCGCGATA
>CAYYID010000072.1:0-30070 GCA_964471915.1 uncultured Solibacteraceae bacterium | reverse complement strand
ATTCGCTGAAAGTGTCCCCTTTGCTTACTGTCTCATTTCTCCACCGCAGTCCACCAGTCTGTCCCAACGCCCCCCCGATGAAGGCTGGAGAAACGGCCTTCCAGTTACCCGCCGACGCTGGCGCCCGGGACGTCAGTCTACGCGGTATGGTGGGACTGATGTCACGCGCGGGATCGCTAGTTGGAGCTGTGTTGGTCTTCGTGACAATCTTCGCTGCATGCGAAAAAAAGCGGGTGCCTGTTCGGTACCTGTTCCCAAGGGATGCAACGGGCTGGTTCAGTGTTGACCTTGACGTGCCCGGAGCGGAACCGCTTGCGAAAGCATCTGACGGGTACGTTCTTGTGGATTTCCGACGGTACAATTCCATTCGAACCAGCACACCCTTCGTCGAAGGCTGGGCCGCCGACGAGTTCTTTGAGGACGCAGACGGTCATCGGCACGCGATTGATCGCCTTCCAGGTCCTGGTGTCCGGACCGTCCAAGATCGTTTTTGGCATTTCGAGTCTACCGAGAACAAACACAAGGCGACTGAGTACATCTTCATTGGAACTTCCGCCGATCTTGCCATCTCACCTTCCCCGCCCGGCGTCAAGCGGCTTGGGAATTCGGGCTTGAAGTATTTTGAGCGCTAGACAAGAGAATGGGTGAGATGGGCGAATGGGGGCAGTTCGGGGCAGGCCCCGCCTCTCGATGGCGAGCGCGGTAACCGATTTTCGGCCAGCCACTTGCGGCGGCTTTCGGACCCCAGCAGCAGGGCCCTGGAAGCTTTTTTGCGGCCGATAGATCACGCGCGATAAAGCCCCTGCTCCCGGATATAGCCGCGCACCGCCGCCGGGATCGCCGCCGGAGCCTCCCCGCGCGCCAGCGCCGCGCGCAGTTCCGACGACGACACCGGCACCGCCACCGAGTCCAGCCGGTGGACGCGCGCGCCCGCCGGGACATCGTAGTCATGGCCCGGGCGCGACACGACGATGAAGTCCACCAGCCGGATGACGTCGCGCCAGCGGCGCCAGGTTTCGATTTCCTCGAAGGCGTCCGCGCCGATCAGAAAGAAGAACTCATCGCCCGGATGCTCGCGCCGCAACTTCTCGATGGTATCGATGGAGTAACTGCGCGAGGTTCCTTCCTCGGCGCGCGAGGCCACGAAGCGCGGGTCCGCGGCGCAGGCCAGTTCCACCATGCGGAGGCGATCGGCATACGGCACGGCCACCGACTTATGGGGCGGCGCGGCGGCGGGAATGAACAGCACCCGGTCCAGCGCGTACTCGTCTGCGGCGGCGCGGGCGGCGGCGAGGTGCCCCGCATGCACCGGATTGAACGTGCCGCCGAAGATCGCGAACCTCATGCCGGCGTGCTCCGCAGTACGCCGTGGATCAGTTCCCAGAACGCGGCGGCGGGCTCGATCTCGATTTCGATCTCCAGCCAGTAGAGGTGCAGCGGCGCCAGGATGGCCGCGGCGTCGTCCGGCAGATTCACCAGATCCTTCTCGGTGGTGAGCAGCGCCTCCGCGCCGGCGCGCTGCGCCTGGTAGACCAGGCGGCGCAGTTCGTGCGGGCGGTAACGGTGGTGGTCCGGGAAGCGGAAGCTCGCGACCGGCCGGATGCCGAGTTCGGCGAGGGAGCGCACGAACGACGCAGGATTGCCGAGGCCGCAGAAATCGGCGGCGCGGGCCGGCGGCGATTCCTCGCCGCCGCCGAGGCGCAGCCAGCGGGAGGGGCGCACGCGGGAACGGAAGATGGGCGCGGCGGGCTGGAAGGCGTGCAAGCGCCGCTCCAGCGCTTCGGTGGGCCGCCCGTCTTCGCAACGGGTGAGCACAAAGGCCGAGGCGTGGCGCAGCGCGGCGACCTCCTCGCGCAGGCGGCCGAGCGGGAACACCGCGCCTCGCGCAAAGGGATCCAGGGTGTCGAGCAGCACCAGATCCAGATCGCGCCGCAGGCGCTGGTGCTGGAAAGCGTCGTCGAGCAGGAACACGCCGGGGGCGAGTTGCTCCTGGACCAGCAGCGCCGTGTCGTAGCGATCCGCGCCGATGCCGAGGTGCGCCCCGGAGCGGCGGAGCAGCAATTGCGCTTCGTCGCCGGTGGCGTCGAGCGGCGCGGCGCGCCCGGCGGGCACCACGACATGGGCGGCGGCGTGGCGGCGGCCGTAGCCGCGCGTCAAGATGGCGGGGGCGAGTCCGGCGGCGCACAGGCGCCGGGAGATCGCGTTGACCAGCGGCGTCTTCCCTGCCCCGCCCATGGCCAGGTTCCCGACGCTGATCACGGGCGTGGCGACGGCGCGGGCATGCTGCATCTCCCGGCGGCGGCGCAGCCGGGCGCCCCAGGTCCAGAGCCGGGCGCAGAGCGCCGCGGGCCAGTCGATGAGGAAGCGCCGCGGCGGCGTGAACAGGCGCTCGCAGTACAGGCGCTCCACTTCGGCGGCGGCCTTTTCCGCGCCGCCTCGAAAGCGGAGCGCGACCTCGCGGCCGCGCCCGCCGCGATCGCTCGCGCGAGCTTCCTCTACCGCGGCAGGGAGCTGCGCTGGAGAATCGATCCGCAGCAGCGCCCCGGCCTCGGTGAAGCGGGCTTCGATTTCGGCGAAATTCTCCAGGTGCGGGCCGCAGACGATGGGCTTGCCAAAGAAGGCCGGTTCCAGGATATTGTGTCCGCCGCGCGCCGCGAGCGTGCCGCCCATGAAGACCGCGTCCCCGCGGGAGAAGACGCCCGCGAGTTCGCCGATGGAGTCGAGCAGCAGGACTCCGGGGAGCGCCACGGACTCCGGGTTCGTGGAGCGGCGGACGAAGTTGACGCCGGCGGCGGCCAGCCGGGCGGCGGCTGCGTCGAACCGCTCCGGGCGGCGCGGCGCGAGCACCAGCAGCAGGCGCGGGTGGCGGAGGGCCAACTCGCGGAACGCGGCGATCACGGCGTCGTCCTCGTCGGGGTCGCCGGGTGCAGCCGGAGGCATGGTGCTGGCAGCGATCCAGACGAAGCCGGGGGCCGTGCGCGCGAAGAACTGCGCGAGCGGCGGCGCGAGATCCGCCGAGGGCGAGAAGTCGAACTTGAGGTTCTCGGCGGCGGCGGTCCGTTCGGGCGGCGCGCCCGCCGCGACAAAGCGCTCGCGGTCGCGTTCGCTCTGCGCGAGGATCCGGTCGGGCAGCGCCAGCGGCGCCTGAAAGAACCAGCGCAGGGCGCGATAGCGGGGGAACGCGCGGTCCGAGATGCGCCCGTTCGCGATCAGGAGTCCGGCGCCGGCGCGGCGCGCCTCGCGGTAGAGGTGCGGCCAGATCTCGGTTTCGAGCACCACCACGACAGAGGGCTTCAGCCGGCGCAGCGTGCGGCGTACGCAGCTCCGGTAGTCGAGGGGTGCGAAAAGGACGCCGTCGGCCAGGCCCGCGAGCTTCTCCTCGGCCAGGGCGCGGCCGGCTAGCGTGGTGGTGGAGACGTACAGCGGCACCGCGGGCATGGCCGCGCGCAGGCGTCGCAACAAGGGGACCGCCGCGAGCACTTCACCGACCGAAACCGCGTGCAACCAGATGGAGCCGGACGCCGTCGGCTCCATAGGGACAAAGCCGAAGCGCTCGCTCAGCCGGCGGCGGTACCGCGCGTCGCGCAGAATCCGGTACAAAAGATAGAGCGCCGCCAGGGGAATCGCCAGAAACTGGACGCAGGAATAGAAGGTGTAAATGATGCGATGGGTGACGGTCTCTCTGATACTCCTGAGTATAGCGGCGCAGGCCGCGGATAAGGACAAACCGTTCAAGCCGGGTCCGCCGGATTCGTATCCGGGGCACCAGACATTCGAGGGCGTGGTGGTGGCCGCGATTCCGTACACGAACGCGGAAGAGGCCTCGGCAGCGTTCGGCAAAGTGAACCCGTACGAGCACGGCGTGCTGCCGGTGCTGGTGATCCTCGAGAACAAGTCGGGAAAGGCGCTGCGGGTGAACCTGCTGGCCGAGTACATCCGGCCGGACAATAAGCATGTCCCGATGACGCCGGCTTCCGAGGTGCCGTATCTGCACGGCGCGCCGGCGCCGCGGAACCCAGGCGTGCCACGGCCGATCCCGTTGCCGAAGAAGAAGAGTCCGCTGCTGCGGCCCGAATTCGAACTGCGGGCGTTCGCGGCCAAGATGCTGCCGCCGAACGACACGGCGTACGGGTTCGTGTATTTCCAGACGACGATCCACGACGGCGGAATCCTGCTGCTGCAGGGGCTGAGCGAAGCGGCGACCGGCAAGGAGCTGTTTTACTTCGAAGTGCCGCTGAAGAAGCCGTGATGCGGATGGAGGCGCGAGTTCCGGGTCCGCCGCTCGACCGCTTCGTCGCGCTGTTGTGGGAAGCGTCCGGGAGTTCGGGGCCGCACACGCATGAGCGGGTGCTGCCGACGGGCACGGTGGAAGTGATCCTGAACCTGCGCGAGGACGAGATCTGCACGTACCCGCGGCGGGATCCGCAGGCACCCGCGACGCTGCCGGGCGCGATCGTCTGCGGCGTCTATTCCGAGTACTTCGTGATCGACACGGATCCCGGCATGCACGTGCTGGGTGTGCATTTTCATGCTGGAGGCGCGTTTCCGTTCTTCGGGCTGCCCGCGGACGAACTGCGCAATCAAGACGTCGCGCTCGAGTGCCTGTGGGGCCGGGCAGGCGCGCGCGAGCTGCGGGAGCGGATGCTGGCGGCGCCGGACGCGGCGGCGCGGTTCGACCTGCTGGAGCGCGTGCTGGCGCGCCGCGCGGCGGATTTCGATCCGCACCCGGCGGTCCGGTTTGCGCTGCGCGAGCTGGCGGCGTTGCGTCCCGTGGGAGCGGTGGCGGAGCGCACGGGATTCAGCGCGCGGCGGCTGGGGGACCTGTTCCGCCGCGAAGTCGGGGTCACGCCGAAAGCCTACTCGCGGATCCGGCGGTTCCAGGACGCGCTGGCGCGGGCGGGGCGGGACCCGGGGCTCGACTGGACCGAGGTCGCGCACCAGAGCGGGTACTTCGACCAGGCGCACTTCAACCACGATTTCCGGGCGTTCAGCGGGTTGACCCCCAGCCAGTACAGCGAGCGCCGGACGCGGCACATGAATCATGTGCGAATCGACTGAGCGTGTTCACGTTTTCCGCGGAGCGTGACCGCATGGCGGCGGCCTGCTCGACAGTCCGCGCTGTCGCAATGAGCACCAAGATACTGTGAGACCCCCAAGAACAGGCCGGCGCATGACTTACGGTTTGCCGGCGATTCGGGGCGGAACGGCACATCGCAGAGCAGGGCGTCGCACGCCAAGTGCCTCCGCTTCACGTGAGCTTCGACGAGCTCCGCACGAGCAGGTTGGTGTTGTACTCCTCCTGTTATGATTGGACCGATGTTGACGCGCTACATCCAGGCGGCCATGAAGAGAGCTCGGTTCAAGAGTCTCGACGACGGCACGTGCTTCGGCGAGATACCCGGACTGGCCGGCGTGTGGGCTAACGAGACCACCGTCGAGACCTGCCGCGAAGTGCTCCAGGAGGTTCTCGAAGAGTGGCTGGTTCTCAAGATCCGCGACAATGATCCGATCCCAAGTCTCGGCCGCGTCCGTCTATCGTGCAAGGCCGCGTGAGCGATGCCCAAGCCGATTTCCCGGAAGGAGTTGATCCGGCGTTTGCGCAACCTCGGCTTCCGGGGACCGGTTTCCGGCGGCAGGCATCAGTTCGTCGAGAAGGGCGAACTGAAAGTCCGCATTCCGAATCCGCCCAAAGGCAACAGCATCGATTGGTCACTCGTCAAAGAGATCCTGCGCCAGGCAGGAATCAAGCGGGAAGAGTGGGACGAGGCCTGACCGCTCGCCTCTGATTCTGGCGCGTCCGCGGTCGACGGCGCGGATCGGGGGATTGTGTGGGGGATGTCCCTATTTCACCCCGGTGTCGCATGCAGCAGCGGACCCGCCGAGGCCCGTGTCGGAGGGCGATCTTCGGTCGATTCGCGGCTGCCTGCGTGGGATGACGGCCGGGCACAGTGGGAGAAGTTAGCCCGGGCTTAGACCCATGCCCCATCTCCACGGACACCGCCGCCGGTGTTACAAGAAACCCGAACGACGCCCAACGGGCGGATTTCGCATTCTTACAAGCCCGTCGGCCGCCCGTCGGGCGACAATGGCGCATCATGGCAAAACACATCCCGGAGGGTTACCACACGGTAACGCCGTATCTGGTGGTCCGCGACGTCGAGGCGGTGCTGGACTTCGTCGCGCGAGCCTTCGACGGCAAAGAAAAGATGCGGGTCACGGGCGAGGGCGGCCGCGTGACGCACGCCGAGATCCTGGTGGGCGACTCCTGGATCATGGCCGGCAATCCGGGGGACGACAAGCCGGTGTTTCCGGCGACGCTCTACGTCTACGTGCCCGATTGCGACGCCGTGTACGCGAAAGCGCTGGCGGCGGGCGCCAAGTCCCTGGCGGCGCCCGAGAACAAGGAGTACGGGGACCGCAACGCCGGCGTCGAGGACGCCTGCGGCAATCACTGGTACGTCGGAACCCATTTGGGCGGTGGCGCTTGAAGCTGAATCCGTTCCTGATGGCGGCCGGCGGTGCTGCGGCGTGCGACTTCTACGCGCGGGCGTTCGGAGCCGCGGAGCTGTCGCGCGAGACCCATCCCGACGGGCGGTTTCTGCACGCGGAACTGCGTATCGGCGAGACGCGGGTGATGATCGGGGAGCACGCCAACCTGGATGCGCGCGATCCGAACCTGCTGCCGCGCGCCAGCGTGTGGGTGGAGACGCCGGATTGCGACGCCGTGTTCGCCCGGGCGGTGGCGGCGGGAGCGCGGGTGATCTATCCGCCGACCGAGCAGCCGTACGGCTGCCGGGATTCGGGGGTGGAGGACCCGTTCGGGATCGTGTGGTGGATCGGCACGGAGCGGCAGGTCCGGTAGTTCCGGGCTCGCAGAAGCCACGGGGTCGAACGGCGCACCCGGGTGCACTGACCCAATTGCCAAGAGCCCGCGGGATGTGGCAAGCCTGGCTCGCCGATTTACTTGATACCTCGGGCCGGCTGCGGCGTATTGGCCTTCATGCCCAGCCTCGCCGTTCTGCTTTCCGCCACCCTTGCGCTCGCCGACTTCCCGGGCCGGACCTGGACCCCGGCGGACCCCGAAGCCAGCGGCTGGTCCGCCGCCAAACTTGACGCCGCCCGCCAGTTCTCGCTCCGGGCCGGATCCGCCGCCGTCGTCGTGATCCACAAAGGCAAGTGGATCGCCTCCTGGGGCGACACCGCGCAGGTCCATCCGATCCGCTCCATGCGCAAGAGCCTGCTCAGCGCCCTATACGGACCCGCGGTTGCCTCGGGCAAGATCCGTCTCACGGATACCCTGGCCGGCCTGGCCATCGACGACAAACAGACGCTCACCGCGGCCGAGAAGTCCGCCACGGTAGCCGACTTGCTCACCTCGCGCTCGGGGGTCTATCATCCTGCGGCGTACGAGTTGCCTTCGGCCAAGGCGCAGCGCCCCGCCCGCGGGTCCCACGCGCGCGGCGAGCACTTCTACTACAACAACTGGGACTTCAACGTCCTGGGTACGATTTACGAGAAGCGCACCGGCGTGGGGATCTTCGAGGCGTTCGCGCGCCAGATCGCCGGACCGCTCCAGATGCAGGACTTCGCGAAAGAGCGGACCGAGTACCGGCGCGAGCCGGAATCCGAGCACGCGGCGTACCTCTTCCAGATGTCGGCCCGGGACCTGGCGCGGTTCGGGCTCCTGTATTTGCGGCGCGGCCAATGGAACGGTGCTCCCCTGATCCCGGCGGATTGGGTGAGGGAGAGCACCACGGCGCACGTCAAGGTGAACGAGCGCGAGTCCTACGGGTACATGTTCTGGGTGTACGGCCCCAACACACGGCCGGGGTTCCCGTACTACGCGCTGCGGGGCGCCGGCGGTCAGTACGTCGTCATCGCGCCGGAGGCCGACCTGGTGGTGGTGCACCTCACGCACACGGACAACCTGGTCCAGCGGGCGTCCGACGGCACGCTCATGAGCGATAGCGATGCCTGGAGGGTGGCGGGCCTGATCGCGGCCGCGCGTCCGGCGGAGTGAAAGGGCGCGGTGAACGCGGGCTCAGACCGGAAACGGGCAGGGCGTTAGTCCGCCGCTGCCCGCCCGGCGTTTACCACCACTCGCGCAGTTCGCGATTAACCTCGCGGCGCGCTTCGCGGCGCTCCCGCATGATCTCCCGTGAACCTTCGCGGATGGCCTGACGGCGTTCCCAGGGGCTGTCCGCCTCCAGGATTTCCCGGCGCATCTCGCGGCGTTCGCGCGCCACTTCCCGGGCGCCCTCGCGCACTTCCCGGCGAACCTCGCGCCGCTTCTCTCCCCACTGCGCGACCGCCGTGGGCGCGGCGGCCAGCAAGGCTAACCCGAGCGCCAGGCTCGAAAGCAGATGTCTCTTCATGCGCTCCTCCTACTTCTTACCGCCACGCAGCGTGGCCTTCTCGAACTTCGAAAGGAACTCCGGGCACTTCGCCGCTTCCACTTTGGTGGTGGTGCCGTTGCCGAATGCCGCGGCGTAGAAGAACGCCCGGTCGGTGCCGAACAAGCGAGCGATGTGGTTGAAGTTATCCATCACCTTGCGCTCGACCTCGCTCTGCTTCGCGGCGGGTACGCAGCCGTAGGCCGCCCCGGACCAGTAGCCGAACTCCCGGATCTTGTCGTCCAGGACCTCTTCCTCGTCCGCGGACGCCTTGGCGGCAGGCGCGGGGGGCTTCTGCGCCCACGCGTTCTCGACGAACAGCGACGCACAGAACAACGCACAGGTGAAAACAGTGGCCTTCTTGGCAATCGACATCATGGTCTCCCTTTCGATCCAGGCTAAGAGGCTGCCCGGCCGATCCCGGGCCTCTGCTTGCGACCGGGTCCAACGCCCGCGGGAAAGCGGGCCTTCAGACAGCGCTCCGAGGTTAGCGCGCGGCTTCGAGGGCGGCAAGCCCGGAAGTGCTCATTTTGGGCAGGTCCGCCGGCGGATCCACCCGTCCGCCCACCGCCGCGCCACGCTGCTAGACTTGGCCAGGAGCCAGCCGCGGGGGTCCGCACCCCGCACCGGGTCATAGGCCATGACGCAGAGCCCCTCTTTCCATCCCGAAACGATCACGCGGCCCGCTTTCGATCGTCATGCCGGAGCCATTACCGTCCTGATGAACTTGATGTTCGCGCGGCATCTGGTTGCCATGTACCGCGCCTTCGATGGCGACCTGCTGGCCGCCATCGTACTCGGCGAGATTGCGCACCACAACTACGCGCCCTTCATCAACCAGGCCCGCACACCGCGCGAGTTGAGTGAGGCGCTGAACGCTTTGGCCACCGGCAGTCGCGAAGGTCTGTTGCCGACCAATGCCTACTCGATAGCCCAGGCGACGGGCATTCCCCGGGAGTCCGTACGGCGGAGAATCGCCAGCCTGTTGCGGCGCGGCTGGCTGGAAAAGGACGCCCGAGGCAACCTGTTCGTCTCCGGCAGCGCCATCGGCGACTTCGCCGAGACTAACCTGGTACGCATGAAGGACCTGTTGGACGCCGCGGGTGCGATCCAGACACTGCTCGAATCCGGCGTCGCCGCGAGCCGCTAAGCGGACGGCCCGGCCAACCGTCGACCTCGGCACCTGGCAGTGGTCCAGCCCAGGTGGCCGCTCCGCGGCTCGTTCGGCGGAAACCCAACACACATTCGGGGACTCCCGAGCATCGCTCTACTTCACCGGCTCGCCGAAGCCCAGCACGTAGCCGTCGCGATCCCGGACGGCGAACTCCAGCATGTGATACGACTCCTGCACCACGGGTCCGTAGACGACCACGGCGCCCCGTGCCGTGAGTTCGGCGTGCAATTCGCGGACGCCCTCCACCCAGAAGAACGCGTCCCACGTCCCGCCCTGCGCCTCGTTGGGGACGATCGGCCCCGGGGCGCGGCGGAACATTACCGCCAGCCCGTCCCGCGACACGATGGCGAACTCGGGCGCGGCTACATAATCGGGGCGGAACCCGAGGGTCCGCTGGTAGTAGTCCGCGGCGGCGGCAACGTCCGGGACCAGGAAGTAGGGGGCGGCGCGCGTCAGGCGAGGTTCCATGCCGCCGAGCATAGCGCCGTTGCCCGGCGCAGGGAAACGTCCTGGGACGGGATGGTGCGGCGGGGTAGCCAGGCACACATTAGCGGTGTACGATGGAGTTATGCCGGTCCCGAGCACCGCTCGCCCCGCCTTGTACGGATCCGACTAGCGCCGTCCCCCGGCGCTCATCTTGCAGTTTTTCCCCTTGAAAACCGATTGATCGAACAGGAGTCCGTCTATGAAGACCGCCGTACGTCCGGATCTGCCGCATCTCGTTACCGCCTTGCCCGGCCCCAAGGCCAAGGCCATTATTGACCGCGATCACAAAGTCCTGTCGCCTTCCTACACCCGCGGTTACCCGCTGGTGGCCGCCAAGGGCGAAGGCGCCATCATTGAGGATCCCGATGGCAACCGCTTCCTGGATATGAACGCCGGCATTGCCGTGGTGGCCGCCGGCCACTGCCACCCGAAGGTGGTGGAGTCCATCCAGAAGCAGGCCGCGAACCTGATCCACATGTCGGGGACCGACTTCTACTACGAGAACATGGTCCAGTTGGCCGAGAAGCTGGCCGCGCTCGCCCCCGGGGGCGGCGACCGCCGCGTCTACTTCGGCAACTCCGGCACCGAGGCGATCGAATGCGCCATCAAGGCCGCCCGCTACCACACCGGCAAAGACAAGTTCGTGGCGTTCCTCGGCAGCTTCCACGGGCGCACCATGGGCTCGCTGTCGTTCACGGCGTCGAAGTACGTCCAGCGCAAGAACTTCGGGAACCTGCTGCCGGGCGTCCATCACGTTCCGTACGCCAACTGCTATCGCTGTGTCTACGGCAAGCAGCCCGACACCTGCAATGTCGAGTGCCTGAAGTACGTGGAACAGACGCTGTTCCGCCATATTCTGCCGGCCGAGGAAACGGCCGCCATCCTGTTCGAACCGGTGCAGGGCGAGGGCGGGTACGTCGTCCCGCCGCAGAAGTGGTTCGACGAGTTGCAGCACATCGCGGCGCGGCACAACATCTGCCTGATCGCCGACGAGGTGCAGAGCGGGATGGGCCGCACCGGCAAGATGTTCGCGAGCGAGCATTTCGGCGTCTCGCCGGACCTGCTGGCCATCGCCAAGGGCATCGCGAGCGGCATGCCGCTGGGCGCGGTGGTGGCGAAGCCGCAGTACATGTCGTGGACGCCGGGCGCGCACGCCTCGACGTTCGGCGGCAACCCGATTGCCTGCGCGGCCGCCCTCACCACCATCGAATTGCTGGAACAGGAACTGATCGACAATGCCGCCAAGGTTGGCGGGCATATCCTGAACCGGCTCGCCGACTGGCCGAAGAAGTACAAGAACATCGGGCAGGTGCGCGGGCTGGGGCTGATGATCGGCATCGAGTTCGTGCACGACCACGAAACGCGGGAGCGGTTCCCGCAGTTGCGCGATCAGTTGGAGACGATGTGCTTCGAGCGCGGGGTCCTGGTGCTGGGCTGCGGGCCGAACTCCATGCGGCTGTGTCCGCCGCTGGTGATCACGAAGGATCAGGCGGATTTCGCGGTGGATACGCTGGAGGCGTGCCTGCGGGAAGCGACGAAGTAGAGAGACATTACGGAGTGGTGACGTGCGCTCGGGCTTTGACCCCCGCCTACCGGCGGGGGATCATTCGCCGGAGCGGTTGAGCTGGTGGTAGAGCCAGGCCTTGGCGATGGCCCAGTGGCGCTTCACCGTCGGCGGCGAGATCTCCAGCATCTCGGCGATCTCTTCCACGGTGAAGCCGCCGAAGTACCGCAGATCCACGATCTTCGCTTTCAGCGGATCGATTTCGGCGAACTCGGCCAGCGCGTCGTTGAGGGCGATCAGTTCCGTATCGCGATCGATGGGCAATCCGGAAACGGACTCCAGGTCGAGCGGCGCGATGCCGTGGTTGCGTTTCGCCGCGCGTCGGCCGCGGGCATGATCCACCAGCACCTGGCGGAGGATCTGCGCGCACACGGCGAGGAAGTGGCCGCGGTTGCGCCAGGATTTATCCTGCTGGCCGGCCAGCTTCAGGTAGACTTCGTTGACGAGCGCCGTCGGCTGCAGCGTATGGCCCGGCCGCTCCATCCGCAAGTACGATCCGGCCAGCCGGTGCAACTCGCCATAGACAATCGGGACCAACTGCTCGAAGGCGGCGCTATCGCCGCCGCTCCAGCGGTCGAGGAGGCGCGTGACGTTGGCCGGGGAGTCCATCAGGGATCGATGATGACGATCGGGTCGGCGTCTTTCTTTCCCTTGACCTTCACGGTGTACTTGTAAGCGCCGGTGGGAGCGTCGGCTCGCACGGCGAGGCTCTCGCCGTTCTTCCAACCCTTCTTGGGGACTTGCCTGCCGGCGGCGTCGGTGGTCGCCGTGGGGAACACCGCGCCGTCCACCGTGCCCTTGGCAACCGAGAGCGCCGGCAGGTCCGCTTCGACGAAGCCGCGCTGTTTTTCGCCCTTCACCTTGCCGTCAAACGTGCCGGTGTGTTCGAGCCCGAACCAGATGATGCGGTCGCCGCGCTGGGCGGTCTGCTCGTTGGGGACACAGATCACCGAACCATCGGCCTTCAGCTTCACCTCGATGAAGACATCTTTCGCGTGCGCGCGTCCGGCAGCGAACGCCGCCCACAGCGCGGCGACGGTCAGCACTTTGCTCATGCCCAGATCCTCTCTCCTGTTACTTCCTCCGGTCGGCGGCCGCGAAACGCGGATCGCTCCGGAGCGACTTGAGCTCCGGCCGGCGGCGGATTTCTTCGAGAAACGCGCCGGAGCGCACCAGGTCCCGATACGCCGCCAGGGCCGATTCCCGGTCGCCAATCATCTCATATACGAGTACCGCGTGAAACTGGACCGGAGCGGCTCCGGGGGCGAGTTCGCGGGCGCGCCCGATCTCGGCGCGGGCGGCGTCCCGGTCGCCCCGCTGGGCCCGCAGGAGCGCGACGTCGGCCCGCAGATCCGCGTCGTTGGGATTCACGGCGAGCTGTTTGGCGGCGAGTTCGAACGCGCGCCCGTAGTAAGGCTCGGCCTTGGACTCGAGCCCCGGCGTCAGCCGGTACAGGTTGGCCAGATTGCCGAGCAGCGGCACGCTCACCTGGCCGAGGCGCAGCGCGCTTTCCATGGGCGGCACGGCGTCGGCGTAGCGCTCCTGGTAGAAGTAGCCGACGGCCAGGTTGTTGTAAGCGATGGCGCTGGGCTTGAGGCCGATGGACTGCAGGGCCATGGTTTCGGCGTCGGCATAGCGGCCCATCTGGATATAGAGGCCGCTGAGCTGGTTGTAGGGCCGGGGATTGTCCGGAACCAGTTCACGGGCGCGGCGGAAGCTCTTCTCGGACTCGGGATACCGCCCGCGGCGGTAATAGAAGGACCCGAGGCTCAAGTGACCACCGGCATAGCCGGGCTCGGCGCGGATGGCGCGCTGGAAGGCGTCCTCGGCGTCGCGGAACTTGCCTTGGGATTCGAGCGTTTGGGCCAGGCGGATCCAGGCGTCGCGGTTGCGGGGGTCCTGTGCCAGCACCTCGCGGAACAGTGTGGCCGCGGCGTCGGCCTTCCCCTGCTCCTTTTCGATGGCGCCGGCGGTGAGCAGGGCCTCCGGGATGCGGCCGGCGCGGCGCAGCGCTTCGCCGGAGCTGGAGCGGGCCTTTTCGATCCAGGCGGGCTCCTTGGTGACGAAGAACTTCTGGAGGTACGCCTCGGCGAGTCCGGCGTAGGCGCGCGCGAAGTTGGGGTCGCGTTCCAGGGCCTGCTCGAAAACGCGGACGGCGAAGTCGGCTTTGTCGGGTCCGCTCTGGAGGTAACCGCGGCCTTGGAGATAGTAGTCAGCGGCTTCGGGCTCGCGACTGGCGCCGGGCAGCGTGGACGCCAGAACGCCCGCGGGAAGCTCGATCTCCAGCAGTTCGCCGACAGCGCGGGCGAGCTCGTCCTGCAGCGCCAGCGGGTTCGCCAGCGGCCGGGTGATCTGGCGGGAGCGGAGCTGGCGCTGGGTGCGGGTGTCGCTGAGGCTGGCGGTAATGCGGACCTGGTCGCCGGCGGTTTCGACGCTGCCGCTGATGGCGAGGTCGACGCCAAACAGCGCGCGGACGTCCTTGGCGGATTGCGGCTTGGCTTGCAGGACGTCGCCCATGGGGACCACCCAGAAGGCGCGCTGGAAGGCTTCGAGGCCGCTGATGCTCGAGGAGACGGCGAGCACGAGTCCGAGGGCGAAAGCGCGTGATTTCTCGTCGGTGTTGACGGTGGTGAAGGGCAGCACGGCGACGCCGCGGGTGGCGGGAGCGGCGGCCGCGAAGTAGCGCCAGGCGGCGACGCCGCCGAGGGCGAGGATGACGGCGAGCGCGGCGGCCACGGCGATGGAGAACCAGGAGCGGCGGGCGCGCACCGGGCTGCGCGCCGCGATGCTGCGCGTGGCGGTGCCGGAAACCAGTGCCTGCAGCTCGCGCGCCACGTCCGCGCCACCGGCGTAGCGGTCCTCGCGGTCCTTGGCCAGGCACTTGTGGACCACGCGGGCCAGATCAGGCGGCGTATCCGGCGCGACGCGGTCCAGCGGCTCGGGGTCGGCGGCGAGCAGCTTCCGGAACATGACGGCTTTGGTGTCCGCCACGAAGGGCCGCGCACCGGCGAGCATCTCGTAGAGCACGACGCCGAGCGAGAAGACGTCGCTGCGGGCGTCGACGGCCTCGCCGGTGGCCTGCTCGGGCGACATGTAGGCGGGCGTGCCGACCACCCAGCCTTCTTCGGTCAGCGACCGGAGGCGGGTGCTCTCGGCGGGCTGCTCCTCGCGGGGTCCGGTCCACTTGGCGAGGCCGAAGTCGACTACCTTCACCAGGCCCTCCGGCGTCACCATGATGTTGGCGGGCTTGAGGTCGCGGTGGGCGATGCCGGCGGAATGGGCGCGGCCGAGCGCATTCGCCACCTGGACGCCAAGCTGCAGCGCTTCGTCCGGCGGCAGGCGGCGCTCGGCGAGGATCTCGTGGAGGCTGCGGCCCTCGATGAACTCCATCACCACGTAGATCGCGTTGTGCTCGATGCCGATGTCGTGGACGGTGAGGATGTTGGGGTGGGAGAGCGCGCTGGCGGCGCGCGCCTCGCGGAGGAAGCGTTCCCGGCGGTCGGGGTCGGCGAGGCCTTCCTCCCGCAGCATCTTGATGGCGACTTCGCGGCCCAGTCTCGTGTCGCGCGCGCGGTACACTTCGCCCATGCCGCCGGCGCCCACGAGGGTGAGCACCTCGTAAGGTCCCAGGCGGTCTCCAGGCGAGAGCACCTAACGATTCTAGTCCCTTTGCGCGGACCGGTTCCCCGCGTCTTTCCGGGCGTGGTACGTTCAGGCGGAGGATTTCATGGCCACTTCGCAGGTGTTTCCTTACATGGTGAGCACGACGTTCACGCTCGACGGCTTCCGGGTAGTGCGGAGCCTGGGGATGGTGCGGGGCATCGTGGTGCGCTCCCGGTCGATTTTCGGGACGATCGGCGCGGGGCTGCAGACGATCGTCGGCGGGGATATCACGTTGCTTACGGACCTGTGCGAAACCACCCGGCAGCAGTCGTTCGCCCGGATGCTGGAGCACGCGGGGCAGATGGGCGCAAATGCCGTCATTGGGGTCCGTTATGACGCTAACGAGGTGATGAGCGGGGTGACCGAGGTGCTCTGTTATGGGACGGCGGTGCTGGTGGAGCCGGTCTCAAGTACGTAAGCTATTGAATCTAAGTCTCGTAGTTCCACTGTAAGAATCGGCCCTCGGCTGCCGTCTTCCGGTTTGGGAGGCGTAATGGCTCTGGGCTTACTTGAGGAGGCCGCCGTTTCCACCGTACCGAAGGACCTGGAGATGCTGTTCGAAGCGCACAAGGCGATGGTGTACCGGGCGGCGTACCGGGTGGCCGGAAATCCCTCGGACGCCGAGGACGCGCTGCAGACGGTATTCATGCGGCTGCTGCGGCGCGAGGATTCCGCCGCGGAGATGAAGAACCCGGAAAGCTACCTGCGGCGGGCGGCAGTGAACGCGGCGCTGGACATCGTGCGTTCGCGGCAGGCGGCGCGTAACGTTCCGCTGGAGGACACGACGGCCGCGGCGGTGTGCACGGAGCTGCGCGAGCTGCGCCAGCAGTTGCGGACGGCGATCGCGGCGCTGCCGCCGCGCTGGGCCGAGATCTTCACGCTGCGTTTTTTTGAAGGGTATTCGAATCCCGAGATCGCCAAGATGCTGGGGATGAGTCAGGTGCTGGTGGCGGTGACCGTCCACCGGGCGCGGAAGCAGTTACAGAAGCAAGTGGGAGCCATGAGGAGCTGATGGCCATGAACCGGAACGAATTCGACAACCTGATCGCGGCGGCGCGCGAGGATGTGCCGGAGACGGCGGCGGTAGACGCGGCGGCGGCGCGGGTGTGGGCGCGCCTGAGCGCTCCGGAAGCGGCGGCGGCGAAGCTGCGCTCGTGCGGGGATTTCCGCTCCCTGATCAACGATTACCTGGACGGCGACTTGAGCGACGCGCGCAAGATGCTGTTCGAGGACCATACGCACCACTGCGTAGAGTGCCGGAAAGCGCTGGAGCGGGCGCAGGCGCCGCAGGCGGTGTACCGGCCGGCGGCGGCGCCGCGGACCCCGTGGCTGCAGTGGGGTCTGGCGACGGCGGCGCTGGTGGTGGTGGGGTTCGCGAGCGTGGTGGCGTTCCAGAGCTTCGTGAAGCCGGCGGGCGCGCGGGCGACCGTGGCGGCGATTCAGGGCGAGGCGTTTCGGGTGGCCGGGGCTCCGGTGGCTTTGGGGACCGAGCTGGTCGAAGGCGAGGCGATCCGGACGGCGAAGGGCTCGCGGGCGGTGCTGACGCTGGCCGACGGTTCGCGGGTGGAGGTCGCCGAGCGGAGCGAAGTGGACGTGCGGCGCGGCTGGCGCGGCGCGACCATCCATCTGGAGCGCGGCAGCGTGATCGTGGAGGCCGCCAAGCAGCGGTCGGGTTATCTGCAGGTGGCGACGCGGGATTCGCTCGTGTCGGTGAAGGGCACGATCTTCGCGGTTTCGAGCGGCCTGAAGGGCTCGCGCGTGGCCGTGGTCGAGGGCGCGGTGAAGGTGGAGCAGGGCGGCAACGCGCAGATGCTGAAGCCGGGCGAGCAGACGGCGTCGAACGCGAACGTGGAGCCGGTGCCGGTGGCGGAGGAGATCGGCTGGAGCGAGAACGCAGCCAAGTACCTGGCGCTGCTGGGCGAGCTGTCGGTGCTCGAGAAGAAGATCTCCGCGCTGCCGGGTCCGGCGCTGCGGTATGAGGCGAAGCTGGCGCGGTTCGTGCCGGCGAACACGCTGGTGTACGCGGCGATTCCGAATATCGGCTCGACGCTGGCGGAGGCCACGCGGCTGTTCGAGGAGCGGGTGCGCGACAGCGCGGTGCTCAGGGAGTATTGGAAAGAGCAGGACGCGCGCGAACTCCGGTCGGTGGTGGACCGGGTGAAGCTGCTGAGCGATTACCTGGGCGACGAGATCGTGATCGCGGTGACGCCGGGCCCCGGCGGCGGCATGGGCGATCCGCTGGTGATCGCCGAGGTGAAGAAAGCCGGTTTGAAGGAGTTCCTGGAGTCGCAGGCGGCGCAACTGGCGCCGGCGGCGAAGGCAGGTCAACCGCTGCCGCTGTTTGCCAGCGTGGCGGAGCTGCGTGGCGCGAAGGCGGGTGAGCCGGCGGCGCTGATCGCCGGGGGGCATGTCTTCGTGGGGCTGAACGCAGGGGCGATCGCGGAGGCCGCGAGCGGCGAGGGCGCTTTCCAGACGACGCCGTTCTTTGCGCGGGTGAACAAGGCCTACCGCGCCGGCGCGGGCTGGCTGTTTGCGGTGGCGATGGAACAAATCGTCAAGAATTCCGTACAGGCTAAGGGCGCGACGAACCTCGGACTCGACAACGTGGATCTTCTCATGGTGGAACGGCACGACAAAGGCGGCAGGACCGAAACGCGAGCCTCCCTCGGCTTCCGCGGCGAGCGCAAGGGCGTCATGGCCTGGCTGGCCGCGCCGGGACCGATGGGGTCGCTGGAGTTCGTGTCGCCGGAGGCGAGCTTCGCGGCTTCGTTCGTGGTGAAGAACCCGAAGTCGATGCTCGAAGACGTGTTCGGCCAGCGGCGGGATGGCGCGGCGCAGTTGAGCGCGCTGGTGCTGGACGCGGCGGCGGGCTTCGGCGGCGAGTTCACGTTTGCCGCGGACGGGCCGCTGCTGCCGGTGCCGGCCTTCAAGCTGATCGCCGAGGCGTACAGCCCGCAGGCGATCGACGCCGCGCTGGAGCGCAGCGCCGCGGAACTGAACCGGCACCCGGAAATGGCCGGCAAGCCGGTGACGATCACCCGCTCCACGGTCAACGGGCGGACCTTCACGGAGATCCGCACGGCCGCGTTCCCGGTGGCGCTCTACTACACCTACGCCGACAATTACCTGATCGCGGCGCCGGACCAGGCGCTGCTCGAAAAGGCCATCGCGCTGCGGGCGTCGGGCGGTTCCCTGCCCTATTCGGAGCGCTTCCGGAACCAGTTGCCGCGTGACGGCTATACCGGGTTCTCGGCGCTGGCGTATTACAACATGGGCGTGGCCGTGGGCCCGCTGGCGGACACCCTGAAGAACTCCGGTCTGCTCTCGCCCGAACAGCAGAAGGCGATCGACTCGTTCGAGATCAATCGCGAGCCCAGCCTGATCTATGCTTACGGGCAGGCGGACGCCATCACCGTCGCCTCGACGGGCAGCTTCTTCGGGCTGGGGCTCGATTCGCTAGCCGGCATGGTGAGCGGCCGGGGCAACGTGCTGCCGAAGCTGATCGGCGGGGGGCTGCGCCTGGGCCCGGCATTGGGGAAGATAGAGACACCGAGAAAATGACACCCGTTATCGAGCTGGCTGGTTTGGGCGTTCGCTTCGGGCAACGCGACATTCTGCAGAACCTGAACGTGACGCTCACCGGCCGGACGATCGGGCTGTTAGGCCCCAACGGCGCCGGCAAGTCGACGCTGATCAATACCCTGCTCGGCTTCGTCGAGCATTCCTCCGGCACGGCCCGCATCTTCGGGCACGATATCGACCGCGGCGCGCGGGCCATCCGCCAACTGGTCGGCTACATGCCGGAAAACGACGCGCTGATCGCCAACATGACGGCGGTGAACTTCGTCCGCATGATGGCGGAGCTGAGCGGCCTGCCTTCGGAGGCGGCCCTGGAGCGCGCGCACGAGGCGCTGTTCTACGTCGGCCTGGGCGAGGCGCGGTACCGGCTGCTGGGCAGCTACTCGCTCGGCATGAAGCAGATGGCGAAGCTCGCCCAGGCGATTGTCCACGGGCCGAAGCTGCTGATCCTCGACGAGCCGACCAACGGCCTCGACCCCTCGGCGCGGCTGCGCATGCTGCGCATGATCCAGGAAATGCGCGACTCCGGCGACATGCGCATCCTGATGTGCTCGCACCTGCTCCGCGACGTCGAGGAGACGTGCGAAGAGGTCCTGATTCTACGCGGCGGCCGGATGGTCCACTACTCGAACCTCGAAGAGGAGCGCAAGGCGAACAAGCGGTTCGTGGAAGTGGAAACCGTAGGCGACGAGCAGGGCTTCGCCGAGGCCGTGGAGGCGCTGGGCGCCGAGTGCGCGCTCGCCGGGCAGGGGCGCTGGAAGATGGTGTTTCCCGAGAACGTCCCGATGCGCGAGCTGTACCGGATCGCCGCGGCGCGGGACTTGCAGCTCCGGCGGCTCAGCTACCGCAAGGACACGCTCGAGGACATTTTCCTGAAAGCCATGGAGCCGGAACGCGCCGGCACGTCCGCGGCCCCGCCGCGCAACGGGCACGGGAAGGCGTAAGGAGAACCGCGCATGGCCGTTTACAAAAGAAGCTACAAGGGCTACGGAGGCGCGCTCACCACCCCGGCCGCGCGGCTGTGGGTGCTGCCGCGCTACAGCTACCAGCGCCTGTTCCAGTCGCGTTTCCTGGTGATCTTTCTCGCGCTGTGCCTGTTCTTTCCGCTGGGCTGCGCGGTCACCATCTACGTGGTGAACAACCTGAGCTTTCTGCAGCAGTTCGGCGTGAACCCGACCTCGACACTGAAGATCAACGGAACGTTCTTCCGTTTCTATCTGGCGTTCCAGGGTGCGCTCTGTTACCTGCTGACGGCGCTGGTGGGTCCCAGCCTGGTGGCTCCCGACCTGGCCAACGGCGCGCTGCCGCTGTATTTCTGCCGGCCCTTCACGCGCACCGAGTATGTGGTGGGCAAGATGAGCGTGCTCGCGGTGCTGCTCTCGGCCATCACCTGGGTGCCGGGGCTGATCCTGTTCGGCATTCAAGCGAGCGTCGCCGGCTGGAGCTGGGCGGCGGAGAACTGGTGGATCGCGACGGGTCTGGTGATCGGCTCGCTGGTCTGGATCGTGCTCCTCAGCCTGATCGCCCTTGCCATGTCGGCCTGGGTGAAGTGGCGGATCGCCGCCGGGGCGCTGATCCTGGGGATCTTCTTCGCGGGCGCGGGCTTCGGCGCGGCCGTCAACGGCGTGATGCGCACGGAGTTCGGCAACCGCTTCGACCTGGCGCGGCTCATGAATGTCATCTGGGCCGACCTGTTCCGCCTGGAAGGCGACTGGGGCGCTTCGAGCTGGGACGCCTGGTCCACGCTGATCGGGGTGGCCGCGCTGTGCATCTGGCTGCTCGACCGGAAGATCCGGGCGCACGAAGTGGTGAAAGGATAGCCATGAGCGCCGACACGATCGTCTTCGACAACGTTTCGAAGTTCTACGGAGAAGTGCTGGGCGTCAACCGCGTATCGCTGAGCATCCCGCCCGGCATCACCAGCCTGGTGGGTCCCAACGGTTCCGGCAAGACCACGCTGATGAACCTGGTGACGGGGCTGGTGCAGCCGTCGCGCGGCACGATTACGGTGCGCGGCGTCTCGCCCCGGGACCCGGGGAACCTGTTCCGCTTCACCGGCTACGCGACGCAGTTCGACTCGTTCCCCAAGGGGCAGACCGGCTACGGGTTCGTCTACGGCTCCCTGCGGCTGCACGGCATGGGTCACGAGAAGGCCGACAAGCTCGCCTGGAAGGCCATCGAACACGTCAACCTCGTGGAGGCGGCCAACCGCAAAGTGGCGGGCTATTCGAAGGGCATGCGGCAGCGGATCCGGCTGGCGCAGGCCATCGCCCACGAGCCCCAGGTGATGGTGCTCGACGAGCCGCTGAACGGCCTGGACCCGCTGGTGCGGGCCGAAACCATCGCCATGTTCCGGACCTTCGCCAACGAAGGCCGCCACGTGATCGTGTCGAGCCACATCCTGCACGAGGTGGACATGATCTCCGACCAGGTGATCCTGCTCTCGAACGGGTACGTCGTCGCCGAGGGCCAGATCCGCGGCGTCCGCCAGGAGATCCAGGAGCATCCGATGCAGGTGCTGATCCGCTGCACGAATCCCAGCGCGGTGGCGCGGCGCTTCTTCGAGCACGACCATGTGGTCGAGGTGAAGCTCCACACGGACCTGCAGGGCCTGCTGGTCAAGACCCGCGACGCGGACCGCCTGTACCGGCTGTTGAACCAGATCGCTGTGGACGGCGTGGACATCGACACCGTGTCGCCGGCCGACGACGACGTGAACTCGGTATACACCTATCTGATCGGCACGGAGGAAGCCACGCGATGAACCGGTATCCCTGGGGCCTGTGGGCCGAGCAGATCCTGGCGGTAATGCGCCTGGAATGGCGCAAGACCTTCTTCGCGCGGCGCGGCCTGTGGATCTACCTGCTGGCGCTGGCGCCGGTCGCGCTGTTCGTGGGACACACGCTCAGCTCGCGCCGCGAAGTGTCGCAACTGCAGGCCCGCGCCACCATCCGGCCGGAGCAGCGCCCGGAGATCGTGCAGGGCATGTCCCGCGAGGACGTGATCCGCAAGCTGGGCCAGCCGTACTCGCGCGAGACGCGCAGCCGCCGCAACTTCACTCGCGAGACGCTGTGGTATTCAGACGGCGAAGTCAACTTCCGCGTGGACCTGAAGGACGACGTGGTGACCTCGACCGGCGTAAACCGCAGCGACACCCTGGCCGAAGACTGGCAGGTCTTCGCGGCGGTGTACCAGTTCTTCTTCCTGCGCTTCGCCATCTTCTTCGGCTGCGTGGGGGTGTTCATGAACCTGTTCCGCGGCGAAATGCTCGACAAGAGCTTGCACTTCTACTTGCTGGCTCCCATCCGCCGCGAGGTGCTGGTGGTCGCGAAGTATTGCGCGGGGCTGCTCGCCACCTGCGTGATCTTCACCGCGAGCGTCGCGCTGCAATTGCTCGCGGTGTTCGCGCTCTATGACGGCGCCACCACCAGCCGGATGCTCAACGAGGGCGGCGGCTGGGGCCAGGTGCTGGCCTACATCGGCATTACGCCGCTCGCCTGCCTGGGCTACGGGAGCGTGTTCCTGCTGGCCGGCCTCCTGTTCAAGAACCCGATCATCCCCGCGGCGTCCATCCTGATGTGGGAGGGACTCAACTGGTTCCTGCCCTCCATGCTCAAGAAGATCTCGATCATCTTCTACCTGCAATCGCTGTGTCCGGTGCCGACGAACCCGCTGGGCGACATCGCCGGGCCGCTGCGCCTGCTGGCTTCGACGGCCTCGCCGACGCCGGCGCCCATCGCCGTGGCCGGGCTGCTCATCGTCGCCGCGGCCGTCGTGGCGTTCGCCGCGCTGCGCGCCCGCTCGCTCGAGATCAACTACAGCACCGAATAGCGGAAAATCCTAGGGAGAAGAACGGTTCCCTCGCGACACTACCGTAATGGAGGCCGGTTCTCAGTCCCCGAGCCGGGCCTGCGCCGGCAGTAGCCCCTTGCGCCGGTACCGACTGCACCAGTTGATCGACCATCTGCCCGAAGCGGAACTGCTCGCGGCGGAGCTGTTTCTGGAGCTGCTCGCGGGGTCCGAGCCGGGACTGACCGTCGAGCACCTGAGTCACATCGAGGCCTGGCTGCGGGGTCTGCAGGCGAAGGGGAACCTCCGGACGGCATAGGGCGGTTCCGGCGGCGAGCGGCTGGTGTACATCTTTTTGTATGTACACTAGACGCAGACCCGCGATGAAACGCCACTACGACTTCCGCAAAGCCAGACGGGGCCGCGTCGTGGCCGAGCCGCCGCCCGAGCCCGGGAAGGTGCGCATCACCATACGCCTCGACGAGGATCTGGTCGATTACTTCCTCGCCCTGTCGGACCGCTCGGGCGGCAAGACCGGCTATCAGACTCTGATCAACGCCGCGCTCCGGGAGTATGTCGAAGGGAAGACGCCCTCGTGGGAAGAGGCGCTGCGGCGGATCATCCGGGAGGAGATCCGCCGGCCGCCGGCCGCGTGAGAAGTCCGCGCAACAGTGAGCCGGAGGCGCCGCGTTTCGCGCCAATTCTTTTGAGATGACACCCCGTTTCGCCCTGGCCGTCCTGCTCCTGACCCCGGCGCTCGCCCAGACGCCCGCCGAGGACCCGGGGACCAAGATCCTGGCGGAGTACCGGTCGGCCGCCCAGACCCTGAGTGCGTCGTTCCTGGCGGCGATGGCGGCCGCCAACAGCGACAAAGTGGAGCGGCTGCTGGCCGCGGACGCCGCGCCGCCCGCCGAGGACCTGACCGCGGTGATCCGGGATCTGGATCAGACCCTCAGCGCGCTCGCCCGTTTCGACCTCGACCACGAGGGGCTGGTGTTTCGCACCGAACTCGCCCTCCGCAAGGCGGACCCGGAGTTGCTGCAGGTCTTTCAGAGCGCGGCCGGGGAACCGCGGAAATTGAATCGCCGGGCATACACCGCCCGCATGGGTTACTACCGGGAACTGCGCGAGCTCTATTCCTGGCTGTTCACGACCCAAGGCGCCTGGACGAAGAACCAGGACCAGTTCACCTTTCGGGATCAAGCCGGCGTGCAGCGCTACCAGAGCGCGATCGACAAGATGAAGGCCTTCGAGGCGGAGCGGCAGGCTGCGCTGGCAGAGTTGCAACGGCTGCAGAAGCGCTAACTCGCACTCCGGCAGCCGTTACCTTCCGCGAGCCTAGCGCGCGAAGTTCACCCGGAAGCCCGTGGTGAACAGAATGTCGTTCTTCTGCCGGCCGGGCAGCGGATTCGACAGATACCGGTCGCTCACCGACACCTGGAAGCCCATCCACTTGGTGAGTTGCGTCACCGCGCCCAGGTCGAAGTTGATGCGATACTCGCCGCCGTTCGACAGGTTGTGGAACATCCGGAAGCTCTGGGTCAGCGACGTCGCGTTGTTGAGCTTGAAGGTGAGCTGATCGCCCCAATACGCCTCCGCCGAATTCCGCGTAAGGCCGGTGCCGAACTTCTCGCGGTTGTACGCCAGGCCGCCGAGAAGGTCGAACCGCGTCCGCTCGCTCTTGATGACGTTGTACCCCAGGCCGCCGCCCAGCACGAACCGCAGGTCCAGGTTCTGGAAGCGGTCGTATTCGTAGTCGTTGAAGCCGGTGACAAACAGCCGCGGGGACACGTTCCGGTTGTAGCCCCAGCCGCCGCGCACCGCCTGCGCCGTCGCCGCCGTCTTGCCGTCCAGCGTCGCGCGTGCGTACACCTGGTTGAAGTACACGTTGATCTTATCGGTGTTGGTGACGCGGGTAGCGTTGAAGGTGTTCGTGAGGGTCGAGGTGCGGGCGTTGCCGCGCGTGAAGGCGAACCCGAGGTCGAAGAACCCGGCCCACAGATCGCGGAGCCCGGGATTCAGCAGGCGCTCGTAAGCGCGCTGCGCGTCCGCGTTGCGGATCGCCGAAACGTCGGCCAGCGGCGCGGACTTCTGCTCCACCTCCACCTTGCCGTCGCGCGTCGCTACCTTGCCCTGCACCGCCTGGCCGCCGGGCAGCACCACCGTCAGCGGCTCCGCCGACTCCACTGCTGTCACCGCATCCCAGGCGATCGTAACCTCGCCCATCAGGTCCGTCTTCAGCTTCAGATTCGCGCCGTCTTTTTGAACAATCTTGCCGGTGACACGATCTCCGTTCTTGAGCGTGACAACGTCGGCAACCATTACCAGCGGTAGTGCCAGGGCACAAACCAACCTCAGACCCATTACTAAGGTCCTCCCTGGTACTAGTTCTGCACATCAAAGCTATGCAAATCAAGCCGCTTCCCTCCCGGCGGTGCATAATCTTGAGATGCCTGACGCGATCATCGAAGTCTCTAACAAGGTCGGACGCATCACCCTGAACCGGCCCGAGAAGTTGAACGCCCTGAGCGCCGAACTGCTCCGCGAGGCCACCGGCGCCCTGAAAGCCTGGGCCGCCGACCCCGGCATTGGCGCCGTAGTGATCACCGGCGCCGGGCGCGCCTTCTGCGCCGGCGGCGACGTCTCCGGCATGGCCAAGAGCGGCGACGAAACACTGGAACAGCAGATCGACGTGCTGCGCGAGAAGCAGGAGCTGAGCTGGCTGCTCTACAACATGCCCAAGGTCACCATCGCCGCGGTGAACGGCCACGCCATGGGCGCGGGGTTGGGCGTCGCCCTCTCCTGCGACCTGCGCATCGCCTCCGAAAACGCCAAGTTCGGCACCGCCTATGCCAAGGTCGGCTTCGGCGGCGACTTCGGCGTCACCTGGATGCTGACCCAGCACGTCGGCGCGGCGAAAGCGAAAGAGATGTTCTTCCTCGGCGACATCCTCGACGCCCACGAAGCGCACCGTATCGGCCTGGTGAACCGCGTGGTGGCCGCCGACGTCTTCCCCGGCGTCGTCGACGAACTCGCGGCGCGCGTCGCCTCCGGACCGCTCACCAGCTATCGCTACATGAAAGCCAACGTCAACTTCGCCACCACCGCAGATTTCCGCACGGTGCTGGACCGCGAGGCCGAGACACACCTCCGCTGCGGCATGACCGAGGACCACAAGGAAGGCGTGCGCGCGTTTCTAGAGAAACGCAGTCCGGTATTTCAGGGCCGGTAGCGCGGGCAGCGCGGCGGCGATCCGGTCGACATTGGCCTCGATTGCCGCGGTGCCCGAAAGCACCAGGTCGGCGTGCGCGGCGGTGGGCAGGACGTAGCGTTCGCACATCGGCCGGACCGTTTCCGAATACTGGCGCAGGACGCTCTCTTCGGTGCGGCCGCGCTCCACGATGTCGCGGTCCAGGCGGCGGGAGAGGCACACGTCGTCCTCCGTGCGGACGAAGACTCTCAGGTCGAAGAGGCTCCGCAGCGGGGCCCAGTGCAGCGCCAGGATCCCTTCCAGGATCACCAGGCCGCCGGGCGCGATGCGCTGCGCCTGCGCCGCGCGGGTGTGCCGCGAGAAATCATACACCGGACACTCGACGGCCTCGCCCCGGCGGAGCGTCGCGATCTGTTCGCACAGGAGCGCGTCGTCGATGGAATCCGGCGCGTCGAAGTTCACCCGGCACCGCTCCTCGTAAGTCATCTGCGCCAGGTCCTGATAGTAGGCGTCGGTCGAAACCACCACCGGATCGCGTTCCGCGAAACGCGCCGCGAGATGGTGCGCCAGGTAGCTCTTGCCGGCGCCGGAAGGTCCGGCGATCGCGACCACGAAGGGTTGGGACATTGGGGTCCCTGCTATCTTACTCCGGCTGCCGCGTGTCCCGCTTTCCTCGCCGGGACGCTCAGGGCGTGACCAGCGCCACCTTGCCGCCGCTGCGCAGGATCTCGCGCAACGCAACGCTCCCCGCCAGCCGCCGCAGCTCCGGAAGATTCTCCTCAGTAACCACCACGAAGAACTTCTCCGGCCCGCGGAGCCGCGCCTCCAGGTCCTGCTCGTTGACAAAAACCGCCGGCGCGCCCGGTGCGTGGGATCCGTACTCGAGGTTGTTCCTCCGGTACAGGATGAGCCCCGTGCGATTGCCATAGAAGAACACCGACGAAAACGCGTAGTATTCGTCGGCGACCAGCAGCGTGTGCTCCGGATACTGCCGCGCGGCCTCGCCCAGCGCGCGGGATCCGAGATACGGCTGGAACGTCACCATCGCCAGCCGCGCCGCGTGGACGAACAGCACCATCATCGCCGCCAGCACGGCGGTGCGCGCCGCCGCGCTCCGCAGCACCAGCGCCGCCGCGCCGATCGCAAACGCCAGCCCCGCCAGCACCAGCGGCGGGCGCAGGTACGCGAACGACGCCAGCGACAGGTCCCCCATGTGGCCCAGCGACAGCGTGTAGGCCTCCGGATTGCGCTTCAGCGCCGTCGCGATGTCGCCGGGCGTGGGCAGATTCCAGACGCAGGCCAGGATCCCGAGGATCGCCAGCAGCGCCAGCAGCGCCACCGCTCCCGCCGCGCGCGGCGCCCAGCGGCTCCACCGCGACTCGCCCGCCGCCGCCGATCCGATCAGCAGCCCGAACGCGCCGGAAGCCGGCAGCGAATAATACTCCTGCGTGGTCGAGAAGGTGAAGAACAGCAGCACGAACCCCGCCCAGCACAGCGCCAGCAGCCGCGCGCGGCTGGCCCGGTCCGCACCCCGAAACGTTTGCCCCGCCGCCCCCGCCAGATACGCGGTCCATGGAAACAGCCACACCAGATGCATCAGCCAGAACCACCAGCGCGGCACCGTATCGTAATCGCGCGGATGGCGCAGGTTCAGGTACCGCAGCAGATGCTCGTTGATGAAGTAGCGCCAGAAGAAGCCGCGGTATTCGTCCGGGCGGCTATGGATCGTGAAATCGAGATACGGCGGATTGGCGAGCGTCGCCGCGAGGTACCAGGGCGACGCCACCGCGAGCGCCGCCACGGCGATCCACCACGGCTGCAGCCGCGCCCACGTCTCCCGCCGGAACAACTGGCGCGAGGCCACCAGATACACGAACGCGGCGCCGCCGGGAATCAGGATCGCGATCAGCCCCTTCAGCAACAGCCCCGCCCCCAGCGCCAGCCCGATCCACCAGGGCCAGCGCCCGCGCTCGCCTTCCAGCGCGCGCAGGAAGCACCACAGCGCGAAGGCCACCAGCGCGCTCAGCGTCGCGTCCGGAATCAGGATCCGCGTGAACAGAAACAGCCCGATGGAACACGCCAGGCTCAACCCGGCAATCAGCCCCGCCAGCGGCGAGAACGCCCACGCGGCGAAGCGCGCCGTCACGAAACACAACGCCACGGCGCCCAGCGCCAGCGGGATCCGCGCTGCCCAGTCGTGGACCCCGAAGATGCTGTACGAAGTCGCCGCCAGCCACACGGTGAGCGGCGTCTTGTCCAGATAGACGATGCCGTTGAGCCGCGCCGTCACCCAGTCGCCCGATTCGAGCATCGTGCGCGCAATCTGCGCGTGCGACGAATCGACGTCGTCCATCAGCGACGGCGGGCTGACGGCGGTGCCCAGAAACACCGCCGCCGCCACGGCCAGCACGATCCACGAATAGGAGCGGCTCACGAAAGTCGCGTCTCCGGTTCCCGGTGCGCCGCGCGCAGCAGATACCAGGCCAGCCCCGCCGCCGCCCACACCAGCACCACCAGGCGCCGCACGATCGCCAGGCCCAGGCCCGCCGCCGCCCCCAGGCCCAGCAGTGCGAACACGCCCGCCGCACCAGCCTCTTCCGCGCCCAGCCGCCCCGGAATCGCCATCGCCGCCACTTTGATCACCCGTGCGGTGGCCTCCACCACCACCGCCTGGATCGGCGTCACCGGCACGCCCGCCAGTTGCCCGTAGATCCACACCTCGGCGACCGTCAGCGCCTGCGCCACCAGGTCCCAGGCGGCCATCGTGCGTAGCGCGCCGCGGTGCGCATTCCGAAAGTCGCGCATTTTGTGTTCGACGTCGCTCGCCCACGCCAGCAACGCGGCCCAACGGTCGGGCCGGTGCTGCACGCGCGCGGCCCAGCGCGCCAGCAGCGGCCGCGGCCAGAACAGCACGCCGAGGATCGCCGCCAGCGCTCCCAGGAAGATCGCGGTGGAGACCAGCGCCAGCGCCGAATCGGCGATCAGCACCGCCCCCGCCGCCGCGCCCGCCAGGCCCAGCGCGCACGTCGTGAGCCAGAACACGGCGGTGTCGACGAACGTCGCCGGCGCCACGCGCCCCGGGTCCGCGCCCCGCAGCAGCAACGGCCGCAGCGGATCGCTCACCAGCACGCCCATCGCCGAAACATGCCCCACCGACTCCGCGATCAGCCGCGCCCCCGCCAGTTCCCAGAAGTTAGCCCCGGCGCCCTCGGCCTCCAGCGCCGCCGCCCACGCGCGCACCCGCGCCGCCAGCCGCAGGATCGTGATGCCGAGAAATACCGGCAGGAAGGTCCACACCGCCGCCAGTTGTTCGAGGATCCGGTGCGGGCCCACGCGGTAGACCAGCAGCGCCAGACCGGCCAGTCCGGCCACGGCCAGCCCGATCCGCGCGGCGGACCACCGGCCGCCCACTGCATTCGACAAGCTCAAACCATCAGTTTACCGTGCGCGGAACATCTCACCGGCGGTTTCGAACGTAAATCCCGCGTCGCGCCACCGCGGCAGGAGGGTGCGCACCGCTGCGAGCGTGCTGGTGATGTCCGGATCCACGGCGCGCGCCCGTCCGTCATGGAAGCAGAACACCGCGCCCGGCTCGGCCCGCGGACCGCAATGCGCGGTAACGCCCGGCCCGTCCAGCTCCCAATCCCGCGCGATCACCGTCCACTGGACGCCGGTCAGCCCCAGGTCGCGGTAGATCGCGGCCATGCCGAACCACCGCAGCCCGTACGGCGGACGGAACCACCGCGGCCGGACTCCGGTAACGGCCTCGATGCTCGCCAGCCCCTCCGCGATGTCGGCGCGCAGAAACCCGGGGCTCTTGAAGCAGTAATAGGGATGCCGCTCGCCGTGGTTGGCGATCTCGTGCCCCGCGTCGCGCACCGCGCGCGCAACCTCCGGCAACCGCCGGACATTCGCGCCGCAGAGGAAGAACGTCGCCCGCACTCCGGCCTGCGCCAGCAGGTCCAGCAGCTTGGGCGTCGCTTCACTCGGCCCGTCGTCGAACGTGATCGCCAGCGCGCGGCGGTCGCGCGGGCCGCGCCACACCGACGGCGCCAGCAGCGTCGCGGAGCGGCCGCACACGGCGTAGTACATGCCGCCGGCCGCCGCTACCGCTGTTGCCGCACCCTCGAGCAGCATGGGTTAGCGCGGAATCTCCACCGCCGCCGTCAGCGGGAACCGGAGCACCGTCTCCGCCCGGATCACGGCCGGCT
>CAYYID010000071.1:0-30460 GCA_964471915.1 uncultured Solibacteraceae bacterium | reverse complement strand
CCAGCACCTCCGCGGCCTGGACCTTGTTGCCTCCGAGGGCTTCGACCACCCTCACGGCGTGCCGGTGCTGGGCCTCCTCCATGGAGATCAGCTCGCCTCCCGCCGCCGACGTTGCGGGCGTGCGGACACGCGGCGGCAGGTCGCGGACGACGATCAGCCCTTCAGACACGCGCGGACCCAGCAGCCGCTCGCAAGCCGCAGCCATGGGCGCGGCGGCCTTGCCCGCGCCGGCGACCAGGATGCGGCGGTAGCGCGACAGCACATACCGCGCCCCGGCGGCGTGCAGCGTGCCTCCCGCAAGTCGGAGGTGCCGGCGCACGGCTTCTCCCGGATGCGCGGAGCGAAGCGCGGCGCGGAAGATGGCGAGGGCCTGGTCCATGGGTCTGGGACAGCGGAGCCGGCTAGAAGATGGGGAGCTTGAGGATCGCGGCGACGACGGGCGCGGGGTCGTCGGAATCGACCTCGATGGTATGGTCGGCTTTGGTGTAGGCCTCGTGGCGCGCCTCGAAGAGGGCGAAGAGCCGGGCGGAATCCGCCGCCAGCGGACGCTCGCCCGCGGAGCGCGCCAGCCGGGCCTTGATGCGCTCGAACGGGCAGTCGAGGAAAATGCTGACGCCGTTGTTCTCGAGCATCTCGAAGTTGCCAGGCTCGACGAACGCGCCGCCGCCGAGCGCCACCACTTGCGGGTGTCCGCCCTGCACCTCGTGCACGCGGCGGGCGATCATCTGCTTTTCGATGGCGCGGAAGGCGGGTTCGCCGCGCTCGGCGAAGATGCGCGCTACGGGCATGCCCTCCTGGGCCTCAATGCGCTCGTCCAGGTCGACGAACTTCCAGCCCAGCTCGTCGGCCAGCAGGCGCCCAACCGTGGACTTGCCGCAGGCCATGAACCCTGCCAGGTAGATGCCGGGGGTCCGTTTGAGCTTGAGAATCATCGCGTGGGCTTCGGGCCGCGGGCCGCGTGCGGGGCGGCGCGAGAAGCATAATAGTAACATGCCAAACGGCTTGCTGCCGCTGTTCCCGCTGGGCCTGGTGTTGTTTCCGCGCACGCCGTTGCCGCTGCACGTTTTTGAGGATCGCTACAAGGAAATGATCGGGGAGGCGCTGCGCGACGATACCGAGTTCGGGGTGGTGCTGGCCAACGACAAGGGCATCGTCAACGTGGGGTGCACCGCTGCGATCGAGCGCGTGAACCACCGGTATCCCGACGGGCGGCTGGACATCGCGACCGCCGGCAGGCGCCGCTTCGAGATCACCGGCTTGAACGAAGAGCGGAGCTTTCTGCAGGGCGAGGTGGAGTACTTCGACGACGAGGACGACGATCCCGGCGATGGGCCTCTGCGCATGCGGGTGCGCGAGGAGTTCGAGGCATTACGCACGTTCGACGAACTGGCGCAGAGCGTGGAGCCGGTGTGGGCGGACCGGCAACTGAGCTTTCAGCTGGCGCAGGCGATTCCCGACCTCGGGTTCCGCCAGACGCTGCTGGCGCTGCGCTCGGAGGCAGAGCGGATGAAGCAACTGGCAGAGTTCCTGGGCGGGTATCGCCTGAAACAGAAGCAGGTGGCGCACGTGAAGCAGGTAGCGCCGCGCAACGGCCACGGCAAGGTGCCGGTGGAATGACGCGGCAGCACCTGATCTTCGACGCGGACGACACGCTGTGGGAGAACAACATTTACTTCGAGGCGGCGTTCGCGGAGTTTGTGGGGTTCCTGGACCATTCGCACCTGACAGCGCCGGAGGTGCGGGCGGTGCTGGACGAGATCGAGATGGTGAATGCGAAGTTGCACGGCTACGGGTCGAAGAACTTCGGGCGCAACCTGCAGCAAGCCTACCAGCACCTGGCGGAGCGGCACATACACGAGGAGGACCTGCGCACGGTGATGTCGTTCGCCGAGCGGATCCTGACGCAGCCGATCGAGCTGCTGGAGGGCGTGGCGGAGACGCTGGAGGAACTGGCGGGACGCCACGAACTCACGCTGTTTACCAAGGGCGACCCGGAGGAGCAGCGGCTGAAAGTGGACCGGAGCGGCTTGGCGCGGTACTTCGGCCACTGCCAGATCGTGAAGGAGAAGCACGCGCCGGCATATCGCGAGTTGCTGGAGCGGCGCGGTGGGGATCCGGGACGGACCTGGATGATCGGCAATTCACCGAAGTCGGACATTAACCCGGCGCTGGAATGCGGGATGAACGCGGTGTTCGTGCCGCACGCGCGGACGTGGGGGCTGGAGTTGCAGGAGATCCGGAACGGGGGTCCGGGGCGGTTGCTGACAGTGGAGCGGTTTCGCGACCTGCGCATGCACTTCTGAAGTTTCGCGGGATCCGGCCGATAAGAGCGGCATGATCCGCTTCGACGCGCCGCTGGAAGGAATCCGGGTGCAAACCGACCGCCTGTATTCCGCCGCCACGCGACTGGCGAAGGCCGGCAGCACGGAGGGCGGCGACCACGTGGACCTGAGCGCGGAACTGATCGCGCTGCTGGTGGCTCGCAACGGTGTGGCTGCGAACGTGAAGGCCGCGCAGGCCGTCGACGAGACGTCGCGGACCGTGCTCGACCTGCTGGGCTGAGTCTACTTGAGGGCGGTCTTGACGATGGCTGCCGACTGATCCGCGAAGCGCAGGATCAGGGAGGGGAACACGCCCAGCGCCAGGGTTGCCGCCGCGGATACACCGAGCGCCAGCCGGATGCCCGGCGAAAGCTCCACCGCCGCCGGAGCGTTCTCGGCCGGATCCTTCATGTAAATCACCACCAGGATCCGCAGGTAGTAGTAGGCGGCGACGGCGCTGTTCAGCAGGCCGAGCACCGACAGCCACACGAGGTTCGCGTCCAGCGCCGCCTTGAAGATGTAGAACTTGCCGAAGAACCCGGCCGTCAGCGGCACGCCGATCAGGCTGAGCAGAAACACGGTGAGCATCGCGGCGGTCAGCGGCTCGCGCTGGCCGAGGCCCGCGAGGTCCTCGACATTGGTGTACTGCTCGTCCTTGCCCGCGAGGTGGGTGATGGCGGCGAAGGCACCGACGTTCATGAAGGTGTAGGCGGCAAGGTAGAACATCACGGCCGAGACGCCGATCTGGTTGTGAGCGGTAACGGCGACGAGGATGTAGCCCGCGTGGGCGATGGACGAATACGCCAGCAGCCGCTTGATGTTGGACTGTTGCAGCGCGGCGAAGTTGCCGACGATCATGGTGGCGAGCGCGGTGCCCCAAATCACCGGCACCCAGCGCGAAGCGATCGGATCGAAGGCCGTGACGTAGACGCGCAGCAGGACGGCGAAGGCCGCGGCCTTGGGTCCGGCGGAGAGGAATGCCGAGACGGGGGCCGGCGCGCCCTGGTAGACGTCCGGGGTCCAGATCTGGAACGGCGCGGCGGAGACTTTGAACGCGAGGCCGACGAAGATCAGCGCGGCGGCAGTGCCGGCCAGCATGACGTTGGGAGCCTTGGCGGCGTCGCTGAGCGCGGCGCGGATAACGGTGAGGTCCGTGGATCCGGTAAGCCCGTAGATCCAGGCGACGCCGTACAGCAGGAAAGCGGTGGCGAAGGAGCCGAGCAGGAAGTACTTCAGGGCCGATTCGTTGTTACGCCGGTCGTCGCGGAGGTAGCCCGCCAGGACGTAAGAGGCGATCGACGAGATCTCGAGTCCGATGAAGACCATCAGCAGATCGTTGGCGGTGACCATCACGCCTTGGCCGGCGACGGCGAACAGCAAGAGCGCGTAGTATTCGCCGGAGTTGGCCTTCTCGGCGGTGAGATAGGCGCTGGAGCAGAGCACGGCCAGCGCGGCGGCGGCGAAGCAGAGCACACGGAAGAAGGTCGCAAAGCCGTCGACCACCACCATGTTCTGGAAGGCCATGCCGCGGTCGCCGTCGGCGGCAATCGCGGCCACCGTGGCGGCGGCCAGGGCCACCAGCGACAGAATCGAGAAGAGCCAGCGGCTCTGCTCGCGACGGCCGGCCTCGAGCAGCATCACCAGGGTGCCCGCGACGGTCAGGATGGTTTCGGGCAGAAAGCGCAGGTAGTCGGAGGCGGTGGGGATGAAGTTAGCGGGCATCGGCGAGCACCTCCGCGCGGGGTTGGGCGTTCACCCGGAAGTCGACGTTGCGTTTGGTCTGTTCCAGGATCTGCGCGTTCTGCGCGCTCACCGGCGGCAGGAAGGTCTGGGAGTAGACGCCCATCCAGACCATCAGCACCACCAGGGGCAGGATAGCGACCCATTCGCGCAGTTCAAGATCGTGCATGTGGTGCGCCAGTGATTCCGACGCCTTGCCGTAAAACGCCCGCTGGTACATCCAGAGCATGTAGCAGGCACTGAGAATCACGCCGACCGAGGCGAACACCGCCCAGGCCAGGTTGACCTTCGCCGCGCCGAGCAGCACCAGAAATTCGCCGACGAAGTTATTCAGGGTCGGCAGGCCGATGGAGGCGAACGTCGTCAGCAGGAAGACGCTGGCCAGCCACGGCGCGAGCGTCGCCACGCCGCCGTAGGCCGAAATCTCGAGCGAATGCCGCCGCTCATAGAGATAGCCGACCATAATGAAGAGCGCGCCGGTGGAGATGCCGTGGTTCAGCATCTGGTAGACCGCGCCGTCCAGGCCTTGCTGGGTGAACGAGAAGATCCCGAGGACGACGAAGCCGAGGTGGCTCACCGAGGAGTACGCCACCAGCTTCTTCATGTTCGGCTGCACCATGGCGACCAGCGCGCCATAGATGATGCCGACGATGGCGAGCGTCACGATCCAGGGGGCGCAATCGCGCGCCGCCTGCGGAAACAGCGGCAGGTTATAGCGCACCAGCCCGTAGGTGCCCATCTTCAGCATCACGCTGGCCAGCATCACGGAGCCGGCGGTGGGCGCCTCGACGTGCGCGTCGGGCAACCAGGTGTGCAGCGGGAACAGCGGGACCTTGATGGCGAAGGCCAGGAAGAAGCCCAGGAACATCAGCAACTGCTCGGTGGAACTGAGCGTGAACTTGCCGGCGCGGAGCCCTTCGAGGATCACCGAGTAGTCGAAGGAGCCGGCCTTGCCGTAGAGCCAGATCATGCAGGCCAGCATCATCATGGAGCCGACCATGGTGTAGAGGAAGAACTTCACGGCGGCGTAGATACGCCGCTCGTGTCCCCAGATGCCGACCAGGAAGTACATGGGCACCAGCGAAACTTCCCAGAAGACGAAGAACAGGAACAGGTCGAGCGAGACGAACACGCCGATGACGCCGAACTCGAGCAGCAGCAGAAACGCGTAGTACTGGCTGACGCGCTGGTCGATGTACTTCCACGAGATCAGCACGGCGATGGGCGTGAGGAACGTGCTGAGAATCACCAGCCACAGGCTGAGCCCGTCAAGCCCGATATGGTAGTGGATGTTCGGCGAATCGATCCACTGTACATCGCGCACGAACTGGAAGCCGGTGGGCGTCGCGCCCTGGTAGGGGCCCAGCAGCCCGAGCGACAACAGGAAGATAGCCAAGGAAGCGCCGAGCGCGAAGACCTTCACGCTGCCTTCGGCGGACTTCGGAAACAGCAGCGCCACGAGGAAAGCGACGGCGGGAGCGAAGAGAACGAGGTCGAGCAACATTTACTTCGCGCCTCCCCAGAACCCGATGGCCACGATCACCACCAGCGAGCCGAGCACTACCCAGGCCGCGTAGTTGCGAATGTTGCCGGATTGCGCCAGGCGCAGCACGCCGCCGATGCCCGCGGCGCGTTGTCCCACGCCGTTGACGATGCCGTCGATGAAGCCGGCGTCCACGCCCTTCCAGAGGAAGATCCGGGAGCCTTCGATCACGGGTTGCACCACCGTGGCGTCGTAGACTTCGTCCACGAAGAACTTGTTATAGACCAGGTTGTAGAGCCAGCGCGCCGAATCCGCGATCCGGCCGGGTATGCCCGGCGAGACCACATAGAGGAGATAGGCGATCACAATGCCCGAGAGCGCGATGGCGGTGATGATGTAGCCGAGCGTCGGGTCATGGTGTTCGCCGGCAGCGCCGACCACCGGCTCCAGGTAGTGCGGGACCTTGAAGAATCCGCCGCCGAGGCTGAGCAGCGCGAGCACCGCCAGCGGACCCCACATCACCAGCGGCGACTCGTGCGGATGATGATGGCCGCGGGCCTCGCCGAAGAAGGTCAGGAACAGGCAGCGGAACACGTAGAACGCCGTGAGCCCGGCGGTGAAGGTGCCCAGCCAGAACATCCACGGTGCGTGGTGGTGCGCCGCGATAAGGATTTCGTCCTTCGAGAAGTAGCCGGAGGTGAAGGGGAACCCGGCGATCGCCACGCCCGCGCACATCAGGGTCCAGAAGGTGATGGGGATCTTCGACCGGAGGCCGCCCATTTTCTGGATGTCCTGCTCGCCTTCGAGCGCGTGGATCACGGAGCCGGCGCCGAGGAAGAGGAGGGCCTTGAAGAAGGCGTGGGTCATGACGTGGTAGATCGCCGCGCCGGGCGCCGAGACCCCGAGTCCGAGGAACATGTAGCCGAGCTGCGAAACCGTCGAGTAAGCGAACACCTTTTTGATGTCGTTCTGGCAGACGCCGATGATGGCGGCCATCACCGCGGTGGCCAGCCCGACCATCGCGACCGTGTCGAGCGCGAGCGGCGCGTGCGCGAACATCTTAAAGGACCGGGCGACGACGTACACGCCCGCCGTGACCATGGTGGCGGCGTGAATCAGGGCCGAAACCGGCGTGGGGCCGGCCATCGCGTCCGGCAGCCAGACATAGAGGGGAATCTGCGCGCTCTTGCCCGCGGCGCCCACCAGCAGCAGCAGGCAGATCGCCGTCAGCGTGCCGGCCTGGTGCTCGATCGGCATGGCTTCCGCGCCCTTGAGAACCTTATCGAAGTCCAGCGACCCGAAGGTGTGGAACATCAGCAGCATGGCCAGCATGAAGCCGAAGTCGCCAATCCGGTTGACGATGAAAGCCTTGTTGCCCGCGCTGGTGGCCCAGGTCTCGCGGAAGTAGAACCCGATCAGCAGGTAGCTGCAGAGCCCCACGCCTTCCCAGCCGACAAACAGCAGCAGGTAGTTGTTGCCCAGCACCAGCACCAGCATGAAGAACATGAACAGGTTGAGGTAGCTGAAGAAACGGTAGTAACCGCCCTCGTGCGCCATGTAGCCGACGGCGTAAATGTGGATCAGGCTGCCGATGCCGGTGACGATCAGGAGCATCACCATGGTGAGGCGGTCGACGCCGAATTCGACGGGGATATTCAGCGCGCCGGAGAGGATCCAGGTGAAGTACCGCTCCACGTGCGGCGCTTCCAGCGCGCCGAGCGAATTCCAGGCGTTCAGCACCCACAGGAACGAGAGCAGCACGCTGCCGACGGCAATGGCGTTGATCGCCGCCTTGGGCAGGCGGCGTCCGAAAAGTCCGTTGACGGCGGACCCGGCGAGCGGGAGGAAAGGGATTAGCCAGAGGTTCATCGTTAGTTCTTCAGCGAGCTGACTTCATCGACTTCCAAAGTCTGGCGGTTCTTAAAGACGGTGAGGATGATGGCCAGGCCCACCGCGGCTTCCGCGGCGGCCACCACCATGACGAAGAAGCTGAACAGGTGGCCGTCCACCTGTTTCAGCTCATAGGAAAAGGCGACGAAGGAGAGGTTCACGGCGTTGAGCATCAGCTCGATGCACATGAAGATGGTGATGATGTTGCGGCGGTAGATGAACCCGGCAGCGCCGATGACGAAGAGGATCGCCGACAGGATCAGGTACCAGCTCACCGGGACGTTGGTGATCGGAAGCGGCGGCACTTAGTCGATCTCCTTCCGCGCGAGCACCATCGCGCCCAGAATCGCGATCAGGATCAGGATCGAGACCACTTCGAACGGCAGCAGGTAACGGGTGAAGAGCGCGCGGCCGATCTCGGCCGAGCCGGCGCCCGAAAAGCCCCCGAAGATCACATTCGGCGACTTCGGCAGCTGCGCCTGGATCTGGTAGCTGATCATGCCGAGAAAGCCTATGACGAGCGGGACGCCCAGATAAATCGCCCACGGCTTGAGAGTCGCGCGCTTTTCGGCGCCGGCGTTCAGCAGCATGATGACGAACACGAACAGCACCATGATGGCGCCCGCGTAAACGATCATCTGCGCCATGGAGATGAACTCGCCGCCCAGCAGCAGATAAAGGATGGCCAGCGCGGTCATGACGCCGACCAGCGAGAGCGCGCTCGAGATGGGGTGCCGCTGCACGACCAGGCTCAGCGCGCACACCACGGCGAGCGCGGCGAAAACGAGAAAGAGGATCGCGTCCATGTGTTTAGGTGAGGGCCACCCACAGGCCCGTCAACATCAAGTTCACCACCGAAATGGGGAACAGGAACTTCCAGGCGAAGTTCATCAGTTGGTCGTAGCGGAAGCGCGGCAGAGTCCCGCGGATCCAGATATAGAGGAACAGAATCGCGCCGGCTTTCGCCGTGAACCAGAACACCGGCATCAGCACCGGCTTCAGCGCCGGCACCAGGAACACCAGACCGAGCAGGCCGAAGATGATCCCGGCCGGCGGCATGAACAGCTCGTCCTTGGGCCGCACCGGATTGAGACCCGCATAGAGCAGCACGCCCGCTCCCAGCAGGTTGAGCAGCACCGGCACCAGGTCGGAACCGTACTCGGCCGGCCACAGCGGATGCCAGCCGCCCAGGAACAGGACCGTCGCGATGCAGGCGATCGTCGTCATGTTGGCGTATTCGGCCATGAAGAACGACGCGAAGCTCATCGAAGCGTACTCGGTATGGAAGCCGGCCACCAGTTCGTTTTCCGCTTCGGGCAGGTCGAACGGCACGCGGTTCGTTTCGGCGAAACCGGCGATCATGTAGATCACGAAGCTGATCATCTGGAACGGCGCGGTCTGGAACACGGTCCACTTCGGGATGAAACCAAACCAGAAGCCTTCCTGCCCGTTCACCATCTCCCGCAGCGACAGCGTATTCAGCACCAGCAGCGGCGCGGCGATCGCCAGGGCCATCGGCAGCTCGTAGCTGATCAATTGCGCGGAAGCGCGCAGCCCGCCGATCAGCGAGTACTTGTTATTCGACGACCACCCGGCCAGCGCGATGCCATAGGCGCCCAGCGTCGAGAGCGCCAGCAGGAACAGGATCCCCATGGGCAGGTCCGTCATCTGGAGGTACGTTTCGACCCCGAAGATGTTCACCTTCGGTCCAAACGGGATCAGCGCAATGCTGGTGAGCGCGAGCGTCACCGCCAGTACGGGCGCCAGCAGGTAGAAGAATTTGTTGACGTGGGAGGGGATCATTCCCTCCTTCGTGACCAGCTTGATAACGTCCGCCAGCGGTTGCAGCAAACCGAACGGTCCGACGCGCGACGGGCCCATGCGCAACTGGATGTGCGCCAGCACCTTGCGCTCGATCCACTGCAGGTAGGCGAGCGTCGTCATGAAGACGAACAGCAGCACGCCCAGTTTGATCAGTGTAAGTAGGAAGAAGTTCATCCGTTATCCGCCGGTCACTTCCCGCTGTAGAGAGATCCCGGCGCTTCGAGCACCGAGCTCAGAACCTTGGAATACCGGCCCAGCGTGCCGGAGGTAAACAGCGTCTCTCCCGCCGACCGGATCTCTTCCGGCCGTACCCCGCTGGGCACCCGTCCGTTGAGCGGCTGCGTGGCCGCCGCCCCGCCCGTCGCCACCACGGGCAAGGGAACATTATAGCCGCGAACCGTCTGCCGGATCTCCGCGAAGACCTTCTCCGGGCTCCAGATGCCGAGGTTGAGCTTCATTTCCTTCGCAATCAGCCCGAAGATCTCGAGATCGGCCTTCGCGCCGACCACCTTGGCCGCCTTCTTCACCTGCTGCACCTCGCCGCACACGTTGGTGAAGGTCCCGTTCTTTTCGTACGCCGACGCCGCCGGCAACACGAGATCCGCCAGTTCCGCCGTTTCCGTAAGGAACAGATCCTGGACGATGACAAAGGCCCCGTCGCTCTTCAGCTCGGCGTTCTTCAGGGGATTCGCGCCCGCCACCCAGAGGACCCCGAGGTCCTCGGTCGCCAGCATTTCCGCCAGTTTCAGTCCCGGCGTCGCGCCCGCGTGGTACCCCGGCCCCAGATCCGGCAATAGGCCCATGTCCGCCGCGCCGCGCGAGTTGGCGGCATCCACCAGGCAGACGTACTGCACGGGAATCCCCAGCGAGTCGCCGAACGCGACCAGTTGCGCGACTTTGCCGCCCTTGATTGCGTCGCCGAACACGACCACCAGGTCGCCCGCGGATTTCAGTTGCTCGCGCAGGCTCTCGACGCCGGCGAGTTCCTCGCCCGCGGCGACCCGCACCGCCTTCCGCGCCTGCTTGTCTTCCCGCGTCGGACCCGTGGTGACGACGTACGTCGCCGCCGCGTGGTGCCGCACGTTGGCGCGCACCTGGTACGCCAGAAACGGATGCTGCTGCGACAGGTCCGTGCCGATCACCAGCACCGCCTTCGCTGTGTACAGGTCGCGGCTCGACGCCAGGGCGTCCGTCCGCCCGTGCAGCGCGTCGAACAGACCGGTCAGGTCGCCCGTCCGCTCGTGATCCAGGTGGTTCGTGCCCAGACCCAGCCGCGCGAACTTCTGCAGGTAGAAGTACTCTTCGTTGGTCAGTGTCTGGCCCGCGACGACGCCGATCTTCGCGCCGGCCGCCTTCGCCTCGCCCAATTTCGCCGCGGCGAGCTTCAGCGCGTCGCCCCAGGAGATCTCTTCCAGCTTGTCGCCCACCCGGCGCAGCGGCGTCTGCAGCCGCTCGGCGTGCTCCACGAAGTCGAACGCGTAGCGGCCCTTGATGCACAGGAAGTCACCGTTGATCCCGGACTGGTCGCGGTTGTTCCCGCGGATGATCTTGTCGTTCCGGACCCCGAGGGTTGTCTTGCAGCCGTTCGAACAGTGCGTGCACGTCGTGCCGACGTGGGTCATCTCCCACGGCCGGGTCTGATACCGGTAGATCCCGCTGGTCAGCGCGCCCACCGGACAGATGTCGATACAGGCGCCGCATTCGTCGCAGTTCAGGTAGTCGCCGCCCTGGCTGGTCGACTGGTTGGGGATGATCACGGCGTGCGCCCCGCGCTGGCCGATGCCCAGCGCGCCCACGCCCATGCCCTCATTGCAGGCGCGGATGCAGCGGTAGCAGAGAATGCACCGCGGCGCGTCGTAGTACACCACCGGGGACCACTGCTGTTCGTCCTGGTGGATCTTCAGCTCCGTGAACCGGCTCTCGCCCGCCCCGTAGCGGAACACCATGTCCTGCAACTCGCACTCGCCGCCCTTGTCGCACACCGGGCAATCGAGCGGGTGGTTCGTCAGCAGGAACTCGAGCGTCCCCTTGCGCGCCTTCGCTACCATCTCCGAGTCCGTGTGGACCACCATGCCCTCGGCCACGGGCAGCGTGCAGCCCACCTGCAGCTTCGGGGCCTTCTCCACTTCCACGAGGCACATGCGGCAAGCCGCCTGCAGCGAATAGCCCTCGTAATAGCAGAACGCCGGAATCTCGATGCCGTTCTTCCGCGCCACCTCGATCAGCAGCGCGCCCTTCGGCGCCTGGATCGTGCGTCCGTCAATCGTCAGCGTGACTGTATCCACCGTAGTCGCCGTCATGGGATCCTAGGCCATCACAAACGCCGGCTCGTGCCGGGCCACATCGTTGGCGGGCTTGCCCGAAAAATACGCCCGGAACTCCTCGGGGAATTTCTCGACAATCGAAATCGTCGGCATCGCGGCGGCGTCGCCGAGCGCGCAGAACGTCCGCCCCAGCATATTCTTCGAAAGCTCGCCCAGCAGCGGCAGGTCGCTCTCCGTGCCCCGCCCGTCCACGATCCGCTGCAGAATCTTCTTCAGCCACGCCGTGCCCTCGCGGCACGGGATGCACCAGCCGCAGCTCTCGTGCGCGTAAAACTTCATGATCCGCAGCGCGAAGCGCACCATGCACGTGGTCTCGTCGAGCACCACCATGCCGCCCGAGCCGAGCATCGACCCGACCTTGGCCAGCGAGTCGTAATCCATCGGCAGGTCGCATTCCTCGGCCCGCAGAATCGGGCACGAGGAACCGCCCGGCACCACCGCCTTCAACTTCTTACCGCCGGGGATGCCGCCCGCGATCTCGTAGATCGCCTTCAGCATCGGGTAGCCGAGCGGCAGTTCGTACACGCCCGGCTTGTTCACGTGGCCCGAAATGCACACCAGGCGCGTGCCGCCATTTTTCGGGGTCCCCAGCGCCGCGAACGCCGCGCCTCCGTCCCGGATAATCACCGGCACCGCGCTGTAGGTCTCGACGTTGTTCAACAACGTGGGCATCCCCCACGCCCCGGCCACCGCCGGAAACGGCGGCTTCATGCGCGGCGTGCCGCGCTTGCCCTCGATCGAATCGAGCAGCGCCGTCTCCTCGCCGCACTCGTAGGCGCCCGCGCCCGAGTGCGTGTACACGTCGAAATCGAAGCCCGTGCCCTGGATGTTCTTGCCCAGCCAGCCCTTGGCGTACGCTTCGTCGATCGCCCGGTCCATGTGATCGATCAGGTAGCGGTACTCGCCGCGAATGTAGATGTAGCCCTTGTGCGCGTCCACCGCCAGGCCGCCGATCATCATGCCTTCGATCAACTGGTGCGGGTCGTACTCCATCAGCAGCCGGTCCTTGCAGGTACCCGGCTCGCTCTCGTCCGCGTTCACGATGATGTACTTCGGCTTCGGCGAGGTCCGCGGCACGAAGCTCCATTTCAGGCCGGTCGGAAAGCCCGCCCCGCCGCGCCCGCGCAGCGCCGAAGCCTTCACTTCCTCGATGATCGCCTCTGGCGTCATCGTCACCGCTTTACGGAACGCCTGGAACCCGTCGTGCGCCAGGTAGGTGTCGACGCGATGCGAATCCTCGAGCCCGAAGCGCTTCGACAGGACGCGCGTCTCCAGCGGACTGGGTTCGTTGTAGAGCTTCTTGGCCATGAGTGACTCTTCTTATTGCTTCTTCTGCAGTCCGTCGATCAGCCGGTCGAACATCTCCGGCGTCACGTCGTGGTGGAAGTCGTAGTTGATCTCCACCGCCGGCGCCCAACTGCACGCCCCCATGCACTCCACTTCCTCAAGCGAAAAGACCCCGTCCGCGGTCACTTCCTTGTTCCCGATGCCGAGCTTGCGCTGCGCGTGCTCGTACAGTTCTTCGCCGCCGCGCAGCAGGCAGGAGATGTTCGTGCACACCTGCACGTGGTACTTGCCCCGCGGCTTCCGGTACAGCATCGAGTAGTAGCCCACTACCTCGCGGACCACCAGCGGTTCCACGCCGCAACGCCGGGCGATTTCCTCGATCAATTCATCGGTGACGTACCCGGTCTCGTCCTGGGCGTAGATCAGCATCGGCACGACCGCGCTCCGCTGCCGCCCTTCCGGGTACTGCGCCAGCATCTTCGCGAACTTCTCTTCGAGCTTCGGTGAGAACGTCATGCTTACCGGTCCGTGTCTCCGAGGACGAAATCCATACTCCCAAGCGCCGCGATGGAGTCCGCGATCAGCGATCCTTCGAGCAGCGGCTTCAGGGCCATCAGGTTCCCGAAGCTCGGGGTCCGCATGTGCACGCGATAGGGGCGCGACGTGCCGTCGGAAACGATATAGTATCCGATCTCGCCCCGCGGCGACTCGATCGGCGCGTACGCCTCGCCCGCCGGCACCCGGAAACCTTCCGTCACAATCTTAAAGTGATAGATGAGCGACTCCATCTGGGTCTTCATCTTCTCGCGGTCCGGCAGCACCACCTTCGGCGCATCCGCCGACCAGGCGCCGCCCGGCATGCCCTCCAGCGCCTGCTTGATGATCCGCGCGCTCTGCCGCATCTCTTCCATCCGCACGCGGTACCGCGCGTACACATCGTTTTCTTCCCGCACCGCGACCTTGAAATCGAACTGGTCGTAACTCGAGTACGGCTCGTCCTTGCGGATGTCCCAGGGCACCCCCGCCGCCCGGATCATCGGACCCGACACGCCCAGATCCAGCATGTCCTCCAGCGAGATGTAGCCCACGCCCTGCGTGCGGATCTTCCAGATCGGGTTGTTGTCCAGCAGGTTCTCGTACTCGTCCACTTTCGACGGGAACCCGTCGATGAACTTGCGGACCACCTTATCCCAGCCCCGCGGCGGCTCCAGCGCCAGCCCGCCGATCCGGATGTAGCTGGTCATCATCCGCTGGCCCGAGAACATCTCAAAGATCCGCAGGATGTCCTCGCGCTCGCGGAAGCAGTAGAAAAACATGCTCATCGCGCCGATATCCAGCGCGTGGGTGCCCAGCCACACCAGGTGGCTCGACAGGCGCTGCAGCTCGGCGAGCATCACCCGCGTCCACTGCGCGCGCGGCGGAATCTCGATGCCCAGCAGCTTCTCGACGGCCAGCGCGTAGGCGAGGTTATTAGAAAGGTTCGATAGGTAATCGACGCGGTCGGTAAGGGTCACGGCCTGCTGCCAGGTCCGCGTCTCCATCTGCTTCTCGATCCCCGTGTGCAGAAACCCGATGTCGGCTTCCGCGCGCGTGATGGTCTCGCCCTCGAGATCGATCATGATACGCAGCACCCCGTGGGTCGACGGGTGCTGCGGACCCATGTTCAGGGTCATCCGCCGCGCCGATCCCGGCCGGTCGGTCTTGTCTTCCGTTACGGTGAAGGTCGCTACCGGATGCTGTGCCAGTTCGCTGCTCATGATCGAAGCTCCCTTACTCGTCCTTGTAGCTGTACCGGTAGCCGTGTACCGGATAGTCCTTGCGCAACGGGTGACCTTCCCAATCGAGCGGCATCAGGATCCGGGTCAGGTTGGGGTGGTTCCGGAACTCCACGCCGAACAAATCGAACACTTCCCGTTCGTACCAGTCGGCCGCCCGCCACACCGCGTACACCGAATCGATCGCCTGGCCCTCCGCCAGCCGGCACTTCAACCGCAACCGTTCCTGGCGCTTGGCTTCGTGACGCAGGGCGTGCAAGTGATAGATAATCTCGAATCGCGGCTGCGACGGATGCCAGTCCACGCACGTAATCGCGCTCAGGCGGTTGAAGCCCAGCCGCTCCTTGAGAAACCGGCACACCTCTGCGATCCGCGCCGGATCGATCGACAGGGTCACCTCGCCCTGCGCCTGCTGCGCAGCGAGGATCGCGCCGCCGAACTCGCGGTCGAGTTGGGCGGCAGAGGAACCTGCGGCGAACGTTTCTGGAAGCATCGTGCTCCTCGTAACCAAGTCCTGGGCTAAGGGCGGAAACTGTCGCGGCGCGTTACGGTTTTCCGCGCCGGCGCGGGGCTTCACTCGCCCAATCGAGCGCCCCCTTCTTCCAGATGAAGTAGAAGCCGCTCAGAATCAATACTACGAACAGCAACATCTCGATCAGCGCCAGCATCTTCAGTTCCCGGAAAACGACCGCCCAGGGATACAGGAAGATCGCCTCGATGTCGAACAGGATGAAGATCATCGCCACCAGGTAGAACTTCACGCTGAAGCGCTCCCGGGCGTTCCCGATCGGCACCATGCCGCTTTCGTACGGCATGTCCTTTTGCGGACTCTTGCGGCGGTTCCCCAGCAGGAAGCTTACCGAGACCAGCGTCGCGGCCAGCACCGCCGCGATCAGGAACTGCAGGAGTACCGGGAAGTAGAGCTCGGTGTAGTTGGTCGGCATGGCCGGGGTTTTTTTGCGGCGAATCCAAAGCAGAGCCCGCCGCGCTCTCTCGACTATAATGAGGGCGGTTACGGGGTGTCAAACCAGTTTATGGCTCAGGCGTTCGCACAAACGTTCCGGATTGTGGTAAACGGCGAGGACCGGCAGACGCAGGCGTCCACGCTGGCGGCGCTGCTGGCCGAACTTGGGCTGGACGCCGAGCGCGTCGCCGTCGAGCTCGACGGCCAGATTGTGCGCCGCCCCCGCTGGCCGCAGACCCCGCTTGCCGCGGGCGCGCGGCTCGAAATCGTTCAGTTTGTAGGCGGCGGCTGAGATCTCCCTTTCCGGCTATTGACACCCCCATTCCATCGGGTACAATTGCCTCTGCGCCTCGCTCTAACCCAACGGGGCAGTCCCGTCGATAAAACGGAAGTCGCCGCTCATGTTCAAAACAAAAAAAGCCCGCCCTGATACTTCCCCGGATGAGCGAGCCTATTCCTCGAGCGAGGTGGCGGAGTTGGCGGGCGTCAGCCTGCGCCAGCTCCAGTGGTGGGATGAGCGTAAGGTCGTGTCGCCCCGGCACGAGGGCCACCGCCGGATCTACGCGGCTGCCGAAGTGGTCGAGATCACCGTAATCGCCGAGCTCCGCCGCAAGGGCTTCTCGCTGCAGAAAATCCGCCGGGTGCTCCGGTTCCTGCAGCGGGAAATGGGACGCCGCCTCGCCGACGTCCTCCACGGCGCTTCCGACCTGCACCTGGTCACCGATGGCAAGTCCATTTACCTCGAAGACCATCGGGATCGGATCATTGACCTGCTCAAGAACGCCCGCCAGCCGATGTTCCTGGTCTGCGTGAGCGATCAGGTCCGCCGCCTGGGGGAAACGAGCGACCGGAAGCCGGTCCGGAGTGAGGCGGCCGTCGCCACCCGCCGCAGCCGCGTTGGCTAGTACCACCCGGCACGCCTCGACTTCCTTGCTATCCACTTAAGAATCTGCCGCGTCCTAACGATTGGTATACTCTAGGCAGGCTGGGAGGCCTGATCGATGGCATCGTTCCGCCGGTCCGCTATAGTTGTCCCCGTCTTCATCGGGATCTGCGCCCTCGCGGCCAGCTTTTTCGGCCCAGGTGTGCGCGGCGTACGTGCCGCCACCGCCGAGGACTCCCTGAACGCCAACCTCAAGAGCTTCACCAGCGTCTATCAGGCCGTCGAGCAGAACTTCGCCTCCAAAATCGACCCGGACAAGGCCATCTACAACGGCGCCGTCCCCGGTATGCTCCGGACCCTGGACCCGCATTCCAGCTTCTTTGACCCCCGCGCCTACCAGCTCCTCCGCGAGGACCAGCGCGGTCATTATTATGGCGTCGGCATGATGGTCGGTCCCCGTTCGGGAAAGACCATCGTGATTACCCCGTTCCCCGGCTCTCCTGCCTACAAGGCCGGCCTCCGGCCCGGCGACGTCATTATGAAGGTGAACGACAAGTCCACCGAGTCGCTGACCACTTCGGACATCGCGGACCTGTTGAAGGGGCCCAAGGGGACCCCGGTGCAGGTGATCGTGGCTCGCGAGGGCGTCGAAAAACCCATTACTTTCAACATGGTGCGCGACGAGATCCCGCGCAACTCGGTGGATGAGGCCTTCTGGCTCAAGCCCGGTATCGGCTACGTCAAAGTGAAGCAGTTCAACGAGAACACCTCGCGCGAGATGGAAGACGAGCTGAAGAAGCTCGGCGAGGCCAATATCAAAGGTCTGGTCCTCGACCTCCGCGACAATCCGGGCGGGTTGCTGAACGAAGGCGTCGAAGTCGCCGGCCACTTCCTGAAGCGCGGCGAGGTTGTCGTTTCCCACCGGGGTCGTACCACCCCAGAAAAACCCTATACGGCGCGCCGCAACTCCGCCGGTCAGAATTACCCCGTCGTCGTCCTGGTCAACCGCTACTCGGCCTCCGCCGCCGAGATCGTCGCCGGCGCCCTCCAGGACCACGATCGCGGCTGGATCCTCGGCGAGAACACCTTCGGCAAGGGCCTGGTGCAGACCGTGTACCCGCTCTCCGAGAACACTGGTCTGGCGCTGACCACTGCTCATTACTACACGCCGAGCGGCCGCCTGATCCAGCGCGACTACCAGAACATCTCGTTCCTCGATTACTACACCCACAAGAACCTGGAGCAGAAGAACGAGAAGGACGTCAAGATGACCGACGCCGGGCGCACCGTGTACGGCGGCGGCGGCATCTCCCCGGATGAAAAGTACGTCCCGGAGAAGCTGAACCCCTTTCAGATCGAGATCCTGCGCAAGTTCGCCTTCTTCAACTTCGTCGCCAAGTACTTCGGCGGCAAGGACGCGAAGTTGCCTCAGGGTTGGGCCCCCACCAAGGACACCGTCGAAGAGTTCCATCAGTTCCTGCTGAAGAGCAATGTCGCCTTCACCGAAGCCGACTTCACCGCCAACTACGAGTGGATGAAGCAGCAGTTGAAGCGCGAGATGTACATAACGGCGTTCAGCGTGAACGAATCCCAGCGCGTGGCGATCGAGGATGACCCGATGGTCCACCGGGCCATCGACGCCATGCCCAAGGCGCGGGCCCTGCTGGAGAGCGCCAAGAAGATGCTGGTCCAGCGCCTGAACCGCCAGAACGGCAACTGATTGCCCTGATTGTGTGATTGCTGGTGTCATACAATGACGCCATGGATTCGCAACTCACCAGCCTGCTGCCGCCGGAGGAACCGACCGCTCGCCGCGGTTTCCTCAAGACCAGCCTCACCGCCGGATTCGCGCTGGCCGTCCAGCCGATTACGGCCGCGACCATCACCACCGACACCAACGGGCTGACCGCCGGGGAAGTGAAGCTCCCCATGGGCGACGTCGAGATCCCCGGCTACCGCGCCATGCCCGCCAAGGGCAAGAACTTCCCCATCGTCCTGGTGGTCCAGGAGATCTTCGGCGTCCACGAGCACATCAAGGACCTTTGCCGCCGCTTCGCCAAGGCCGGCTACTGCGCCGTCGCGCCCGAACTCTACGCCCGGCAGGGCGACGTCTCGAAGACGGAGAACTTCCAGGCCATCATCCGCGACGTCGTTTCCAAGGTGCCCGACGCGCAGGTGATGTCGGACCTCGACAAGACCGTCGCGTGGGCCGCGAAGAGCTCCAAGGGCAACGCGAAGAAGCTCGCCATCACCGGCTTCTGCTGGGGCGGGCGGATCGTGTGGCTGTACGCCGCGCACAACCAGAGTCTCAAGGCCGGCGCCGCGTGGTACGGCCGCCTGGTGCCGACGGCGGGGCAGCCCTCCAGCCCGCTACAGCCGAAGCAGCCCGTCGAAGTCGCCAAGGACATCAAAGCCCCCGTGCTCGGCCTCTACGGCGCCAAGGACCGCGGGATCCCGGTGGCGACGGTCGAGGAGATGCGCAAGGCGCTGGCGGGCTCGAAGTCCGAGATCCTCGTCTACCCGGATTCGGACCACGGCTTCAACGCCGACTACCGCCCGTCCTACAACGAGAAGGACGCCAAGGAAGCCTGGGCGAAGATGCTCGCGTGGTTCAAGGCCAACGGCGCGGCGTGATCGATGCAATTTCTTCCCCTGCTCTGCCCCCTCGCGGACTACGAGGCGCAGGCTGAGAAACTCCTCGCGCTCCACGCCGCCGGGGATCCCGCGGCGCTGCGCATCATCCACGAGCGGCATCCCCGCTTCCTCGATGACGAAGTGAAGTGGCTGCCCAAGCGGGTCTCGCCCGAGGAAATCCTCGCCGCGGCCTTCGACCTCGACGACGCCCGCCTCACCGTCGCGCGCGGCTACTGCTTCCGCGACTGGGAGTCCCTCGCGGCGCACGTCGCCGAAGTGCTCCGCGAAGGTTCGCCGGTCCGCGAGTTCGAACGCGCCGCCGAAGCCGTCATCGACGGCGACCTCGACTTCCTGCGCGCCGCGCTCGATCGCCACCCGGACCTGGTGCGCGCGCGCTCCACCCGCGTCACCAACTTCGATCCGCCGGTCCACCGCGCGACGCTCCTGCACTACATTGCCGCGAACGGCGTCGAGAACCATCGCCAGCGGAGCCCCCGGAACGCGCCGGAGATCGCGCGGCTGCTGCTCGAACGCGGCGCCCAGCCCGACGCGCTTGCCGCGATGTACGGGGGCGAGTGCGCAACGATGGCCATGCTGGTGTCCAGCACGCCGCCCGCCGACGCCGGCGTGCAGATCGCCCTCATCGACACCCTGGCGGACTTCGGCGCGGCGGTGGAGCCCCGGGGATCCGGCGACTGGCGCTCCCCGCTGCTCACCGCCCTGGTCTTCGGCTTCCGCGACGCCGCCGAAGCGCTGGTGCGCCGCGGCGCGCGCGTCGCCACGCTCGCCGCCGCTGCCGGACTCGGCCGCGCGGCCGAAGTGGAGCAGATGCTCGCGTCCGCAAGCCCGGAGGAACGGCACCGCGCGCTCGCGCTGGCCGCGCAGCTCGGCCACGCCGGTATCGTCCGCCTGCTGCTCGACGCGGGCGAGGATCCCAATCGCTACAACCCCGCCGGCCTGCACGCGCACGGCACGCCGCTGCACCACGCCGCGGGCGGGGGTCACCTGGATGTGGTCCGGCTGCTGGTGGAACGCGGCGCGCGCCTCGATATCGAGGACAAACTCTGGCGCGCCACGCCGCTCGGGTGGGCCGAGCATGGGGAACGCGCGGCAGTCCGGATCTTCCTACAGAGTGTGCGCCGTGACTAACCGGGAATGGCTGCTCCGTCTTGCAGAGACGGGTGAGATCCAAGTCCGAGTCGGTGCTCCATTCTCTCGCGTGCCTGGCAATCTCCCCGACGGTTTCGATTTCGACCGGATTGAGGGCATGATGCTCGGGCTTGCCATCGGCGACGCTCTGGGGAATCCGGCGGAAGGCTGCACACCACACGACAGGCAGGTCCGGCACGGGGAGATCCGCGACTATCTGCGAGGGGCCGGATATCCCACCGACGACAGTCAACTGGCTTTTTGGACCCTCGAACAGTTGCTCGCCGACAATGGCCTCGTACCCGAACACTTGGCACGGCGCTTCAGCCAGGGGAAAATCTTTGGCATTGGGAGCGCAGTGCGGGGTTTTCTTGCGGCCCTGAAGTCGGGGGCTCCGTGGTACGAGAGTGGCCAGCGCTCCGCGGGAAACGGCGCTTTGATGCGGATTGCGCCAGTCCTCATTCCTCACCTTCGCGCGCCAACGGAGAGTCTCTGGGCAGATGCGGCGATATGCGCCATGATTACCCACAACCATTCCATGGCGGTTAGTTCGGCCGTCGCATTGACGCTCGTCCTTTGGGAGTTGCTGCGCCGCTGCGAACCGCCGCCGCCCGAATGGTGGCTGGCCGAGTTCACTGCTGTCCTGCGCGAACTGGAGTGCGATCGAATGAACAAGGCCCGAAGCCCGCAGTTGCAAGGATTTCAGGGCACGCTCTGGAACTTGCTGGACGAGCAACTGCCCCGTGCCTGGAAGGAAGGCTGGACGGTACGCGAGGCAGGCGACCGCTGGCATTCCGGCGCTTACCTACTGGAGACGGTCCCCTGCGCTCTATACACTCTGATGCGGCACTCCGGGCAACCGGAGGAGGCAATCGTACGCGCGGTGAACGACACCTGGGACAACGATACTGTGGGCGCCATCGTCGGGGCTGCCGTCGGAGCACTCTACGGGAAGCGAGGATTGCCCGAGCGTTGGGTGTCTGGATTGACGGGGCGAACGCGCGAGGCTGACGACGGCCGAATGTTCCAATTGCTGAATGAAGCCCGCGGCAGGTGGGGTTGAGAGATTCGGTCACCCAGGTAGATCCACACCAACCAAGCGACCCGCCAGTCTCAAGGCGTCTGTAGGCCAATACTGAGGAGGCCGCGGACGGTGGACGCCCGGGATCTCGTCAGCGGGACGGCAGGTGCTTAGGCAATCGAGCCACTGGCGAGGGACTCGTGACACTCCCCAGGCGGCACCCAGAAGGGCGCCCGCGATTGCCGCGTTGGTGTCCGTATCTCCTCCGCGCATCACGGTGTCCACGACTCCCGTCTCCAGATCAGGGGCATGGAGTAGTTGATAGAAGGCGTTTTGCAAAGCTATGAGGACCCAACCCTGCTGCCGCTGGTAATCGTCCGGCGGACGCCTCTCGGCCCCGCGGAGGCAAGCCAAAAGCGACTCCACCGGGATTGTGCGTTCCACGGCCTCCATTGCGTGCCGGTGGATTTCCCCACAGGAGGCTCCGGTGCGGATCGCGAACGCGATCGCGGTTGTAAGTGCGACATTGGCGGCCTGGCAAACCTCGTGAGGATGCGTGAGCAACGCGTCCGTCCGCGCGTGCGTCGCCAACTCATCGAAGTCAAGCCGCGCGCCGAAAACGCCGAGCGGACTGACGCGCATGAGCGCTCCATTGGCCTGGCTCGCGGGATTGGCCGCGCGCCGGGCAGCCGCAGCCACATCAGCCACTTGGCCTGCCGCCCGCGCCCGGGCTGACGCCGGAGCGAGCGCTGCACGAATGGTGTTGCCGACGTCAAATGGCGCAGATGCATACCACTCTGCATAGGCAACGGCGACAGCCTCTTCCTCGTAGCAGTCCCTCTCCGCCAGGGACCGCGCCAACGCAAGGGCTAACTCGGAATCATCTGTGGGTTGGCCGGCGATTGTGTTCCAGGTGCCGCCGTCGCCTAGCAAGCGCAATCCACCCGGATAGCGGCGCGCGATAACGTCGGCCGGCTGGAACTCCACCAGCGAGCCGAGGGAATCGCCAGCCAGTTGTCCCGCAAGGCAACCCTGTGCGCGGGCTAGTGAGCTTGCATCCATGTTCCGTGGCCCGTTCCCTAGCCTATCAGCGCTCACTGCGGTCTACACTGGACCCCATGGACATCCAGACCCGCGCCGTCCACGCCGGCCGCGCGATCGATCCCGCCACCGGCGCCGTTACTCCCGCCATCCACCTCTCCACCACCTTCCAGCGCGGCGCCGACGGCACCTACCCCCTCGGCTTCGACTACGCCCGCGAGCAGAACCCCAACCGCAAGATGCTCGAGCAATGCCTCGCGTCGCTCGAAGGCGGCTCCGAAGCCCTTTGCTTCGCCTCCGGACTCGCCGCCTGCCACGCCGTCTTCGCCGCGCTCGAACCCGGCGACCACATCGTCCTTGCCGACGAAGTCTACTACGGCGTCAAGAAACTGCTCGGCCAGGTCTTCGCGCGGTCCGGATTCGAGGTCACCGCGGCCGATCTCACGGACCCCGCGGCCCTGGCAGCGGCCCTGCGCCCGAAAACGCGCCTCATCTGGATCGAGTCTCCCTCAAACCCCAGCCTCAAGATCACCGACTTCGCCGCCGTGGCGCAGCTCGCCCGCGCGCGCAACATCATGACCGTCTGCGACTCGACCTTCGCCTCCCCGGTGATGCAGCGGCCCCTCGATTTCGACATCGACCTCGTCATGCACTCCACCACCAAGTACATCGGCGGCCATTCCGACGTCACCGGCGGCGTGCTGGTGACGCGCCATCCGAATTACCTCTTCGAACGCGCCCGCCACGCGCTGGTCTACGGCGGCGGCGTGCCCTCGCCGTTCGATTGCTGGCTGGCGCTGCGCGGCGTCGCGACGCTGCCGCTGCGCGTCCGCGCGTCCGCCGCCACCGCGCTCCACCTGGCTCAGTTCCTGGAGCGGCATTCCCAAGTCGAGCGCGTGAACTATCCCGGCCTGCCCTCGCACCCCGGCCACGCGCTGGCCGCGCGGCAAATGTCCGGATTCGGCGGCATGCTCAGCTTTCTGGTGAAAGGCGCACGGCCGGAAGCCTTCGCGGTCGCCGCCCGGACGCAGATCTTCACCCGCGCCACCAGCCTGGGCGGGGTCCATTCACTGATCGAGCACCGGGCGTCGATCGAAGGTCCCGGCACGAAGACGCCTGAAAACCTGCTGCGCCTGTCCGTCGGCCTGGAGCACCCGGACGACCTGGTGCGGGACCTGGCGGCGGCGCTGGGGTAACCGTCCTCAAAACCACCTGCACGGCTTCCCGGCGCGGGCCCTCGCGAGCCTGAGGTGGAGCGGATCCAGGCCGCCTTCGCCGTAACCGCCCTGATCGCCCAGAAAACGCATGTTCATGCTCTGGAAAACGGCTCCGCCGGCTCCTAGACTCCAGAAGAGATCAGTTGGCGAGTACTGCTTTCTCGCGTGCAGTTCGGCTGCCTGTGACGTAGCCGGCCTTTCCGATGGAGGGAAAGAAATGAGCAGGAGGATCTCCCTGTGAAACACCCACCGTTTGGCACCGACCAGGAGTTCCACGGCGGACGACAACTTCGCAATCCCGAACTCGGCGCAACCCAGGGCCGCCCCAGCGCGCCAACCCTCCCCCCGCGCGCCCTCGTGTTCTTCGGCTCCAAACCCGCGAGCGCCAGCGACGCCGGCAAGGTCATCCCGCCATCCACGCCGTTCGACCAGATTCACATCGCTATGCTCAAGATGGCCCGCAACAAGGTCGACGTAGTGAGCGCCTGGCACGGCGCAGTCCCCAGCTCACACCCCGGCGATGGCGCCCTGACCACGAGCCTGAAAACCGACCGGGGCATCAACAACGCGCTCGACGACATCGCCGCCGTCACAAAACACGCGGGCAGCAAAGTCATCGTGTACGGCTACAGCCTGGGCGGCACCTGCGCCCTCGACCTCTCCCGGCGCATGACGACCGCGCTTCACCTCATGGTAACGATCGACGCCGCCGTCCCTTTCTCCAACCCGGACGTGAACCGTCGCGCCGGGAAATTCGTGCAGCGCAACCTCAACATCTTCCAGCGGCACCAGCACATCCCCACCAACACCTGCGGCGGTCCCAACACCGGTCCCAACGTGACCAACATCGACCGCTCCTGGTTCTACAACCTGCGTGAGGATCAGGCGCACATCCTCATCCACGGGGACACCGTCACGGAAGCGATCCGGGCAATTCACAACGCATTCTTCAACCGGTGAATTCCGTGGAACCTCTTGAAACGATCAACTCTGCCGCCGTGCTCTTCGCATCCGGCGCGCCCGTGGTGTTCGGCCAATGAAAGACTGCAAGACGGGGAGGACGTCATCCGCCCCCTGCCCAAAGGAGATCATTACCAATGCTCCCGATTCTTGTGGGACCATCGCACAAATTCGCGTGGAACGTCGGGGCCCACGTGGGCCCGGGGTGCCCGAACCATGTCGAGGACGTGCAGCTCGTCCAATTGGCGTACGCATGCGGCGTAGGCAAGGCGTCAGTGTCCATCGCGGAGAATGAGATATTCCGGAGGGTGACGCCTGGCGCTGAATACACCGGCGCTGCGAACGATCCATTGACGCTCGCGATTAAGATACATCAGAAGCGCCGCGGCGGCACACAGGACGGACGCATAAGCCCAATCGGTGCCCAGACCGGCTTTTATGGTCACCATGTATGGCTGTTGCTTCCGTTGAACCAGTTTATCAGTACCGAGATAACCAACGGCCAGTGGCCCCGCATCGATCACCACCCGAAGTGTACTGCCGTTGTGCGCAATGCGGTCCATCGCTCACTCCACATTACTATTTGATCTCTTACCCAATCCTCGATAACGGGTGTGAGCGCGATTCCTGCCCCGAAGCGGAGCATCCAGGCTTACTCTCGGCAAGACCGGTCTCAAACTTCACCAGTCAGCCTGTGAGGGCGCTGCTTTCGCCCGGTGGGTATGGTCTCGATCCTCGCCACGCAGGTGCCGCCCGTCAGCCGGGTCAGCTTCAGCAACAACTGCCGGCAGTTCCTGGGCCACTCCGTCCCTTCGGGATCCAGATGGGTGGCGGCGGCGCCACGGCGTTACTCGCCACTCCAGTGCAGAAAACGCATGTTCATGCTCTGGTTTACGGCTTCACCTCCTCATAGACTCCAGAAGAGTTCGGCGCAACTCGGCAGCCTGCGAGAAGCCGGCCATTCCGAAGGAGGGATAAAAATGAGAACTTTTCTTCAGCAGATCGCGGCCATCGCCACGGCGGGCGGCTCCTTGTGCTCGCCAGGCGGCCGGCGCCTTCGCCTGTGGACATCCTGGCCGGTACTGATCTTGCTCGGGGCGCTCGCGGTCACGGCGTTGGCGGCGGCCACCACCAGTTGGAGCCGTGCGGTGAACGGCGTCATCGGCCTGACCACCGAGCCGGTCGATTACTCCGGCGTGGTCCACGCCGTGACCCAGGTTCCCGGAAACTCCTGCCAACCAACCGACCCTTGCCAGCTCTTCGTCAACCTGGCCGGCGTGAGCGGTGTGGGCCAGGTTTCCGGCGGCGTGTACCGTTTCGTGGGCGCGTCCAGAGTCAGCCTGGTCGCGCCCCCCGATGTGGTGACCGCCGTCGACGTTCCTGGCTTCGTGACGGTCCCTCCGAACCCCACGGCGCCTGTCGATCCCTGCCGCGTGCGTTTGGAACTGATCGTCGACAGCCAGGGTGCCGTGACCGTGACGGGAATGCGGTTGGTGCCGCAGCCACCCTGCGGCGTCGACGCCTGCCCGTAAGCGCGGGCGGCGCAGCGTTTCTAACGCCTTTGCGCAGCGCACCAGGGCCGCGTGTGGCCGCGCAGGCCCTCTGCCCGGGGGGCGCGTGACTTGCTGTGTCATTCCATGGCAGGTGGTGTATCTGTCGACACCTGCGGGCCAGGTTTATTTTGCGCTGATGATCCTGTTGCTGATCATCATCGCCTTGCTCTCCAGTTCCAAGAATCCGAAAACCCGCGAGCAGGGCATCCGCTGGCAGCGCGAGGCGGAGAGAATTCAAAGCACCCCCGGCGAGAAGACGCCCGGCGTGGCCATGGCGGAGACCCTGCAGACGACGAAGCAGGCCGCCCGGGATCTTATCCAGGACAAAGCGGAGGCACTGGAGCGCTGCAAAGAGAACAACAAGCCTCCGAGTCCGAGTTGCGAGAAGGCGCTCCAGGAAATCGACCGTCTCACGCGCGAAATTTTCGAGAAGCTGCAAAAGCCGAATACGTTCACCAAGCTGATCGAAGGCATCGGGCGCAACGCAGCGGAGTTGGTCGCCGCGTATCGCGAAGCCTCGATCCACTGCCACAAGTGCGGCGACTTGGCGGACTGACCGGCCCGCCCGCCAGCAGCATCCGGCTTGCTTTCAGCCGATCAACCCCTGCCGCATGGCCTTGCCCACCGCCTCCGATTTGGTGTGCACGTGCAGCTTGTCATAAATGGAGCGGACGTAGTTTCTCACCGTGTTCACGCTGACGTGCAACTGATCCGCCGCCGACTGATAACTGTGTCCGTCCGCCAGCAGAGCCAGCAGGCGTTGCTCCTGGGCCGTCAGCGCCGCGCTCGACTGCGGCCGCACCTTCTTCTGGAACAAGTCCACCATGTGGCGCGCCATCTCGGGGGAGAACGGGGAGCCCCCGTCGCGCGCCGCGCGGATCGCCTCCAGCAGGCGCGACGGAGGGGTGGACTTGAGCAGGTATCCGTGCGCGCCCAGGCAAATGCTGTTGAAGAGTTTGTCGCGGTCCGAGTACACCGTGAGCATCAGAATGCGCATCGCAGGACAGGCCGTCCGCAGCGCAACGACGGCCTGATCTCCAGGAACACCCGGCAGCTCGATATCGAGGAGCAGCACGTCTGCGCCGGTGGAACGCAGCGCGGGCAAGGCCTCTTCGACGGAAGGAAAAGCGCCGCAGCAGCTCAAACCCTCCACGGCGCTGAGCACCGTGCGCAATCCATCCCGCAGGGTGGCGTCGTCGTCGATAATGGCCACGCGGATCGCCATGTGTCCCATGCCACCAGTTTCCCGTCACCTTGGCAAGAGCATGCTTATGCGTCTTTTGCCTTGACCGGGAAGCGCAGACGCGCCAACGTGCCGCCCTCGGGCCGCCGCAGGACCTCCAGTTTTCCCCCGAGTTGTTCGGCGCGGGACTGCATGCTGTGGATCCCAAGTCCCCTGGGACCATCGGACCGGTAGCCCTGGCCATCGTCCGCGACCTCGGCGAGCAGCTCGCCGCCCTCCACCCGGATGCGGAGCGCGGCGTTGGCCGCCTGCGAATGGCGGGCGATGTTGTGCAGCGCTTCCTTCAAGATCAGGTAGAGTTGGCGGCGCTGGCCGGGCGACAAACCCCGGCGGAGGCTCTCCTCCGGCGCCTCGAACGTCCAGCGGACCCCCTTCGGTTCCAGGAGGCCGAAGCCAAACGCCCGGAGGCGTCCCACCAGATCTCCCAAAGTGTCGCGCCGCGGATCGATCGACCATACGATGTTGCTCATGTCCTCCACCAGGCCGCGGGCGGTATCGGCGACTTCCCCGAGCCGGCGGCTCGCGTCCGGGTTCAGGGCGTCGCCCCGCAGCCGGAGAGCCTCGGTGGTCATGGCGATGCCCGACAGGCTGGCGCCGATGTGATCGTGCAGATCGGTGGCGATGTGCGACCGAACGCGCTCGATCGCCAGCCGGCGCTCCAGTTGGGAACGGTGCCAGGCCAGCAGGAGCGCTACGCCGGCTAGGGTGGCCGCCGACAGGAACCACCAGCGCCGCCACACCGGACTCGCGATGGAGAATCGAACGCGCGCCGCAGGGCCGGTTGCGCCGCTCTCCGGGTTGACGGCGCGAATCCCGAGGTCATAGTCGCCCGGCGCCAGCGTCGCGTAGTGGACTTCGCGCGACGCCGTGGGCGCGGTCCATTCCGCGTCGATGCCGAACAGGCGCGTCTGATACAGGAGACCGGGGCGGAATCCTCCGAATCGCACCTGCACCTGCTGCTCCGATGATCCAAGCGTCAAGGACCGCGGTACTTTCTCGCCGAAATCCGAAAGGAGTTGCTCCCGTCCGTTGGCGCGCACGGAGTACACCAGTGCATCGGGTGCGTCCGCCCGGTCCTCGCGCGGCTGCAGCCGCAGCAGGCCGGTGTCGCCGCCAAACCAGATCGCCCCCCGGCGGTCACTGACTGCGACACGGTACTCAGCTACCGGCACGCCATCCGCGCTCGTGAACGCCCGAATGCGGTCAATCTCCGGATCCAGCCGGTCAATTCCCATTCCTGTGGCGGCATAGATTCGCCCGGCGCGGTCTTGTGCCAGCGCCAGAACGGAGTTCGTGGCAAGTCCGGTTCGTTTCGTGTACGCCCGAAACACCGGATGCGGAGACTCCGGCTGATCCACGCGCAGCAGCCCGCGGCCGCGGCTTCCGATCCACAACCTTCCCCGGCGGTCCACCAGGAGCGAGCGGACGCCTTGGTCCGGCGCGCCGGCAACCGCCGGGAACTGGTCGAACTTCCCAGCGCGGTAACGCACCAGGCCCCCGTCCAGCATCCCCAGCCAGACGTTACCGGCGCGATCCTCGGCAAACGCGACCGGGCAATTGGGGTCGCGGTCCAGCGGCGGAAGACCGGGCGTCTCATTCATCCGCTCGAACTTGGACCGTCCCGGTGGCCGCCGAAAGAGGGAATTTCCGGAGACGGATCGATAACTGATCCAGATAGCGCCGCTGGAGTCTTCAAACACTCGCGCATTCCCGCCCGCCATCAGTCCGTCTTGCGGGCCAACACGTACCGGCGATCTGTGGAGTCCGTTCGGGTAGTGCAGGATTCCGTCTCCCGTGCCCAACCACCACCCCCCAGCACGGGAGGGGACGGCGATGTGCGCCCAACTCCAGCCAAACGCTATGCCGCCAGGGGCGACGGGCCGCTGGGCTTGAAATCGGTACCCGTCAAAGCGGCTGAAGGAGTAGTGACCTTCGTTCTTGGTGATGGCGTACAGGTCCCCGTCGGCGTCGTCTAGAAGAGCCCAAACTCGGCGCACGCCCAGACCGTCCCGTTCGCTGAAGGTGGAAACGCCGGAAGTGGCGACGCGTACCGCTCCACCGCCGTCCGTCCCCACCCAGAGGTGGTCCAGCGCGTCGGTCGCCATCCCGTCCAGTGGCACTCCCTGCAAGCCGGGATGCAGTTCGACGGCCTGCCAACCACCGGATGGCAACCACCGCGCGAGACCCTGAAACGTCGTCGCCCAAACTTCTCCGTTCCACAGCCTGACGTCTGTCACGTAACGGCTGGGCAGGCCATGGGAACTGTCGAAGCGACCGGCAAGGCGCGCTTCTTCCGTGCGCGCGTCGATGGCGAGGCGCAGAAGCGAGTACTGCGAACCCACCCAGATGGACCCCGGAGTCTCCGCGAGCGCGGTCGCTCGATCGGCACTTACTCCGTCCGCGGCAGTCCAGCGTTCCACATGTCCGTTCCGGCGGAACCGGTCCAGGTCCGAACCGATGGTGGCCCAAGTGTCCCCACGCGTGTCGCGCAACAACCGGTGGACAGCCCGGGATGTCTTCAACGCCGCCGGGTTGACGGGCCCTATGGGTTGCCAGGCTTCTTCCGCTCCCGGCGAGCGACGCCACAATCCGGATTGCGTCCCGCACCACAGCCCCTGCTCGTCCTCCAGCAGGCGGTGGATTGCGCCCAGCTTGGGGGACTCACACCGGAATCGCGGCTGTCCCGGGCGAGGATCCAGGAGGCACAACTGGTTCTCAACGGCTACCCAATAGGAACCGTCGCGGCGTTCGAAAATGTCGCGCAAGACCCCCTGCGGCAACCCGTCATCGGCACTGAAGATACGGAATCCGTTGCCGTCGAAGCGCGCCAGACCCTCCCCCGTTGGCATCCACACGAACCCTTTCGAATCGGGCACGATCCGGTCAACGATGGTGGTGTGTAGTCCCTCGCGGGCGGAGAATACCTGCGTGGGCAATTGCTCGGCGTGCGCCGCGCAGAACGCTGTTGCCACCACGAAGCAGAGTGCCGCGGAACGCCGCGACCTTGCTGCGCGTGTTTCCCAACCCTTCGCTCCGCGAAATCCCATTCACAACTCTCGAAAATTTCTATCTCGCTGAATCCGAGTAACTTACAATAACCCACCCCGCGGGACCCCACCACCCCCCTGCTACCCTCCGGCCATGAACAACA
>CAYYID010000070.1:0-30852 GCA_964471915.1 uncultured Solibacteraceae bacterium | reverse complement strand
CGTCCCGACATTCACGTGCGGCTTGCTGCGGTCGAATTTCTCTTTCGCCATGGTGAGATCCTGAATGAAATATTCGAACTCTAAACGGTCGCGGTATCCGGCCTCGACGGCGGCTGACGGACCGTTGCGCGGTCCAAGCCTGGCAGGCAAGCGCCGAAGTTCTTATTTTAGCGCGAGGGAGCCGGATTCGTCCAGCGGCGTCGGACGCAAGAAAAGCGGCCGGCGGGGTGGCCGCCGGCCGCGTGGATGCTGGAGCCGTTGACCGGGATTGAACCGGTGACCTCGTCCTTACCAAGGACGCGCTCTACCAACTGAGCTACAACGGCGAAACTCGATGGTGGACAGGGAAGGATTCGAACCTTCGTACCTCGCAAGGAGGGACAGATTTACAGTCTGTTGGCTTTAACCGCTCACCCACCTGTCCGGACACGGGCCTGGCCGGAGCCTGGGCCGCGAACTTTGATCTTAACACAGGCGTCCCTCTAAGACCCAGCCGCCGGGGACCGATAAGCCCAAGCGAATGTCCCCGTCCCCCGCCAACCCGGCCGCGGCCGGCGCGAGTCTGCCCTGGCCGGTACGGGCGCGGCGCGTGGTGGTGCTGGAGGAGGAGCCGGCGAGCCTGGGACTGGCTGAATTCCTGGCTGGGGAAGGCGCGACGGTGGTGCGCGCGCAACCCGGGGCGGAGGGTTTCGCCAGGGTGAAGGAGTTCGCTCCGGATCTGGTGGTCAGTTACCGGGCGAGCGCGGGTCACGACGTGTTCGCGTGGATGGGCGCGGACAGCGCCACGCGGGCGATCCCGGTGTTGTTTCTGGCGGCGCCGGAGGCGGGGCGCGAGCCCCCGGTGCTCGCCTCGCCGGCCGGGAGCGTTCTGCCACCGGGTCTGGACGTCGCGGCCATCACCGAGGAACTGCTGACGCTGGTCGCCGAGCCGGACACGGGGCTCGCGTGGGCACTGGACCGGATCTGCGCGCGGGTGCAGGTGGAACTCGCGCCGTGCCTGGCGAGCGCGAGCCTGATCACCGGCAAGGGCTGGGAACTGGCCTGCGCGCGCGGAGTGCGGGGACACGAGTGGCGGGGGCTGGACCGGGCGATCGGCGCGCTGGGCGCCTGCCAGCCCGGCGTGACGACGTTCGCCGCCGCCGAGCGCCAGCGCTGGCGGAGCGTCGCTGCGGTGAGCCGCTTCAGCCGCTGCTGCCGCGTGCCGTTCGCCGACCGCGCGGGGCGGTTGGTGGGCGCCTTTCATTTCTTCCTGAGCGAAGCGGCGCCACCCACCGGCGCCGGCGAGCATGGGGGAGCGCTAGCCTCGCTGGCGCGGCTGGCGACGGTGGTGTTCGAGCACAATCAACTGGCCGAGCGGGTGAGCCAGGCGCGGTACTTCGATCCGCTGACGGCGTTGCTGAATCGCGGCGAATTCGACCGGCAACTGGAACGGGCCATCGGCGAAGCGCGGGCCTCCGGCCGGTCGTTCTGGACCATCGCGCTGGACTTTCCGCGCTTCGCGCGGGTGCTGGAACTGGCGGGCCGCCGGGAGGGCGACGGCCTGCTGGCGGCGGTGGGCGAGCGGCTGCGCGGCCTGTTCCGCGGCCACCCGGTGCTGGCGCGGCTGGAAGGCGCCGTGTTCGCGGCGATGCTGCCGGCCGCCGCGGGACCTCCGGAGGCGGCGGCGGTCGAGATTCTGCGCCGGCTGAGCGAACCGTACCGGATCGGCGGCAGCACCCACTTCCTGCAACCGGCCGCGGGGCTGGCGCGCTTTCCGGACCACGGCGACACGGCCGACGGGCTGCTGGCCTGCGCGGAGGTTGCGTTGCATGCCGCGGTGCGCTGCGGCACCTGCGGCTACCGCGTCTATGCGCCGGGCATGAAACAGATGCTGGGCGGCGTGGACATGGAGACCGTGCTGCGCTCCGCCTTGGAAGAACAGCGGTTCGCCCTGCATTACCAGCCGCTGTTCGAGAACCCGGGGGGACGCCTGGCGGGGTTTGAGGCGCTGCTGCGGCTCCGGCACACCGACCAGAGCGTGCTGCCGCCGGCGCTGTTTCTGCCCGCTGCCGAGGAAAGCGGCCTGATCGTGCCCATTGGGCTGTGGGCCATCCGCGAGGCCTGCCGCTCCATCCGCAACTGGCGCCGCGAGCTGGGGGCGTCGCCGCGAGTGGCCGTGAACGTCTCGGCGGGGCAACTGGCCGCGCCGGGCTTCGCCGACGAGGTCGGCCGCGAGATCGAGCGCTGGGAACTGCCGCCCGGGGCGCTGGAGATCGAGCTGACCGAGTCCCTGCTCATGACCGACCTGGAGCACTCGCGGCGGATCCTCGAGCAGCTCAAGCGCCTGGGGCTGTCGCTCGCCATCGACGACTTCGGCACCGGATACTCGTCGCTCGCCTACCTGCACTGCCTGCCGGTGGACAAGCTGAAGATCGACCAGTCGTTCGTGCGGTCGATCGGCAAGCAGAACTCGACGCTGCCGGTGATCCGGGCGATCATCGCCATGGCCGAGCAATTGGGCCTGCGCGTGGTCGCCGAGGGCGTAGAGACCGAAGAGCAGCGGCAGGCGCTGCACGAGGCGCGGTGCCACGAGCTGCAAGGCTATCTGTTTGCGCGTCCGATGCCGCACGCGCAGGCGGAAGCGCTGGCGCGGAGTGCGGCGCTGGCCGCTCCATCGAAAGTCACGGAGGAGCGCTGACCTCCGCCGAAGAAGCCGTGAAAAAACTCACAGGCGCGGACTTTGACCCCCGCCTACCGCCGGGGGCTCACGGGTTCCGCTTTCCGGCACCGGAGCCGCCACGGCAGCCCGGGGCGGTCCGGTGGGCGAGCCTCAGGCGTTCAGGATCCCGAGCACCTTGTCGCGGTAGCTGCGGGACAGCGTCAGCTCGGACCCCGACTGCAGCACCACGACGTACTCGCCATGGAACCACGGACGCAGTTCCTTGATCCGGTCCAGATTGACGATGGCGCTGCGGTGGATGCGCGCGAAGCGTCCCGTGTCCAGACGCAACTCGATGGAGTTCATGGTCTCGCGCAGCAGGTGCGTGTCGTTGCCGACGTGCAGGCAGACGTAGTTGTCGGCGGCCTCCACCCAGTCAATGTCTTCCTGTTTGACGAAGAACACACGGCCCGTGCCCTTCACCGCGAACCGCGAAGCCGGCGAAGGCCGGTTGCGCACTTCCGCCAGCAGCGCCTCCAGCTTGCCCGATTCCTCGCCGTTGCGGCGGTGGACGATCTGCCGCACGCGCGCCACGGTGCGCGCGAAGCGTTCGGGGTCGAAGGGCTTCAGCAGGTAATCGACGGCGTGCACCTCAAAGGCGCGCAAAGCGTAGTCGTCGTAAGCGGTGACGAACACCACCAGTGGCGGATGGTCGCCGGGCAGGTTTTCGAGGACGGCGAAACCGTCGGTGCCGGGCATCTGGACGTCGAGGAACATCAGGTCGGCGTCGCGCTCGCGCAGGTAGTCGATGGCTTCGCCGCCCGAGCCGCATTCCCCGACCACGTCGAATTCCGGACTCGCCGCCAGCAGCCGCCGGATCCGCCGGCGCGCCAGCCGCTCGTCATCCACAATCAAGGTTCGTATCCGCTCCATGCACACCCCCGTTGGTTCCACCGTTTGTCGAAGTTAGACGGAAGGGAATCTGAATGGTCACTTCCAGCCCTCCCCCGGCGCGATTTCGCAGCGCCATGGAATGATGCCCGTTGTAGAGACGGCGCAGCCGCTCCTCGGTGTTGCCGAGCCCGACGCCCCGGCGGGGCGCACTCAGGTCCAGCCCGGCGCCGTTATCGGCGACCACCAGTTGCAACTGTTCCTGGCGGCGGTGCGCCTCGATCTCGATCCGGCCTCCGTGCAGCTTGTTGCCCAGGCCGTGACGCAGCGCATTCTCCACCAGCGGCTGGAGCAACAGGTTGGGCACCTGTGCGTCGGCCAGCCCCGGGTCGATCCGGAATTCGACGTCCAGCCGGTCCTCGTAGCGAAGTTTTTCGATCTCCAGATAGCGCGCCAGGAAGTCGATTTCGCTGCGCAGCGGGATCTCGGCGGTGCCGGAGCTGTCAATGGTGAGCCGCAGGAACTCGCTGAGGCGGGCGATCATGCGCTCGGCGGTGTCGGGCGACTCGTGGATCAGTTCGGAAATGGTGTGCAGCGTATTGAACAGAAAATGAGGATGGAGCTGCATCTTGAGCGCCGCCAGTTGGGCGCTGGCCAACTGCGCTTCCAGTTCGGCGGAGCGCGCCTGCTCGGCCTGGAAGCGGGTGGCGTAATCGACGATCACCTGGGCGACGTGGATGAGAGCGTAGTTCGTGAAAGCGTAGTCCAGGCTGTCCATCACCGTGCGGACGTTGAGGGTGGGCTGGATGCCTTGGACCAGGCCGCGGACCCCGATCTGCCAGGCGGCGTCGCTGAGCACGCCGGTGACGATCACCGCGCCCAGGTGAACGGGTCCGGCCCACCAGAAGTTGCGGCGGGAGAAGGGCAGCACGCGGCCCAGCCACAGGACGGCGGGAGTAACGCAGAACCACACCAGCGCATAGCCGAATTCGCCGACGAAGGCGTAGGGCCAGCTCACCGGGCGGCCCTTGAGTCCGGCCACCCAATGGGCATTGATGCCCATGAGGAACCCGTACAAGGTCCAGCCGGCCAGGATCAGCAAGTATTTGTTGGCGCGCGTCATCCTGCTGGTTTTCTCAAATCTAATCTGTAATTTGCAAGGCGCCGTGGAGTTTGGGGCGAAATGGACGGTCCCTGGGGCGGGGCGAAACGCCCTAGGAGGGTGGTCAGGGGTTCGCCGCAGGACCGGGGACCTCCAGGGTTCTGGAGAGAGAAGAATAAAGTACTGATTTTTGAACAACCTATGAGGCTCCGCCCGCCTCCGCCCGATAGACGGGAGAGTCCGAGAACTACCCGTTATGCCATTCATGCGAACTTCTCTTGCGGTTCTTTCTCTTGCCGCGCTGGCGGCCGCCCAGAACGGTCCCCGGCCAGGCTGGGCGGCCCCGCCGCCGCGGCCGGCGACCGCTCCCGATATTCCGGCGAAGGCGGCCGTCAGCTACAACCTGCGCAACGTGACCGAGTGGAAGGTGTCCGCCGACCAGCTCTCCGGCCAGAGCAATTACGGCGAAGCCGAGAAGCTCTACGCCAAGGTGCTCGAGGAGCGCGAACACGCGCTGGGGCTGAACAGCCCGGAACTGGTCACCGACCTGTCGGACCTGGGACGCGTGAACTTCGCGCAGATGAAGTTCGGCATGGCGGAGTCGAGCTATGCGCGGGCGCTGCAGATCCTGGAGGTGGCCAAGGGGCGGAACAGCATCGAGCTGGTGCCGGTGCTAAACCAGCTCGCCAAGGTGACCCGGGCGGCCAACAACTTCATGGGCGCGGAGCAGTTCGCGCAGCGGGCGCTGGCGATCACGGAGCGGTACAAGGGCGCCGAACATCCGGAAGTGGCCGGCCAGTTGCTGCGGGTGGCGCGGCTGCAGATCCTGCAGCAGACGCCGGCCAAGGCGGTGCCGCTGCTGCAGCGGGCGCTGGCGGTGCAGGAGAAGGCCTCGGGCCCTTTGGCCGTGGAACTGATCCCGATCCTCGACAGCCTGGCCGAGGCGGCGAAGCCGGAGTCGGCGACGGACGCCGAGACCAACTGGCGCCGTTCGCTCGCCATCCGCGAGGGCAACTTCGGTCCGGTGGGACTCGAAGTGTGCGAGACGCTCGACCAACTGGGGCAGTTCTTCTTCGAGCAAAAGAGCTGGACCAAAGCCGGCGAGGCGCTGGAGCGGGCGCTGTTCATCCGCAACCGGCTGCTGGGCGCCGAACACCCGGCGACCCAGGAATCGGGCGAGCGCGTGGCGGCGGTCTACGCGGCGCTCGGCCGCGCTCCGGACGCGCAACCCCTGGTGAAGCAGATTTTCACCGCCAAGGAGCAGGACACGGCGCAGGGCCTGACCTCGCTCGCCAAACAGGCCGACACCGACAACCGGCTGAACGAGGCGGAGAGCTTCTACAAGGCCTCGATCGCCGTGCTGGATAAGCGCGGTCTGGTAAGCGCGCGGTACCCGGCGCTCGATCCGAACGATCCGCCGTCGCCGGCGCTGATCGAGACGCTCGACAACTACACGGCGCTGCTCAAGAAGATGAACAAGAAGAAGGACGCCAAGCGGATCGAATACCGCGCGAACCTTCTGGCCAGCCGGGGCCCGGCGAATCAGCGGAAGTAACGGCTTTTATCCTCCGGTCAACTCGAGGCGGCGGCCGCAAGGCCTCCGCCTATTTTTTCTTGGCGAATAGAAGATTCGACGGGGCCTTGCTGAATCCGTAGCCGATCTTGAAGTCGAGCGGCCGGGCCGCGCCCGGCGCCACGTAGGCCGCACGCAGATCCTTCTGGATCAGGTACCGGAAGCTGCCGTAGGGCTGCGTGTAATCGCCGTAGAGCTGCACGTTCCACTTGGCGGGGTCGAAGTACCTGTAGGGAATCCCCGAGTCGTCCTGCAGCACGGCGCTCGAGATCTCGAGCGTCAGGTCCCGGATCACGGAAAACTCGGGCCGGTGGGTCATGTAGGACGTGGCCTTGAAGTAGGAGACGGTCTTGCCCAGGCGGCGGGCGTAGGCCTGAAAACCGCGGTTGGCGCCGAGTTTCTCGTCGGCGAGGTTCAGGGAGAAGTAGCGCAACTTGCGAGGCTCCGGATCGGCGCCGGTGGTGAAGGTGATCTCGACGCCGGTGCGGCCGGTGATCTTTTCCTCGGGTTTGCGGTCCCGCAGGGAGCCGTCGTCCTCGATCATCACCCAGCGGACGCCGGTGATGGTCTGGTTCATGCGCGCGAGCAGCACCATGATGGCCGGCAGCAGGCCGTCGGTGATCTGGCCCCGGTAACTGGAGTCCATTTGCCTGGTGATGAAGAAGCTGCGGACCATCACCGAGTCCAGCGTGGAGCGCAGTGTAGCCAGTTCGCTGCCGAGATCGTGCTTCAGGATCCGGTCGACATTCACCATGCTGCCGGCGGGCTCGAGGCCCACCAGGACGTAGTTGCGGTGGATGGGGAACAGAGTCATGACGGCGAGCGCGTCCGGCCCGCCGAACGGATAGAAAACCGTGGCGCCGTCCACGGGCTCGCCGCGCAGTTCGCGCGTGTAGAAAGCCGCCATCTTCGGCAGCCGTTCGCTCACCTGACGGGACCACGCCGCGTCGAATCCGGCCGCGTGCGCCTTCCAGTCTTCGGTTTCCTCGAGGGCCTGAAACGGGCCGCCGGCGCGCCCTGGCAGCCCGGCGAGGAAGCGGGCGACGTCATTGGGCGTGCGCGCCTGCTGCGCGGTGGCGACGTTGGCGTCGGCCCCGGCCAGCAAGGTCACCAGCGAGAGAAAAGCAATGGATCGTACGGAGAGAAACTGCAACACGGCTTTGATTTTCAGAGGTGGCCTTCGAGGATTCGTTTTAGGGTATCAGGTCGCCCCGTTCTTTGGCTACCGGTAGTGCGCTCATAGCGCACTACCCGCTACCTGGCGGTGCGCGGATTCCTGGAGCGTTGCCCGCTACTTCCGGCGCGCGACCAGCAGATTTGACTTGCCCCGGTTCGCCCCATAGCCGATGCGGAACTCGAGGGGCTTCGTGGAGCCGGCTGCGAGATACGCCTTCTCCAGATCTTCCTGGCCGCGGTTCTTGAAGATCCCTCCCGGCGGCGAGTACAGGCCATAGAGCTGCACGGCCCAAAGAGCCGGATCGAACATGCCGTAGGGGATCCCGGAGTCGTCCTGGGCGATGAGCGTGCTCTGGCCGAAAATCGCGTTCCGCACCCCGGAGAACTCCGCGCGGTGCAGCAGATAGGACGCGGCCTTGAGCAGGGTGACCACTTTGCCTTGGGCCGCGACGAAGGCCTGCAGGTCCTTGTTGTCGTTCCAATGGAAGTTGGCGAGGTTGGCCGAGAAGTAGCGGAGCACCTTCTGCTCGCCGCGCGCGGTGCGGAAGCGGAACTCCACGCCGCTGCGCCCGGCCGGGCGCTCGCCGGGTTGGCGGTCGGCGACTTCTCCGGAAGGGGTGAGCTTGACGCGGCGCAGGCTTTCGATCTTGTTGTCCAGCCGGACCAGGAAGATCGCGATGGTGGGCGCCAGCCCGTCGGTCACCTGGCCGCGGTAGGTCTGGTCCATCACCTTGGTGTAGAAGAAGCTCTCGTTGATCAAGTTATTCAGGGAGCCGCGCAGGGTCTTGAGTGTCTCCTCGGGCTCCTCCCAGGCGGAGGGATCCGGCAGGGATCCGGCGGGCTCCAGCCCGATGAGCACGTACGACTTCGCCTCGGGAAACAGCACCGTGGCGGTCAGCGCGTCGGGTCCGCCGAAGGGATAGAACACGTTCGCCGCACCGGGCGACTTCAGCTCTCGCCCCTGGAACGAGCGCATCTGCGCGATCCGCGGCGCCAGCCGCTTCCAGGAGGCGTCGAACGCCGCCCGGTGCGCTTTCCAGACGTCGGTCTCCTCGAACTTGCCGTTGGGTAGCCCGGCGAGATACCGGGCCACGGCGTCGGCGTCCGGTTCGGCCGCGCACAGCGGCGTGAGCGCCAGGGCGAAGGCCAGGATCCTCATGCCGGCACCCCCGTAGCGGGCTGCTGCATGGTCATGCAGTGTAGGGTCCCAAGCCCGAGCACCAGATCCACGGCGTGGATGCCGCAGACCTCCCGGCCCGGAAACAGTTCGGCCAGCGTGTTCAAGGCAACGCGGTCGTGCGGATCGTTGAAGGTGGGCACCAGCACGGTGCGATTGGCGATGTAGAAGTTGGCGTAGCTGGCGGGCAGGCGCTGGCCGTCGAACCACACCGGAGCGGGCATCGGCAATTCGACGACGCGCAGATCGCCGCGGTTTCGCAGGATGGCGAGATTCTCGCGCAGCGGCTCGTAATTCTCGTCAGCCGGATCCTGTTCGACGGCGATGACCACGGTGTCCTGGTTGACGAAGCGCGCCAGGTCGTCCACGTGGCCGTGCGTATCGTCGCCCACGATGCCGCGGTGGAGCCAGATGGTCTCGTCGATGCCGAGGTACGCGGAGAAGGCGGCTTCCAGTTCCGCCCGGGACTTGCCCGGATTCCGCGCCTGGATGTCGCTCAACAGGCACTCCTCGGTGACCAGCATCTTCCCCGCCCCATTCGTGTCGATGGCGCCGCCCTCGAGCACCAGGTCGACGGCGAAGCGCCGCAGGCCGAGCTGATTGGCGAGGAATTCGGGAATCGCGTTGTCGTGCTCGTGGTTCGCGTACTTGGCCCAGCCGTTGAACTTCCAGTCCGAGACGGCGACCTCGCCGGCGGCGTTCTTGAGGAAGATGGGGCAGTAGTCGCGCGTCCAACTGCGGTTGGTGAAGTAGTGAAAGAAGTCCACGTGCGAAAGGTCCGCGCCGGACCTCTTGAGAACGCCGCGCACCCGGCGCTCGGTGTCGCGATCCGGCACCAGGATTCGGACCCGCTCCACGCGCGCCAGCTTGCGGACGATCTCGCCGTAAACCCACGGGATGGGATGGAACTTGCCCGGCCAGTCCGAGGTCTCGTGCGGCCAGGCGAGCCAGGTCGCTTCGTGGGGTTCCCACTCGGCGGGCAGGCGGAATCCCAAGGCGCGCGGCGCGCCCGCTGTATGGTGCGGTTGAATAACGTGAAATCCCCCGAAAGTTCTTATCTTAGAGCATCGCCCTCAGCCGTGCAGCGGGAAAACGCGGCATAATCGGGAGCATGGAAGTCGCGATTCGCCAGCAACTGGAGGCGCTGCCGGAAGGCTATTACCTGGCGACCTCGGAAGAGCTGCCCGGGCTGGTCGCGCAGGGGCGGACCATCGCGGAGACGCTCGAGATCGCCCGTGATGTGGCGAGGAAGTTGATCGAGGCCCGCCGCGAGCGTTCCTGCCCCGCGGAGTTGCCGGTCGCAGGCCCGGGATCCGACTACCGCATCATTGGCGGGGCCTGATGGGACGGCTCGCCGGCTTCACGTACCGGGAGATCGTCCGCCGCCCCGAGCGCTTCGGTTTCGTTTCGACCGGCAGGCGGCCGGCAGTCACGAGATCTGGCACAACCCAGAAACCAACCGCTTCACGACCATTCCGAATCACCCAATGCGACATGCCGGAAGGGACGCTCCGGGCCATTCTCCGCCAGGCTGGAGTAACTCCGGCCGATTTCCTCGGCACCTGACGCGCCCGCTGTAAGGTCCCACTACTCGGCCATCTCCCGCCCCTGCACACCGAGCTCGCCGCGCCGCGCGGTCCCCTACCCTGGACCCCATGCGCTCCCTCATCTTCGAAGGACCCAGGAAACTCGCCTGGCACGACGTTCCGGAACCCACCCTTGCTTCGGGCCAGGAGGCCCTCGCGGCGCCCGTCGCCATCGCCGCGTGCGACCTGGACCACTTCATCGCCGCCGGAGCCACGCGCTTCCCTGCCGGCCTCGCTCTGGGCCACGAATGTGTCGCCCGGGTGACCGCCGTGGGACCCGCGGTCACCTCGGTGCGTCCCGGCGACCTGGTGACGATCCCGTTCCAGATCTCCTGCGGCGCCTGCCCCGCGTGCTGCGCCGGACACACCGGCAACTGCGAAACCGTTGGACCCTTTACCACCTACGGCTTCGGCGTGCGCGGAACGAAGTTCGGCGGCATGTACGCCGATACCGTGCGCGTCCCCTTTGCCGACGCCATGCTGGTAAAGCTGCCCGAGGGCGTGGATCCCCTGGCGGCGGCGAGTGTCAGCGACAACGTCGCCGACGGCTTTCGCGCAGTCGCGCCGTTCGTGTCCGCGGGCGACCGAGTGCTGGTCGTGGGCGGTCTCGCGTCGAGCGTCGGCCTGTACGCCGCGGGCTGCGCCGTCGCGCTCGGCGCCGCGGTCGATTACGTGGACGACGCGCCGGACCGCCTGGAGCGCGCCCGCCGGCTCGGAGCGAACGCCATCGAGGGCCGTCCGGAGAAGCCGCCGGGGCGCTATCCGCTGGTGGTGGACGCGAGCGGCACGCCGCAAGGGTTGAAGGTTGCGCTGCAGTCCGTCGCCTTCGAGGGCGTGTGCTACGCGGTCGCCATGGACTTCGGCAACGCCAGCGTGGTGCCGCTGCTCGACATGTACCTCGCCGGCGTGACGTTCAAGACCGGGCGCGCCCACGCCCGGCCGGTGATTCCGCGGATTCTGGAGCTGATGGCGGCTGGGAAACTGCGGCCTGAGATGGTGACGTCCGCGGTGGTCGAGCCCGGGGAGGTCCCGGAGCGGCTGATCGCCGGGGACTACGCCAAGCTCGTGTGCCGGTGGGCCTGAACGCGAAAGCGCCCGGCTCCTGAGGAGCCGGGCGCTTTCACAAATGCCGAACGTGGTTACTTTTTCTTCGGAATCGGGGCCGGACCCTTCTTCGCCGGGGGAGCCGCTGCCCCTCCGCCCGCCCAGCCGGTGATCTTGGCCTTCTCGACCTCGAAGGTCACCATGAAGGGCTCCTTGGCGTACGATTTCGCGGTGCCCTCGAAGCTGATGTCGGCGCCCGGATCCATCTTGCCGCGCAGGGGAGCATCGAGCACCAGGGTCGCGTCGCCATTCTCCGCGCCGCCGATCGAAATCACCAGCGTCTTCGGGTTGACTTCCGGCGTCGTGGAAACCAGTTTGCCCCGGAAGAGCTTCACGCCCTCCGCGCCGCCCGGCAATAGGGCGTCCTTCATGCTGTTGTCGAAGTACGTGGCCCCGTTGGCGCCGGTCAGTTCGGCCTTCATCTCCTGCCAGAGATACTGCATCGGGTTCTCGGCCTTCAGCTTATCCTTGTTGCCGAGTTCCTCTTTGATCTTGTCGAGCTGGCTCTTGATCTTGAAGTCGGCCGGCGGCATCGCGCTGCCCTTGGCGATCGCAATCACGCCGTCCGCGTCCTTGCCGTCGCCGGTGTACTGCTTGTAGATCTTCTGGAAATATTCCTGATAAGACTTCTTCGCGGCCGCATCCAGTGCGCCGGCGCCTTCGTGATATCCGGCGCGGGCGAAGTGGAACAGCGACGGACCGATCTTCTCACCGCGCTGCGCGATCATCACCGTCCCCAGCCACGCCGACACCTGCGCGTTGTTCGGATCCGTGGTCAGCGCCTTGGCGAACGCTTCCTCCGCCTTCGGATTGTCCTTCTGCTGCATATAGGTCCAGCCCAGGGTCCGCTGCGCGAAGTTCTGCATCTCGCCTTTGCCCTTGGCCCAGGCGTCATCGGCAACACCTTGGGGCTTCTTGTCGGCGGCGTACAGCTTGTCCAGGTTGCCCAGGATGGTGTTGAGCGCGGCCTGCGCGTCTGTCAGATACTGCGGCTCCGGCGGCACGATCTGGTACACCGCCACGGCCATGGCCGACAGCGCCTGCAATTGCAGGGGGTCGTCCTTCATCACTTCTTTGCCGGCGTTGATGACGTCCTTCGGCCGGTTCAACTGCTGGTAGGTACCGAGCAGGATCAACCGGCGATTCTTGGCGAACGCGGAATCCGGATAGTCCTTGGTCCACTTCTCAAGCTTCTCAAGGCGCGTCAGCGGGCTCTGATCCTTCACGATCGAGTCATACAGATCGTACTCCGCGCGGTCCTTCCACTCGGGCTGCTTGTCCTGCGCCACAGCCGCGACGCCCAGGAACGTCCAGATGGCTATCCCAGCTCCCCACTTGCGAGCAATTCTCAGCACTGCACCGACCTCCATGAAATGGTTTTGGCCAACTGCCTGGACAGTCCCAAAGACACGTCTACGGCCCGGCATCCTGCCGTAGTCTTTGCGGAGTATAACGGAATCCTCTTCACACCCGCAACCCAAAACCAACCTTTGGACGCCGCGGGAAGTCCCGGTGTTCCCATTTTTGAGAAACCGCACGGGGCACCACCCGATCCGGGTGTATCCTGTATGGAACCGGATGCGCCTCTTTGACCTGGGAGTCATACTTTTTTACCTGATCGGCATCACCTGGTTCGGCGCGCGGTTCCGGTCGTCGCAAAAATCCCTGAAGGACTACTTCCTCGGCGGCAAGGAGGCCCCCTGGTGGGCCATCGGTTTCTCGATAGTCTCGGCCGAGACGTCGACGCTCACCGTGATCGGGACCCCGGCGCTCAGCTTCAACGGGAACTTCGGCTTCCTCCAGGTCGTGCTCGGCTACCTGCTGGCTAGGATCATCATTTCCGCGCTGTTTCTTCCCGCCTACTTCCGCGGCGAGTTGTACACCGCCTATGAACTGATGCGCCTGCGCTTCGGCGAGCGGATCCGCAAGCTCACCGCCGGCACGTTCCTGATCCTGCGCGCCCTGGCCGAAGGCGTCCGCGTCTTCGCGATCTCGATCGTCATCTCCATCATCCTCGGCACGGGCGAGATGGCCTCGATCTTGCTGATCGTGGCGCTGACGCTCTTCTACACCTTCGAGGGCGGGATGACCGCCGTCATCTGGACCGACGTGGTGCAGATGTTCCTGTACGTCGCCGGCGCGCTGCTCAGTTTCTTCGTTCTGCTGGGCGAAATCCCCGGCGGGTGGCCGGCCGTCGTCGCCCAGGTGAGCCCGGAGAAATGGCAGATCTTCGACTGGCGGTTCGCCCCGAACCTGGAGTTCTTCACCCGCACCTACAGCTTCTGGGCCGGGGTGCTGGGCGGGTGCTTCCTCACCACGGCGAGCCACGGCACGGAGCAATTGATGGTGCAGCGCCTGCTCTCGGCCCGCACCGAGAAGGAAAGCCGCGCCGCGCTCTTTTCGAGCTGGGCCGTCATCGCCTTCCAATTCACGCTGTTCCTGGTGATCGGCGTGTGCCTGTTCGTGTACTACCAGGCGAACCACCTGACGGCGCCCGCCAAAACCGACCGCATTTATCCCGAGTTCATCTGGAACCATCTGCCGCCGGGGATCTCGGGGCTGGTGATCGCCGCGATCCTCGCCGCCGCCATGTCGAACCTCAGCGCGGCGCTCAATTCCCTGGCCTCGACGACCATCATGGACTTCTACAAGCCGATGTCGAAGGCCGGACACTCCGACGCTTACTTCCTGCGGATGGCGCGAATCACGACGCTGGTGTGGGGCGGGGTGCTGGTCGCCATCGCCATCGTGGCCCAGAACGTCGGCAGCGTGCTGGAGGCGGGCCTCGGCATCGCCAGCATCCTCTACGGATCGCTGCTGGGCGTCTTCCTGCTGGGCCTGCTGACGAAGCGCACCGGCGAGAACGGCGCCATGGCCGGCATGGTGGCGGGCACCGCGCTGATGCTGTACGTCCGCTTCTTTACGCCCATCGCCTGGACCTGGTACGTGCTGATCGGCACGTCCGTGACCTTCGCGGTGGGATTCGCCGCCAGTTGGATGCTGCCGGCCGCCCGGCAACGGGACTAACCCAGACCAAGGACAAGGAATGGCCGACCTCAAACGCGATCTCGGACTGTGGGGGGCCGTCGCCCTGGTGGTCGGCACCACCATCGGCTCCGGCATTTTCCTGGTCCCCAAGGACATGGTGAACCAGGTCGGCTCGCCGGAAATGGTCTTCGCCGTGTGGATTTTCGGCGGATTCCTGAGCCTTTTCGGCGCGCTGACGTACGCCGAGCTTTCGGCGGCGCTGCCCGAAGCCGGCGGCGAGTATGTCTTCCTGAATGCCGCCTACGGCCGTTTCTGGGGCTTCATCTACGGCTGGACCCAGGTCTGGGTGGCCAAGGCCGCCTCCATCGCCACCCTCGCCACGGGCTTCTTTCTGTACCTCGCGAATTTCTCGCCCGCGCTGGAAGGCGTCTGGTACAAGCTGGACCTGCCGATCGGGCCCAACGGCGGGCCGCTCGAGATCCGCTACGGGCAACTGCTCGCGATCGCCGTGATTCTGGTGCTCGGCGGCATCAATTACCTGGGCGTCCGGCTGGGCGGCAACGTGCAGATCGTGCTGACGGTGGTGAAGGTCGTCCTGATCGCCACCGTGATCGTTTTTGGCCTGACCTTCACGGGCGGGCGCATCGCCGCCGTGCCGGTGAGCGCGCCCGGCGGCTGGGCGGGATTCTTCGGGGCGCTGGTAGCGGCGCTGTGGGCGTATGACGGCTGGAACAACGCGGGCATGGTGGCGTCGGAAATCAAGAACCCGCAGCGCAATTTGCCGATCGCCCTCATTGCCGGCGTTTCGGCGATCATGGCGATCTATCTGGCAGCGAACGCCGCGTATTTCTATGTCCTCACGGCGGCGGAAGTCGGCGGGAGCAACCGCGTCGCGGCCACCATGATGGACCGGGTGCTGGGCGCGCCTGGCGCAGCGCTGGTCAGCGTCGCGGCCATGCTCTCCATCATCGCCGCGCTCAATGGCTCGATCCTGTCGGGATCGCGGATTCCCTTCGCGATGGCGCGCGACGGGCTGTTTTTCCGTGCCACCGCCAAAGTGCATCCGCAGTATTACACGCCGTCTTCTTCCATCGTGCTGCTGACGCTGTGGTCCGCGGCCATCGTTCTGACCGGACGCTACGACGACCTCTATACGCTGGTGATTTTCCCGAGCTGGATCCTGTATGGCATGACCGCCGCTTCCGTGATCGTGCTGCGCCGCAAGCGGCCGGAATTGCCCCGTCCCTATCGCGTCCTGGGCTATCCGGTGGTGCCGCTGCTGTTCGTCCTGGTCGCGATCGCGTTGATTTACTCGACCCTGCAGAACAAGCCCCGCGAAAGCGGCATCGGCCTTTTCCTGATCCTCGCGGGCCTGCCGTTTTATTTCTATTGGAAGCGCCGCGGACCCGCCCGATAATCGCCGTCCGGGAGCCCCCGGAATTTTTTGTTCCGAAAACGGAACAAAGTTCTTGAACTCCGCCTAAAAATGCGGTACAAACGCAATGAAGTACCACGGAAGCGGCGCCTCATGGTGTTCGCTTTCCGGAACGCAGCAGATTCCCGGTGTCCGGCCGCCGGACTCGGATTGGAGCGGAGTGCATGGACCTTACGAAAATGCTGGCAGAATTGCGCCAGGAACGTGAACAAATCGAAGAAGCGATCATGAGCCTGGAGCGTTTGGCTCGCGGTCGCGGCAAGCGGCGGGGCCGGCCGCCGGCCTGGATGTCCGCCATGAAGCGGCGCGGCCGTCCTCCCGGCAGCAAGAATAAGACCACCGCCAAAGCGGCGGCGGCGTAAGTCCGGTTCGAGTCCTCCCCAAGGGCGGCCCTTTCCCGGGCCGCCCTCAGAATTCCTCCTGCCCGTTACCTCCCTTGCCCGCTACAATAGTCCTCGCGTGTCCCAGAAGAAGCTGACCGCGCACGTCAAAGCCGCCGGTTGAGCATCCAAGCTGAGTCCAAAGGTATTGGACCAGGTGCTCCGGCGCTTGCCGCGCGTGGAGAATCCGAATCTGCTGGTGGGGTTTGAGACGTCGGATGACGCCGGCGTGTACAAGCTCTCGGCGGAGTGCGCCCTGGTGCAGACGGTGGACTTCTTCACTCCCATCGTCGACGACCCGTTCACCTACGGCGCCATCGCCGCCGTTAACGCGCTTTCGGACGTCTATGCCATGGGCGGCAGCCCGCTGACGGCGCTCTCCATACTCTGCTACCCGGCCCAGGGCGACCTGGAGGACCTGGAGCAGATTCTGCAGGGCGGCGCGGCCAAGATCCACGAGGCGGGCGCGGTGCTGCTCGGCGGACACTCCGTCGCCGACGACGAGATCAAGTTCGGGTACGCGATTACCGGCACAGTGCATCCCGGGCGGGTCTGGACGAACGCCGGCGCTCGGGTCGGCGATGCCCTGGTGCTCACCAAGCCGCTCGGCACCGGGATCGTCAGCACCGCCCTGAAGCGCGGCCTGGCGGCCGAGGAGCATGTCGCAGCGTCCATCGCCAGCATGCTGACGCTCAACCGGGCGGCCGCGGAGGCCGCGCGCGGGCTGGAGGTCCACGGCGCCACCGACGTCACCGGATTCGGGCTGGCCGGACACGCGCGCGAGATGGCCGCGGCTTCGGACGTCACCCTGGTCTTCGATCTCGCGGCCCTGCCGCTATTGCCCGGCGTCGCGGTGTACGCCGCGCAAGGCGCCATTCCCGGCGGCCTGCGCAACAACCGCGAGTTCCTGGCCCCGCACCTGGCCGGCGACGCGCCGGACGTGTTCTTCGATCCCCAAACCTCCGGGGGACTGCTGCTCGCCCTGCCGCCCGCCGACGCCGCGCGCTACACCGCTGCCAATCCGGCGGCGTGGATCGTGGGCGAAGCGGTGCCGCCGCGGGCGGCCAGACTGCTAGTCAAATGAAAAACCCCGTCATCATTGCTCTCGATGTGGAAAGCGCCGTCGAAGCCCGCATCGTTGTGAACGCCCTCGGAGACGCCGCTCCGTTCTACAAAGTCGGCCTCGAACTCTACGCCGCCTCGGGCATGGACTACGTCCGCGAGCTGCTCGGCCAGGGCAAAGAGGTCTTCCTCGACCTCAAGCTTTACGACATCGGGGAGACCGTGAAGCGCGCCGTCACCCAGATCGCCAAAGTCGGCGTCCGGTTCCTCACCATCCACGCCAGCAAGGCGGTGATGCAGGCAGCCGTGGCCGGCAAGCAGGGTACGGGTCTCGAACTGCTGGCCGTCACCGTGCTCACTAGCTTCGACGAGCGCGACCTCGCCGACCTCGGCTATCCGGGCAAGGTGGAGGATCTGGTGGAACTGCGGGCGCGCAAGGCCGTGGAGGCGGGCATGGACGGCATCGTCTGCTCCCCGCTGGAGGTCGCGCGGATCCGGACGATTACCGGACCGGGGATGCGCTTGGTGACCCCCGGGGTCCGGTCCGCGGGCGCCGCCGCCGGCGACCAGAAGCGGATCGCGACGCCGCGGCAGGCGCTGCTCAATGGCGCGGACTACCTGGTGGTGGGGCGGCAGGTGACGCGGGCGGAAAAACCGAAGGAAGAACTGGTGCGGATCCTGGGCGAGATTACTGGTTGACGACCTGGTTCGGCAGCAGGACTTCGTAGTTGTCCTTCTTGAACTGCACGTAGCGGACCTGCCCGCGGGGCCCCACGGGGCCGATCGGCTTGCCGTTGAGCTGGATGGACAGCCCGCCGGCGTTGCCGACCACCAGGCGCGCCTGTTCGCTGCCCTTGAGCACCCGCGTCTCGCTGGGGTTCAGCAGGCCGGTGAACAGCACCTTGCCGCCCGAGGTGACTTCGATCCAGGTGGCCTCGGTGGCCGCCAGGTTGATGGTGACGCCGCTGCCGTCGCCGGTGACTTCGTGCGTGGCGGCGGTCTGGGCTTGCAGCGGCGCAGGCGGCGGCAGGGTGGCTCCCGCTTCCTGCGGACGCACCGGCTCCGGAGCGGCCGGAGGATTCACCACCGGCGGTTTCGCGGCGCCGGCCTTTTGCTCGCCGGGTGTCGTTTCCGCAGCCTTCCGCTCCACCAGCAGAGGTTCTTTCACTTCCGCCGATCCGCCCTGGTACCACTTGGCGTAGAACACGGTGCAGCCGATCACGACCACGCCCAGCGCTACCGCCGACCAGCCGAACCGCCGCTGGGAGTGGATGCGCTCGTTCGCCTCGGCCAGGATCGGATCCACCCGCAACGCTGGCGCGGCGCCCGTGGATCCCACGGACACGACCGGCGACGGACGGGCCGGGGCGCTCTCCGGCAGCAGCGAAACGCGGTCACCTTCCGCCAACCGTTCCGCCTCGCGCACCATGGCGTCGGCGTCCAAACCCAGGCGGAGAGCGTACTGTTTGACGAAGGCCTTGTAGAAGAACACACCGGGGAGCGACTTAAAGTCGTCCTTCTCAATGCACTCCAGATATCGTTGCGTAATACGGAGATCTTCCGCGATCGCCGCCAGATCCGATCCCTGGCGCAAGCGCGCTTCCCGTAGTACAGTGCCGACAGAGGCCATAGCAACTCGCAGTACTGGACCGCGAACTGAACTATAATACTACAATCCAGCCGCCGGATCCTATACTCTCCGTCATTGTCGTCAACTGGAACCGCCGCGAGCTGCTTTGCGCCTGCCTGGACTCCCTCTTCCGCCAGCAAGCCCCGCCCTTCGAGGTGATCGTCGTCGACAACGGCTCCACCGATGGTTCGCAATTGCTAGTCAAGCAATACATTCAAAAGCACTTATTGTTGCGACTGATCGAAAACGACCGGAACCTCGGCTTCTGCGCCGCCAATAACCAGGGGATCCAAGCCGCCCGGGGAACCTACGTCGCGCTCCTGAATAACGACGCCGAGGCGGAGCCGGGCTGGCTCGCGGAGCTGCACCGGACCGTGGACTCGGGACCCGCAATTGGCATGGCCGCGTCCAAGATCGTGGTTTGGGAGGAGCCGGGACGGATCGACAAGGCCGGCCACCTCATTTACCTGGACGGTCAGAACCGCGGCCGCGGCTCCGGGCAGCCGGATACCGGTCAGTTCGACCGGGAGGAGGAGGTGCTCTGGCCGGACGGCTGCGCTGCCATGTACCGCCGGGACCTCCTGATCGAAATCGGGGGGTTCGACGAGGACTTCTTCGCCTATGCCGACGACGCCGACCTCGGCCTGCGGGCCCGTATCGCCGGTTGGAAATGTCTGTATAATCCGAAAGCGGTGGTGCGTCACCACCGCGGCGCAACCCTGGGGCTTGGCTCCACGTTTCGCCTGGAACTGATCGAACGAAACCGGATCCTGTTTGCGGTCAAGCTGTTTCCGGCAAGTCTACTGTGGAAGAACGGCGCGTACTATTTGGCGAGACTGACGGCGGGGCTCTGGGCGGCGATCCGGGGCCGGGGCGAGACGCGCCGGTACCCGGGACTGAGCGGCAAGCTCCGTATCGCAATGGGTCTGCTGCGGGGGCAAGTCCGCGCGCTGCCGCTGATCCCGGCAATGCTCCGCAAACGGCGGCAGATCGCCCGGACCCGCCGCCTGACGCCCCAGGAAGTGGAGCGACTGCTTCGCAGCCACCGGATCAGCCTCAAGGAAATCTCCCAGCAAGCCATCTAAACGAGGGCGATCCCTGCCCGGCGTGCGACTCCACCGCGGTGCGGACCCTGTTCCGGGGCACCGACCGGCTGTACGGCACCACGGACCGCGAGTTCCTGATCATCGAGTGCCGCGACTGCCGGCTGATCCGCCTGTTCCCGCAGCCCGGTCCCGAAGAACTCCGGACATATTACCCCGCGACGTATTGGTTCGAGCCGGCCGCAACCTTCGCCGCCCGGGCCGAGGAGAAGTACCGCCGCTTCGTCCTGGGCGACCACGTGCGCTTCGTGGCGCGCGCCCTCGAAGACGCCGGGGAAGACGGCCCGGTGCTCGACGTCGGGTGCGGCGGCGGGTTGTTCCTGCGGATGCTCGGCGAGCGCGGTCACCAGATCCTGGGCCTCGACTTTTCGCTCGACGCCGCCGCCATCGCCTGGCGGCAAAACCAGGTGCCCGCCGTCTGCGCGACGCTCACCCGCGCGCCGCTGGCCGAAGCGAGCTGCGCCGGCGTGACGATGTTCCATGTCCTGGAGCATCTCTACGAGCCGGCCGCCTATCTGGCGGCGGCGCACCGGCTGCTGAAGCCCGACGGCCGGCTGGTGATCCAGGTGCCGAACGCCGCCTGCTGGCAGCTCCTGCTGTTCGGGGAACGCTGGAACGGCCTGGATGTCCCGCGCCATCTGTTCGACTTCAAGCAAAAGGACATCGAAGGGCTGCTCGACTCCACCGGCTTCGAGGTGCTGCGCATCAAGCACTTCTCCCTGCGCGACAATCCCGCCGGGCTGGCGACCACCATGGCGCCGGGGCTGGATCCAATGGCCCGCCGCGTCCGGGGCGTGGCGGAGACGCCGAACCAGCGCCTGGCGAAGGATCTGGCCTATCTGGGTCTGGTAGTGCTCGCGACGCCGTTCACCCTGCTCGAGGCCGCCTGCCGCGCCGGATCCACCATCATGATCGAGGCGCGCAAGAAGTCGTGACTGCCGCCCATGCCCACCGGTGGCTGCCGCGCTGGCTGCGCCGCTACGTGCTTCACTTTGAGGCCGCGATCGAGGACGCCGTAGCCGGCGCCGCCGCCGGCCAACCGGACGGAGCCCGCGTGCTGGACGCGGGCGCGGGCGAGGGCCAGTACGCGGGTTATTTCCGGCGGCAACGCTACACCGGCGTGGATCTCGGCATCGGCGACGCGGCCTGGAACTACCGGAGCCTGGACGTCCTGGCGGACCTCGCTGCGCTTCCCTTCCCCGACGGCACATTCCACCTGGCCCTGAACATCGTGACGCTGGAACATGTCCGGGACCCCGCCCGCGTGGTCCGCGAGCTGAGCCGGGTGCTGCGCCCGGGCGGCGCGCTGCTGCTGATCGTCCCGCACGAATGGGAGGAGCACCAGACGCCGCACGATTACTTTCGCTACACGCAGTACGGGGTGCGGCACCTGCTGACCCAGGCGGGACTAGAAGCCGTCGCGCTGGCGCCGGCGGGGGGATTCTTCCGCCTGCTGGCGCGCCGCTGCCTGAACGCGCTGCAGTTCTTCCCCGGACCCACGGTGCTGCTGGGCGCGCTGCTGTTCGCGCCCGCCGGACTGTTGCTGCCGCTGCTGGAACCGTTGGACCGCCGCCGAAACTTTACACTGGGGTATATATGCACCGCCCGCAAACCTGGCTGATGCTGCTCTGCGCGGCGGCGTCGCTTTCGGCCGCGAGTTTCTCCGGCCTGACGGCGCTGGAGTACACGCGCAAGGCCACGGCCTTCGGCCCCCGCCCGCCGGGCTCCGCCGCCATCCAGAAACTGCAGGCGTTCCTGGTGATCGAACTGCGCAAGTCCGGATGCCAGGTAACCGAGGATCCGTTCACGGGCGCGACACCCAAAGGTCCGCTGCCGATGAAGAACATCCTGTGCCGGTTCCCGGGCACTTCGGGCAAAGCGGTGGTGTTCACCGGACACTACGATACGAAGCTCTTTCCAGGCCGCAATTTCGTCGGCGCCAACGATGGCGGCGCGTCCACGGGGCTGCTGATGGCGCTGGCGCAGGCGCTGGCGGGGCAGCCGCGCAAAGACGACGTCTACATCGTGTTGTTCGACGGCGAGGAAGCGATCGGCGAGTGGAGCGAGACCGACGGGATCCACGGGTCCCGGCATCTGGCGGCGCGGTGGGCGAAGGACGGCACGCTGCGCCGCATCAAAGCCCTGATCAACGTGGACTTGATCGGCGACGCGAACCTCGGGATCCTCTATGAGGCCAACTCCAACCGGACTTTGATGAACCTGGTGTGGACCGTGGCCGAGGACCTGGGCTACCGCAAGTACTTTCTCGACAGCCGGGGCGCCATCGAAGACGACCACATGCCGTTCGTGCGCGCGGGCGTGCCCGCGATCGACCTGATCGATTTCGATTACCCGGCCTGGCACACGGATCAGGACACCATCGACAAGGTAAGCGCGCGCAGCCTGCAAGTAGTGGGTGACGTGCTGCTCGGCGTGCTCAAGCGGCTCGAGTAACACGCGCCGGTTCGCGGGGAGGCGGAAAGGGCCATGTTATACTGCCCTTTCCGGACTTCCCTCGGAAAACACGCAACATGAAAATCCATGAGTATCAGGCCAAGGGTCTCCTGGCCAAATACGGAGTGCCCGTGCCGCGCGGCGAAGTAGCGCTCACGCTGGACGAGGCAGAGGCGGCGGCGAAAAAGATCGGCGGCAGCGTGGTGGTGAAGGCCCAGATCCACGCGGGCGGGCGCGGCAAGGGCGGCGGCGTGAAGGTGGCCAAGGACCTCGACGCGGCTGTGGAAGCCGCGAAGCGGATCCTGGGCATGACGCTGGTGACGCACCAGACCGGGCCCGAAGGCCGCGTGGTGCAGCGCCTGCTGATCGAGGAAACGCTGCCCATCGAGAAGGAACTCTACCTCGGCATCGTGCTGGATCGCGCCACCGGCAAGCCGGTGTTCATGGCTTCGAGCGAGGGCGGCATGGATATCGAGGAAGTGGCCGCGCACACGCCGGAGAAGATCCTCAAGGAGAGTTTCGGCCTCGACGGTCTGCAGCCGTACCAGGCGCGCAAGCTGGCATTCGGCATCGGGATCCCGGCGGCGAGCGTGAACGCCGCGGCGGCGACGATGATGGCGCTGGCCAAGGCGTATGTGGGACTGGATCTTTCGCTCGCCGAGATCAATCCCTTCATCCTGTGCAAGGACGGCCGCGTGGTGGCGCTCGACGCCAAGATGAACATCGACGACAACGCGATGTTCCGGCACAAGGACCTGGTGGAACTGCGGGATCTGAACGAAGAGGATCCGCTCGAGGTGGAAGCCTCGCGCGTGGGCCTGAACTACATCAAGCTGGACGGCAGCGTCGCCTGCATGGTGAACGGCGCGGGCCTGGCCATGGCGACGATGGACATCATCAAGTACGCGGGCGGGTCCCCCGCGAATTTTCTCGACGTGGGCGGCGGCGCGAACGCGGAGCAGATCCGCAACGCGTTCCGGATCCTGCTGGCCGATAAGGGCGTGAAGGCGATCCTGATCAACGTGTTCGGCGGCATTCTGCGCTGCGACACGCTGGCCACCGGCGTGGTGGCCGCGGCGCGCGAGTTGCACGTCGAGGTCCCGATCGTCATCCGCATGGAAGGCACGAACGTCGAAGAGGGCCGGCGCATTCTCGCCGAGTCCGGATTGAAATGCACGGTCGCCGAAGGCATGAAGGACGCGGCCGAGAAAGTGGTTGCATTCGCGCAATGAGCGTACTCGTCGACAAGAACACGCGGCTGATCGTGCAGGGCTTCACGGGCAAGGAAGGGACCTTCCACGCCACGCAGGCGGTCGCCTACGGGACCAACGTCGTGGGCGGCGTTACGCCCGGCAAGGGCGGCGCCAGGCACATCGACAAGCCGGTCTTTGACACGGTGGCCGACGCCGTGAAGGCCACCGGCGCGAACGCGACCGTGATCTTCGTGCCGCCGCCGTTCGCCGCGGACGCGATCATGGAAGCGGCCGACGCCGGCATCGCGCTGATCGTCTGCATCACCGAGGGCATTCCGGCCAACGACATGGTGCGGGCCTGGCAGTTCCTCAAGGAGCGCGGGACCTCACGGCTGATCGGGCCGAATTGCCCGGGCATTATCTCGCCCGGCAAGTGCAAGATCGGCATCATGCCGGCCCACATCCACAAGGAAGGCCGCGTGGGCGTCGTGTCGCGCTCGGGAACCCTCACCTACGAAGCCGTCGGGCAACTCACCGCGCTCGGCATCGGCCAGTCCACCTGCATCGGCATCGGCGGGGACCCGATCATCGGCACCACGCACATCGACGCCATGCAGCTCTTCAACGCCGATCCGGACACGGACGCCGTGGTGATGATCGGCGAAATCGGCGGCAATAATGAAGAGATCGCCGCGGCGTGGGTCAAGGCGAACATGAAGAAGCCGGTGGTCGGCTTCATCGCGGGCCAGACCGCGCCTCCGGGACGCCGCATGGGCCACGCGGGCGCGATCATCTCCGGCGGCTCCGGCAAAGCGTCCGACAAGATGGCCGCCATGGAAGCCGCGGGGATCCAGGTGTGCGTGTCGCCCGCGGAAATGGGCGCGAAGATCAAGGCCGCCCTCAAGCTCTAGGAATCGAGATATGGAACGTACTTTTGCAATCATCAAACCCGACGCCGTCGCCAAGAACCAGGCAGGGCAGATCCTCGCGCTGATCCAGGAGCATGGCTTCCGGGTGGCCGGCATGAAGATGAAGCGGCTCTCGCAGATCGAGGCCGAGGGATTCTACGGCGTGCACCGGGAGCGGCCGTTCTTCGGCTCGCTGGTGAAGTTCATGACCGAAGGCCCGGTGGTCGTCTTGGTGCTGGAGCGCGACAACGCGATCGCCAAGTGGCGCGAAGTGATGGGCGCGACGAACCCGGCGAACGCCGCCGAGGGCACCATCCGGAAGCGTTTCGCGGAGTCGATCGAGCGGAACTGCGTGCACGGGTCCGACGCGCCGGAGACGGCGGCGGTGGAGATCCCGTTCTTCTTCGCGGCGAGCGAGCTGCTGTAGTTTCTCCGGACCTTACGCCGTAAGGCCGAACTCCAGTTCCAGACCGTTGATCTGCTCGGCGAGGCGCAGGTCGGGCTCCGCCGCGGGCAAATCGAGCAGCGAGAACCCGGCGGCTTCGGCGCGGGCGATCGCCGTGCCGGCGAGCACGATCAGCGGCGGCTGCGTGGACGGGCGGTGGTGCGTCCCGATCACCGGATGGAGCACGTCGGGCAGGTGCCAGTTGCGGGCGACCAGCGCGCCCGCGTCCATGTGATCGGTGTCGAAGGCGCGGCGCTCGGCGGCCAGCAACGCGGCGACCGTCGGGCACGTATCAAGCAGCGGCGCGTAGTCCAAGGGGAACGCCATGAGCAGCGCGAGGGCGCCGAGGTCGTGGAGCAGGCCCGCGGTGTAGGCCGTCTCGGGCTCGACGTCAAACTGCGGCGCGGTCTCGCGGCACAGCAGCGCCACGGCGAGGTTCTGGCGAAAGAGCCGCCGCAGCGCGGGGAGCTTCGCGACCGGCCGGATCACCTTGCAGAGCGTCAGCGTGACCACCAGGGCGCTGAGGCGGTCCACGCCCATGAGCGTGATGGCCGCGAGAATCGACGTGACGTTCCAGCCGCCGAGCAAGGGCGAGTTCGCCATGCGGAGGACCTGCGCGGCAAGCGCCGCATCGGAGCCCACCAGATCGGCGATCTGCCGGAAGCTGGCGTCCTGCCGCCCCAGGCGGCTGAGCAGGCGCGTGGCGAGAGGCGGAAACGGCGGCAGGCGCTCCAGGGCCGCGAGCGTCCGCTCCGCCGTCGCCGGTTCCAGGGTCCTCACCCGCACCTCATCGGCGGTGCGGCGGGGAGTCTTAGTCCGCTTGCCTTAGACGCCGTCCCGGTCGGGCGTCAACTTCGAACTCTGCACCACGTTCATCGCCGCCGCGATCATCCCGCTTACGTCGCTGAGGTTCGCGGGCACGATCAGCGTGTTCCCCTTCTTCGCCAGGTTGCCGAACTCCTTCAAGTACTGCTCGGCCACCCGGAGCCGCACCGCGTCCATGCCGCCCGGCATCTGGATCGTCTCGGCCACCTTGCGGATGCCCTCCGCCGTCGCGGTGGCCACCGCCATGATCGCCTGCGCCTGGCCCTCCGCTTCGTTGATCTGCTGCTGCTTGCGCGCTTCCGAGGCCTTGATCACTTGCTGCTTTTCGCCCTCGGCCGTGTTGATGGCCGAATCGCGCACGCCCTCGGAGTTCAGAATCGCGGCGCGGCGCTCCCGCTCCGCCTTCATCTGCTTTTCCATCGACGCCAGCACCTCGCGCGGCGGCGTGATGTTCTTGATCTCGTAACGCAGCACCTTCACGCCCCAGGCCTCGGAGGCCTTGTCCACCTCGGTGACCACCTGCGTGTTCATGCTGGTCCGCTCCTCGAAGGTCTTGTCGAGGTCGATCTTGCCCATCTCGGAACGCAGCGTGGTTTGCGCGAGCTGGATGATCGCAAAGCGGTAGTCGCCGATGCCGTAGGACGCCCGCTCCGGATTCATGATCTTGAGGTACAGGATGCCGTCCACCGCCACCTGCACGTTGTCGCGCGTGATGCAGACCTGCTCGGGAATGTCGATCGCCTGTTCCTTCAGCGTGTGCTTGTAACGGATCACGTCGACGAACGGGGTCAGAATGTGAAAGCCGGCGTCCAGCACGCCGGCGAACTTGCCGAGGCGCTCCACGATGTAGGCGCTCTGCTGCGGCACCACCACCGCCGTCTTGGCGAGCACGATCAGTGCCAGAATCGCGACGGCGAGAAACACGAGCATCAATCCGGGAACTTCCATAGCGGGTTCTCCTCCTCCGGGACCAAAATCTTAAGAACTGCTTACTTCCACTTTTACGACTTCCAGGCCGAACCGGGCCAGTGGCTCCGCGAGCCGGGTCTGCAACTGCGCCGCCAGATCCTGCCGGTCGAAGATCGAGGCGGGCTTGCCGCGCTGGGCGGCTTCGTCGTCGGCGACGCGGCGCGCCACCTCCGCGGCCGCCCGGCGGAAGTCCGCGACATCATAACAGGCTTTACGGGGGTCCGTGACCCGCAGCTCGACGGTGGCGGCGAAGGGTTCGGTCAGTTCCACCTTCTCCCCGTCCAGCCGGACCCGGAACGCCACCCGGTCGGCGAACGGCATCAGGATGTTCCAACCCGGCCGGAACGTCGCCGCGTGCTTGCCCAGCCGCTCCACCAGGTAGACGTAGCCGGGCGGCACGATGACGATATGCCGGGCGACGAGGATCGCAAACAGGGCGAACACCGTCGCCGCGGCGAGAAATGCGTTCATCCGGTGTGATACTCCTCTTCGAACCGCTCCAGGCGGCGGATCTCGAACTCGGTCACGCGCAGGCCCAGCCGGGGCGCGGCGCGTTCCACGAAGCTGCGGGCGCAGCTTTCGATTTCGGTGCGGGCGGCCAGCGTCTCGGCGAGCGTCTTGGGTTCGATCTCGTGCTCCAGGGCGCACTCCACTTCGCCGTGCAGTCCGAAGCTGTAGCCGAAGCGCACGTTGGACGCCGCGGCGGGGTCCACCACGCGATACCGCACCTGGCAATCGAGGATCACGGTCTGGTCGTCGCCGGTGTCGAAGACTTCCTGGGGCAGGTCGAGGGTCTCCTCGGTGTCGGGGATGCGCAGGCGGACGCGCTCGATGGCGGGCAGCAGCAGGTGGGTGCCGGGCGGCAGCGCCCGTTGGAAACGGCCCAGGCGATCAACCGTGAAAGTAAAGCCGCGCGGCACGCGCACGATGCTCCGCACCAGCCACACCACCGCTATAAGGGCGAGCAGCAGGAGCGCGACTGTGCCGAGATCCAGCATGGGGCCTCAGGCGGGCCGGACAAAGACCAGGAGATCCTCGACCTTTTCCACGCGGCAGCGCTCGCCGCCCCGGATCGCCCGGTCGGAGACGTTGCGCGCGCTCCACGACGCTCCGCGGAGCTCGACCTTGCCGGTGCCGTTGGGCGCGATGTCGTCCGTCGCCACCGCGGTCTCCCCGGCCATGGTGTCCACCTGCTTGCTTCCGGGCAGCGAGAGGAAGCGCTCCTTCAGAGGCTTGCGGAAGGCGAGCACGCCGAGAATCGAGATCGCCGGGAAGGCGAGCCACTGCAACCATTCGGGCGCCGCCGGCCACAGCGCGGTCAGGACGCCGACCGCGAGCGCGCCGGCGCCGAAGAACAGAATGAAAAAGCCGCCCGGCGTCAACAACTCCGCGGCGAGCAGTCCCAGGCCCAGTAAGATCCAGATCCACCAGATCATCGTGAGCGGATTATATATGCTTCCGCGCCGCGCTGCGCAAGTCCAGTTCCGGAAGCGACTTTGGTATCCTGAAGGCGGCTGGGCGGTTTTCCTTCCGATGTCGATCAGCACCCGCAGTTACGCGCGAGGATATTCCTCTTCCGGCGCGCTGCCGCCGGCGGTGAAATGGCTGCTGATCGTCAACGTCGTCCTTTTCGTAATCTCCTTTTTGTCCGAACGCACCGCGCTCGCCGAAGTGTTCACCTACCTGGCGCTGATTCCCGCCGCCGTGGTGCGTTTCGGCTTCGTCTGGCAAATCGTCACCTACATGTTCCTGCACGGCGGCTTCTTCCACATCCTGTGGAACATGCTTTCGCTGTGGATGTTCGGTGTCGAGCTGGAGCGGACCTGGGGGACGCGGCGGTTCCTGCAGTATTACTTCTTCTGCGGCATCGGCGCCGGCATCTGTGTGGTCCTCGGCAACTACTGGCTGGGCGATCCGCGCACCGCGACCATCGGCTCCAGCGGCGCGATCTACGGCATCCTGATGGCCTACGCGATCCTGTTCCCGGACCGGCAGATCCTGTTCAGCTTCCTGTTCCCCATCAAGGTGAAGTACTTCGTAATGATCGTGGGCGGCATCGCCTTCCTCAGTACGCTCAAGAGCGTGAACTCCGGGGTCAGCGACGTGGCGCACCTGGGCGGCCTGCTCTTCGGGTTCCTCTACCTGAAAGGGCCGCGGCTGGCAGCCGGCGATCCGACCTTCGTGCTGCGGCAAAAGTACAAGGAATGGAAGCTCCAGCGGGCCAAGCGCAAATTCCAGGTGTACCTGCGGAAACACGGCTCCGGCAACGACCCTTTTGTGAACTAGCCCGGCAACCGGACCGGCCCGCCGCGCGTCTCTCCCTTCAGCTATAACCCTGTTAGGATACGGAACATGAAGCAATTGGGTCTCGCGTGCGCGATCGGCATCTGCGCCGTTCTTCTCGGGGGGTCCCTGGCCGCCCAGCAGCAGGGGCCCAAGTCCGGGCAGAGTGAACCGGTCGCCAAGCCGCGGAAGAAGGACGCCTCCGGCGCCACGGTGACGGAACCGGAGCAGCCGAAGATCCCATCGAAGTTCGGCAAGAAGAAAGAAGGGGACGTGCCGGCGGACGGCACCACCTTCCGTTCGGACGCGATCTCCGTGTCGGTGGATGTCGCGGTGCTCGACAACAAGGGCAACTTCATTCCGAACATCCCCAAAGGGAATTTCCGGATCCTCGAGGACAACGTCCCGCAGCAGGTCGGCACGTTCGAAAGCAGCGAAGCACCGATGACGGTGTGCCTGGTGATCGAGTTCTCGAACCGTTTCCAACAGTATTGGAGCGAGGGCTGGTACCAGACGCTGATGGCGACCTACGGGTTCGTGGACATGCTCCGCAAGGACGACTATGTCGCGGTGGTGGCGTTCGACCTGCGCTCCGAAATGCTCTCCGACTTCTCCACCGACCGCCGCAACGTGCAGGAAGCCTTGCAGCGGCTGCGCATCGCGGCGTTCTCGGAGTCGAATCTGTACGACGCGCTGGTGGACACGGCAGAGCGGATGGCCGACATCGAGGGCCGCAAGGCGATCCTCACGATCGGCTCCGGTATCGACACGTTCTCGAAGCTGACCTTCGACCAGACGCGCAAGCGCCTGCAGACGGCCGGCGTGCCGATCTATGCCTTCGGGATTCTGCAGGCGGCGCGCGAGATCGCCGATGCGCGCGGTTGGATGGGCTCCATCGAGCGCCTGGACTTCCTGCAGGCCGACAACCAGATGCGCACGTTCGCCAAGGAAACCGGCGGCCAGGCGTTCTTCCCCCGGTTCTATGGCGAGTTCCCCGGCATCTTCCGGCAGATCGCGGAAACCTTGCGCCAGCAGTATGCGCTGACCTATCGCCCCACGAACCAGACCCGCGACGGCAAGTTCCGCCGCATCAAGGTGGAGCTCGTGAATCCGGCCACTGGTGAGCCGTTGCGCGTGGTGGATGAAAAGGGCAAACCGATCAAGTACACGGTGATTGCCAAGAACGGATATAACGCTCCGCGCGAGGTTGAGTAGTCGAGGCGCGGGCGCAAGTCAAGCACTCGATTCCACGCGCCGCCAATCGATTACGGGATCGTTGACACTCGTGCAACGGCTCTGTTACCGTCTTCAGGTCTCACCTGAATCCGGACATGTCCCGATCCCTGGCGCACCGCTCCCCAACTCCCCGCATCCTGCTCGTGGACGACAACAAGATGGGCTTGGCGGCGCGCAAAACGGTGCTCAAGGAATTGGGCTACGAGATCGCGGCGATCGCCAATCCGCTGGACGCCCTCGAATGGCTGGCGCATGAAAAGTGCGACCTGATGGTCACCGACTTCAAGATGCCGCTGATGAACGGCATCGAGTTGATCCAGGCCGTACGCAAGGTGACTCCCGGGTTGCCCGTCGTGCTGATCTCCGGGTTCGTGGACGCTATGGGCCTCGATGAAGGCACCACCGGAGCGGACGCCGTGGTCCAGAAGAGCGCCAATGAAATCGCCCATCTGGTGCGGGCGGTGAAACGCCTGCTGGAAACACCGAAGCGGAAGCCGGCAGGCGGAGCGGCGCCAAAGGCCAAGAGCGCGCGGACAAGCTGATCCGGGGAAGTAAGTCCCTCGTGGGGGACCCTGCCGTTGCTGGTAGGTGTCCGGCTCGGACCGGGGGTTCGTAGCAAAAACGGTGTTCTCTCTCTATTAAGTGAGGGAACAAGATCCGGATCTTGTCGAGTCGTCTTTTTCGTTGGCTTCGG
>CAYYID010000069.1:0-31700 GCA_964471915.1 uncultured Solibacteraceae bacterium | reverse complement strand
TTCCTTCAACTCGCTCCAGGTCCCGCCCACATACATCGCCTTGTCGGAGGAAAGGCCTCCCATCGCTGCTTGAGTGAACAGAAGTAATGCCAAGAACACTGCGATCGGTTTCGTGACGTAGATCATTGGTTAGTCTCCTTAAGGGGCGTTGAGTCAGCAACACTATACTCCCGTTTGTTGGGAGGGTGTTACTCGACGTCGCCGCTCGCGCTGCCGCTGGTAAGCGCGACGGGGCCTGCCCCGAACTGACCCCGTTCGCCCGTTCGAGCTACTTCGCCAGGGACTCGAGCAGCGTCTTGGTAAGCTCGGCGATCAGGATGTTGCCTGCGTTGTCGGCCGAGTAGTCGACCGCCGGCATGCCGTCCACGGTGATCGCCAGCGCCACCCGCCCGCGCGGCGTGTAGACGATGCCGACGTCGCTGCGCAGCGCGTCGAGCGCGCCGCTCTTCGAGGCGACCTTGATCTTCTCGCCCGTGCGGCGGCCGATGCCGTCCTTGTACTGCTGGCGGCCGAGGATGTCGATCATCTGCTGCGAAGCTTCCGGGCTGACGATCTTGCCGGCGTTGAGCAGTTCGAGCAACTGGACCATCTCGCGCGGTGTGGTGACCCCGATGCCGTACTTGCGGTTCGCTTCGGCCATGCCGTACTGGCTCCAGCCGCTCGCGTTCTTCAGGGCGTTGCCGTCGCCGCGGATCTTGCGCAGGCAGTACGTGTTCTTCAGGCCCAGCGCGAGCATGCGCGCGTTCACCTGGTCCGCCGGAAAGCGATCCAGCAGCAGGTTCGTGGCGGTGTTGTCGCTCACCACGATCATGAGGTTCAGGAGGTCGCGGATGGGAAAGCGCTGCCCGGACGAAAACTCCGTCAGGACGCCGGAGCCCGAGACCTTGTCCTCGTCGCGCAGCAGGATGGTGTCGGTGAAGCTGGCTTTGCCTTCGGCCACCTGCGCGAACACCTCGATCATCACCGGCAGCTTGATGGTGGACGCCGTGCGCACCTTCTCCTCGGCGCGCAACCCGAAGCTCGCCCCGGTGTCGAGGTTCTTGGCGAACAGCGACACCGTACCCCCGAAGGTCCCAATCTGCTTGCGCAACTTCAATTCCAGCGGCGACTGCGCCGCCGCCAGGGCCGCGGTCGCGGCCAGCACCACCAGCACTCTCATGCACCGCAGCCTAACACACCGTCCCGTTCCTGCTAGAATCCTCACGGATGATTGCCCGTTACACCAGAGCGGAGATGGGTTTCGTCTGGAGCGACGAAAGCCGCTTTCAGGCATGGCGCGAGGTGGAGGTGGCCGCTTCGGAAGCGCTGGCCGACCTCGGCGAAGTGCCCGCGGACGCCGCGCGCAAAATCCGGCAGTACTCCGCGTTCAAGGTGCAGCGGATCCTCGATATCGAGAAGGAAGTGAAGCACGACGTCATCGCCTTCACCACCGCGATCGCCGAGAACATGAAGGCAGCCGGGCACGGCGAGGCGTCGCGCTGGCTGCATTACGGGCTGACCTCGAACGACGTGGTGGACACGGCCAACGCGCTGCTGATCCGCAAGGCCTCGGGCGTGCTGCTGGCCGGCCTCAAGCGCTTGCAGGCGGCGCTGAAACGGCGCGCCTTCGAGTACCGGGACGCGGTGCAGATCGGCCGCACGCACGGGATCCACGCCGAGCCGATCACGTTCGGCCTGAAACTGGCGCTGCTCTACGACGAAGTGGCGCGCAACGGGGCGCGGCTGCGCGCCGCGGCCGAGGAACTGCGCGTGGGCAAGATCTCCGGCGCGGTGGGCACCTTCGGCCACATCGGCCCGGAGGCCGAGGAACTGATCTGCGCCAAGCTGGACCTGAAACCCGCGCCCATCGCGAGCCAGGTGGTTTCGCGGGACCGCCACGCCAACTACATCGCGACGCTGGCTCTGGTGGCGGCGGCGTGCGAGAAGATCGCTCTCGAGATCCGGCACCTGCAGCGCACCGAAGTGCGGGAGGCGGAGGAGCCGTTCGCCGCCGGACAGAAGGGCTCCTCGGCGATGCCGCACAAGCGGAACCCGGTGGTCTCGGAGCAGATCTGCGGGCTGGCGCGCGTGGTCCGCGCCAACGCGCAAGCCGCCTTCGAGAACATCGCCTTGTGGCACGAGCGCGACATTTCGCACTCGTCCGTGGAGCGAGTGATCCTGCCCGACTCGACGATCCTCGCCGATTACCTGCTGGACCGCACCACGTGGCTGATCGACGGCATGACGGTGTCGCCGGAGCGCATGCGCCGCAATCTGGAACTCACCCGGGGGTTGATCTTCTCGGGCCAGTTGCTGCTCGACCTGGCGGCGGCCGGGATGCTCCGCGAGGACGCCTACCGCGTGGTGCAGGGCCATGCGATGCGGTGCTGGCAGGAGGAAGGCGACTTCCAGGCTGCGGTGGCGGCCGACGCGGAGATCGCTAAGTACTTGACCCGAGGGCAGATCCAGGCGAGCTTCGCAGTGGAGCGGCAGTTGAAAAACGTCGGGGCCATCTTCGACCGGGTGTTCCGGGACGAGGACTGACGCTAAGCGCTTGAAAACATACAGGTACAGAAGTACCAGCAGTTACTTCTTGCACCGATTCCGGCTGGTGGTGCGTCTACTCAATTGAAAATCCTAGATCGGATTCGGAAGTTCTGCAGTACACTATCTGGGAAAGTGCTACCGCCCGACACCGGACGTAAGGTCCCGCCGGGAGGAGCATGAAGGATCTTCGACAATGTCGAGTTTGCCCCGCAGTAGCGTCGAGGTTTCGCGTGTCCTGGTCGTCGATGACGATCCTACGTCGCGCCTTACCCTGAAGACTCTGCTGGAGGCGGGCGGGTACAACGTGGACGCTGCGGCGAGCGCCGCGGAAGCCCTTCAGAAACTCGATAAGCGCGAATATTCGCTTGTACTTAGCGACCTGCAAATGGAGTCCCCCGAGGCCGGTCTCAAGGTGCTGGCGCACGCCCGGATGATGGAGTACAAGCCCGCCACGGCGCTGGTTACCACCTACCAGAACACGCGGCCTGCCACGCCTTCGCGGCGGCGAAAGATGCTGATCCAGTCGGAAGACGTCCCGGCGCTGCTGGGCAAGGTCGCCGATTTGATCGGCCGGCGCGCCTCCCGGCGGGTGGAGCGGCAGATGCGCGTCGCCAGCTTCTAGGGTCCGGCCCGCATCTTTCCTTCGGCGTGCCCGTGGTGTCGCGCAAGCCCTGGAAAACAAAGTACTAGACTGGTATTGGTAGAACCCCCTTCTACAGCCCACGCCGGACTGTTTTTCAGAGTCCTTCACCGTAGACTCGCCATAGGGTTTCGCCAGATATTTGCTGGGCGTTACCTCTGAGAAGATTCGGCGAAAGCTAACCACAACGGAGGAAGCTCCCCCGGGGAGCGACACGGTAAATGAAGAAGAGCATCCTGGCTCTGTTCGCATTCGCGGCGTCCACCCTGGCGGCGCCGTACACTTTCAACTTCACCGCCTCGGGAGGCGTGACTTCCGACGGCGGATCCCTGACCTACAACACCGGCTCGGGCCAGTGGGTGACGCTCACGGCGTGGAGCACGACCGGCGCGGGAAGCACGTTCGCGACGGCCCGTATCGGGCGGTACGGCTCGTACGGCTTCGGAGTCTGTAACGACAACGAGGCGCCGTCCGGGTGCACCTCCAACGACCACACCGTGGACAACTACGGCGCGAAGGACTTCATGCTCTTCGTGTTCAGCGGTCCGGTGAACCTGGTGAGCATGTCGCTCAATGGCTTCGGCGACACCGACGTGTACTACATAACGGGCAACGGCGCGTTCAATCCGCTGGGGACGACCTACCCCGCGGGCGGCACGCCCGTGGAGAACGCCGCGACCCATCCCTCGACCTTCGCGTTGACGGGTTCGAACGTCACGTACCTGTTCGTGGGCGTGCCGCACAACGAGTCCAACGACAAGTTCAAGATCCGTTCGCTGACGGTGACCTTCCGTCCGCCGGACGACACGCCGACGCCGGAGCCGGCGACGATGGCGTTGCTGGGCGCGGGACTGGCCGGGATCGGCCTGGTGCGCCGCCGGCTCTCCAAGTAACTGATTCGGATGCACTTCAAGAAGGCCCTCCCCGCCCGGGGAGGGCTTTTCGATTTTCCGCCGATTTCCCGAACCCCAGCCGGGCGGTTGCGTAGATCCTGGTGGTTCCTCCGAAAAGGAGGCTTCCACCATGACAACGATTCTTCTGCTGTTTCTCGCAGCGGCCCCCGTGGCCGCTGCGATTTTGCTTTTGCCGTCGATCCACCGGATCGGCCCCACCGAGGTCGGGCTGGTGACGCGAAGGTTCTCGTCACGCAAACTTACGGAAGACGACCCGATCGCCTTCCATAACGAAGCCGGCTATCAGGCAGATCTGCTGATGCCGGGCCTGCGTTTCCGCTTCTGGCTGCTGTACGCGGTGGAGAAGCACCCCTGGGTGCAGATTCCCGCGGGACAGATCGGCGTGGTGATCGCGCAGGCGGGCGCGCCGCTGCCGACCGGCGCGAAGTCCGCCGTCCACCGGGCCGAGTTCGGCCAGTTCACGGACCTGCGGGGCTTCCTGGCCAACGGCGGCCAGAAGGGCGTACAGCGCCCCGTGCTGCCTCCGGGCACCACGCTACCGCTGCATCCGGTGGCGTTTCTCGTAATCACGAAGGAACGCGTGTACGGCGTCCCGGTGTCGCCGGAGTTCCACGGCGCGAAGCGGTTGATGCCGCAGGCGTTCGGCCTGGACCCCGCGCAGCTCGACGTGGTGCGCATCACGCAGGAGCCGGCCAAGGGCGACATGGTCGGCATCGTGACGACCTTCGAAGGCAATCCCCTGCCCTCGGGCGACATTGCGAGCCGCCTGGGCCAGTTCGACGATGTGGCCGTGATGGAGACCTCCGGCGCCACCGACGCCGAAGTGATCGAGCGGCTGCTGGGAAACAAGAACGAGCTGCACAACAACTACCAGGACTTTCAGGCGTTCCTCGACAACGGGGGCCGCATCGGCCTGCAGCATGACCCGCTGATGTACGGGGCCTACACGCTGAACCCGTTCCTGGTGAAGGTGGAGAAGGTCCCGATGCTGGTGATCGAGCAGGGGCAGGTGGCGGTGATCAAAGCCTATGTGGGCCTGACGCCCAAGGACACTTCGGGCGAGGACTTCAAGTTCGGCTCGCTGGTGCGGCCGGGCCATCGCGGCATCTGGCAGGAGCCGCTGCGCACGGGCAAGTATCCGATCAATCCGTATTGCTACAAGGCGGAGATCGTGCCGACGGCAATTCTGACGCTGAACTGGGCGGACCGTGTGTCGGCGGCGCACCAGCTGGACCAGAAGCTGGAGCAGATCGTGGCGAAGTCGAGCGAAGGCTTTGTGTTCAAGATCGATCTCCAGGTGCAGATCCACGTGCCGGACACGCGCGCGCCGAAGGTGATCTCGACGGTCGGATCGATACACAACCTGGTGGACGAAGTGCTGCAGGCGGCGGTGGGCAACCACTTCCGCGACACGCTGCAGAGCATGCCGGCGGTGCGCTTCATCGAGACCCGGCAGAGCGTCCAGCGGGAGGCGTTCGAGCGGATCGCCGGACGCCTCTCGGAGTACTTCATCGAGACGCGGGGCGTCTACATACAGGACGTCGTGTTTCCGGCGGACCTGGTGAAGGTGCTGACGGAGCGCGAGATCGCGAAGCAGGAGATCGCGACGTTCGAGCAGCAGAAGCAGGCGCAGCAGCAGCGCATCGAGACGGAGAAGGCGCGCGGCACCGCGGACATGCAGGCGGAGCTCGCGAAGTCGAAGGTGGGCGTCGATATCAAGACGAACAATTCGGCGGCGCGCAAGGCCGAGGCCGACGGCGAGTCGTACTTCATCGAGCAGACGGGCACGGCGAAGGGCGCCGAGGTCCGCGCGATCGGTCTGGCGCGGGCGGAGGCGTATGAGAAGCAGGTGCTGGCGGTGGGTCCGAACGCGACGGCGATCGTGAATGCGATCGAGTCGCTGGCGAAGTCGGGCGCGCAGATCATGCCGAACATCCTGGTGACGGGGGGCGGCTCGATCGACGGCGTGGCGGCTTCGGTGATGCAGTACCTGTCGAAGATCCCGCGGAACTAACGGGCGGCTGGAAGCCGTCCCGCCAGCCGGGAGGGAGCGCCGCGAGCCGCGCTCCCTCACTCGCCCAGAAACTGCAGCGCCACGGAGCGCCGGTGCGGGCTGGTCCGGTGTTCGTACACATAGATCCCCTGCCAGGTACCGAGCGCCATGCGTCCGCTCGCAACGGGGATCGAGAGCGACACCGCCGTCAGCGCCGCGCGCACGTGGGCGGGCATGTCGTCGGGGCCTTCGAGGGTGTGGGAGAACAGCGGGTCGCCGTCGCGCACCAGGCGGGCGAGCCAGGCTTCGAGATCCGTGCGGACATCGGGGTCCGCGTTTTCCTGGATCAGCAGTGAGGCCGAGGTGTGCCGGATGAAGACCGTCAGGAGGCCGGAGACCGCGCGCTCGGCGGCCAGCCACTGGGCCACTTCGCGGGTGATCTCGACCAGGCCGCGGCCTCGGGTGCGGACTTCGAGTTCGCCGGACGCCTGGCGCAAAGAGGGGCGGCCCATGGGAGTTGTGTCAGTCGTATGCGTGCAACCAACCTATATCAAGCACCAGTGAGGCTCGCAAGGGACTAGAGAGGCAACGTCTCGATCGTGTCCCAGCGCGGCGATTTCAACTGCTCGGCGCCGGCTTCGACCGCCCGAGTCTGGGGCCGGCTGAAGGCGCCTTGAGTGCCGCGGCCATTAGCACGAAGCTCCACTCGATGGGATAGCGGTAACGCCGGTCCACCTGGACCGCGTAGTAAACCAAGGGGTAGCATGTCCACAACAGCAGGAAGAGCAGGCGTGTGCGGCGCGGCATCCGCGAGAACGCGAAACCCGCCAAGCCCACAATTGTGAGCGCGGTGGTGATGCGGTTGGTCCAGGTGCGATTCGTGGAGCGCACCCAAAAAGCCGCGATCCGCTGTGCAGTGAGCTTTAAGAAAGCAGCCGGATGCTCGCCAATCCAGGTGCGCGCCCCAGCGAAGCTCTCCTGGTAATAGCGCACCTCACCGATTTCCTGATATCGCGACGCGCCTCCCACCGCTGGATGATAAACATTGAGCTGGCTCAGATTCTCTTCCAGCAGCGGACGGGCGGCACAATTGTTGGAGATCCGCAGCTCCATTCCGAAGTTGGAGCGGGACCACACCGGCGCACCCATCGCCATCTGGTTGCGGATGGTCCAGGGAATTTGCATCATCGCCGCCGTCGCGAATACGATGAGCGCTGGCCGGAAGCGCCGGAACATCGCCATTTCAGCAATGAGGATCGACGCGAGCAAGATGAGCAACACGGGCGAAAGCAGCAGGGCCACTCCCCAGCCCAAGCCGCGCTTCAGCGCCGGGGACGATGTCCCATCTTCGCGCTGCCACGCCCGTAGCGTGGTCCACAGCAGCAGCACGATCGCCAGCGCGACATACGCCGCTTCCCAGTTGCCGGTGGTTTCCACGTACATCTTATAGGTCCCGATCGCGGCCACCAGGCCGGCGACTACACCGGCGCGCAGCGGCAGCCCACAGACCATCGCGAACCCCGGCAATAACGCGTAATGCGCCGCGACCACGGCCGCGTTCAACAGCCGCTGTGCCGCGATCCCACATTCGCCGAACACGCGATACACCAGCCCCAGAAAGAGTGGATACCCCGGAGCTACGTGAGCCGTTGGTCCCGTCTGGTAACCGAACGGGTTGCCGAACACGCCGGAATCGGCCAACGATCGAGCGACGTGCTCGATTTCTCCCACCCCCAAGGGAACGGTGGCGAAATACACCTGCATAGCGCGAATGGCGAAGCCGATTACGAAGATAATCCAGAACCAGCGGGCCGCCGTCTGGCCAAGCCAGAGCGCGCTCGGGCCCGCCTGTGCCGGTGCTTGTTCAGCGGCAGCGTGCGGATCCGTTCGCCGGTGAACGGAGGGAGAGTTAGGGGAGTCCCGTATGGTGGTCGCTTCCTCTGAGGCAGAGTATCACCTCGGGGGGCGGGCGACGCAAGGGCTTCCATGGGACGGGAGAATAAGGGCGCTGCGGAGCTGATCCGCAAGAAGGCAATATTGCCGGTAGACCTCGTCCAAGCATGTCTGGAAAGGATCGAGCGTCACAACCCAAGGGTGAGTGCATTCATCAGCGGGAGCCCGCAAAGCTCGAGAAGTCCTCGCCGGTGAAATACTCGAAACTGCGCGCCGCCAGATGGCGCTTGTGTGTGGGATCGATATAGGAATTGTGGGAACTGAAGTGTGGGGTTACCACGAAAACGTCGGCGCCGGCCTGGGCGACCCTATGAACCTCAGCCATGGCGCGCATGGGATCTTCGAGATGCTCGATGATGTGCGACATGTGGATGCGAGTGAACTGGCCGTCGTCGAGAGGCCAGGGGTACTGATCCAGATTCCAGACCTTGTCGGCGGCGGAGTCCGGAGTGATGTCGATACCGACCGCGCCGGGTTCGATCTTCCGCCGGCCGCATCCTATGTCCAGGACCATCCATGACAGGGTAGCGCACTGGCCCCGGGCCGTTTCGAGGTTTTCGACGATCTGCGATTGCGCGAGGGATGACCGGGGCCCGGCCGCGTATTTCGAGTTCGCCCGCCGCTTACCGCGGGCTCATTCCACGGTGACGCTTTTCGCGAGGTTGCGCGGCTGGTCGACGTCACAGCCCCGCCGCACGGCGATGTGGTAGGCCAGCAGTTGCAGCGGCACGATCTCCAGGATCGGCAGCAGGATCTCCCGCGAGGCCGGAATCTCGATGACGTGGTCCGCCATGCGGGCGATCTCGTCGTCGCCTTCGTTGGCGACGGCCACCACGATACCCTCGCGCGCCTTCACTTCCTGGATGTTCGAGAGCGTTTTCTCGTAGAGGATGCGGCTCGATTCGCTGTCGGGGTCGCGCGTGGCGAGCACCACCACCGGCAGGTTCTCGTCGATCAGCGCGTTGGGGCCGTGCTTCATTTCGCCGGCGGGGTAGCCCTCGGCGTGGATGTAGGAGATCTCCTTGAGCTTCAGCGCGCCTTCAAGGGCGATCGGGAAGTGGATCCCGCGGCCGAGGTACAAGAAGTCGGAGGCACGGAACAGCTTCTTCGTCAGCTCGTCGTAGATGCTCTCGTGGCGGAGGATGGTCTCGAGCTTGCCCGGCAGTTGGGCGAGTTCCTGCACCAGGGCGGCGGACTCCTCGGGCGCCAGCTTGCCGCGCACCTGGCCGAGGTACATGGCGAGAATCACCAGCGCGGTGAGCTGCGCGGTGAAGGCCTTCGAAGACGCCACGCCGATTTCGGGGCCGGCGTGAGTGATGATGGTGCCGGCGGCTTCGCGCGTGATCATGGAGCCGACCACGTTGCAGATGGCGATGGTTTTCGAGCCCTTCTGCTTCGCTTCGCGCTGCGCGGCGAGCGTATCCGCGGTCTCGCCGGACTGCGAGATGACGACGGTGAGCGTCTCCTTGTCGACGATCGGGTCCCGGTAGCGGAACTCGCTGCCGTAGTCGACCTCCACCGGGATCCGCGCCAGCTTCTCGATCATGAACTTGCCGGCCAGCGCGGCGTGCCAGCTGGTGCCGCAGGCGATGATGCGCACGGAGCGGAAGTTCTCGAACTCGCGCGGCTGGATGTTCATTTCGTCCAGGAAGACCCGGCCGGTTTCCTGGCCCACGCGGCCGAGCATGGTGTCGCGGACGGCGCGCGGCTGCTCGAAGATTTCCTTGAGCATGAAGTGCTTGTAGCCGCCCTTTTCGGCCATGATGGGGTCCCACAGGATGTGGGTCACCTGGCGCTTCACGGCTCGTCCGTCGAAGTCGGTGAGCTTGACGCCCTCGGGCGTGAGCACCGCGAGGTCGCCGTCGTTCAGGAAGAACATGTCGCGGGTGTGGCTGAGGATGGCCGGGACGTCGCTCGCCACGAAGTACTCGCCTTCGCCGAGGCCGATCACCACGGGCGGACCCTGCCGCACGGCGACGATCTTGTGCGGGTCCTTCTTCGAGATGATCGCCAGCGCGAACACGCCATGCAACTGCCGCACGGCGGCGCGGACCGCTTGCTCGAGGTCACCGGCGAAGTGCTTCTCCACGAGATGCGCCACGATCTCGGTGTCGGTTTCGCTTTTGAAGGCGTGGCCCTCGGCCTCGAGCTGCCGCTTGAGGGTCAGGTAGTTCTCGATGATCCCGTTGTGGACCACCACGATGTCGCCGGAGCCGTCGCGGTGCGGGTGGGCGTTCTCCTCGGTGGGGCGCCCGTGGGTGGCCCAGCGGGTGTGCCCGATGCCGTAGTCGCCTTCGGCCGGCGAGAGGCGGAGCGCCTCCTCGAGGTTGCGCAGCTTGCCCGAAGCCCGGCGGACCGCGAGTCCGCCGCCGTCTTCGAGCACGGCGATCCCCGCCGAGTCATAGCCGCGGTACTCGAGCCGCCGCAATCCGTCCACGATGATCGGCACGGCCTGCCGGTTTCCGATGTAGCCCACGATTCCGCACATAAGTCCTGCTCGTGTATCGGCTTATTGGGCGAGAAACTCCACCCGGTAGTCCTCGATCACCGGGTTGGTGAGGACTTCGCGGGCGATCTGGTCGAGTTCGCGCTCGGCTGCCGCCCGGTCCGCCGCCGCGACTTCGATCTCAAAGAACTTGCCCTGGCGGACCTGGGCGATGGACTGGTGCCCCAGCCCGTGGAGGGCGCGCTGGATGGTCTGGCCCTGGGGGTCGAGCACCGTGGGCTTGAAGGAGACGTAGACGCGGGCTTTCATTCCCCTTCATTATGGCAGCGTCCCCCAGGGTCCGGGCTGCGTCAGGCGTTCACAGCTTCGGGTTCCGGAACGGGAGCCGCCGGCGCCGGCGAGCGCTCCGCCAGCAGCCGGGCGATCCGGTCGCGGTGGAACGCCGCGTCGCCGAACATCGTCTCGCTGCCCTTGGACCGCCGGTAGTACAAGTGGAGGTCATTCTCCCAGGTGAAGCCCATGCCGCCGTGGATCTGGATGCCGCGGTTGCCGACTTCGCGGTAGGCGTCGCTGGCGTAGCTCTTGGCCACCGACGTCGCGAGCGCCGCGTCAGGAGTCGCTTCGGAGAGGGCGTAGGCCGCGTAGAGCGCCGCGGAACGCGAACTCTCCGTGAACACCAGCATGTCGGCGCACTGGTGCTGCACCGCCTGGAACTGCCCGATCGGCGTATTGAACTGCTTGCGCGTCTTGGCGTAGGCGACGGTGATCTCGAGCACGCGCTGCATGCCGCCGGTCATTTCGGCGGTGAGCGCGGCGGCGGCGAGGTCCAGGGTCCGGTCGAGGGCGCGCCGCGCCTCCTCGCCCCTCGCGAGCACTTCCGCCGCCACGCCCCTGAACGTCACCTCGTAGTACAGGCGGGTCAGGTCGAGCGCCGGCATGGGCGTGATCTTCACGCCCTTCTGCCTGGCATCGACCACGGCGAGCACCAGGCCTTCCTTGGCCTTCGCCGCCACGACGAGGAAGTCCGCAACGCCGGCGTCGGTGACGAAGAGCTTGGTGCCCTTCAGTTCGCACTGGCCGTCCGCGCCCAAAGTGGCTTTCAGCTTGAGCAGATCCGGATTCCACGACGCGCCGTTTTCGAGGAACGCGAGCGTGGCCTTTTTCTCGCCGGAAGCGATGCCGGCCAGGTATGCCGCTTTTTGCGCCTTGGTGCCGGAGGCCGCCAGGGCGTTGCCCGCGAGCAGCACGGTGGAAAAGAACGGCCCGGGCAGCAGCGCGTAGCCCATCTCCTCCAGCAGCACGGCGGCCTCCACCGGGCCCATGCCCGCGCCGCCGAACTCCTCGTCGAAGCAGATGCCGGTCCAACCCTGGTCGGCGATCTTCTTCCACAGCGCGGCGTCAAAGGCGTGCGGCTGGCCGGCGATGCGCCGGACGTCGTGGATGGGGCACTCGGCCTTGAAGAAGTCCTGCGCGCCCTTCTTGAGAATCTTCTGGGTTTCGTTGAGGTCGAATTGCATGACAGGATCTCCTTAATAGCTCTTGGGCAGGCCGAGGACGAAGTGGCCGATGATGTTGCGCTGGATCTCGCTGGTGCCGGCTTCGATGGTGTTGCCGCGGGTGCGGAGGAAGCCGTAGCTCCAGGCGCCGTCGTCAATGGCGTGCTTGCCGTGCTCTAACTGGCCGTAGGGTCCGAGGATCTCCTGCGCGGCCTGCTGGAAGCGCTGGTTCAGCTCGCTCCAGCAGATCTTGAGAATGGAGCCTTCGGGTCCCGGCTGGCCGGTCTGGGCGATCCGCGAGGTGTTGCGCATCTGGTTCAGCCGGAGGATCTCGATCTCGGCGTAGGACGCGCCCAGCTTCTGCCGCACCAGCGGGTCGTCGATGGCGGGCTTGCCGTTGCGGGTGACGTTGCGGGTCAACTGCACCAGCCGGTCCAACTGGCGGGCGAAGATGATCTGCATGTCGGCGCCGAGGGTGGCGCGCTCGTGCATCAGCGTGGAGATGGCGACGTTCCAGCCGTCGTTGATCCGCCCCAGCACCAGGTCTTTCGGCACCTGCACGTTGTTGAAGTAGATCTCGCAGAACTCGCTTTCGCCAGTGATCTGCTTCAGCGGGCGCACTTCGACGCCGGGGCTCTTCATGTCCACCAGCAGGTAGCTTAGGCCCTTGTGCTTGGCGGCCTCAGGGTCCGTGCGGGTGACCAGCGCGCACCAGTCGGCGGCCCAGCCGTAGCTGTTCCAGACCTTGTGGCCGTTTACCAGGAAGTGGTCGCCCATGTCCTTGGCCTCGGTGCGGAGGTTGGCGAGATCGGAGCCGGCGTTGGGCTCGGAGAAGCCCTGGCACCAGATCTCCTCGCCGCTCAGGATCTTGTTCAGGAACCGTTCCTTCTGCGCGGGCGTGCCGTGGTGGACGATGGTGGGTCCGATGAGCATCAGGCCGAGGGAGCCGGCCATCTGCGGCGCGCCGGCGCGCGCCAGTTCCTCGATGAAGATCACCTGCTCCATAAGCGTGGCGCCGCGGCCGCCATATTCCTTGGGCCAGTGGACGCCGCACCAGCCGCCGTCATAGACCTTCTTCTGCCAGGCGCGGAAGAAGTTGAACTGCACCCAGGGATCCGGGCTGGTGAGCGCCTGGCGGCGCTCCTGCTCGCTGGGCACGTTTGCTTGGAGCCAGGCGCGGAGTTCGTCGCGGAAGGCGAGTTCCGCAGGGGAGTAATTGAGGTCCATATAAGAAGAGTCCTTTACTTTCCGGCGAGCGCGCCGTTCTTGCGGGCGGCGCGCATTTCGTTGTGCAGGCGGGAGAGCGTGTCGGTGGCGGGCTTGTTCAGGCCCTGGCCGACGGCGATCTTCTCGCCGAACTCGAGGTACTGGTCGGTGGCGGCTTTGTAGGCCGGCCAGCGCGGGATGCCCGCGTGCTGCGGCTTGCCGGTTCTGGCGAACGCCACCCAGGCGGCGCTCATGGCGGCGGCGACTTTGGCGTCCTCGTCCGAGAACTTCGTGATCGCCAGGGCGCCCATCGGCATGTTGAAGACATACGGGATCTCGGCCGCGTGCGCCGCGCCCGGGATCTTGCCGCGGCGGGCCGTGTCGACGTAGGAGAAGTAGTAGAGGTACGTGGGCGCCAGGCGCGCGTGCTGTCCCGCCATCCAGCGCGCGGCGGTGACGAACGACCGGTCGCCCGAGAGCCGCCGCATGCCGGCGACGAACTCCTCGGGCTTCGCGGCCGGGTAGTGCTTCATGATCTCGGCGGAGCGGTTGGGATAGAAACGCTCGGTGACGGCGCGGAACGCGGCTTCGTCCTTCACCTGGGCGGCGACGCCGGCCGAGAGGTTGCCCTCGTCGCTGTTGGCGCCGAGCAGCAGCGGAACCTTGTGCTGGCGGCCGGCCTCGAACCAGTCGTCGAGGTCGCCGGGGACCACGTAGCCGTCGATGGTGGGCTCGATGTTCATCAGGGTGCCCGAAGGTCCGACGCCGGGCTTGCCCATGGCGGCCATGACGGCCTGGGGTGAGGCGGCGCGGAGCGCGGCGAGGTCCGCGGCTTTCAGTTCGGCCGCGACGCGCTCGCCTGCCTGCTCGGCGGGATCCACGTTGTACCAGCGCTCGCGCAGGTGGCGGCGCGGAGGCGCCGAGGGGTTCGACTCCATGATCGCCTTGGCGAAGAGCCCCTTCGCGAGCGGCGAGCCCAGCAGATAATGGACCGACGCCGCGCCCGCCGACTCCCCGAAGATCGTCACGTTCTTCGGGTCGCCGCCGAACGCCTTGATGTTACGTTTCGTCCATTCGAGCGCCGCGATCATGTCGAGCACGCCGTAGTTGCCGGAAACCTTCTGCGGCGACTCGGCCGACAGCGCGGGATGCGCGAAGAAGCCCATGGCGCCGAGCCGGTAGTTGATCGTCACCACCACCGCCCCCAGCTTGGCGAGGTTCGAGCCGTCGTAGATTGCGCCGGAGCCGAAGACGAACGCGCCGCCGTGGATCCAGAACAGCACCGGCTGCTTGGCGCCCGCCGGCGCCGCCGTGTAGACGTTCAGGTACAGGCAGTCCTCGCTGACCTTCGCGTTGCCGCGCGGGGGTTGCATGCAGCCCGCGCCGAATTCCTTGGCGTCGCGGACGCCGGTCCACGCGGCGGGGGCGGCCGGCGGCTTCCAGCGGCGGTCGCCGGTGGGCGGCGCGGCGAAGGGAACGCCGCGGAAGACGCGGACGCCGTTTTGGTCGAGGCCGGCGAGTTCGCCGGTGTCGATCTTCACGGTCTGGGCGCAGGCCGCCGCGGCGGCGGCGATCAGGAGGAGTTGCTTCATCGGGTCTTGCGTCCTTTCTTCTTCTTGGGCGGGACGGCGGCGGAGCGCGCGGGGCGCACGGAGCGGGCGTTCCGCACGGCCAGGATGCCGTCCGGGTCCCATTTGAGGATCTGTTCGCGCAGGCGCGCGGCTTCGGGATGGTGGCCGCGCTCCCGCACCTGGTAGAGCGCGAACGTGGCGTACATGCGCGCCACCGAAAGCGAAATGCGGCCCATGGCAGAGTTCGGATCGCGGATGGCGGCGAACTCGCGCTGCAACTGCTCCAGTTCGGCGACGCTGACGCCGGAAAGCCCCAGCGGCTCGGCCATGATGATGGTGTCGATGGCGAGGTTCAGCCGGATCTTGCGCAGCAGCGCCGAAGAATGCCGGGACTCCTGGATGGCCTCCGCGGCCAGCCGGGCCTTGCGGATGGAGGCGTCGAGGTACGCCGCGGCGTCCCCGGATTCGCGGGCCTGGTTGACGTAGGTCTGCCCCAGGCGCAGCTTCACCAGCGGGTTATTCGAGCGGCGCAGCGCGCGCTCCAGCACGGCGATCGACTCGCCGTAGCGGCCGAGGCCGCGCAGCGACCGCCCGAGCGCGGCCTGGGCGCTCTCGTCGTCGGGCGCCAGCCGCAGGATTTCCTCGGCCACTTCCCGGAGGCGCACCCAGTCGGACTTGAAGTTGTACGCGCGGGCCAGATTGCGCAGCGCCTTCAGGTCGTGCGGGTCGTGGTCCAGCACCCCGAGCAGGCGGTCGATCTCGCGGTTCAGCCCGATGCGCGCCAGGAACGACTCACTCGGAAATACCCGCTGCCGGTTGGTGCCGATGATCTGGCCGAAGGACTCGGTGACCGACTGCAGGAACTTGCGGTTCAGCGCCACGCGCCGCCGGTAACTGCCGTAGTGATCGAAGACCGAGAAGACGCGCGCCACCTGTTGCGAGAAGTCCGGCGAGAGGTGCATTTCCTGGACGCGCGCCTTGAAGTTGTCGAGTTCGCGAGAGGCCTGTTCCTCGGCGAGCGCGCGGAGTTGCTTGAAATGATCCAGCGGGATGCCGAGCCGCACGCCTTCCCAGATCTGGCGGACGGCGTCGACGGCGGCGGCGGCGAAGGTGAGTTCGGCGGAATGGGGCTCGGGGTCGACGAGTCCGGCGGCGACAAGATCCTCGATCCAGCCGGCGGGCGGCGCCGGCTCCAGCAGCGCGGCGACCTCGCGCACGCCGAGCGGCCGCGCGTGGCGTCCGTTGGGACCGGGCAGTCCGGTCTGGAGCGACGCGGCGGCCAGGTTGCCGCGCAATGCCTGCGGGTCGTAGCCCGAGCGATAGAAGATGGACGCGATCTCGTCGAGCGAGAGCCGCATCTGGTCCTGATACTGCTTGATGAGGTGGATCAGCTCGACGCACTGCGGCGCGTAGAGCGCGGAAGTCCGGTTGGGGCGCTGGGGGGCGGGCAGGAGGCCCTTGCGCAGGTAGTAATGAATCGTCTGGCGGTGGGTGCCGCTGCGCTCGATCAGGGTCCCGATCGTCAGCGAGTCGCGCTGTATGGACGGCATATACACGGCGGACAAGACACCAGCGTAGCGGGAATGGAGAGCTGTATGGCGATCGCTAGATAGTGCGCCGTTCCGCCGGGGGAGTACACTATGCGGAATGCAACGCCGTACCTTTCTCGCCTCCCTCGCCGCTGCCGGAGTGGGTTATTCCCAGGACGAACTCGCCCGCGCCCGCCGGATCCACGCCGAAACCCTCGGCGTCGACAGCCACCTGGACACGCCCCAGCGGGTGCTGATCGAGAACGTGGATCTCAGTCAGCGCCTGAAGGGCGGGCACGTGGACTTCGCGCGCTTGAGGGACGGCGGCGTGAAGGCGCCGTTCTTCGCGCTGTGGGTGCCGACTTACTACAAAGGGTCCGAGGCGGTGCGCCGGACCCTGCAACTGCACGACGCCATGCAGCGGGAGTTCGCGCGGCACAGCGCGCAAATGGAGCAGGCGGACAGCGCGACCGCGATCGAGCGGATCGCCAAGGCAGGCAAGATCGCGTGTGTGCTGACGCTGGAGGGCGGGCACCAGATCGCCGACGACCTGGCGGTGCTGCGCGCCTACCAGCGCCTGGGCCTGCGCGCGATGACCCTCACGCACTTCCGGAACCACAACTGGGCGGACGCGTCCACCGACAAGCCGAAACACAATGGCCTGACGGCGTTCGGCAAGGAAGTGGTGCGCGAGATGAACCGGATCGGCATGATCGTGGACATCTCGCACGTGTCGGACAAGACGTTCTACGACACGCTGGCGGTGACCTCAAAGCCGGTGATCGCGTCGCATTCCTCCTGCCGCGCGATCTCCGACGTGCCGCGCAACATGACCGACGACATGATCCGCGCGCTCGGCAAGAACGGCGGCGTGATCTCGATCAACTTCGGCGAGGGATTCGTGAACCCCAAGGACGCCGAGGCCTTGCGCAAAGCGGTGGCGTCGATCGGCTACCAGGAGCCCACCGTGACGGGCGCCGAGCTCGATGCCCACGCCGCCCGCGAGCACCGGAACCAGAAGCCGGCCAAGGTGGCGGCGACGGTGGCGGACGTCGCGGGTCATATCGACCACGCGGTGAAGCTGGCGGGAATCGATCACGTGGGGATCGGGAGCGACTTCGACGGCATCTCGGGTCCGCCGAACGGCCTCGAGGATATCGGGAAGATGCCGAACCTTACCGCGGAACTGCTCCGCCGGGGGTACAAGGAAGCGGACGTGAAGAAGATCCTGGGCGGGAACCTGCTGCGCGTGATCCGCGCGGTGTGCGGGTGATCACCCGGGGAGCGCGCCTCTAAGCCGACGGGCTGTAGTGGCGCTTCAGCCAGCGCGAGAGACCCTCGAGCCCGGGGAACAGCACCCGCTCGGTGATGTTCGACTGGTCGAGCTTGTCGCGGATCTCCCACTTGAGCCGCGCCGGGATCACGATGCGGTGGTACAGGTCCGGGTGCCCGGCCAGCCACGGGTCGAGGATCGCCGAACTCGACGGCATCAGCGAGAACAGCGCGTGCTGGTTCACAATGCGGTCGTCGGTGGAAGGCGGCTCGAAGTAGATCACGAAGTTGTGCCCCGCGCTGTAGGCGTCCAGCTCGCGGAGCGACGACGTAAAGCGCCCCAGGATCTCGGCGGTGACGACGTTGGCTCCCTCTTCCTCGAGCAGTTCGCGCAGCGCCGCGGGCAGCCGCTCGTGCGCTTTGCGGTAATCCACACACCAGATGACGCCGTCGCGGTCGAACTTCTCGATGTTCGCGGTCGCAAAGTGGAGCGCGGCGTAGGGCGAGTAGGTCCAGTCGAGCAGCCGCGTGGGGAGCCCGTAGTGCTGCGCGGTGGCGAGCCAGTTCCACTCGGAGTCCGCGGGAACCGCCTCCCGATGGGCGTACTTGCGGAAGTTGCGCAGCAGGTGGCGCTCCAGGTTGTGGAACTCGCCGCCCAGCCGGATCAGCGACGTCTTGAGTTCGTAGCGCGCGTCGGAGAGGCCCCGGAACGCAAAGCTGGAGCGGAAGCGCCGGAGCTGCTCGTTCCAGGAGCCCTCGAACAGCCGGTCCTGCAGTTCGGCCCAGGAGCGGACGGCGCGGTCGTTCACCGGATCAGCCTTTCAGGCCGTCGAAGGCCTCGGCGATTTCGTCCTTCGCGGCGGGCGGTGCCGGCACCAGGGGCAGGCGCGGCGGTCCGCCGTAATAGCCGTTCAGGTCCATGGCGTGCTTCAGGCCGGGCACGCCATACTTCACCGTCACCAGGCGGGCGGCGGTCATGATGCGCCGCTGCCAGTCCTGCGCGGCTTCGAACTCGCGCGTGCGGTGCGCTTCCCAGATGGTGATGCAGGCGTACGGAGCGGCGTTGGCGAACGCGAGCACGGCGCCCGTGGCTCCCGCGGCCAGGCACGGCGCCAGCGTCGGCGCGGAGCCGGTAAGCACCTGGAACCCGGACTTCGTCTCGTTCACCAGGCGCATCAGCTTCTCGAGGCTCCCCGAGCTTTCTTTGATGGCGATGATGTTCGGATGCTCGCTGAGGCGGCAGACCGCCTCCACCGAGATGTCCACGCCGGTCATCTGCGGCCAGTTGTAGATCATTACCGGGATCTTCACGCGATCGGCCACAGCGCGAAAGTAAGTGAGCTGCGCCGCGTCGTTGTTGACCAGGTTCTTGAGGTAGTGCGGGGTGCGGACCATGGCGGCTTTGTAGCCGAGGTCCGCGGCGCGGTTCGTCAGCAGCACGGTCTCGTGGACGCCCTCGACGCCGGTGCCCGCGATCAGCAGCTTCTCCGGAGCCGCGTACTGCGCCACCCATTCCCAGAGCTGGACCTTCTCATCGAAGGTGAGCGAAGCGCTCTCGCCGGTGGAGCCGCAGACGACATAGCCCGCCAGCGCGGTGCGGTTCCACTTGGTGACGTTGTGCTCGACCTTGATTTTCCAGACGTTGCCTTCGTGGTCGAAGGGCGTGGCGAGGGGCGGGAAGATGCCGTGCAGTTTCATAAAACGATGCGGGTGCTTGCCGCTCGCCGACGCTCGCGGCCCCGTTCACGGCAAGCACCCGCGGAGAGGCTTACAGACCGAAGACGATGACGAGCGTGTACAGCGCCAGCGACTCGATCAGCACGAGACCGAGAATGAGGGCGAAACGGATGCCGGCCTGCGCGCCGGGGTTGCGGGCCATCGCTTCGGCGGCGCCGGCGACGGCGCGGCCCTGCGCCAGACCGCAGAGTCCGGTGGAAAGCGCGAGACCGAGCACGCCCGCGGCCTTGTTCGACAGGATCGAGTGCGAGGCCGAGGTGTCCTGCGCCAGCACGGGCATGGCGACCAGGAACAGGATGGCGAGAATAACCGCCGTTTTGATACGCATGGGTGAAACTCCTTCGTTCGAATTAAGTTCCCCGAGGAGGTGGTGCCTTCGGTATCCGGGGGGACCCGGGGCTCACACTCGGGGCTGCATCAAGCCGGTATTAATGGTCGTGGGCGACGGCGCCCGAGACGTAGATCATCGACAGCAACGTAAAAATGTAAGCCTGCAGGAACGCCACGAACACGTGGAGTCCCATGAAGATCACCGGCACGATGAAATAGGTCAGGTTCTGGAAGGCCATCGTGACCTGCTCGCCGGCGAACATGTTGGCGTAAAGACGGATGGTGAGCGACATCGGCCGCGCAAAATGGCTGACGATCTCGATGGGCAGCATCAGCCAGGCCAGCCACCAGATCGGACCGAGGAAGTGCTTCAGGTAGCCGAAGCCGTTCTCAGCCAGGCCCTTGTAGTTGTAATAGAGGAAGCTGATGATCGCCAGCCCGCACGGCACCCAGGCGAACATCGTCGCCGCTTCGAAGCCCGGGATGCAGCCAATCAGGTTCATCGTCAGGATGAAGAGGAAGACGGTGACAAAAAACGCGACGTACTTTTCCGGATGGTGGATGCCGACCTCTTCCGCGGTGTCGCGGATGAAGCCGTAGATCAGCTCGAAGAAATGCTGCATGGTGCCCGGCTTGTCGACCGACAGCGCGCCGCGCACCGCCAGCACCAGGGCGACGATCACGACGACGGCGAGCAGCTCCATCGTCATCCAGTTGGCCCAGGGCTTGGCGGCGTCGTGAGCCGGCATGCCCACGGCGTTCAGGACGGCATTGGCCGGAGCGGCCAGGAACTTGTTAAAGAGGGCGGTCAGCCACAATTCATGCTCAGGCATATTGGGTTTCGGGAGGGACCGCGGAACCGCGATCCTCGAAACGTTCAGGATAGCACAGGGCCGCGGCGCCCACGCCTCGGCGTAAGATAACAGGCAGGACGTCCCGCCAATGATCTGGCGCAAGCTGCGCAGCCTTTTCGAGGACAGCATCCGCCAGCAGATCACGCGGGCCGGGATCCTCTACAGCACCTCGATCCTGCTGGTGGGCCTGGCCGCTTTCGTTTCGGCAAACAATCTGCTGTTCCTGATCCTGGCCGCCATGCTGGCCACGCTGCTGGTTTCCGGCTTCATCAGCCGCCTGTCGCTCGCGGGGCTGGAAATGGAACTGCATCCGCCCGCCCACGTTTCGGCCCGCCGCAAGACCTCCGCGCTGATGCGGCTCCGCAACGAGAAGGGCTGGATGCCGTCGTTTTCGCTGCACGTCCGGATGGAGAACGAGACCGGCGAACCGCGCGTGTACTTCCCGGTGCTGCCGGGCGGCGCGACGCTGGAGCAGATCGTGCAACTCGAGTTTCCCCGGCGCGGCCTGGCGCGCGAGAACACGTTCCTGTTCAGCACCCGGTTCCCGTTCGGCTTCACGGAGCGGCACGCCCAGGTGCAGCTTTCGAGCGAGATCCTGGTGTACCCGTGCCTGGATCCGCAACCGGGCTTCGAGAGCCTGCGGGACGAGGTGGCGGGGGAGATCCTGGCGCACGCGCGGGGGCGCGGGACCGACTTCCACCGGCTGCGGCCGTACGAGATCTTCGAGAGCGCGCGCCACGTAGACTGGAAGACCTCGGCCCGCACCGGCGAGTTGCAGGTGCGGGAATTCGCGCGCGAAGAGGACACCCGCGTGGTGGTGCTGCTGGACCTGGCGGTGGCGCCCGAGGACGACGCCTGGTTCGAGCGGGCGCTGGAGTGCTGCGCCTACCTGGTGTGGGAATTCTCGCGGCGGGGCACGCGGCTCCGGCTGGCCACGCAGACCTTCGACGCGAGTTTCCCCGAGGACGGCGATGTCTATACAATGCTCAAGTACCTGGCTTTGGTGACGCCGGAAACGGCACGCCGTCCGATCTCTTTACATGGCACTCCGGGCTATCCGATTCTGTTTTCGACCCGCGGCCGCGCGGCGCTGGCCGAAGAGCGCCTGGACCTGCGGGTGGTGGGCCGCGACGCTCTGCCTGCCGGCGTTGCTGGCCCAGGCGCCGCCTGACCCGCCCAAGCCCGAGATCGTCCGCACCACGATCACGGTGACCGAGCGGATCTCCACCGAGGCTCCGGCGGCGATCACGCTGGTGGACAAGGTGAGCCTGCGGGCGCTGCCCGGGGTGTCGCTCGACGACCGGCTGCGCGCCGTGCCGGGCTTCAGCCTGTTCCGCCGCTCGTCCTCGGTGGCGGCGAACCCGACCACGCAGGGCGTGTCGCTGCGCGGCATCGGTTCCACGGGCGCCAGCCGCACGCTGGTGTTGTGGGACGGGATCCCGGCGAATGATCCGTTCGGCGGCTGGGTGTACTGGACGCGCCTGGCGCCCGACGAGATCGAGCAGGTGGAAGTGCAGCGCGGCGCGGCGACCTCCGTGTTCGGCGACCGGGCCATGGGAGGCGCGCTGGCGGTGCTCTCGCGGCCCGCCCAGCCCAACCACCTGCGCCTGAGCTACGAGGGCGGCATCCGGGACACGCACGAACTGGGCGGAGCGTACTCGCGGCTGTTCGGGCGGCGCTTCGGCGCCACGGCGAACGTCCGCGCCTTCTCCACGGACGGCTACTTTATCGTCCCGCGTGAATTCCGCGGACGCGTGGATACCCAAGCCGGCGTGCGGTTCGTTACCGGCGGCACCAAGCTCGATTACCTCGGCGCGCGGAACCGCCTGTTCCTGCGCCTGGATGTCCTCGCCGAGGACCGCGAGAACGGCACGGTGCTGCAGACCAACTCCACCTCGCTGGGGACGCTGGGCGCGAACTACACCTTCGAGACCGGGCGCGACAGCTTCTCGGTGATCGGCTATCACTCGCGCGGCGAGTTCCGCGCCAACTTCTCCGCGCTGGCGGCGGACCGGAACTCCGAGCGGCTGACCATCGTGCAGCGGGTTCCTTCGGAGGCGACGGGCGGCGCGGCGCTGTGGCGGCGCGCGGCGGCGCGCTGGAACGCGGTGGCCGGCGGAGACTTCGAGCGCGTGGAAGGCTACAGCGTGGAACGGCTGATCCCCACCGGGCTGCGCCTGGGCGGCGGCGTGCGGTCCCAGGGTGGCGTGTTCGCGCAGGGCAACGTCCAGGCGGGGATGCTGCGGCTGTTCGGCGGGGTCCGCGAGCATTTCCTGTCGAACGGGGATAAGTACTTCAATCCGTCGGGCGGCGCGACGCTGGGCCGCGGGTTCTGGCGCGCCCGCGCCACCGCTTACCGGGCCTTCCGCGTGCCGACGCTCAACGAACTGTTCCGGACCTTCCGGGCGGGCAACGCCGAGACGCGCGCCAACCCCGCGCTGCGCGCCGAGGAACTCACCGGCGCGGAGTTCGGCGTGGACCTCTACGGCGAACAGCGCCGCTTCTCGGTGACTTTCTTCCGCAACGCGATCGACGAGCTGATCACGAACGTCACGCTGAGCTCGACGCCAGCACTGATCCTCCGGGAGCGGCGTAACGCCGGCTCGGCCGTCGGCCGGGGGATCGAGGCCAACTACTGGCAGAGCTGGCGCTGGTTCCGCGGCGAGGCCAGCTACCTGTTCATCGACAACCGATTCGCCGCGGGCGCGCGCGTGCCCCAGATCGCCCGGCACCAGGGGTCCGCCCAGGTGATCTTCGAACACCGCGGCACCTTCGCCAGCGCCCAGATCCGGAGCTTCAGCTCGCAGTTTGAGGACGACCGCAACCTGCGCGCCCAACTGATGCCGGGGTTCGCGTCAGTGCAGTTCATGGCGCGCCAGCGCCTGGCGCGGAGCCTGTTTGCGACCTTCGCCCTCGAGAACGCCCTCGACCGGCAGTACATCGTGGGGTTCACGCCGCAGCCGAACATCGGTCCGCCGCGCTTGTGGCGGGCGGGTTTGCGCTGGGACGGGCCGCTTAAGTGAGTCGAATCGCCCCGATTTTGCGCTAAGTGTTCAGGCAGCGTTTCACGCCGCGCTTGCAGTATCATGATCGGCGAAGCGTAAGGCCGAGGAGACCCCATGAAACTGACCCCGCCCGATCTTTACGACCTCGTGAAGAAGAACTTCCCCTACGAAGGCGACTGGCACTATGCCCGCATGGACGAGAACGCCGACCTGCGCGCCGTGATGCCCGGCACCGCGCCCTTTTCCGACGTCCGGCAAAGCGGCAAGCAGTTCCTGGTCCACCTGCGCGAGATGTCGCGGGTGTTCAAGTTCCTGAGCAAGACCAAGGTGACCCAGGACTCCACCAAGACCTGGAAGGACGTGCCGCACCACGTGATCGAGGAGATCGGCGCCGGGCACTTCGACGTGATCATGAAGGAGATCAACCGGCTGATCGTCGACGGCACGGAGAACCAGTTGGGCGGGTTCATCGGCGGAACCCTGGCCTACACGCCGCAGACCGTCTCGTTCGAGTACGCCGGGCTGTTCGGCAAGATGTGCCGGGCGCTGTCGGCTTACGACCGGCAGGAAAAGACCTTCACCGACGATTCGAGCATGGACGACCCCTGCTACGCACACCTCAACCCGCACTTCTGGGGCATGATCGGCTGGATCGACAACCAGTGGGCGGCGTGGCAGAAGCGCCACAACCAGTTGGCCGACCAGAGCGAGATCACGCCGCAGGGGATCATGGGCGTCCGGATCTCGAGCCGCGACAAGTACGCCGACCAGAGCATCTGCGGCTCGTTCGCGCCGCTGGCCAAGCGTCCGAAGGCGTGGCTGACCGTCGCCGAGTGGAAGGCGGAGTTCGAGCGGCGCAAGGCGGCGGGCGAGTTTTCCTAAGCCCGGCGCTCCTGGAGGCGGCCCAGCCCCCGCGACCCGGCTTCCCGGGTCAAAGTGTTGAAAAATAATCACAAACGTTGCCCCCCGGGGAGCGGTGTGTTACCCTGCGATTCGGGGTACTCCCCGACCTTGGCCGATTTGTCTCCGCTCGCCGGAACCGGCGGCGGCTGGTAAGGAGTCGCGATAGTCACAACATGAACCTGAGGTCGCTGTTCAGCCTCTTTTCCTCGGATCTGGCGATCGATCTGGGGACCGCCAATACGCTCGTCTTCGCCAAGGGCAAGGGCATCGTGGTGAACGAACCCTCGATCGTGGCGATCAATAAGACCACCGGGGAAGTCGAAGCCGTAGGCAAGGAAGCCAAGGAGATGCTCGGCCGCACGCCGGGCAACATCGTCGCCATCCGCCCGATGAAGGACGGCGTGATTGCCGACTTCAAGGTCACCGAGCGGATGCTCAACTACTTCATTCAGAAGGCGCACGGCCGCAAGGTGCTGGTGCACCCGCGCATCGTCATCGGCGTGCCTAGCGAAATCACGCAGGTGGAAAAGCGCGCCGTCATTGATTCGGCCTACCGCGCCAAGGCGAGCGAAGTGCACCTGGTCGAACAGGCCATGGTCGCCGCGATCGGCGCCGGGCTGCCCATCACGGAGCCCTCGGGCAACATGGTGGTGGATATCGGCGGCGGCACCACGGACGTCGCGGTGATCTCGCTGTCGGGCATCGTGTACTCGCGCTCGGTCCGCGTGGCGGGCAATGAGATGGACGACGCCATCATGCAGTTCCTCAAGCGGAAGTACAACCTGCTGATCGGCGAGCGCACGGCGGAGCAGATCAAGATGAACGTCGGGTCCGCCTACCCGCTGGACAAGCCGATCACCATGGAGATCAAGGGCCGGAACCTGATTGAGGGCGTCCCGCGCACCATCACGGTGGACGACAGCGAGGTCCGCGAGGCGCTGGCGGAATGCGTGGCGACGATCATGAACGCCATCCGCGTGGCGCTGGAACGCACGCCGCCGGAGCTTTCGGCCGACATCAGCGACCGCGGCATCGTCCTGACGGGCGGCGGCGCGATGCTGAAGAACCTGGACAAGCGGATCCGCGAGGAGACCGGACTGCCGGTGTCGATCGCCGACGATCCGCTGGCCTCGGTGGTGCTGGGCACGGGCAAGATGCTGACGGAGTTCAAACTGCTGCGGCGGATCGCGATCGAATAGCCGCGGCGGGAGCCGGCGATGGAATCCTTCCTCCAACGCTACCGGAACCTCACGGTGCTGGCCATCGTGGTGGTGAGCCAGGTGCTGCTGCTCGCCTGGCAGGTGCGCAGCAACGACGAAGCCCGGCTGGTGCGCGTGTGGGCCGTCTCGGCCGTCACGCCGCTGGCGCGCGTGGTGGAAACGGTGCGCAGCTTCACCCACGGCTTCTTCTCCGACTATTTCGTGCTGCTGGACGTGCGCGACCAGAACAAGCGGCTGCGCGCCGAGTTGGACCGCGTCCAGATGGAGAACCAGTTCCTGCGCACCGAACTATCCACCGCCGACCGCGCGAAGTCGCTGGCCGCGTTCCAACAGCTTTCGCCGTCGAAGACCGTCGGCGCGCGCGTCATCGGCAACGGCACCGGCGCCAATGCCAAGGTGATCTACATCGACCGCGGCTCGTCGTCCGGCGTGGAGCGCGGCATGGCCGTCATCACGCCCGACGGGATCGTCGGCAAGGTGATCGCGTCCTATCCGACCGCCGCGCAGGTGCTGCTGATCCAGGACCCGACGTTCGCCGCGGGCGTCATCTCGCAGAAGGGCCGCGTCCACGGCACGCTCAAGGGCCAGGGCCATTCCACCTGCCTCATCGACTACGTGGAGAACGAAGAGAAAGTGGAGCAGGGCGAGTGGTTCTACACCTCGGGCGACGACCGCATTTTCCCCAAGGGCCTGCCCGTCGGCGAGGCGAAGGTGGTGCGACAGGGCAAGACCTTCAAGGAGATCTTCGTGGTGCCGGCGGGCTTCCATAACGGCATTGAGGAAGTGCTGGTGATCATCGACGGCGTGCACGGCCAGATCCCGGACCGGCCGGGCGCGCCCGGTGAAACCCGGCTGCTGCCGGCCGCTCCCGCCGACCCGCAGGTCAACCCGGTGGGCGAACGCACCACGCAGCAGATCACCGAAGCGGACCGCCTGCTGGACCGCTACCGCAAGATCGGCCAGATGCAGGGCCACACTTACGGCACCGGCGGCACGCCGAACTTCAACGTCAACCCGGAGGCTGCTCCTAAAGAGGCGGTCCCGAAACCGGACGCAGCCAAGCCGGACGCGCCCAAATTGGACGCAGCCAAGCCGGATCCCGCCAAAGCCGCCGCGCCGCCTCCCGTCAAACCGCCGGCGCCCCAGCCATGAGCGAGTTCCGCGAAGAGCTGCTGACGCGGCCGTTGCGCAAGAGCGGTTTCCGGTTCGGTCCCGCGGCCTGGATCGGGATCCCGCTGCTCGCCATCCTGTTCTCGGTCTATGTCCCGCTGTTCGTCCAGTCGCTGACCTACCTGGAACTGCCGCTGATCGTCACTGTGTACTTCTCCCTGATGCGGCGCTCGCAGGTGCTGGGGCTGTTCTTCGGCGCGGGCGTCGGGCTGGCGCAGGATTCCCTGTCGCACCAGCCGCTCGGGATGTTCGGCATCGTCAAGACGCTGGTGGGCTACTTCTGCGCCTCGGTCAGCGTCCGCTTCGACGTCGAGAATCCCGTAATCCGCTTCTTCCTGGCCTTCTTCTTTTTCGTGTTCCACCAGTTCCTGTACTGGATGATGCTGCGCGGGCTGCTCGGCAAGCCCGTGGATTTCGACGTGCAACAAACCGCCGTGCTGGGCCTGCTGAACGCCCTGGTGGCGGTGCCCCTGTTCCGCGTGTTCGATAAACTGAAAATGACCGCATAGCGCCCGCGCGGAAGCCTGTGAAGAACCTCATCGCCGGACAGGACCCGAGCCAGAACGACCAGAAGAGCCCCCACATGGCTCCGCCGCCGGACGTCCTCACGCGCGAGGAGCCCAAGTTCGCCACCGGCAAGATCGCCTTCGTCCAGTACCTGGCGGTGGCGGTATTCCTGTTCCTGCTCACCGGCTTCTGGGACCTGCAGGTCCGCAACGCCGAGGCCAACCAGGAGCGCGCCGACAAGAACCGGATCAAGAGCATCCCGATCCTGGCGCCGCGCGGCAAAATCCTGGACCGCGACGGCCGCGTGATCGTCGATAACCATTCGACGTTCTCGGTGATCCTGACGCGCGAGAACATGAAGTGGGAGCACCTGGAGCCGATCGCCCGGGGCCTGAACCTGGACTATGCGGAGCTGCTCGCCAAGGTGAAGCGTTTCTCCTCGCGGCCCAAGTACGAACCCATGATGCTCAAGCAGGAGCTGACGGCCGGGGAGTTGGCGTTCGTCGAGTCGCACCGCGACCTCAACACCTTCCCCGAGCTGGAGGTGATCCACTCGCAGAAGCGGCTGTATCCCAAGGATCAGTTCGGGGCGCACGTGATCGGCTACGTCGGCGAGGTGAGCGAGAGCGAGCTGAACACCGCGGAGTTCGCGCGCTTCTCGCAGGGTGACATCATCGGCAAGGCGGGCATCGAGCGCGTGTATAACGACGTCCTGATGGGCGTCGACGGGCAGCGCCAGGTGATCGTCGACAACCTGGGGCGGGAGCGCGAGCTGCGGGGCAAGACCGAAGCCACGCCCGGCCGCACGCTGACCCTGACCATCGACCTCGACCTGCAGGCGGTGGCGGAGCTGGCCCTCGAGGGCAAGCGCGGCGCCGTCGTCGCGCTGGATCCCCGCAGCGGCGAAGTGCTGGCCATGGTGTCGCGCCCGGCCTACGACCTGAACGAGTTCTCGGGCCGCGTGAAGGCGAGCGTCATGCAGGATCTGCTGAACAACCCCGACAAGCCGTTCCTGAACCGGGCCATCCAGGCGCGGCTCGCGCCGGGCTCCACGTTCAAGCCGCTGGTGGCGATCGCGGCGCTGGAGGCGGGCATCGATCCGAAGATGACCGTGCACTGCTCCGGCGGCGCGAATTACTTCGGACGCTTCTTCGGCTGCCACCAGCGCTCCGGCCACGGCACGATGAACCTGCACACCGCCATGCTGCAGAGCTGCGACACGTACTTCTACCACGTCGGCAACCAGCTCGGCATCGACAAGATCGCCGAATACGGCCAGATGGCCGGCATGGGCGCGCGCACCGGCATCGACCTGCCGGGCGAGGCCGAAGGCGTCATGCCCTCGTCGCGCTGGAAGCTGCGCACCATGCGGGAGCAGTGGTACGCCGGCGAGACCATCTCCGTCGTGATCGGGCAGGGACAGGTGCAGACCTCGCCGCTGCAGCTCGCGCACGCCATCGGCGGGCTGGCGATGGCCGGCGAATGGCACAAGCCGCACCTGCTCAAGGACGCGAAGGTGGATCCGCCGCGGCGGGGGACGCTCGATCCCGAACACGTAAACCAGGTCCGCATGGGCATGTTCGGCGTGGTGAACCAGGGCGGCACCGGCGCGCGCGCCGCGCTGCCCGGCATCATGCTGTGCGGCAAGACCGGCACCGCGCAGTTGATCTCGAAGGAAGTGGTGAAGGCGCAGAAGATCACCCACATCAAGGACAACGCCTGGTTCGTGGGCTTCGCGCCGCGCGACAACCCGGAGATCGTGGTGGTGGCGCTGTTCGAGGCCGGCGAGCACGGCAATCTGGCAGGCCCCATCGTGCGCGACGTCGTGAAGTCGTACTTCGACAAGAAGGCCCGGCTGGCGCAGGACGAACAGACAAAGGCGAAGCTGGCGCTGCTCACGCCCCCCGTGGGAGGCCCCCGCTAGATGGGACGTTCGCTGCGGGACTGGGACTGGCTGATGGTGATCCTGTCGCTCGCGCTGTCGGGCATCGGGATCCTGCAGATCTACTCGGCGACGCTTGACACCAAGTGGCGCGACGCCTGGTGGAAGCAGATCGTGTGGGTTTCGCTCGGCCTGCTGGCGCTCTGGATCGTCTCGAACATCGACTACCATTCCCTGCTGGGGCAGGTGCCGCTGATGTACTTCGGCAGCCTGTTCCTGTTGCTGGTGACCTTCGTGATCGGCAAGACGGTCTTCGGCTCGCGCCGGTGGATCAGCCTCGGCGGGTTCAATTTTCAGACTTCGGAGTTCATGAAGCTGGTGGTGATCCTGCTGGTGGCCCGCTACCTCTCGGAACTGAAAAGCGAGCGGCTGGAAACACGGGACCTGCTGCGGCTGCTGGTGCTGGTCGGCATCCCCCTCGGGCTGGTGCTGCTGCAGCCGGATCTCGGGACCTCGCTGACCTACATCCCCGTCCTGGCGGGCGGCATCTTCCTTGCCGGGCTGCGCTGGCAACACGTCACCGCCATCGCCGCCATCGCCGTGGTGCTGCTGCCGCTCGGGTGGCTGGTGCTGCACGATTACCAGAAATCGCGCATCCTCACCTTCGTGAACCCCGCCCGGGACCCCAAGGGCGCGGGCTATCAGGTGATCCAGTCCCGCATCGCGACCGGCGCGGGCGGCATGTGGGGCGAAGGCGTCACCCGCGGCTCCCAGACCCAGTTGCGGTTCCTGCCGGTGCCCCACACGGACTTCATCTTCTCGGCCTACGCCGAAGAACATGGTTTCGTCGGCGTGATTTTCGCGTTAGGATTATACTTCTTGTTGTTGATGCAGATTATCCAGAACGCCCAGACCGCCCCCGACCGGGCGGGGACCTACATTTGCATGGGCGTCGCGACTTTGCTGTTGTTTCATCTGTTGGTGAACGTCGGCATGGTGGTGGGGCGGATGCCCGTGACCGGGATCCCCTTGCCGCTCATGAGTTCCGGCGGGTCCAATACGCTGTCGATGTTCCTGATGCTGGGGCTGGTGAACAATGTGCGGCTCCGGCGGTTTGTAAACTGAGTTCTAGACGAAAGCAATTCGGTCCAGGCGAGCGCCGGATCGGAAGACGGTTCGAGGTTCGGTAAGCTGTTGCAAAAAGATTGACGCGACACCCGGGTGCGGGTCCGGCGGGCTTCCCCCGCGGGCCACTTGGCTACGCACTGGGCATCGCAGATGGGGCTCCGGGTAACGGCCTGGCCACCGGGGTCCGGTTCGAAGACAGCTGCTCTTGGGACGAGCCGGCATTGTGTCAGCCGGTCGCTGAACCTTACCCCGGAATTCCCTCCAGGTTACGCCCGCCTCCCGAAGCGGAGGTTAGTGGATGACGAAGGAGTTGGTGATTTCCGCCAATCGCCACGAGACGAAAGTGGCGATCCTCGAAGACGATCAACTAGTGGAGGTGTACTTCCAGCGGTCGAACGAGTATTCGCTCGCCGGAAGCATCCACAAAGGGCGCGTGACGCGCGTGCTGCCGGGCATGCAGTCGGCGTTCGTGGACCTGGGCCTGGAGCGGGACACGTTCCTGTATGTGACGGACTTCTTCGAGGAGCACCACGAGGAGTTCGAGACCGTGGGCGACGACCGGCCGCGCGAAGCGCGCGGGCGGGACCGGGATCGCGACCGGGGACGCGGGCGCGACGACCGGAATCGCGGCCGCCGCGATGATTTTACAAAAGTAGCTCCGGGGCCGGAGCCGGTCCCCGCGCCGGAAGCGGCGCCCGCCGAGCCGCCCCCTGCGGCCGCCGCGGCGCCCGCGGAATCCGCGGCGCCCCGTACTGAAGATTCGCGGGACCGCGGCGGTGACGCCCGGGGAGGCCGCCGGGGCCGCCGGCGTCGCGGCCGTGGCCGGGGCGGACTGCCCGAATCGAAATACGCCGACGTGTCGCGCTCCGAGGAGCCGGCGCCCGTCGAGGCCGCGGCGATCGAAGCCCCCGAACCCGAGACGCTGGAGGCCAGCCCCCAGGACCTGCTGATCCTGCCCGGCGAATCGCTGCGCAAGTATCGCGGCGCGCCGGCGCCCGCTCCGGAGCCCGAGGTGGAAGTCGGCGGCGAAGAGGACGATGCCGACGAGCCCGAAGTGCTCGCGGACAACCCCTACGACGAGCCCATCCACTATCCGCCGGACAACGCCGAGCCGGACGCTCCGCTGGAAGTGCACGCCGCGGCCGGTGAGCCCGCCGCTGCGGCGGCTGCCGCTCCGGTCGAGGAGGCGGAAGAAGAAGCCGGGATTGAACCCGAAGCCGCCGCCGAAACCGACGAGCCCGAAACCGAGAACGGCGACGATTCGATCCGCCCGCTCGACGACGACGAGGATCGCGAGATCCAGGAAATGATCCTTTCCGGCGAAGTCGACGAGCCGGAGACGGAAGAAAGCGAAGCCGCCGAAACTGGCGAGGCCGCCGCTCCCGCCGCCGAAGCAGGCGCCCCGGGCGCGACGGCGC
>CAYYID010000068.1:0-32551 GCA_964471915.1 uncultured Solibacteraceae bacterium | reverse complement strand
CCTTCACAGGCCGCGTTGAACAGATCGAGAAGCTGCGCGAAAAACTGGCGATGCCCGGAGCCCGGATTCTCGTGCACGGCGAACCGGGATCCGGCAAATCGACTCTCGCGCTGTGGTTCGGCTGGCTGGAGGCGGAGCGCGGCGCGTCCGTCGCGTTCGTCACCTGCGGCCGGCGTCCGCTGGCGCAGGTGATGGAACAATATGCGGAGAAGTTCAAGATCAAGAAGGAGCTGGCACCGGATGAGCAAATCCAGGCGATGAAACGCTGGCTTGAGGAACGCGAGGGCCTCCTGATCCTCGACGACGTCTGGGAGGATCCGAAGGATCTGATTCCGCCCGCGCCCGCCCGCGTGCTGCTCACTTCGCGCTCGCGGGACATGGCGCATCTGCCGCTGCCGTGCCGGGTGCCGGTCGGGGGATTCACACCCGAGGAAGCCGAGGCGTTCTGGACCGAGGCGCTGGGTCCGGAGTGGATGCCGCAACACCGGCAGGGCTTGATGGACTTCGCGCGGCGGGCAGACTATCTGCCTTACGCGCTTGCGGTTTCGGCCTCGCTTCTGTCGCTCACCAGCAGACCCGCCGAGGAAGCGATTGCGGGCCTGGCGGTTGGCACGCTGCAGGATGGCACGCTCGATCTCGCAAGACTCCTCGGCGAGGCCGTTGCCGCACAGAGTGAGCCCGGCCAGGAGTTGCTGCGGGCGTTCGGGGTCTGTGCGGCTGAGGGCGTATGGCTCCCGTTCGCGGCCGAGATTGCGGGTCTGGATGCGGGCGCGGCCGATATCGTCGCGGACCAACTGGTCAACGCGTCCCTGTTGCGCCTGGTGGACCGGGAGGAGCGGCGTTTTGCCGTCCACCCCCTGCTGCACGAGTGGCTGGAGGGGGAGCAGGATTCCGTGCGCAGGTCCCGGCACGCAGCGATTCTGTCCGGCCGGTTCGAGAAGTGGGAGTCAGATTGGAAGGACTGCGGCCGGCTCTTGGACGAAGTGGATTCTGCGCTCCGGTTCCAGCGCGTTTGCGGCGATTTGCCGGCCTTCAACGGGCTGAGCTATCGGGCGTTCGAACTGGGCTGGCGGACCGGTGCGCTCGAAGCGGCGCTGCGGTTCCAGAAGTCCGCGCAAGTTTGGGCCGAGGAACGGGGCGACCGAGCAGAGTTGTCGTGGAGCCTGGGCAATCAGGCCTTGATCCTCCCGGCTTGGGGGAAGTTGCACGAGGCCATGGGGCTTCACAAAGAGGTGGAGCGCATCTGCCGCGCCGTCGGCAACCAGGCGGGCTTGTCCGCGAGCCTGGGCAATCAGGCTTCGATCCTCCAGGTTGGGGGGAAGTTCGACGAGGCGATGGGGCTGTACAAAGAACAGGAGCGCATCTGCCGCGCCCTCGACGACCAGGCGGGCTTGTCGGCGAGCCTGGGCAATCAGGCTTTGATCCTGAAGGCCTGGGGGAAGTTGGACGAGGCCATGGGGCTGCACAAAGAAGAGGAGCGCATATGCCGCGCCCTCGGCAACCAGGCGGGCTTGTCGACGAGCCTGGGCAATCAGGCTTTGATCCTCAAGGCGTGGGGGAAGTTGGACGAGGCCATGGGGCTTCACAAGGAAGAGGAGCGCATCTGCCGCGCCCTCGGCGACCAGGCGGGCTTGCACCGGAGCCTGGGCAATCAGGCTTTGATCCTCCAGGCGTGGGGGAAGTTGGACGAGGCCATGGGGCTGCTCAAGGAAGAGGAGCGCATCTGCCGCGCCCTCGGCGACCAGGCGGGCTTGTCCGCGAGCCTGGGCAATCAGGCTTCGATCCTCCAGGTTGGGGGGAAGTTCGACGAGGCCATGGGGCTTCACAAGGAAGAGGAGCGCATCTGCCGCGCCCTCGGCGACCAGGCGGGACTCGCCAGAAGCCTCGCGAACCAGGGTCAACTCCTACGCCGACAGGAAGAACTCCCAGCGGCCCGGGTCCGGCTCAATGAAGCTCTCCGGATCTTCACGGACCTCCGCATGCCCCGCGAGCGAGACCTGGTCCAAGGGTGGCTCTCGGAGTTAGACGGCTAGCCGACCTCGACCTCTGCCGCGATGCTCGCCGGTTCCGGCACCGGCTCCCCGAACTCCAGGAGCGTCCGCACGTGACCCGTGGTCGCCTCGTGGATGTTCGCCTACGTCTCTTCAAGCGTCGGTCCGGCGGTCCTGCAGCCCGGCAGGTCCGGGGCGTAGGCCGCCCAGTTGCGCTCCGCAGGCTCAAAGATCACGGTGTATCGCATACTCGGTCCTTGCCGCTCCCTGACGGTCGCGGCCCAGTTGTGTTTGGCTCGTCATACCGCCTGCCTCATTCCAAAAAACCCAGCAGCCGCCCGCGGACCTTCCCCGCCACCGCCTCGCTCGGCGTCACCACCAGCACCGTGTCGTCGCCCGCGATGGTGCCCACGATCTCCGGCCACGCCGCGTGATCCAACGCCACCGCCAGCGGACTCGCGTTGCCCGGGTGCGTCCGCAGCACCAGCAAGTTCTGCGCCGGGCGGATATCCAGCAAATACTCGCGCACTACGTCGCCGATCTCCGGCGCGGCGGCTTCGGGCTTCACCTGCTGGTAACCCTCGGCGGTCTTCACCAGCCCGAGTTCGCGGATGTCGCGCGAGAGCGTCACCTGCGTCGCCGGGATCCCGAGCTTGCGGAGCTCGGCCGCCAGTTCTTCCTGCGTCTTCACCGGATGCTGCCGGATCAGCTTCAGGATCTGCCCGTGGCGGTAGGCCTTGTTCATTTCCGCATCGCCTCTAGGCGGACCTCGGCCTCGGCGAGCGCGCGCGCCACCGCCTCCGGCGCCGTGCCGCCCGCGACCGCGCGGGACTTCATCCCTTCCACCGGGTTCATCAGCGCGAGCATCTCCCGCGTGAACTCCGGCGCGAACGCCGTCAGTTCCTCCGCGGTCCAAGCGGCCGGGTTCTTGCCCGCATTCACGCTCGCGAGCACCAGCTTGCCCGCGATCTGGTGCGCCCGGTGGAACGGCACGCCGCTACGCGCCAAGGCTTCCGCGAGATCCGTCGCCACCACCCAGCTTGCTTCCGCGGCGGCGCGCGGCGCGTCCGGCTTCAGCCGCGCGGTCTCCACCACCTGGCGCGCCATTTCGAGCGACCCGAGCAACTGGTCCGCCGCGTCGAACAGCGGCGGCTTGTCCTCCTGCATGTCGCGGTTGTAGGTCATGGGCAGGCCCTTCAGGGTGACGAAGAGCGCGGTGAAGTCGCCCCACACGCGCCCGGACTTGCCGCGGATCAGCTCCAGCGAGTCGGGATTCTTCTTCTGCGGCATCAGGCTGGAGCCGCTGGTGACGCCGTCGGCGAGGTCCAGCCAGCCGAACTCCTCGCTCGAGTAGAGGATCCAGTCCTCGGCCAGGCGCGAGAGATGCAGCATCGCGGTGGACGCGGCGTAGAGAAAGTCGAGCGCGAAGTCGCGGTCGCCGGAGACGTCCATGCTGTTGCGGGTGATGGCGGCGAAGCCCAGCTCCTGCGCGATCGCCTCGCGGTCGAAGGGGAAGCCGCTTCCGGCGAGCGCGCCGGAACCGAGCGGCATCACGTCGGTACGCTGCCGCGCCTCGCCCAGCCGCTCCCAGTCGCGCGCGAACATCTCGAAGTACGCGAGCAGGTAGTGCGGCCACAGGACCGCCTGCGCGCGCCGCAGGTGCGTGTACCCGGGGACCACGGCGTCCGGATCCCGGCGGGCGGCGGCCACCAGCGCGGTCATGAGGTCCACGAGCAGGCCGCGCGCCGCGTCGATCGTCTCCCGCAGCCACAGCCGCGTGTCGAGCGAGACCTGCTCGTTACGGCTGCGGCCGGTGTGGATCTTCGCGGCGAGCGGCGTCTTCTCGCCGAGCTTGCGGATGACGAGCGTGTGCACGTCCTCGTCGTCCGCGCCTTCCCAGAACTCCGGGGAGGCCGCGTCGCGCTGGATCTGGAAGAACGCCGCGACCAGCTCCTCACACTCGGCGTCCGTCAGCACGCCTACCCGGGCCAGCGCGCGGGCGAACGCCTGGGAACCGCGGATATCGGCGTCGAACAGGCGGCGGTCGAAGTGGAGCGAGCCGGAAAAGCGCTCGAACACCTCGGACGGGCCCTCGGCGAAACGGCCTCCCCAGAGTTTCATAACGTTACTTCTTGAGCGACGCCCGCACCTGGATCGGCAGCCCGATCAGGTTGATGAACCCGCGCGCGTCCTTCTGGTCGTACTCGGCGCCCATGGTGAAGCTCGCGATGTTGAGCGAGTAGAGCGAGTTCGCGGACTTGCGGCTCAGCACGTCGAGGTTGCCCTTATAGAGCCGCATGGTGGCTTCGCCGGTCACCGGTTCCATCACCTTGTCGACGAAGGCGTCCAGCGCCTCGCGCAGCGGCGTGAACCAGAGTCCGTTGTAGACCAGGTCCGCGTAATCGAGCGCGAGCTTTTCCTTGTAGTGCGCCGTGGTGCGGTCGAGCACCAGCGATTCGAGTTCGCGCAGCGCGGCCAGGATGATGGTGCCGCCGGGGGTCTCATAGCAGCCGCGGGACTTCATGCCCACGAATCGGTTCTCCACCAGGTCGATGCGCCCGATGCCGTGCTCCGCGCCGAGCGCGTTCAGCTTCTCGACCAGGGCGACGCCGGAGAGCCGCACGCCGTCGACGGAGACCGCGCGGCCCTGCTCAAAGCCGACGGTGACCTGCGCGGGCGTGTCGGGGGCCTGCCGCGGGCTGCGGGTGAGCATCCAGACGCCGTCCGAGGGAGCGTTGGCCGGATCCTCGAGTTCGCCGCCCTCGTGCGAGATGTGCCACAGGTTGCGGTCGCGCGAGTAGATCTTCGTGGTGGTCTGCGCGATTGGCACGTGGTGCTGCGCGGCATACTCGATGGCGTCCTCGCGCGAGACGATGGACCATTCGCGCCACGGCGCGATCACCGGCAGGTGGGGCGCCAGTGCTTTGTAGGTCAGCTCGAAGCGGACCTGGTCGTTCCCCTTGCCGGTGCAGCCGTGCGCCAGCCCGTCGCAGCCGGTGGCGAGCGCCACCTCCACCTGGCGTTTCGCCAGCAGCGGCCGCGCGATGGAGGTGCCGAGCAGATACTTGTGTTCGTAGACGGCGCCCGCGCGCACCATGCGCCACAGGTATTCGGAGACGAACTCCTCGCGCATGTCCTCGATGTGGACTTCGTCGGCGCCGGTCTTCAGCGCCTTCTCCCGGAGTCCGGTGAGTTCGTCGCCGCCCTGTCCGATGTCGCCGCAGACGGCGACCACCTGACAGCCGTAGTTTTCCTTCAGCCAGGGGATGATGATGGAAGTGTCCAGCCCGCCCGAGTAGGCAAGGGCCACCTTTTTGGGTTTGCTCATAGGTTCGGTTTCGATTGTACTCAGCCCAGCAGGGCGAGCAGCAGCGCTTTTTGCGCGTGCAGCCGGTTCTCCGCCTGGTCGAAGACCGCCGACTGCGGCGATTCGATCACCTCGTCGGTGACCTCCTCGCCGCGCTTCGCCGGCAGGCAATGCAGGAAGATGGCGTCCTCCGACGCTTCCACCATCATCGCGGCATTCACTTGATAGGGCCGGAAAACGAGGCGGCGCTCCCGCGCTTCGCTCTCGCGCCCCATGCTGGTCCAGACGTCGGTATAGATCACGTGCGCGCCGGAGGCCGCGGCGTGGGCGTCGCGGGTGACGGTCACTTGCGTGCCGCACTCGGCCGCCAGCGCCTGCGCCTCCGCGACGATCGCCTCGTGCGGGCGGTAGTCATCCGGGCAGCCGATGGCGATGTTCATGCCGAGGCGCGGCGCGGTGAGCAGCAGCGAATGCGCCACGTTGTTGCCGTCGCCGATGTAGGCCAGCTTGCGGCCCTGCCAGCCACCCAGATGCTCGTGCACCGTTTGCATGTCGGCCAGGATCTGGCAGGGATGGTAGAGGTCGCTGAGCGCGTTGATCACCGGGACCTTCGCCCAGTGGGCGAGTTCGTCGACGGTCTTCTGGGCGTGCGTGCGGGCCACGATGGCCTGGGTCCAGCGGTCGAGGTTGCGCGCGACGTCCTTCACGGGCTCGCGCTCGGCGATCGGACCGATGGAGAACACGGCGTCGCCGCCCAGTTGCTTGGCCGCGAGTTCGAAGGTCAGCCGCGTGCGCAGCGACGGCTTCTCGAACAGCAGGCTGATGTAGCGCCCTTCGAGGGACTGGGCGTAGCGGCGCGGGTTCTTCTTCAGCTTGGCGGCGAGGTCGAGGACGTGGAGCAGGTCCTCGCGCGAGAGGTCGGTGTCCTTAGCCAGGCGGGTGGCGGCTGGTTTCCAGACCGTCTGGAGCTTCGGGTTGGCCGTCACGTTTGGATCCTCCATGCGGCCGCTGAATGATTATTCAAGCGACTGAATAATCATACACGAATGACGCCTGCCACGCAACGGGCCGCCCGCTCATCACAAGTTTCGAAAATGAAGAACTATCTGTTTTCGCAGTGACTTATGGATCCCAATCCGGCGGGCGCGAGACCCGGACACGCTATTTTGACGGCGTGGAACTCTCCATTCGAGACGATTTTCTGCTCGTGGACGGCGGGCGCGTCCCGTACCTTGAGACCCCGAATCTCGGCGGTCCGATCGTGCCGCGCTTTCTGGTGATGCACTACACCGCGGGGGCGTCGTTCGACAGCTCGGTTGCGTGGCTCCGCAATCCCCTGGCGCAGGCCTCGGCGCACCTGGTGATCGCGCGGGACGGCCGCATCGCGCAACTGGCGCCGTTTCGGGTGAAGACCTGGCATGCGGGACCCAGCTTCTGGCGCGGTGTGAAGGGTCTCAACGCTCATTCGATCGGCATCGAGCTCGACAACGCCGGCGTGCTAGTGCCCCACGGAGAGGCTTGGCGATCGGCATTCGGCGCGGAGATTCCCGCCGCGGAGGCCGTGGAGTTACGGCACCGGCAGCAGCCGCAGGTCTCCGGCTGGCAGATCTATCCCGCGGTGCAGTTGGAGACCGCGGCGCTGGTGGCGGCGGCGCTGTGTCGCACTTACTCGCTGGTCGACGTCGCCGGCCATGACGACATCGCGCCGCGGCGCAAGCTCGATCCGGGACCGGCGTTCCCGATGTCCAGTTTTCGGGCGCGCGTCCTGGGGAGGGCGAGTGACGATCTCACGGACCTGCGGACGACGGCGGTGCTGCGCATCCGGCGCGGCCCGGGCACCGAGTACCCCGAACAGCCGGGCAGTCCGCTGGCTGCGGGCGCCGAGTTGCGCCTGCTCGACGAGGATGGGGTCTGGTATCGCGTGGACGTGCTCGATGAGCGGGATCTGACCGGCTGGGTCCACTCGCGGTTCGTCGCGCCGGTATGAGTCAGAATTCGAGTTGCTTGAAGAACAGAACCGTGGGTTCGAGCTTGCCGTTCGCCGCGCGGGCATAGGCGGGGATCCGGCCGGCTTCGGTCCAGCCGAGGGCGCGATAGAGCTGTTCGGCGTCGTCGCCGGCGCGGGTGTCGAGCACGAGCAGCGTACGTCCGCGGACCCGGGCGGCCTCTTCGGCTTCGGCCATTAGCGCCCGGCCCACCCCGCGGCGTCGCGCCGTGCGGAAGACCATCAGCTTCTGGACTTCGGCGCGATGCCCCGCGTTGGCCTTCTGCGCCAGTTCGAGCTGGACCGAGCCCAGCAGGTCCGGCCCCTCGAAGGCTGCCAGCAGTACACGACGTCCCGCCGCCACATCGCGCTCGACTTCCTGCCAGTAAGCCGCGGTCATATCCTGTTCCAAAGGCGGCAGATAGCCGACGGACGCTCCACTTTCGACGGCGTCGCGGAGCAGCGCGCCCAGGGTTGGCCGGCGCACCTCCACTGCCCTGGCATCCAGTTCCAGAACCTGAAACATCATAGCCCTCGCGTAATGGATGCAAGGTTTGCGCCGGGTGATGCGTTAGTGTACACTGGAGTTTCGGTCTCACCCTGGCGTGGGCAGAAGCGGTGTCTCTCCGCGACGCGCCCTGGCTGGCAACTTCCGAAGCAAATTCCGAGCCCGGAGCTCTGTGCGCTCCGGCAGGCAGAAGAGGCAAGGCGATGTACGCAGTAATCGAAACCGGCGGGAAGCAGTATCGGGTCGCCCCGGGCGACACCATCGAAGTGGAAACGCTGGCCGGCGACGCCGGTTCGGCCGTAGAGTTTGGCCGCGTGCTGGCGGTGGTGGACGGCTCGTCCGTCAAGGCCGGCAAGGACCTCGCCAACGCCAAGGTGACGGCCGAAGTGGCCGGGCATGACCGCGGCGACAAGGTGATCGTCTTCAAGTTCAAGCGGAAGAAGCAGTACAAGCGGACCATCGGTCATCGCCAGAACCTGACCAAGGTCACGGTGAAGGAAATCCTGGCGTAAGAGGGATCGGCAATGGCGCATAAAAAAGGTTTAGGCAGCTCTAAGAACGGCCGCGACTCGGCGGCGCAGCGGCTGGGCGTGAAGCGCTTCGGCGGCGAACTGGTGACGGGCGGATCGATCATCGTCCGCCAGCGTGGCACCAAGTACAAGCCCGGCGTGAACGTCGGCATCGGGTCGGACGACACGCTGTATGCGAAGGTCGGCGGCACCGTCCAGTTCCGCGACCGCGGCCGCATGGGCAAGTTCGTCAACATCGTGGCGGCGGAGCAGAACTAGCCCTCGCGAACGGAATCCGGAAGGGGCAGGCCGCCCGGCCTGCCCCTTTTCCTTTCTGCGGTTTTCGTGCACAATCGAAACAGGTGGCCCATGAAAGTTAAGTACCCGACGCCCCCCTGCGCTGCACCAGCGGTTGCAAACCGCTTCCTCGCCTTGGCTCGCCGTGATGGCGCACCGATAGACCACTTGAAGCTTCAGAAGTTGATCTACTGCGCACACGGTTGGTATCTCGCGTTCACCGGCAGGCCATTGCTCCAGGAGCACGTCGAGGCTTGGCAGTATGGCCCCGTGATTCCAACGGTCTATCACATCTTCAAGCGGTTCGGCGGTGATCCCATTGACCAGCCGGCTTTCCGGCACGCTCTGGACCCGCTCCGAAGCAGCGTAGTTCATTTCGCTCCCTACGAAGTCGTTCCTGGCAGCTACGAAGAGAGGGTTATCGACGAAGTTTGGAAGGCGTACGGAAAGTACTCCGGCACGGAGTTATCGAACCTCACCCATCGCGAGGGGACGGCTTGGTACAGAATGCGAGAAGAGGGACTTGGCGGCCGGCTGGGTACTGACATGCCGGATGATTGGATCGCCGAAGAGTTTCAGGGCAAGTGGAATGCCATCGCCCAACCGGCCTGACCGCGGTTCCGAAGATCAGTCGGCGCCGCCCGACCCCGGACCAATCCTGGAGAGAGTTCGTGAGCGACCCGGCACCGATGCCGGGCCGACGCCGGAGCAGTTGTCCTTTGACTCGACGAAGCAGGACGAGGAAATCACCGGCCTTCGGCAGGATCGCAAGCAGCGACTCAAGTTTGGGAAATGGATCTTTCGACTCGTTTGCGCATGGCTCGGATTCGTGGCTGTCCTGATCGCCTTGTCTGGCTGGCGGCTCGGCAATTTCACGCTGTCCGATTCGGTGTTGATTGCCCTGCTTGGGACAACGACCGTCAACGTCATAGGGGTCCTGCTAGCGGTAACGGGCTATCTGTTTCCAAAGCGCAGCTAGCGCCATCGTGATTTCGAAACTAATTATTGTGTTCATAGACGAAGCTCGCATCTGGATCAAAGCCGGCGACGGCGGCAACGGCTGCATGGCCTTCCGCCGCGAAAAGTTCGTCCCCCGCGGCGGCCCTTCGGGCGGCGACGGCGGCCGCGGCGGCGATGTTGTCTTCGTGGCCAACCCGCACTACAACACGCTGCTCCACTTCCGCTTCAACCCCGAGCACAAGGCCGAGCGCGGACGCCATGGCGAGGGATCGCAGCGCACGGGTCGCGACGGCCATGGCATCGAAGTACCCGTGCCGGTCGGCACCATCGTCTACGACGAGGCCACCGGCCAGCAGATCCACGACTTCACGACGCCGGGCGAGAAGGTGACCATTGCCAAAGGCGGGCGCGGCGGACGCGGCAACCAGCACTTCGCCACGCCGACGCACCAGGCTCCCACCGAGCATGAGGACGGCAAGCCGGGCGAAGAGAAGCGGCTGCGCCTCGAACTGAAGCTGCTCGCCGACGCAGGCCTGGTCGGCTTTCCGAACGCCGGGAAATCGACGCTCATCTCGGTGATCTCGGCCGCCAAACCCAAGATCGCCAACTATCCGTTCACCACGCTGGAACCCAACCTCGGCGTCGTGCCCTACGGCGATTTCGGCTTCGTGGTCGCCGACATCCCAGGGTTAATTGAAGGCGCGCACGCGGGCCACGGCCTCGGCATCCAGTTCCTGCGCCACGTCGAGCGCACCAAATTGCTGGTGCATCTGGTGGACGTGAGCGAGTTCAGCGCGCGCAAGCCTGTCGAGGACTTCAAGGTCGTGATGGCGGAACTCGAGGCGTTCTCCCCGGAACTCGCCGCCAAGCCGATGATGGTGGTCGCGACAAAGCTCGACGTGCTGGAGGACCGCAAGCGGCTGTCTTCCCTCAAGGCGCTCTGTACGCGCCGTAAGCTGCCGTTCTTCGCGATCTCGGCCGCCACCGGCGCCGGGATTCCGGAGTTGAAGCGCGCCATGGCGCAACAGATCCTGAGCGCCGAACAGCTCGCGCAAGTGCGCTAGGCTGAGGCGATGCAACCCCTGGTCTTCCTCCGGATGCTGTCCGCCGCGCTGCTGTTCGTGCATGGCGCGGCCCGGGTAATAAACAACGGCGTGGCTCCGTTCGGGGAGTTCCTGGCGCAACAGGGCCTTCCCCTCGGTTCCGCGATCGCCTGGGGCATCACGATCTTCGAGCTCACCGGCACGGTGGCGCTGGCCGGCGGGCGCTACATTGTCCCAATCTGCGCGATCCTGATCCTCGAGCTGGCGGCGGGGATCGCGCTGGTGCATGCGCGGGCCGGTTGGTTCGTAGTGGGTGCGGGACGCAATGGCGTTGAGTACAGCGTGTTGCTGATCGGCGTCCTTCTTGCGGTGGCGCTGGACGCGCGCCGGAAATAGCCCGCTTACTGCTTCTTGCGCTGCTCCAGCGCTTTGTTGCGGTACTTGATGACGATCGCCTCGGTCTTCTGGACCAGGTCCGGCACCACGTCCTTCATCATGTCGTTGGTGATCGCCATCGAGCGGCCCATCAGCTTCGGCATCTTCTCGATCGACGCCCGGCCGGCGGGGCTCCGGTAGAACGCGACCATGCCTTCCACTTCTTCTTCGGTGAACGTCTCGGCATAGAGTTCGACGAACTTCGGCTGCAGCTTGTCCCAACTCAGCCGTTCGCGCAGGATCCCGAACGTCAGGTTCTCGATCTCCGCGGTCATCTCCTTCGAATCCTCTTTGCCGAGGTTCAGCATTTCCCGCTGCTGGGCGATCACGCCGCGCAACTGGTCGAACATCTGGTCGATCATCGAAGCGGAGTTCGTGAGCACCAGCAACTGCTCGATTTTCTGGCGCTTGGCGGTTTCGTCCGCCAGCGCAACGCAAACCAGACTGAACAGGCAGATCGTCAGGCGCACGCGAACCTCCGCGGCCATGATAGCGGATTGGTAGAATCGTCGAGGGCGAAGACGCGGCGAAATGCAGGACCTTTCGGAACAACTCGCGGAACTGCGCAAGCGGATTGCGAAGATCGACCGCAAGTACGCGGCGGCGCCGCTTCCCGCGGCCGAACCTCCCGCCGCGTTCGGACCCGAAGAGTATCTCGCCGGCGACGAGATCGAGACGCCGCACGGCCGGCACTTCGAGACCGAGCGGACCTGGGAGCGACACCGCCGCCACGGGTCCATGGACATCGCCACGTTGCAGGACCTGCCGCGCGACCTGCTCGCCGCGATCTCCGGCGGCGCGATCGCCGACTCCCATCCCGGCGAGTGGGCGTTTCTCGACACCGAAACCACCGGCCTCGCCGGCGGCTCCGGCACCGTCGCGTTTCTGGTGGGCGTGGGCCGGATCACTGAGCAGGGGTTCCAGGTGCGGCAGTTCTTCATGCGCGAGCACGGCGAGGAGGCCAGCCTGCTGCACGCGCTCTCCGCGCATCTGGCGCAGTTCAAGATCCTCATCACCTACAACGGCCGGACGTATGATCAGCCTTTGCTCGAGACGCGCTACCGGCTCTCCCGCTTCCGGCCGCCGTTCGCGAGCCTGGAGCACCTGGACCTGCTGCACGGCGCGCGGCGGCTGTGGCGGCTCCGCTTCGATAGCTGCCGCCTGGTGGAGCTAGAGAACCAGATCCTCGGCGTGGAGCGCCAGGGCGATCTGCCCGGCGAGATGATCCCGTACGTCTACTTCGAGTACCTGCGCAAGCGCGAGGCGCACAAGCTGGTGCCGATCTTCCACCACAACGCGAACGACATCCTGACGCTGGCCTGCCTGACCGGCATCGTGCCGTGGGCGTTCCAGGATCCGGAGAACGCACCGCTTGCGCACGGCGCTGAATGCGTCGGACTGGCCCGCTGGCTCCGGCAAGCCGGCCAACTGGATGTAGCGGCGCGCCTGCTGCGCAAAGGGATCGACCAGGGCGTGGCCGACGAACTGCTGTGGCGGACGCTGTGGGACCTGGCGCTGCTCGAGCGCAAGCGGGAGCGGCCGGACGCGGCGCTGGCGCTGTTCACGGAGCTATCGACGGCGCGCAATCCGTTCCGCGCGCGGGCGTATGAGGAACTCGCGAAGCACTTCGAGCATTGCGAAAAGAACTGGACGCTCGCGCTGGAGATGACGCGCGCCGCACGGTCCGTCGAAGATTCGCCGGCATTGCAGCGCCGCGAGCAACGGCTCGAGAAACGCGGGCGCGCGAAGGCCGCCGGGCGGTTGCTGTGAGACGCGGGCTCGCGGCCGGACTTTTGCTGGCGGGATGCGGCGCTGGGGACCGCGTCAACCAGGCCGGACTGAAGCGCGACATCGGGACGCTGGTCGCCGCACACGGCGGCGCGGGACTTAGTTGCCAGATGGAGTCCTCCACGCGCGCCGGCTGGTGCGTGTTCGAGCTCGGCGGGCCGGAGAAGCTGGTGGCGGCGTTGGAGCTAAAGCGCGGCGGGAACCTTAGTGGCGGGTGTGTCGCGCAGGAGGGTTTCGCCGCACCCGCGTGGTCGCGCGGCAAGCTGAACCTGGCCAACGGCGGCGCGTTCGACTACCTGCGGCTCTATCTCGCGGGCGGACGCGCGTGTGTCGAGGTTGCGTATTCGTACGGCTGAAGCCGGGTCGCCGGCTAGGGCCGCGTTCCCAACCGGTAGATCATCAGCGCCGCCCGCTTTCCTTGCAGTGCGACCTTGGTGAGGTCGATCCACTCGCCCGGAGCGTGTGCGCCGTCGCCGATGGTGCCGAACCCGGTGAGGCTTTCGAGTTTGGCCGCCACGAACGAGATGTCGCCCGCGCCGCGCCGCATCGGATCCAGTTCGCCCATCTCCGCGACACCGAGGTCGCGATTGATGGCATTGAGCTGCTTCAGGAGGCCGCGGTTCTTCTCCGGCGCCATCGGGGGATAGCCTTCCCGAAACTCGAGCGTCGCGCTGGTCCCGGGAAGATGACGCCGCACGATGGCCTGCATCTTTTCCTGGATCCGCTGGTTCTGCTCCGGCGAAATCGTGCGCAGGTCGCCGAACACGACAGCCTCCTCCGGCACGATGTTGGACTTGCCCGCCACCTCGGCGCTGCTCTCGTCGGCCGCGAGCTTGGTGCGCGCGCCGGCGGCCACGATGCCGGCGTTGAAGGTCACAAAGGGCTCGCGTAGTTCGGCGTGGAACGCGCTCAGGATCCGCGCGATCTCGAACGCGGCGCCGCTGCCCATTGCCGGCGAGAACACCTGGCCCGAATGTCCGGTCCTGGCCTTCGCGCGCAAGACCCAGTTCTGCGCGCTGCGCCGGCTGGTGGACCCGAAGTCCTTGCCGTCGATCTGGATCCCCGGCTCGAACTCGAGCGCGATGTCGCTCTGATCGCCGGCTTCCACCAGCAGGCGTCGCGCTTCCTTCAAGGGCGTGCCGGGATTCTCCTCGTCGCCCGTGAGCACGATGCGGAGCGCGATCTTGTGAAGAACACCCGCAGCCTTCAGCGCGCGCAGGGCGGAGATCATGACGGCGAGCCCGCCCTTGGTGTCCTCGGAGCCCGGGCCGGTCGCGCGGGTGCCCTGTCGCACGAACTTCTGGAAGGGACTGTCGGGCTCGAACACGGTGTCCATGTGGCCGATCAGCAGCAGACGCTTGCCGGCCGGCTGCGCCGGCAGCGACTCGATGATCAGGTGCCCGGCGCGCTTGAGCTGAGGGGCGGGCACGAAACGCGCCGTGAGTCCGATCTCGCGGAACTCGCCTTCCAGGACGCGGGCCACTTCGCGGACGCCGGCGGTGTTCATGGTGCCGCTGTTGATGTTGACCAGCTTTTCGATCAGCGCGATGGTGCGCGCCTCTTCGGCCTGCACGGTGTCGACCAGCTTCTTCTCCACGGGGTCCAGGCAGAGGCTCAGCAGCAGCAGGGGAAGCATAGGTAGAGTCTACTCTGACAGGAATTCCCATCCCGCTCCGCGGCACCGCATTGCCCGTGCTGTAAGCTGACTGGATGGTGCGCCAAGCGCTGCTCGCCGCCGCGATGATCTCGTTTGCGCAAGCCCCGCCGCGGAGGCTCGACTTCACGGTCCGCGAAGGGACCTGGATGTCCCTCGACCTCTCGCCGGACGGGCGCACGATCGTCTTCGATCTCCTCGGCGACCTGTACGAGCTTCCGGCCACGGGCGGGACGGCGAAAGCCATTACCCGCGGACCGGCCTTCGACTCGCAGCCCATCTACTCGCCGGACGGCCGGCACATCGCCTTCACCAGCGACCGCAGCGGCGCCAAGAACCTCTGGGTCGCGCTGGCCGACGGTAGCCAGCCGCGGCAGATCTCGCGCGAAACCCAGGACGGCATGTTCTCGCCCGCCTGGATGCCGGACGGGCAGTCGATCGTCGTTTCGGTGGTGGCGCGCGACGGCGTGGCCGAACTCCGCCGCTATTCGTTAACCGGCGGCGACCCCGTGAAGCTGAATCGCGACTCCGGAACTCGGCCGACACTGCTGGTCTCCGCACCGCCTCCCGGCGCCTTCGGCGCGCGCCCGGACCCCGGCGGCAAGTTCCTCTACTACACCTCCGTGTTCCCACGCGTCTACAACAGCCGCAGCGGCGCTCGCGCGCAGCTGCTCCGTCTCGACCTCGGCAACGGCGCCGAAGAATCCGTCGCCAGCGGCTTTCGCGCGGTTCCCACGCCGGACGGCAGGGCCCTGGTCTACGCCGCGCACTACGAGGAGCAAACCGGTCTCAAGATCCGCAACCTGGCCACCGGCGAGGAGCGCTGGCTGAAGGTTCCGGTACAGCGCGACGAGCTGGAGGCTCGCGCGACGCGCGATGTGCTGCCCGGATACGCGATCACGCCCGACAGCGCGGCGGTGATCGCCGCTTACGGAGGCCGGATCCATCGCATCGAGATCGCCACGGGCAAAGACACGGTGATCCCGTTCACGGCGGCGGTGGCGCTGGAAGTCCAGCCACGTTTGAATTTTCCCCAGCGCATGGAAGAAGGCCCGGTGCGGGCCACGCTCGCGATGCGACCGTCGCCTTCACCGGACGGCAAGCGCATCGCGTTCGGCGCGTTCGGCGAGATCCACGTGCAGAACCTCGGCGGCGGAGCGTCGCGCCGCGTCGCGCGCGGTTTCCAGCCTGCATGGTCGCCGGACGGCGAGTGGATCGCCTTCGTCACGTGGTCCGGAGACACGGGCGGCGAACTGCGCAAGGTGCGCGCCGATGGGTCCGGCGAAACGCTAGTGGCCCGCGGTCCCGCTGCCTACCGCGAACCCGCGTGGTCGCCCGATGGGCAGTGGATCGTGGCGCTGGTCTCGACGCGGCAGGCCAGCCTTACGGATGCCGCGCCGCCGGAAGCGAAGCTCGGCAAGGTGCCGGCCGCGGGCGGCGACTTCGCGATCATCGCGGCAGCGAATGGACTCGCGGATCCGCACTTCACCGCCGGCGGACGCCTGGTGCTCTACTCCGCGCGCGAAGGACTGGTGTCGCTAAGCCTCGACGGCGGCGATCGCCGGGTGCTGGCGCGCTTCCCGGGTGGCGTGGAGGCGGCACGCGTCAACGCGGACGCCACCGAAGCGCTGGCGCTCTCCCGCAAGCATCTCTATCGGGTGCGCCTCGGCGGCGAAGTGGCGGTGACGCCCACCGCGGCCGGCCGCCTCACCACCGGAAGCGCGGACTGGGCGTTCTGGCGCGACGGCCAGCCCGCCTGGACCAACGGCCGCACCCTCGAACAAAGCGGCGCCGCTCCGGTGGAACTGCTGGCCGAGAAGCCGCGGGCAAAGCCCACCGGGACGATCGTGTTGCGCGGCGCGCGAGTGATCACGATGCGAGGCAACGAAGTTCTGGAAAAGGCCGACATCGTCGTCACCGGCAACCGGATCCGCTCCGTGGGGACCGGCGCGGCGCCCGCGGGCGCGACGGTGATCGACGTCGCGGGACGCACGGTCATTCCGGGGCTGATCGATCTTCATGCTCATTGGGATATCCGGCGCGGCGTGCTCGACCCGGCTTCGTACAGCGCCGCGGCGAATCTCGCCTACGGCGTGACGTCGATTCGCGATCCGCAGTCGTTTTCGAATGACATCTTCGCCTACCGCGACCTCGCCGAAGCCGGGCTGATGCTGAGCCCGCGGATCTTCTCCACGGGTCCCGGGGTCTTCGGCAACCTCGACCTCCAGTCGCTGGACGAAACGATCGCCGCGGTCGAGCGCTACCGCAAGCACTACCGGACCAACACGCTGAAGAGCTATCGCGTGGGCAACCGCCAGCAGCGGCAATGGGTGGTCGAGGCTTGCCGCCGCCTCGAAATCATGCCCACCACGGAAGGCGCGGCGGACTTGGAGATGAACCTCACCCACGCGATCGACGGGTTCTCCGGCAACGAACATGCCCTGCCCAGCGTGCCGCTGTTCGACGACGTGATCCAGTTGTACGCGCGTACGGGGATCACCTACACGCCGACGCTGCTGGTGGCGTTCGGAGGTCCGTTCGCGATCTTCGATCTGCTGGCGCGCGAGAATCCGTACGGCGACGCCAAGCTGCGCCGCTTCTTCCCGCGCGAGCAATTGCACAACCGCACCACGACCCGCATGATGTGGTTCCCGGAGAAAGCGTTCGTTTATCCGGCGATCGCCGCGGGCGCCGCGGCGATCCGCCGGGCGGGCGGCAATGTCGGCATGGGCGGCCACGGCGAACTGCAGGGGCTGCAGTGCCACTGGGAGATGTGGGCGCTCGCCCGGGGCATGCCGAACCACGAGGTGCTGCGCTCCGCCACGGCAACGGCCGCCGACGCGATCGGCTACGCGCGGGACCTCGGCAGCGTCGAGGCCGGCAAGCTGGCCGATCTCGTGGTGCTCGATCGCGATCCCCTGGCGGACATCCGGAACACCAATACGATCCGGTATGTGATGCGCAACGGAGAACTGTTCGACGGGAGCACCCTGGACCGGGTTTGGCCCGGCGCCCGGAAGTTCACGCCGCCGCGATGGTGGCGCGACTAGCGGGGCTCCCGCGCGACGATTTTGCACTGGCGGACCGGCTTCCGGCATCCATATTTGAATGGCGGAGCCTTCTCCCAAGCCCCAGCAACGTTCCTGGCGGCGCCTTGTGTTCATCCCGCTGGGCGCCCTCGCCGGTCTCGGCTTCGGCTACGGGATCGGCAAGTTCATTCCCAAGGGAGACCGCACGTTTCGGGATCTCGGGTGGATGCTTCCGCTCCTGGTCGCCGGTGCGGCGTTTGTGGCAATCGCCATCCACGAACTCGGCCACGTCGTGGGCGGCTGGCTGGCAGGCTACCGCTTCCATCTGTACATTGTGGGCCCGCTGCGCATCTTCCGGGAAGGCGATCGAGTCCGGATCGGCTGGAATCGCTCCTGGGCGCTAGCCGGCGGTTTGGCCGCCATGACGCCAACGGGAAAAGACAGCCGGCCCGGGGAAATGCTGCGCATCGTGGCAGGCGGTCCGGCAGCGTCGTGGTTGCTGGCCGCCGCGGGCTTCGGCGCGGCCGTCTGGGTGAGCGCGGCTCCGGTGAAGGCGGGGCTGTTGCTCATCGGCCTGTTTTCGCTGGCGATCGGTGTGGTGACGTTGGTCCCCATGCACAGCGGTGGGTTCAACACCGACGGCGCGCGCATCCTGCTGCTGGTCCGAGGCGGAGCTGCCGCCGATCGATGGTGCGCGATCAGCAGCCTGGGAGCCGCGCAGCTCAGCGGCGTCCGGCCGCGCGATTGGGATCCCCAACTGCTGCGGCGCGCCACGGATCCCGCGGACGGCAGCTTCGACTACGTCGGCGCCGCACTGATGGCTTACGCCGCGGCCCTCGACCGCGGCGACATCTCCGAAGCGGGCCGGTGGATCGACGGGGTACTGGACGCCATCGAGTGCTGGCCCGCGCCGTTCCGCTCGTTCGCGTATGTGGATGCCGCCTATTTCGAGGGACGCCACCGCCGCCGCGCGGCGGAAGCACGCGCCTGGCTGCAGCAGGTGAAGCCCGGAGCGCCGGGTTTCGAGAAGTTCGCGCTGCTGCGGGCCCAGTCCGCGGTTCTGCTCGCCGAAGGCGACCGCGACGCCGCCGCGCACGCCGCGCGCGAAGGGCTTGCGGAGGTGGACCGGCGGATGCACATCGCCGGCGCCGCGGGCGAACGCGAGCTGCTCGAAGACCTGCTGGCCGCCGCGCTCGAGTAGCGGCTCGCGCTACCCTGGGTGCGGATGCCCAAAACCGTTGCGATTTTCATTTTCGACGAAGTCGAAGTCCTCGACTTCGCCGGACCGTACGAAGTCTTTGCCGTCACGGGAGCCCAGACGCAGGCTTTCGAGGTCTTCACCGTCGCTGAAACGGACCAGCCGGTTCGGGCGCGGAACGGGCTGATGGTTCTGCCCACGCACTCTTTTGCCACGGCGCCGCGCGCCGATATCGTCGTCATCCCCGGGGGTTACGGGACGCGCCCGCTCTTGCAGAAACAGAACGTCATCGACTGGGTCCGTAAGATGGACCAGGAGGCGCAACTCACGCTCTCCGTCTGCACGGGATCGCTGCTGCTGGGCCGCGCGGGACTGCTCGACGGACTCGCCGCCACCACGCACCACCTGGCCTTCGAGGAACTGCGCAAGTGCGCGCCGAACTCGGAGATCCGCGAGGGCGCTCGCCTGGTGGACAACGGCCGCATTGTTACGTCGGCCGGGGTCTCGGCGGGCATCGACATGTCGTTCCATATTGTCGCGCGGGAGCTGGGCCAGGAAGCGGCGCAGAAGATCGCGCGCTACATCGAGTACCCGTGGCCGCGGGCCGGCATGGACACAGGTCCGACGGCCTAGCGGATCTCCACGGTGTCCACCCGCCAATCGTGGAATCCGGTAAGCCGGGACACCTTCACCACGGCGCGCTTCCCGCCCGGACCTGCGAACTCTACTTCACCCTGCCGGTTCACCCCGGACCAGCCGGTGTACCGCGAGCTGATCAACTTCGCGTCCTTGCCCCAACCGAGCCGCTCCGCCGCCGGCTGCTCCGCGCCCGGCCGCACGGCCGTGCCGATCAGGTGAAGGCCGAACAACGCGACCGGCACGCCCGCCGCCGCCAGCAGCCACTTCGTCCGGGCGGACAGCCGCGCGGGACTTGCCGGCAGGATCAGCGCGGGCCACAGCCGGTCCGCGTCGTGGAGCAGCAACAGGCCGCACAGCAGAGTGTAGAGCAAGGCCGCGTACTTTACGCCTGGAAAGCCGTAGGCGAAGTCCATCACCGTGATGTTCAGCGCCACCGGGAACAGCACCAGCGCGCCGAGCGTCGCGGTGCGTCGCGACACCAGCAGCAGGGCCGGCGCCAGCTCCGCCAGGCCGATGAACCGTCCATAGAAAGGCGAGTAGCCGAAGAAAGCCCACACCAGAAACGGGCCGCCGACGGTCTGCTTGTCGATGGACCAGTCGCCGTAGTAGAACTGTCCGCCGAAGAGCTTCACCGTGCCATAGGTGAAGAACACGATCGCCAGGAACCAGCGGATCGAGGCATGGACGGCAGCCGGCAGCTTCAAACGGGCAATCCTTCGGCGCGGCGCATTTTCCGGACGAACGCCGCCCCGCAAGTCAGTTTACCCGCCAGCGGCGATCCCGGTTCGATCACCCGCCAGAACGGCGTCACGTCGCCGGGATCCTTGCCCGCTTGGATCTCCTCCCATGCGGCTTCCGCGACGATGCGCAGGAAGATCCCGAGCGACATCGGGCAAGTGGTCTCGGCGTGGTGCTTGCGCGCGAGCTTCAGGCGCAGGTCCGCGGGCGCCAGTGAGCGGCCCTCCGGGATCCGGCGGATCGCCGCTTCCACTTCGCGGGGCGTCGAGACCAGCATCGACATGCCCGGCGTCATGCCGGCGAAGGGCTTGGTTACCGTTTCCACCTGGGGCTCGCGCCCGGGGTCCATCTTTTCGCGCCACGTCTTCTTGCGTGCCATGGCCGAATCTTACCGCCGCGGGTCCGCCGCCGCACCCGGGCACGCTACGCTGCTGACACCTCCCTGCCACGGCCGGCGCGCCGTCGCCGAAAGGGATACGCCGATCCTGCTAGAATCCCCCACATGAAAGTCACGCGGCGCAGATTGGCGACCCTGCTGGCGGTAGCGGCGCCCGCCGCGGCGCAGACCCCGGCGGCGCCAGCGCCCGCCGATGAACTCAGCGCCGCCCGCGAGCGCACCAAGCGCGCGCTGGAGCAGGCCGCCAAGATCAAGATCCCGATGGCGACCGAGCCGTCGTTCACCTTCAAGGCCTGACGCCATGGCCGATTTCACGGACGACCTCTACTTCGGAACGATCACCGAGCTTTCCGCCAAACTGCGCGCCAAGGAGTTCTCCTGCGTGGAACTGACGCGCGCGTTCCTCGACCGGCTGGAACGCCTGGGTCCGCGGCTGAACGCGCTGGCGCTGTTGCTGCGCGAAACGGCCCTCAACGATGCCAAGGAGGTCGACGGGGACCTGAAGCGCGGACGCACGCGCGGCCCGCTGCAGGGCATCCCATTCGCGGTTAAGGATCTGCTGGCCGTCAAGGGCAAAGTGACCGCGTGGGGCGCCAAGCCGTACGCCGGACAAGTGTTCGACGAAGACGCCGCCACCGTGAAGAAGCTGAAGAAGGCGCAGGCGGTCCTGATCGGCAAGCTGGGCATGGTGGAGCTCGCGGGCGGCGGCGGGTACCGGTATCCCGCGGCGTCGCTCACCGGGCCGGGGCTGAATCCGTGGAACCGGACGAAGTGGTCCGGCGGGTCGTCGAGCGGCTCCGGAAGCGCGGTGGGCGGCGGGCTGACGCCGTTCGCGCTCGGCTCGGAGACCTCGGGGTCGATTCTGACGCCGAGCGCTTACTGCGGCGTCACCGGCTTGCGGCCGACCTACGGCCTTGTGTCGCGCGCCGGCGCCATGGCGCTCTCCTGGACGCTGGACAAGATCGGACCGATGGCGCGCTCGGCGGACGATTGCGGGCACATCCTGCAAGTGATCGCGGGCGGGGACGCGAACGATCCGGGGTCCGCCGGCAAGGGCTTCAGCTACGCGCCACAGTTCCCCCGGGACCTGACGCAGCTCAAAATGGGCTGGTCCCCGGTGGACTTTGCTGACTGGGCCGAGCCGGAAACGCGGCCGGCGTTTCAGGCCGCGCTCGAAGTGGTGAAGGCGCTCGGCATGCCGCTCCACGAATTGAAGCTGCCGGACTATCCGTACGGCGCGCTGGTGTCGACGATCATCGCCGCGGAGGCGGGCTCGATCTTTGAAGAGCTGATCACGAGCGGCAAAGTGGATCAACTGGAGGACGCGCGGCAGATCGCGGGGCTGAAGGCGGGCCTCGATATCCCGGCCAAGGACTACCTGCGCGCGATGCGGGTGCGGCGGCTGATCCAGGACGACTTTCGGAAGCTGTTCGCGGACGTGGACGTACTGCTGGCACCGGCGCGGTACAGTCCGGCGAGCGGCGTCACGCAGCCGCTGGACCGCCCGTTCCGCGAGCGTCCCACGCCGGCGCAGCCGGGTTTGAGCGGGCTGATCGCCGCCGGAAATCTCGCGGGGCTGCCGGCGATCTCGCTGCCGTGCGGCTTCGCCGACGGTTTGCCGGTAGCGGTTCAGTTCGTGGCGCGGCCGTTCCACGAGAACCTGCTGCTCCAACTCGGCCGGGAGTTCCAGCAACGTACCGATTGGCACCGGAAGCGTCCCGCGCTATCTTAGTGGGCAAATAACCTGCCCGGAGCTGTTCCGCCGGGCGGGGCAACGGGGTCTGAAGATAGCAAGCTCCCTTGGAGCCAGAGGTGTCTCGCATGGAGTCCAAGACCGGTCGCCGGACGTTCCATCTCTCGTTTATCTACGGACTGTGGGGCCTGATCACGGCCGCGCTGTCCGTACCCGCCGTCGCGTACCTGCTGTTCCCTCCGAAGCGCCGCGAGGACACAGGCTTCGTCGAGGCGGCCGACCTGGCGCAGCTCGCGCTGAAGCAACCGGAAGAGGTCGTCTTCCGGCGCAACAAAGTGGATGGCTGGAAGATCTCGTCCGAGAAGGACACCGCCTGGGTGGTCCGCTTGTCGGAGAGCGAAGTGGTGGCGTTCGCGCCGCAGTGCACGCACCTGGGGTGCGCCTATCACTGGGACGAACGGCGGGACCACTTCGTGTGCCCGTGCCACACTTCGGCGTTCTCGATCGACGGCCGGGTGCTGACCGGGCCGGCGCCGCGCGCCCTCGACCGCTACGAGACGAAGGTCGAGGGCGGGAAACTGCTGCTCGGCGCCGTGATGAAGGCGTGACGCCATGATCCGCCAAATCGTCGACTGGCTGGAGGAGCGCACCGGGCTGGAAAGCGCGGTGAAGCACTTTCTCTACGAGGAGATCCCGGAGTCGAGCGGCTGGCACCAGGTGCTGGGCAGCATCGCGCTGTTCGGGTTCCTGCTGCAGGCCTTCACCGGGATCCTGCTGGCGTTCAACTACGCGCCGACTCCGGGCGAAGCCTACAACAGCCTGAAGTACATCGTCACCGAACTCACCGGAGGCAGGTTGATCCGCGGGCTGCACCACTGGGGCGCGAGCATGATGATCGTGGTGGTGGTGCTGCACATGGTGCAGGTCTTCATCTACGGCGCTTACAAGAAGCCGCGCGAAGCCACCTGGATGGCGGGCGTCGCGATGCTGCTGGTCACGCTGGGGTTCGGGCTCACGGGCTATCTACTGCCGTGGGACAACAAAGCCTACTGGGGCACGGTGGTGACCACGCAGATCGCGGGGTCCGCGCCGGTGGCGGGCGAGTACGTCAAGCGGCTGCTCGGCTCCGACGGAGCGATCGGCGTGGTGACGTTCGCGCGCTTCTACGCGCTGCACGTCATGCTGCTGCCGCCGGTGCTCTCCCTGTTGATCGCACTGCACATTTACCTCGTCCGCAAGCACGGCGTGGCGCCAGAGCCGGGCGAGACGGCCAGGAAGAAGTTCTTCCCGGAGCAGGTTTTCAAGGACACGGTCGCGATCTTCGGGACTTTCGTCATCCTGCTGGTGATGGCGATCGCGTGGGAAGCCCCGCTCGGCCGGCTGGCGGATCCGACGGACACCAGCTACGTGCCGCGGCCCGAGTGGTATTTCCTGTTCCTGTTCCAGTCGCTGAAGTTCTTCGAGGGGTCGCTGGAGATCGTGGGCAGCGTGATCCTGCCGACGCTCGCCATCGTGGCGCTGTTTCTGGTGCCGTTCCTCGACCGCGGCGCCGCCGTGAAGGCTTCGCGACGCGTGGCCGCGATGGGCGTCGTCGCGATCGCCGGGCTGGGCTGGGCGGGGCTGACCGCGGCGGCGATCGCGACCACGCCGAAGAACGTGGAAGGAACGCTGGCCGACTCGGTCGCCACCTGGCAGGAGCTTTCGCCCGAGGAACTCGCCGGCATCGGTTACTTCCGCAAGGAGAACTGCGCCAGTTGCCATCCGGGCGGCAAGGCGGGCGTGGGTCCCGATCTGACCAACAAGGCGATCACGCGGACGGCGGCGTGGATGATCGAGCATTTCAAGCGGCCGGCGCAACTGGTGCCGGGGTCCTCGATGCCGCCGATCCAGCTCTCCGACGCCCAACTCAACGCGCTGGCGGCGTTTCTGCTGAAGCTGAACACGAAGAACGCGGAGGCGCTGAACTCGGCGCCGGCGTTCGCGGTGGAAGGCGCCATGGTGTACCAGCGCCACCGCTGCGGGGCTTGTCATAAAGTGAACGGCGTTGGGACCCCGTTGGGCCCGGGCTTGAACGGCGTGGCGCGGCGGCGGGATCAGGCCTGGATCGAGGGTCACTTCGCCGATCCGCAGAAGTACTCGCCCGGCACCGCGATGCCGCCCTACCGCTTCAACGAACGGGACCTGGCGCGGATCACGCAGTACGTACTGCAATTGCCGTAGGACGGCGGGACGCGGTCAACCTCACGATAGAATCGGAGTCTTGCGCATGAGGCTCTCGCTCTGGATCTGGTTCGGCTGTGTCTTCTTCGCCCAGGCTGCGGAAGTGCGCTTGCAGGTGCGGGATCCCTCAGGCGCGCCGATGGCCGCGACGGTGACGCTCGAGTCCACCGCAACCGGGGTCGCGCGGCGCTATCAGACCGACACCAACGGAAAACTCGTCGCCGCGGAGGTGACGCCGGGCCGGTATCGGCTGCGGGTGACACGCGAGGGCTTTGCGCCCTACAGCACGCTGATCATGGCAGGCGTCCGGACCGAAGAACGCGAGGTGATGCTCGCCGTGGGCCCGTCGACTTTCGCGGCGGAAGTGGTTGCGGAGACGCCTGTGGCCGGATGGGAGCGGCCCGCCACCGAGATCCCCGCGCCGGTGCAGACGGCCACGGCGGCGGACCTCACCGCTTCGGCGGCGCTGGAGCTGTCGGACTTCCTGAACCGGCGCTTCGCCGGCGTGAATCTGAACGAGATCCAGGGCAATCCCTATCAGGCCGACCTGAACTTCCGCGGATTCACCGCCTCGCCTCTGCTGGGTACGCCGCAGGGGATCTCGGTCTACCTGGACGGGGTCCGGTGGAATCAACCTTTCGGCGACGCCGTGAGCTGGGATCTGCTGCCGCGCTTCGCGGTGTCGGAGATGGCCTTGGTGCCGGGATCCGACCCGCTGTTCGGGTTGAACACGCTCGGCGGCGCGCTGTCGGTGCGAACCAAGGACGGAAGGCTGACTCCCGGAACTACGCTCGAACTCAGCGGCGGGAGTTTCGGGCGCAAGAACGCCGAGTTCGAACACGGCGGATCGACCGCGCGCGGCTACCACTGGTACACTGCGGCGAACCTCTTCTTCGAGGACGGCTGGCGGCAGGCATCGCCGACGGCGGTCCGGCAGTTTTTCGGGAAGCTGGGCAGCCAGCGGGAGCGCGGCTCACTGACCCTGTCGCTCGGCTACGCGAACAACGGCCTGGTGGGGAACGGCTTGCAGGAGCAGCGGTTCCTCGCGCGCGATTACTCGAGCGTCTACACGTTGCCCGACCTCACGACACACCGGGCGCCGCACGTAAATCTTCAGGGGCGGCGCAGTTTCGGATCCCGGTGGTCGCTTTCGGGCGGGACGTACTTCCGGTACTTGCGCACGCGGACGTTGAATGGCGACAGCAATGAGGCTTCCCTGGATCAGGCGGTGTATCAGCCGAACGCTGCGGAACGCGCGGCGCTGACCGCCGCGGGTTTTTCGGGATTTCCGCTGGCGGGCGAGAACGCCGCGAACACGCCATTCCCGTTCTGGCGGTGCATCGCCAATGTTCTGCGGCGCGACGAACCCGCGGAGAAGTGCAATGGATTGCTGAACCGTTCGAACTCGCTGCAACGGAGCTACGGAGTGGCCGGGCAGGTGTCGTGGTTCGGATCCGGAGGCCAGTGGTCGGCCGGCGGAGCCTATGACGGCAATCGCACCGGGTTTGAGCAGTCGACGGAGCTGGGATACCTGAGGCCGGACCGGTCCATCGCGCCCGTGGGCGCGTTCGCCGACGGCGTGACGGGGGGGCAGGAAGACGGTGAGCCGTTCGACAATCGCGTGCAACTGGCGAGCCGGGTTCACACCGCCAGCCTGTATGCAACGGGCGCGCGCGCGCTGGCGGGACGCTGGAACTTCACCTTCTCCGGGCGCTACGACCGGAGCCGCATCGACAATCGCGACGGGTTGCGGCCCCTCGCCGGCCGCGGGTCGCTGACCGGGCTGCACACGTTCCAGCGCTTCAACCCCGCGCTGGGAATGACCGTGCGCGCCGCGGCGGGCATGTCCCTTTATGCCAGCTACAGCGAAGGCAGCCGCACGCCGACCGCCATCGAACTCGGGTGCGCCGATCCGGAGACGCCGTGCCGCCTGCCGAACGCGCTTGCCGGGGATCCGCCGCTGCGGCAGGTGGTTACCCGCACGCTGGAGGCCGGCGCCCGCGGTGGCGGCGAATCGCGGTGGCGCTGGAACGCGGGATTCTTTCGCGCTGCGAACCGGGACGACATCCTGTTCGTCGCCTCCGGGCAGACCGGCTTCGGTTACTTCAAGAACTTCGGCAGAACCCTGCGACAAGGCGCGGAGGCCGCCGTGCAGGTCCGGCTGGGGCGCGTCGCGGCGGGGGCGAACTACACGTTCCTCGACGCCACGTTCCGCAGCGCGGAGGAAGTGAACGGCTCCGGCAACAGCACCGGAAGCGGCGGCCAGGGCTTGGAAGGTGTCATCGCGATCGAGCCAGGAAACCGGATTCCGCTGCTGGCGCGGCATCTGTTCAAGGCGTGGGTGGATGTGCCGGTAACGCGCAGGCTGCTGGTGACCGGCGGCGTAACGGCGACATCGGGGTCCTTGGCGCGGGGCAATGAGAACAACCGGCACCAGCCGGACGGCGTGTATTACCTGGGTCCCGGGGAGATCGCCGGGTACGGCGTGGCGAATGTGGCGGTCAGCTACCGGGCGCACCGGCGATTCGATCTGTTCGTCCGGGTAAACAATCTCCTCGATCAGAGGTACTTTACGGCGGCGCAGCTCGGCCCCACGGCGTTCACGGACGCCGGGACCTTCGTGGCGCGTCCGTTCCCGGCGGTGGAGGGCGAGTTCCCGGTCCGGCAGGCGACGTTCTACGCGCCGGGAGCGCCGCGGGGCGTGTGGGGCGGGGTCCGGCTGCGGTTTTGACGCGAAGTCCGATTCCGGCATAATTGTCTTGGAGCTAAAGTGCGATGACGCTCGCTTCGGGAATCGACGTTTCACTGGCTGCGGTTGCGGCTGTTTGCTCCCGTTTTCGAGTCCGCGAGCTGGCCGTGTTCGGATCCGCCGCACGTGGAGACGCGCGACCCGATTCGGACATCGACTTGCTGGTGGAGTTCGAAGGCGGCTCGCATCCGGGGCTGGCCTGGTTCGAACTCGAAGAGGCGCTGGAGGGTGTTTTGGGGCACCGCGTCGATCTCACTCTGAAGCACCTCCTGCGACCGCGAGTTCGCGCCGAGGCCGAACGCGACGCCGTGGTCCTCTACGGAACCTGACGCCCGGCGAGACCTTGAGCGGATCGAGGACATCCTGCAAGCGGCTGCAGACATTGCCGGCTTCTGCCAGGATCTGGATCGCTCGCGGTTGGAAGCTGACAAAACGCTCCGCCATGCGCTGCTGCACGCCCTCAGCATCATTGGCGAGGCGGCGAATGCCCTCTCGCCGGAGTTGCGCTCAAGGCACAATGCCATTCCCTGGCGCCGGATCATCGGATTCCGCCACCGCGTGATCCACGGCTATCACGCGCTCGACCTGGACCTGGTCTTCGAGATCGTTGTCGTGATGGTGCCGCAGCTCCGGTTGCAGATCGAAGCGCTCCGAGCAGTGGAGTTCTCCAGCGACTGAACGGATCTGCTCGCGCGCCAAGCGCAGATTTGCCTAGGCGAAGTCCATCTTGGGGTGCCGGTTGCGCCATTCGGTGGCCTGCTCGTACGCGAGCGCGGCGCGCAGCGGCGTACCTTCCTCGTACAACTTCCCGAGGAAACACAGCCCCACGGGCTGATCGTTGCTGGCGATGCCGCACTTCAGGACCACCTGCGGATGGCCGGTCAGGTTCGTAATACCCAGAATGGCGCTCTGATTCGAGGTGACGATGACGTCCCAGCTCTTCATGAAGTCGCGCATCTTCTGCTGCAGCAGCGTGCGGGCCCGCTGCGCGCGGATGTACTCCACGGCCGGGATCGCGCGCGACGTGCGGAACGAATTGGGCCAGTCGTTCGGCTGCTGGCCTTTGAGCTTGCCGATCTGCCCGTCACGGGTGATGTCGTCGAAAGCGGCGGCGGCTTCGGCCGAAAGCAGGAACAGCAGGCTCTGCGTGGGGAAGTCCGGCAGTTCGACGGGTTCCAGCTTCATGCCCGCCTTGACGCAGGCGGCGAGGGCCTCGTCGTAGATCTTCTTGCGCTCGCCAGTCTGGCTGTCAAACTCGGTCTTGACGAAGCCGATCCGCAGGGAAGCGAGCGGCCGCGCCGGGTCCCAATCCAGCGGCGCGTCCAGCACCGTGGCGTCCTTGCCGTCCGGCCCGATGAGGGCGTTCAGCACCAGCGCGCAGTCTTCGACGCCGCGGCAGATGGGGCCGATCTTGTCCATGGTCCAACTGAGGCCCATGGCGCCGTAGCGCGACACGCGGCCGTAGGTGGGGCGGAGTCCCGTCACGCCGCACGTGGTGGAGGGCGAGATGATCGACCCCAGAGTTTCGGTGCCGAGCGAAAAGCCGACGCAGCCCGCCGAGGTCGCCGACGCCGAGCCGGCCGAGGATCCGCTGGAGGTGCGCTCGATGTTCCAGGGATTCTTGGTCATGCCTCCGAACCAGAGCCCGCCCTGCGCCAGCGCGCCCATGGAGAGCTTGGCGATCAGCACCGCGCCGGCCTCGCGCATGCGCACGATCGCGGTGGCGTCGTAGGGGATCATCTGGTTCTCAAAAGGCTCCGCGCCCCAGGTGGTGCGGATGCCCTTGGTGGCGAAGAGGTCCTTCGCGCCATAGGGAATGCCGTGCAGCGGTCCGCGGTACTTGCCCCCGCGGATCTCGCGGTCCGCCTGGGCGGCCTGCTCCAGCGCCAGTTCCTCGGTGAAGGTGACCACGCAGTTGAGCTTCGGCGCGAAGCGCTTCAGGCGGCCGAGGTACATCTTGGTGAGTTCCGTGGACGTCACCCGCTTCGCGCGGACCAACTCGGCGAGCTCGGTGAGCGGCGCGAAGGCCAGCTCCTCGAGGTTCGTGTAGGCGCGCGGTTTGCCGCGCTGCGCGCGGAACTTCGCCGGGCGGGGCCGCGGCTCGTCGCCGGGCAGCGCCGGGTGGAACCGGAACGCGGGCTCGGTGTCGAGCGGCACCGGCAACTCGCGCAGGCGTTCGTAGCTCGCGAGATTGCGGTTTACGGAGGGCAGCGCCATCTTGAGCTGGTCCTCGGGGAACTCGAGCCCGATCGTGGCAAGCGCGGCGCGCAGCATTTCGGCGGTGACCTTCTGCGGCGGCTCGGCCCGTTCCGGCCGCTGGGCCTCGAGGTCCAGTTCGGAAACGAGAGCGGCAAGCGCGGGGGAAAGGGCCATCCAGGTGCGGCGCGAGAGCATCCGGGTATCTTAGCGTGTTCGTGGTTGCTAGCATGAAGGAGTGAGTGACGAAATGCGCCACTGGGTGGAGACCTGGATCCGCGCGGGAAAAGAGCTCGAGGCGGTTCGCGAGCGGGAACTCGCGGCAGTGAACACGGCGGAGGCGATCCAGCAGCTATTCGGGTCAGGCCCGTGGCGCGATGACGCGCCGCCGCGCCTTACCTCGGGGTTGGTGGAGCAGCAGGCCTGGTTCGCGAAGCTTCGAAAATGACGCCGATCCTGACTGCCGCGCTTGACTTGCAGTCGTTCATGGACCGCCGGCACTGGAGCCACTGCATCATCGGCGGTATCGCGCTTCTCCGCTGGGGCGAGCCACGCTTCACGAGGGACGTTGACGTGACGCTGCTTACCGGCTTCGGCTCGGAGGACGAGTTCATCGGACCGCTGCTCGAGAAATACCAGGCTCGAATCCCGGACTCCGCGGAATTCGCCCGCCGTAACCGGGTTCTTCTCTTGACCGGTGCGGGCGGAGTGCCGCTCGACGTAGCGCTCGGGGGATTGCCGTTCGAGGCGAAGGTTGTCGAACGCTCCCAGTTTCACGAGCTCGCCCCGGGGTGCCGCTTGAGAATCGCCTCTGCCGAAGATCTTGTCGTGCAGAAGCTGTTCGCGTTCCGGCAACGTGACATCATGGACGTGGAAACGATCGCAATGCGACAGCAAGCGCGTCTGGATTGGGATTACGTCAGCGGCGAATTGCTGCCGCTCGCGGAACTCAAGGAGCAACCCGAGATTCTGGACCGGCTTCGATCTCTACGCGCGAGGTACCAGCGTTAGGCGAAGGCTTCCTGTGCGACCTTCTCCGTGACGAACGCCTCGAGGATGTCGCCGGGTTTCACGTCGTTGTAGTTGACGATCGAGATACCGCACTCGAAGCCCTGCTTCACTTCGCTGGCGTCGTTCTTGAACCGCTTCAGCGCGTCGATCTTGCCCGTGTGGACCACCACGTTGTCGCGCAGGATCCGGACCTGCGAGTCCCGCGTGATCGTGCCGTCCACCACCATGCAGCCCGCCACCGTGCCGACCTTCGTAATGCGGAACGTCTCCCGCACCTCGGCGCGGCCCTTGTAGACTTCCTTGAATACCGGCTCCAGCAGCCCGGTCATGGCGCGCTTGATCTCGTCGGTGAGGTTGTAGATGATCGTGTGGAGCCGGACGTCCACCTTCTCCTGCTCCGCGAGCGCGCCCGCGTTGCGTTCCGGCCGCACATTGAAGCCGATGATGATGGCTTCCGACGCCGAGGCGAGCAGCACGTCGGTCTCGGTGATCGCGCCGACGCCGGTGTGGATCACCCGGATCTTCACCTTTTCGTTCGAGAGCTTTTGCAGCGTGTCGGAGAGCACCTCGGCGGAGCCACCGACGTCGCTCTTGATGATCAGGTTCAGTTCCTTGGTCTCGCCCTCGCGCAATTGCGAGTGCAACTGATCGAGCGTGATGCGGGTCTTGGCCATCGCGACTTCGCGAGCCTTGGTCTCGCGGTACATCACGATCTGCTTGGCCTTGGCCGTGTCCGTCACCACCTGGAACGTGTCGCCGACGTCGGGCAGCGCCTCGAGACCCAGGATCTCGATCGGCGTCGACGGCTCCGCCTCGCGGACCGGTTCGCCCCAGTCGTTGAACATCGCGCGGACCTTGCCGAACACGGAGCCGCAGATGAAGTAATCGCCGACGCGCATCGTGCCATTGCGCACCAGGACGGTCGCCACCGGACCGCGGCCCTTGTCGAGCTTCGCTTCCAGCACGTTGCCCATGCCGGGGCGCGCGGGATTGGCCTTCAGGTCCTGCATGTCGGCCACCAGCAGAATCATTTCGAGCAGCAGGTCCAGGTTGGTGCGCGCCTTGGCCGACACCGGCACCATCACCACGTCGCCGCCCCAGTCCTCGGCTAGCAGGCCGCGGTCGGCCAGTTGCTGTTTGATGCGTTCCGGCTGGGCGTCCGGCTTGTCGACCTTATTTATGGCGACGATCAGCGGCACGCCGGCCGCCTTCGCGTGGTCGATCGCTTCCAGCGTCTGCGGCATCACGCCGTCGTCGGCGGCCACCACCAGAATGACGATGTCGGTGACCTTCGCGCCGCGCGCGCGCATCCGGGTGAACGCTTCGTGGCCCGGCGTGTCGATGAACACGATCTTGCGGCCGTTCTTCTCCACCTGGTACGCGCCGATGTGCTGCGTAATGCCGCCCGCTTCCTTGGCGGCGACGTTGGCCGAACGGATTGAGTCGAGCAGCGAGGTCTTGCCATGGTCGACGTGGCCCATGATGGTGACCACCGGCGCCCGCCGGACACGGTCCACCTCGACTTCCGTCTGCTGGATGTCGTGCGTCGACTCTTCCTCGTAGCTGATCTTCTGCGTGGAGGCTCCGAACTCGCGCGCGAGTTCCTCCGCCAGTTTGACGTCCAGGTTCTGGTTGATGGTGGCGAAGATCTTCTTTTCCACCAGCTTCTTGATCACCAGGTTGGCCTTGACGCCGAGTTTCTCGGACAGTTCCTTAACGGTGACGCCTTCCGAGATCGTGATCTCGCGGTTCACCGCCGGCAGCGGCACCGGCTCATTCCGGCGCGGGCCGGGACGGAGCTTCCCTTCCTGATCGCGGGTCCGTTCGACGCGGCCGCCGGGCTTGGTGACGTGGCGGCGCGGCTGGTCCGTGGGCAGCGGCGTCGGCGGCTCCAAACGGACCGTGGACGTCGGATGCATGCGTCCGCCGGGACGAGGTCCGCGGGCGCCGCCGGGTCCCGGCATGCCCGGGCCCCGCATCAGCGGCTGGCCGGGGCGCACGGGACCGGTGTAAATGGGTTGGCCGGGACGCGGCGACGCCGAGGGGCGTCCGGGCATCGCGGCGCCGGGGGTCGGACCTCCGGGCGTGGGCCGCGGGATGGCCGGTGCCCCGGGACGTTGCTGTAAGCGGGCTACGAGGTCGGGGCGCGGCGGCACGACCGGCCGCGCCGCGGGCTGTCCCGCGAGCGGCGGACGCGGCGCGGGC
>CAYYID010000067.1:0-32846 GCA_964471915.1 uncultured Solibacteraceae bacterium | reverse complement strand
ATCTGTTCAACGCGGCCTGTGAAGGCGGGCGGGCGCTCGTCGAGAATCGCCTTGCGCGGCGCCTTCACCATGTTTCGCGCAGTCAGTTCGTCGGCCAACTTGACCGGAAGTTCCGCGACCGCGGCCTCTGTCCGTTTGACGATCGAGTGGATGTCTTCGAGCTTCGAGGAGAACGTCGCGAAATCCGCCGGGATTCGCTTCTCTTCGTTGTGCATCCGCGCCAGCAGTTGCGATTGAAAGACGTTCGCCAGCGGCTGCTTGGCTTTGAGCTGCGCGATGAAGTAGAGCGAGATCACTCCATGCCAGTCCCTGGCCACGGGCTGCTTGTCCGGCCCGGCGACGGTCCAGCCGGTCTGCAGCAACCCGCTGATAGCGGCGTCGCGCGAACTGCCCGGCGACCAGGACTCCAGGTCCGCCGCGAGAAGCGCATCCAGGCTGCTCCGGAACTTCGCCGCTCGGGATTCGACGGGCTGGTTCTCATCGAGGAGCAGCGCGTCGAGGTCCTCTAGGGGGGCCGCGGGCAGCCAGCGGTCGATGGCGTCGAGTTCGGTCTGCACGCGCTTCCGGAGAGCCTTTGCAGCCTTGGATTGTTCGAGGAGTTCGAGCGTCGCGCGGAGGTAAGCTTCGCGAGCGGCGCGTTGCAGGTCGTGGTTGAACTCCGGCTCGGTGGCTTGCTTTTTCTTGAGGTACTTCCACGCCGGGTCAAGGGCGCGGCAGGTCAGCCAGTCCGCGCGATTCCCGATGACGCCGCCGGCGACCGCGGCCGTCAGCCACTGCGTTGCGCCGTCAATCGCGGGAGCGTATAGCGAATATGCGCACAGCAATCCGCTCAAATCCATGCAACTGCGAGTGTATCGCAGCATTCGCGGGAAACTCCGCGCGCCCTGGCGCAAACCCGATCTATTCGTTTCCCGCTACTCCTGCGTCAGGGCTGAGGCTCTTACCCTTCCAGACCGTCAGCATCTCGTCGTCCTCGATTGGGCAACCGAGCAAGAATTCCGCCGCTTCCCGCTGCTCGGTTGAAAGCTCGCGGCCTGGGACGGCTAGCACCAGATCCATGACGAGATTCTAGCGCCATGCTTTCATGTCTGTCTTCGATTCTGTGCTACCGCCCCGGCGTAATCTCACCCCACATCACCTGAAACACCTCAACCTCGCCGTCCAGATCCTTGCCGCCCCGCACGAACACCCGGGTGTTCACCGCCAGATCCCCGCGCTCCACCCGCAGACCCGCCGCGAAGAAGCGCGTATCCGGCCGCAGCCGCAGCCGCCGCGTCTCGCCGGAGGCGCTGCGCAACGTCAGTTCGTCCTCAGCCACGCGCGTCACCGCGCCCGCGAACGTCAGATTCCCCCGCGGCACCAGGGACTCCGTGGGCGACACCACGCGCCGCGCGGCGGGCGCGGCTTCTCCACGCGATGCACCGTGCGAATGTACATCGAATACTGGTCCGGCACCTTGTCGCCGATCACCTCGATCGTATCGCCGGGCTGGAACACAGTCGCGGGGCCGGGTTCGAAATACGACTTCGCGTCGTAATGGCAGATCCAGACGCGCTTGTCGGCCTCCTGAATTGCGAACGTGCCCTTGGCGTTATCGCCGTCGCGACCCAGGATCAGGCCGCGGATCAGTCCCTGCGCGGCCGCGGGGAGCACCAGGACCAGTAAGAGCAACAGCCGCATCGTTGGCTCGATTATAGCCGCTGCTACCATAGAGAGTTGAACTTGGCGACGGTTCACGACGGCGCGGGGCGCTGGTTCCTCAGCTCCGGCATCACGGAAACGAATGGCGGCGTGGCGCGCTTCCGGCGCGTCGACCTGGGCGAGAACGCTCCGGTGTCGCACGAGATCACGGGCTATGCCGTGAGCGGACTGCTCTACCTCGCGCAAGCCACCGGCCGCGAGGAGTACCGCGACGCGGCGCTGAAGTCCGCGCGGTATCTGGTCCACGAAGCCTGGGACGAGCAGGCGCAGAATTTTCCGTTCGAGCCGGTGCGGCCCGGACACCTGTACTTCTTCGACTGCGGCATCATCATCCGCGGACTGCTGGCCGCGTGGCGCGCCTCGCGCGACGAGATCTTCCTCGACCGGGCGCGCCGCGCGGGGCTCGCGCTGGCCTTCGATTTCCTGGGCGACGACGGATTTCATCCCGTCGTCGAGCTGCCCGAGAAGCAGCCGGCGCCTCGCGAGCCGCGCTGGTCGCGCATGCCGGGCTGCTATCAACTGAAGTCCGCGCTCGCGTGGGCCGAACTCGCGCGCGAAACGGGCGAGCCGCAATGGCGCGCGGCGTTTCTCAAAGAACGCGCGCGGGCGCTGGCGACGCACGACGCGTTCCTCCCCGGGGATCCCGATCCGGAGCGCGTGATGGACCGGCTGCACGCCTACTGCTACTTTCTCGAGGCAATGCTCTTCGAGCCCGATGCCGCGGTACTGCGCGCCGGAATCGCCCGCGTGGCCGCACTGCTGCGCGAGATCCGGCCGGTGTTCGAGCGCTCGGACGTGAACGCGCAATTGCTGCGGGTCCGGCTGGCCGCGGACCATTTGGGGCTCGTGCCGCTCGACCGCGCAGCAGCGGAAGACGAGGCGCGCGCCGTCGCAGGCTATCAGAGCGCCACCGGCGGCTTCAACTTCGGACGGCGCCGCGGCGCGCTGTCGCCGTTTGAAAACCCCGTTTCCACGGCGTTCTGCGCCCAGGCCCTCGGCTGGTGGGCTGGCGGAATCCGGCCGGAAGAACTGGTCTAGCCGCGACTCTCCGTGCCGATTGGAGTTATACTCCCCACAAATGAAAAAGACACTGCGCAGCGCGACCGTCCTGCTCGCCGCCGGCGCCGGGCTCTGGCTCGCCACCGGACTTTCGCAAGACAAAGCTCCCGAGAAGAAACCCGGGCTGCCGCTGACCCCGGAGCGCAAGCTCGAATTCTCGACCAACGAAGGGACCTGGCTGTCGCTCAGCCTGACGCCCGACGGCCAGACCATCTACTTCGACGTGCTCGGCGACATCTACTCCCTGCCCATTGGCGGCGGCGCGGCGAAGCGCGTCACCAGCGGCATGGCGTTCGACAGCCAGCCCGTCGTCTCCCCCGATGGCAAGCGCATGGCGTTCGTCAGCGACCGCGAAGGCAGCGACAACCTGTGGATCGCGAACCTCGACGGCACGAACGCCAAGCAGCTCTCGAAGGAAGAGCAGGGTGACTTTCTGTCCCCCGCCTGGATGCCGGGCGGGGACTACGTGCTGGTCTCGAAGGCCACGCCGTCGTCGGGCGCCCACGAAATCTGGATGTACCACGTCGAAGGCGGCGCGGGCGTGCAGGTCACGAAGTCGAAGGCCCGGCCCGACCAGCCGCGCGACCAGTGGACCAACTACATGGGCGCGGTGCCGTGGCCCGGCGGTAAAGCGATCAGCTACGCCACCCGGCGCGGCAACTTTAACTACAACGTCAATTTCCCCGTGTGGCAGGTGAAGCGGCGGGACCTCACCACCGGCGACGAGGACACCATGACCGAGGCGCCCGGCAGCGCCATGCGCCCCGTGCTCTCGCCGAACGGGCGGCTGATGGTCTACGCCACGCGGCACGACACCGACACGGGACTCCGGCTGCGCGATCTCGCCACCGGCGAGGAGCGCTGGCTCCAGTATCCGGTGCAGCGCGACGACCAGGAGTCCGTCGCCTCCCGCGACACCATGCCCGGCTACGCTTTCCTGCCGGACGGGCAAAGCGTGATCGCCAACTGGGGCGGCAAGATCCACCGCATCGACGTCGCGAGCGGCGCCGCGCGGGAGATCGCCTTCACCGCCGACGTTGCGCTGGACCTCGGGCCGAAGCTCAAGTTCCCGATCCGCGTGGACGAAGGTCCCGTGAAGGCGCGGCTGATCCAGGGCGCGGCGCCCTCGCCGGACGGCAAGCGGCTGGCGTTCTCTTCGCTCACCCGCCTCTACCGCATGGACCTCCCCTCCGGCCGCCCCGCGCGGGTAACCTCGCAGGACGCCCGCGAGTACCAGCCGGCCTGGTCGCCCGATGGACAGTGGATCGCCTACACCACCTGGACCGAGAACGGCGGGCACATCTGGAAGGCGCGCGCGGACGGCGCGGGCGCCCCGCAACAACTGACGCGCATCTCGGCCTACTACCGGGATCCCGTGTGGTCGCCCGACGGAACCCGCATCGTCGCGCTGCGGGCGCGCACCCAGGCGCGGCTGCAGGCGGTGACGGAGATCGGCACGGTGCCGGTGGGGATGCATTTGGTCTGGCTGCCCGCCGCGGGCGGCGACCAGACCGCGATCGCACCGGCGCTGGGCGCCGGCCGTCCGCACTTCGTCAAGGCGGAGCCGCAACGCATTTACGTCTTTCTCGGCGGCGGCGGGTTCCAATCGTCTTCGGGCGAACTGGTCAGCATGCGCTGGGACGGTTCCGACAAGCGCAAGCACGTGAAGGTCAGCGGTCCCGGCCGCGGCGACCAGCCGGGCGCGGCGTCCGACATCCGGATCTCGCCGGACGGACGGCATGCGCTCGCGAACTTCAGCCGCCAGTTGTGGGTGTTCGCCATGCCGCCCTCCACCGGCGCGGACGCGGTGGAAGTGAAGCTGCCGAACGCCGCGGTGCCCGTTAAGAAGCTGACCGACATCGGCGTGGATGACTTCGGCTGGGCCGAGGAGGGCGCCCGCATCACGTGGTCGCTGGGAGCCAATTTCTTCCACGCGCCCGTGGCCGGGCTGAACTGGGACCCCAAGGAGAAGGCCAAGGCTGAAGAAGTCGAGGTCGCGGTCGAGATGCCGCGCGGCGCACTCCGTCCGGCTCGGTGGTCTTGCGCGGCGCGAAGGTCATCACCATGAAGGGCGACGAGACGATCCCGGACGCCGACGTCGTCGTCACGAACAACCGGATCGCCGCCGTGGGCCGGCGCGGAGCTGTCGCCGTGCCCGCGGGCGCGAAGATCATCGACGTCAAGGGCGCCACCATCATGCCCGGCATCGTCGATGTCCACGCGCACTGGCTGGAAGTGAAGCGCGGCGCGCTCGACACCAGCGGCTGGCCCTTCCTGGCCAACCTCGCCTACGGAGTCACCACGGGGCGCGACCCGCAGACGATGACCAACGACATCTTCGCCTATCAGGATCTGATCGACGCGGGCGAGATGACCGGGTCCCGCGCGTACTCGACGGGGCCGGGTATCTTCTCGGATCTCAACTTCAAGAGCCTGGATGAGGCGCGCGACACCATCAAGCGCTACAAGAAGTACTACCGCACGAACACCATCAAGTCCTACATGGTGGGCAACCGCCAGCAGCGGCAGTGGGTGGTGCAGGCCTGCAAGGAGAACGGCATCATGCCCACCACCGAAGGAGGCCTGGACCTGAAGCTCAACATGACCCACGCCATCGATGGCATGGCCGGCAACGAGCACGCGTTCCCGATCGTGCCGCTCTGGAAGGACGTCGTCGAGCTCATGGCCAAATCCGGCATGTTCTACACCCCGACGCTGCTGGTCGCGTACGGCGGGCCGTGGGCCGAAAACTACTTCTACGAAACCACCGAGGTCTACCGGGACCCCAAGATCCGGCGGTTCATTCCTCACGAAACGCTGATGCTCAAGGCGAAGCGGCGGCCGTGGTTTACCAAGGACGAGCACGTGTACCCGAAGCTCGCCGCGGCGGCGGCCAAGATCGTCCGCGCGGGCGGGCGCGTCTGCATCGGCGGCCACGGGCAGTTGCAGGGGATCCAGTGCCACTGGGAAATGTGGGCGCTTTCCGAAGGCGGCCTCTCGAACCACGAGGTGCTGCGCGCGGCGACACTGCACGGCGCCGAAGCCATCGGCCTCGACCAGGACCTCGGCTCCATCGAGGCAGGCAAGATGGCGGACTTCATTGTGCTGAACAAGGATCCGCTGGAGAACATCCGCAACACGAACACCATCCGCCTCGTCATGAAGAACGGCGAGCTCTTCAACGGCGACACCATGGATCAGGTGTGGCCCAGCGAAAAGGCGCTGCCCGAGCAGTGGTGGTGGAAGGACCAGCCGAAGCCCGCGCGGGGTCCAGTTCCGGCGGCGGGCGCTAAGCCCCAGGGAGCTTGTAGTCCTCGAACTGCGCCCGCAGCGCGCGCTTGTTGAACTTGCCGACGCTCGTCTTCGGCACCGCGTCGATAAACACTATGTCGTCGGGCAGCCACCACTTGGCGACCCGCTCGGCCAGGAAGTCCAGCAGTTCCTGCTTCGTGATCGCGTCGCGGAACTCCGGCCGCGGCGCAATGCAGGCCAGCGGACGCTCCTGCCATTTCGGATGCGCCACCGCGATCACGGCGGCTTCCATCACTTTCGGGTGCGCCATGATGGCGTTCTCGAGATCCACCGACGAGATCCATTCGCCGCCGGACTTCACCAGGTCCTTGGTGCGGTCCATGATCTGGATGTAGCCGTCCGGGTCGATGGTGGCGACGTCGCCGGTGCGGAACCAGCCGTCGAGGAAACTCTCGCGCTGGCCCTGCGCGTCGCCGCGAGGGTCGTTGTAGTATCCCGAAGTGATCCACGGCCCGCGGACCTGCAGTTCGCCCATCGTCGTCCCGTCCCACGGATACTCGGCGCCCGTTTCGTCGACGATGCGCACATCCACGCCGGCCACCGGATAGCCGTGGCGCGCCATGATGTCCCAGCGCACGGGGTCGGCGAGACTGGTGAGGTGGCTCTTCAGCGAAGTGACCGTGGCGATCGGCGTCGTTTCGGTCATGCCCCAGGCCAGCAGGAACCGGATGCCGTACTTCTTCTCGTAGATCTCGATGAACTGGCGCGGCAGCGCGGAGCCCGCGCAGACGATGGAGCGCAGGCTCGAAAGGTCCGCCGGGTGCGCTTCCAGGTGCGCGTGCAGCGTCATCCAGATGGTCGGCACGCCGGCGGTGAACGTCGGCTTCTCCGTGGAAATGAGCATCGCGATGTCGGCGGGCTGCAGTTGCCGTCCCGTGAACACGATGCGGGACCCGGTCATCACCGCCGCGAAGGGCAGCCCCCAGCCATTGGCGTGGAACATCGGCACAATCTGCAGCAGCGTGTCGCGCTCGCTGAGCGCGAAGCTGTCCGTCGTACACAGCGAGAAGCTGTGCAGCACCAGGGAACGGTGCGAGTAGAGCACGCCCTTCGGGTGTCCGGTGGTGCCGGACGTGTAGCAGGTGGCGCAGGCCATCCGCTCATCGAGGCTTTCCCAGGGGTACGGCTCGGCGGGGCTCTCCGCCAGCAGTTGCTCGTAGTCGTCCACGGGAGCCAGCGCATGGCCGGCCGGTTCGTCCTCGAGGATCACGAACCGCTTCGTGCACGGGATCTCGCCGCGGATCTGGTCGAGCAGCGGCGCCAGCGAGGAGTCGGCAAAGATCACTTTGTCCTCGGCATGATTGATGATGTACGCCAACTGGTCGGCCGCCAGCCGGAGGTTCAGCGTGTGCAGCACTGCGCCGAAGCAGGGCACGGCGAAGTACAGCTCCAGGTGGCGGTGGGAGTTCCAGCAGAGCGTCCCCACCCGGTCCCCTGGCTGAATCCCCAGACGCTTCAGAACATGAGCCAGGCGGTGCACCCGGGCGTGAAAGTCCGCGAAAGTATACCGGTGCATGCCGCCGGGCATGCGGGAAGCGATTTCCTTCTTGGGGTAGAGGCGGGCAGCCCGCTCCAGAATGTGGTGCAGCGTGAGCGGGTAGTCCATCATCATGCCGAGCATGCCGATTAAGGTATCACGACGCGGAACCCGTTCCGGATCATGCACTTCGCTTGACGGACCCAGGTCCCGTCACCCACAATGGGAAGGAGTTGAGTGACGTGCGGCCGGTCCCGGCCGATAGACGATAGGAAGGGGTGCATTCCAGACGCCCCCGCAGACGGCAAAACGGAGCATGCGACTTTTCACGGCACTAATCCTCGTCCTTTGTCTTACTCCCTCGCCGGCGTTCAACGCGCCCCGGTCCACCAACAATAAGAAATCCACGGCGGCCGCCAAGAAGAAAGCGCCCGCGCGGCGCACGGCCTCGAACGGCTACTGGACCGCCCCCACCTTCAATCCGGAAGCAACCGTCAACGATTTCCTCGACGGCGAGGACCTCACCGTGCGGCGCGCCGCCGCGGAAGCCTTGGGCCAGTTCAACGGCGCGGTGGTGGTATCGGACGCCTCCACCGGCCGGATCCTGACCATCGTGAATCAGAAGCTGGCGTTCCAGGCGGGCTTCACCCCGTGCTCGACGATCAAGATCTACGCCGCGCTGGCGGGCTTGAGCGAGGGACTCGTGGACCGCAACACGCAACTGCGCCTTTCGCGCTATCAGCGGATGAATCTCACCGAGGCGCTGGCGACCTCGAACAACCCGTACTTCGCCTGGATCGGCGAGAAGCTGGGGTTCCACAAAATCCTTGAGTATGCCAGGGAGTTCGGGCTCGGCGAGAAGGCCGGTCTCGCGATCCCGGAAGAGCAGGCCAGCGGGCTGCCCGAGAACCCGCCGCAGCCGCTCGGCATGATGACCAGCTTCGGGCAGAACTTCCTGGTGACGCCGCTGCAACTGGCCGCCCTGACGGGCGCGCTCGCCAACGGCGGGACGCTCTACTACCTGCAGTATCCGCGGTCGCAGGCGGAGGCCGCGGCGCTGGTGCCGCGCGTGAAACGGCGCCTCGAAATCGAAAACCTGATCCCGGAGGTCCGGCCGGGGATGATGGGCGCGGTGGAGTTCGGCACGGCGCGCCGCGCCGCGTACAATCCGAACGAACCTATCTTCGGCAAGACGGGCACCTGCACGGACTTCCGGATGCCCACGCACCTGGGCTGGTTCGCGTCGTTCAACGACACCGGCAAGAACAAGCTGGTCGTGGTGGTGCTGTTGACGGGCGGCAAGCCCATCAACGGTCCCGTGGCGTCAGAAGTTGCCGGAGCCGTGTACCGGTCGCTGTCGAAGCAGAACTACTTCCAGCAGGCGCGCACGATTTCGCCCGCGGCGCTGACCGCGCTCCGAGCGACCGGCTACTAGCCCGCTTTCGCCAAATATCCGCCATCAAGGCCCGCGAATAGTTGACAAAGTCAAGTATCGATACTTGACTTTGTCAACCTTCAGCGGCGGGTGACCACCACGCTGCGCCAGCTCTGGTTACCGGCGACATCCCTCGCGCGGATCGTGATGGTGTTGCTGCCCAACAGCAGCGGGATCACCGCGGACCACGAGTTCGTGCCGGCTGCCACGCCGCTTCCACCCAGATTCGTGGACCATTGCACCGTCGCCACGGCGGTGTTGTCGGCGGCGGTGCCGCTGACGGTAATGCGATCGGCCGTGGTGGCGAAGGTGCTGGCCGCGGGCGAGAGGATGGTGAGCGCCGGCTGCGTGGTGTCCGGCGCGCTGGGCGAATACTGCACTGCCAGCGAAGCGGTGGCGGAGGAGTTGTCGGCCGCGACCGCCGTGACGGTGATTACCGTGGTGCCGCTGGCCAGGCCGATCGCCGGCGTCTGCCAGGAGGCCGCGCCGCTGGCCAGCCCCGCAGCGCCTGCGGAGGTCGACCACGAAACCCGGGTGACGCCCTGCGGGTGCGAAGCCGTGCCCGTCAGCACGACGGTGGGCGCAGGCGCGGCGTAAGTCCCCGAGGAGGCCGGCGCGGTAATCCGCACCGTGGGCGGCGTCGCGCTGGCGGCGCGGGTGACGGTGAACGACTGCGTGGCGCGGTTGCCCGCCGCGTCCGCGGCAGCGACCGTGAGCGCGTTCGTTCCTGGATTCAGTTGCGCAGTTAACGAGAAGCTCCCGGTGGAGGACACGGTGACCGGAGCAAGGGTCCCGCTGCGGACTTCGACGGTGTAGGGCGGCGATCCGCCGGCGACGGCGCCCGCGAGAGTGACACTGGCCGCGGTGGTGGTGGCGGGCGGTGGAGCTATGGACAGTGTCAACGGTGCGTTGGGCGCGGGCGGGGTTCCGCCCTCGCCGGAAGCATAGAGGGTCCGGATCGCGGCGATGTCGCCCGGCGCAAGCTGCGCGGCGCGCCGATAGAAGCCGTACATCACGTCCAGCGGGCTGTCGCTGTGGCCGAGGCCGAGCGCATGGCCGAGTTCGTGCAGCGCCACGCTGAAGACATCGATGTCGAGCCCCAGGCGCCAGGACTCGGCGCCGTCGAAGTGCAGGTCCCCGGCGAGGGGCTCCGGATTCGGCGGCGCGGGATAGAACGCGTGGGCCAGCGTGCGTCCCGGCCCGTCGAAGGGATAGGGATCGCCGTGGGAGCCTTCCCCGAAGTAGATGTGCAACGTGCGGGTTGCCGCGGGGTTGGCTCCGGCTACGAACGTCACCCGGACATGCCGGGACCATTCCGCCAGCGCGCGGACGATCTCGGAGCGCACCGAGTCCGCCGGGACTTTCGGCGTGAGTGCGCCCAGAACGTAGTTCAGCGTCGCGGCATTCCGTCCCGGTCCATCCCAGCCCGGGCCCGAGGTCGCGACCATGGGCGCGATCCGGCCCTGTTCGGTGAGCGCTCCCGCGCACGGCATCGCCGGCAGGCCCTGTTCGAGATCCGGCGAAGCGGGATAGACATAGGCGACTTCGTCCCAGGCCGCCAGATGGTCGAGGTCGATGGAGCGGCCCCGCACCAGCAGTTGGTGATCGAGCAGCCCGGGGCGTTCCAACAGAAGGAACCCGCTCTCCAGAGCCAGCATCTGCCCGTCGGCGGACGGAACGTCGGCATGGAGTTGCACGACGAAGACGCTCTCCCCATCCGCTACGGGGTCGATCAAGGCGCTGATCTTGTCCGAGAACTCGAGCGGAGTAACGCGCGCGCCTTCGAGGCCGTCGGCCTGCACCATTTCGGGGATCACCGCGAGGAAACCGCGGCCTGGGATCCGGTCGAGCGCCGTGCCGCCGAACAACTCCAGCCGCGCGCGGACTTCCGGCTCGGCGTCTTCAGGGACTTCGACCAGGGCGTGACGGACGAACAGGTTCCAGCGGGGTCCAGCGAAGCGATTCAGCGCGGTGCGTCCACCGGAGCGGCTCTTCCAAACGTTGGGATCGACAGGGGTTTCCTGGGCCCATCCCGCGAAGGACAAGACCAGGACTCCCCACAGGGGCGTCCGCCAGGATTTCATTATGTTCGGCTCATCGGAACAGGTAGAGAGTTTTTGCCTCCAGAACGCACTGAGTAATACACAGGACTTGTTGTAGCCATGTACCCTCGAACCGGACTACGGATGGGCGCGGCGCACCCCCTCGTGCTGCTGCTCGCGTTGCTGCCGCCGCTGGACGCACAGGTGCGCTACTCGATCCACGGGTTCGCCGGCGGCGGCTCCCTCGGCGACGGCGGTCCCGCGGCGCAAGCGCTGCTGTGGCACGTGGAAGGGCTGGCGGCCGATGGCGCCGGCAACGTCTACCTTGCCGACACCGACAACCACCGGATCCGGAAGGTGGACCGCGCGGGCCGGATCACGACGCTGGCGGGCGACGGGATCGCCGGGTACCGCGACGGCCCGGCGGCGCGGTTCACGCTGCCCTATGGCGTCAGCGCCGACATCCTGGGTAACGTTTTCGTCGCGGATCTCGGCAACCGGCGCGTCCGGCGGATTCATCCGGACGGAACCGTGACCACCGTGGCAGGGCTGGAACTGCGCGCGCCGCGCAATGTCGCCGTGGCGCGCGACGGGTCGCTCTACGTCGCGGACTTCGAGGCCCATCGTGTGTACCGGGTGTCCGCGGGCGGCGCGGTGAGCGTCGCCGCGGGAACCGGCTCGCGCGGGTACACGGGGGATGGCGGCTTCGCGACAGACGCCGCACTGGCCTATCCGGCGGGGCTCGCGGTGGACCAGGAGGGCGCGCTCTTTATCGGCGACACCGGCAACAAAGTGGTCCGCCGCGTAGCCGGCGGAATCATCACGACGGTGCTGGCGGCAACAGCGGCGACGGGCGTGGCCGTGGACGCCGCGAACGTGCTGTGGGTGGCGGACGCGGGATCGGGACGCCTGCTGCGCCGGAGTCCCGATGGCCGCACGACGGCCTGGGCCAGCGCGGCGCGCGACGTCGCGGTGCTGGCCGATGGAACCGTTCTGCTGGCCGAGGACAACGTGGTGAGGAAATTCGAGTTCGGCCTGCCCAACACCGTCTTCGCCGGCAACGCGGCGGCGATCGGCGACCACGGCGAGGCGCGCAGCGCGGTGTTGCGATCCCCCGCGGCGCTGGCTCGCGACGGGCTCGGCAACGTCTACATTGCGGAGCGGGCGGCGCACCGCATCCGCGCGGTGACGGCGGGCGGCACCATCGTGACGGTGGCGGGCACGGGTGCCGCCGGCTTTGCGGGCGACGGCGGCGCGGCAACGCGCGCGCAGCTCGACTCGCCCGCGGGTCTCGCGGTGGACGCCGCGGGCAACATCTATGTAGCCGACCAGCGGAACCACCGCATCCGGCGGATCACGCGCGCGGGCGCGATCACGACGATCGCCGGCTCAGGTGAGGCCGGCTTCGCCGGTGACGGCGGGGAGGCGCGGAGCGCGCGCCTGAACTTGCCCGCGGGGATCGCCATTACGCCAGACGGCCGGCTGTGGATCCTCGACGCGGGCAACGCCGCGGTGCGGATCGTCGAGGGCACGCGCATTCGCACGGTGGCGACGGAGCTGCGCGGGGCGCGCGGTATCGCGGCCCTCGCGGATGGCGCCGTGCTAGTGCTGGCGGAGCGCCGCGTGATCCGCATCGATGCGGTGGGCAGCCTGGCCGTGCGCGAACTGCCCGCGGCGATCGAGGATCCCGTCGCGGTGGCCGCGGTGGACGCAGGCTGGCTGATTGCGTCCGCGGCGCACCGGATCTACCGGGTGACTGCCGATAATCGCGTGGAGCCGGTCGCGGGGTCCGGCGAGCCGGGCGCGGCGGGCGACGGCGGAGCCGCGGAGGCCGCGCAACTGGTGCTGCCGGTCGCGTTGCTGGAAGCAGGCGAAGGCCAGATATACGTCGCCGACGAGGCTGCGGGCCGCGTCCGCGTCTTGAAACCGGAAACGACCATGCCGCCGCCCGCGGACCCCGTGGTGGAGGTGCTGCACGCCGCCACGCGGCAACCCGGCGCGCTGGCGCCCGGCCAGCTCGCGATCGTGCGCACGCGGCTCGCCGAGCCGGAGATCCGCTGGAACGGCGCCGTTCTCCCGCGGCTGGCGCAAGACGCCGACGGCTGGCTGGTGCTGACGCCGCGCGACGCCGCCGGCGCGGCCACGATTGCGGTGGCGGGCGGAGGGTCCACGAGCGTGCCGTTCGCCGAAGCGGCGCCCGGCCTCTTCTCCGACGGTGGCGTGGCGCGCGCTTTGAACGAAGGCGGCGAGCGCAACGAGCCGGGCCGCCCGGCGGCGCGTGGATCCGTGGTGACGCTGTTTGCGACCGGCGAGGGTGTGACCGCCCGGCCGGTGCGGTTGACGATCGCGGGACTCGATGCGGAGGTCCTGTTTGCGGGACCTGCGCCGGGGTATCCCGGGCTGCTGCAGGTGAACGCGCGCGTGCCCGGCGGCTTCTTCGCCGCGGGGCTGCAGGAGGTCGTGCTGTGGGTTGGCGACGTGCGCTCGCAGTCCGGGGTCGCGTTATGGACCCGGTAATCCCGCCCGGTTGACTTGCGCACGGGCGCGGCGAGACAGTGGTTGTTCCATGTCGAACCGCCTCGAAGAAGTCCGCCGCCGCCACACTGCCGCCGAAGAGGGAGGCGGCGCCGCGCGCCGCGAGCGCCAGCACAAAGATGGCAAACTCTCCGCGCGCGAGCGCATCGACCTGCTGCTGGACGAGGGCACGTTCGATGAGATGGACAAGCTGGTGCGCCACCGGTGCCGGGACTTCGGCATGGAGGAGCAGATCATCGAGGGCGACGGCTTCGTCACCGGCTACGGCCGCATTCATGGCCGCCCGGTGTACGTCTTCGCGCAGGACTTCACGGTATTCGGCGGGTCGCTGTCGGAGACGAATGCGCAAAAGATCGTCAAGATCATGGATCTCGCGCTGAAGACCGGGTGTCCGGTGATCGGCCTGAACGACTCGGGCGGCGCGCGCATCCAGGAAGGGGTGGCGTCACTAGCGGGTTACGCCGATATTTTTCTGCGCAACACGCTGGCGAGCGGCGTGGTGCCGCAGATCTCAGCGATCATGGGTCCCTGCGCGGGCGGCGCCGTATACTCGCCGGCGATCACGGACTTCGTGTTCATGGTGGACAAGACCTCGAACATGTTCGTCACGGGTCCCGACGTCATCAAGACGGTCACGCACGAGGAGGTCAGCAAGGAAGATCTCGGCGGCGCGATGACCCACAACTCGAAGAGCGGCGTGGCGCACTTCCTGGCCGCGGACGACGCCGAGTGCCTGCGCATGATCCGCGAGCTGCTGCGGTACCTGCCGCAGAACAACCAGGATCCCGCGCCGCGCGCCGCGGCCACCGATCCGGCGGATCGCATGGATCCGGAACTGGACCGGATCGTCCCGGCGGAGACGAACATCCCCTACGACATCAAGGACGTGATCCGGCGCGTGGTGGACGACGGCGCGTTCTTCGAGGTGCAGGAACACTTCGCGCAGAACATCGTGGTGGGCTTCGCGCATCTGGACGGACGGCCGGTGGGGATCTGCGCGAACCAGCCGGCGTTTCTCGCCGGGTGCCTGGACATCAACTCGTCGACGAAAGGCGCGCGGTTCGTGCGCTTCTGCGACGCGTTCAACATCCCGATCATCACCTTCGAGGACGTGCCGGGTTTCCTGCCGGGCACCGCGCAGGAGTGGGGCGGGATCATCCGCCACGGCGCGAAGCTGCTGTACGCGTACTGCGAGGCGACGGTGCCGAAGATCACGGTGATCACGCGCAAGGCGTACGGCGGGGCGTATTGCGTGATGGGGTCCAAGCACATCCGCACCGACATCAACTTCGCGTATCCAACCGCGGAGATCGCGGTGATGGGGGCAGAGGGCGCGGTGAACATTCTCTACAAGCGGGAGATCGGCGCGGGGGGCGAGGCGGCGCGGAAAGAGAAGATCGCCGAGTATAACGACCTGTTCGCGAATCCGTTCATCGCGGCGGAGCGCGGGTTCATCGACGATGTGATCGAGCCGCGGGAGACGCGGCCGCGTTTGATCCGGGCGCTGCGATTGCTGGAGACGAAGGTCGACACGATGCCGCGCAAGAAGCACGGCAATATTCCGCTTTAGACGGAGCGTCGCGGCGGGACGCGCCGGATCTTGGATTCCAACTCGTCACGACCCGCGGGCTGCGCGGACCAGTGCCGCACGTGAAAGACCTGGACAACACCCGAACGGGGCGTCCTGTACCGAATCGCGAAGAAGACCTTGTACCGCCGGTTCCGCCGCCCGTAGAGCATGAGCCGGACTTCGTGATCCAGGATCGCCGGATCCATCACCAGCGGACAACGGGCCGGCATCTCGCGAAGAGAGCCAATCGCCGTCATGATCCCGCGAAACCACTTCTCGGCGACTGCGAAACTGGCATCGGATTCGAGGTAAGTAGCGATCGCGTCCAGGTCGGCGAAAGCTTGCGGCATCACTTCAACGCGAAAAGCCATGTTTGGCGCGCAGCCGGCGTCCCGCCTCGGCCAGTGAAATGCCCTCGCCGCGCTGCGCCTGCTCGATGCCGCGTCGGATCGAGGCTACGGTTTCCGCACGTTCGAGCCGGTCGAGCATCTCCTGGTAGCTCGCCGCGTCCTGCACCACCAACTCGGCTTTGCCGTTCACGGTGAGCACGAGCGGGGACCCTCTCTCTTTGAGGCGGCCGACGTAGTTCTTGAAATTGCGTTGGAAGTCTGTAACAGATCGAACTTCACGAGAGCCAATCATGCGCGCCCCTCCATTGACTGGCAGTTTATCATCGGTTGCCGGTCACAGAAGCTATTCGCCCTCGTAGGGGAACTTGTCAATGGCGCGGATGCACTCCGACAGCGCTGTCAACAGCGACGGTCCCCAGCCGCATGGCGTGAACGGCAGCGTCTTCTGATTCGTCTGCTTGTCGGCTTGCGCGAAGAAGGTCATGCTGGCGGTTTCGGGCTTGGCATACTCCCGCACGGTGATCCGAAACTCCACGGGACCTCGGGGGCCGGGGCGCTTGATGGCGAAGTAGTGCAGCCGCGCGAACTCCCCGTCCGGTTCGCGGTAGGCGAAAGTCCAGTCGCTCATCGTTCTCCAGGATACCCCGGGCGCGGTAAGCTACGGAGTGCGCATGGAGATCCAAACGTCGCAGTGGAGCCCGGAGATTACGCAGGTAGCGCTGGCCGGCCGCCTTACGATGGGCCAGCCAAGCCAAGAGGTGGAGGCTGCTTTTCTGGAGTGGCTCGGGGCGGGCGCGCGGATGTTCGTCGTCGACATGACGGAAGTTCCCACGCTCGACAGCGCGGGGCTGGGAACGCTGATTCTGTGCGCCAGCAAAGCCAAGGAGTCCGGCGGCTGGCTGCGCCTGGCGAACGTCTCGCCGCGGCTTACGCAGATCCTGCACCTGACCGGCACCGACCAGGTGATCGGGATCTTTGCCTCGGTGTCGGAAGCGGCTTCGTTCTGACGCTTACGCGCCGCCGAGGATCCGTTTCCAGGGTCGCGAGGCGCGGAACTGATCGATCTCTTCGTCGCGCATGTCCTCGGGGAACTTCAGGAACAGTGCGAAATCCAGAGGCTGCCGCGCGTCTATTGCCTGATCGACCATCCGGTGCGCCACGCGATACGCCGCATCGCGCAGCCGGCCGCCCTCGGGAAGGGACTTCGCTTCGGCGAGCAGCGGATCGAGGAACTCGGCGATCCGCTTGCGCGCCGCAAGCAGTTCGTCCGCGAGCACGCGCAGGATCCAGGCCTCGTCGGCGGGATCCGTGGCGGCGGGCGTCGCGGCGAGCGCGGGGATTGCCAGTTCCTCGAGCAGGTTCAGCAGGGCGCGGGCGCGCGCGCGATCGTCGCCGTTCAGGCGCTGCGCGGCCCGCGCAGGCAGCGAACGAGCCTGGCGGAGCAGTTCCTCGGCGAGCGCCGGAGCCGAGAACGCCTCGTCGCGGAGCCGCCGCTCGATTTCGCCCTGGTTCATTGACTTGCCGTTCCGCTAACAGCCATGCACACTCTTCAACTTGCTCCGCGTCGCGTCGTCCAGGTCGCCGGTTTCGGGCAGCTTGTGACGATGCTGAAAATCTTTGAGTGCGGCCTTCAGCTCCGCATCCATCTCGCCCGCCGCCTGGCAGGCGAACCCCAGGTTCGAAAGGCGCTGGCGGACGCCGCGGATCGTCTCCACGGGGTCCACGTGGCCGAGCTGGAACTCGTACACATCGGTCTCCCCGTCCTCGGTTACCTCCAGCCGCAGCTCGCGCGCGCCCGGCGGCGCGGCGATCTCCGCGTAGCCTTGTCCGTCCGTGGTGCCGCTGTGCGCCTCCCCGTCCAGCACGGCGGTGTACGGCAGGTTCTTGCGTGGCTTGTGCTCGTAATCCACCACCTGGATCCGCACCTTGGCCTTGTTGGACTTCTTCTTGAAGCGATGCTTGGCGCCGTCGCTCTTGTCGGCCTCGCGGAGCTCGCCGATGGGGATCTTGACGACGTCGCCCGGCTCCAGAACGTTCGGGTCCTTGCGGAGCTGCTTCAGTTGGGCGTTGGCGGCGTGATCCCACAGCGTTTCCCAATAGAAGCCATAATCTTCCGCGATCGTGAGCATGCACTCGCCTGGGGCTACCGCGTGGTCGATCATTCCGCGTCCTCCCCGACGTCGTCAACGAACTCCTGCCACGGCAGGCCGCGCCGCCGGCGTTCCACTTCGGCGTCCTTTTCGTCGGCCGGATGGTGCAGGAAATCGGTGGCCGTGATGTCGTAGGTCAGGTAGGACTCGGCGAGGTTCTGGATCGCGCGCAACTTGAGGTAGGCCACGTCGCGAACCCGGGTCTCGGGATCCGGTTCCTCTTCACGATGCGAGCCCTCGGGCAGCGGCACCACGCGGCGGTCGCCGAGGGCGGCCTCCAGGCGGCGCACGACCTGCGCCTGCAGGTTCTCGAGCGAGGCCGCCAGCCAGCCCGCCGCGATCAGCCGGTCATAGATCGAGGCTTCGGATCCGGTGAGCGGATCGAGCGCGATTTCCTCCAGCCGCGCCAGCAGATCGGCGGCGGGCCGCCGCAACCGCGGTTGTGCGCTGGTCCATTCTGTGACGGCGGCTTGGGGACCCTCGCGGGCCGCGTCGAGAAGTTCCCTGGCCACGGGTTCCGCGGTTTCCGGCTTGCGCGGATCGATCCGCGCGAGCAGCACCTCGAGATCGGAGTCAGGCCCCAGCATCAGATGATCCCGAACGTGTAGCCGCGGCTGCGCAGCGTGGTGTTGGTCTTGGCGACGCCGTAATCGAGCAGCGCCTTCCAGGGTTTGAAGTCATTGCGCTTCGGATAGGTGAAGATGTGGTACAACCACACGCTGTTCACGTAGTTCCGCGACGCGGCAGTGGTCCAATAGCAGTAGCGTTCGTTGCCTTCCCGGCGCCAGTTGTAATAGCCGCGCCCGCGCACGATGGGATAGTTGTGCTTGAACGACGAACAGCCGAAGTGGCAGTACACGCGGCATTGGAATCCGGTGCCCGCCAGGTCGAGCGGGGACATCTTGGTGTCCTTCCAGCCCGCGTCGTGCAGGGCGAAGATCTTGGTGGCGCCTTCTTCATAGCCTTTGTAGCCCCAATAGAGGCGGTCCGCCGGAGGCGCCAGCTTGCGCCCCAGCTCTCCGGTCGGATCGAGTTCGTCAATGGTGAACTGCTTCAGCTTGCTATAGCGCGCCTTCAGGTCGGGATGGCAATCCCCGCGGTCCGGCTTGCCATTACTGAACACGAGGTTGGGCGTATACCCATGCTCCACCGCCTCGCTGGCCGGGATGGCGATGAAGGGGAATCCCATGCGGAAGATCCCGCGGTCGTGCTTGTTCGCGGATGTCGAGTCCTGCCAGTCTTCGCCGGGGCTGGGGTCCGGTCCGAAACAGGGACCACGGCCGTAGCGCGCGTGGCCGCCGTACATGGTCATGATTTCCGGCGTCTCGAGCGCCTTGATGAAGGCGGCCTTCGTGTTGACGATCTTGGCGTGGTAGTGCACCCGCTGCTTATGGCTGATGCACTCGAACTCGGTGTCCGAAAGGACGCTGATCGGCGCGCCGAGCGCGATCGACGCGTCGGGAACCTTCCAGTCCTCGGGCAGGTCCTTGTTGTTGCGCTCGATGCCCTGCGCCAGCACGATGTAGCGGTGCTCGTAAACCGTCGCGACCGCGGTCGCGGTGGTGGAGCCGCTTGTCTGGCGGCTCGCGGTCTGCCGGCGCGGCGGCGGCGGATCGCAGCTATCCGATTCGCAGGACATCTTTCTCCGTTACGCGGCAACCACGGCGCGAAAGGCTCAGCGGGCGATCGATTTAATCTGCAGGTACTCTTCCAGGCCGTACAGGCCGAGTTCCCGCCCGATGCCGGACTGCTTGTAGCCGCCGAACGGCGCCATGGGGTTATAGCGCCCGCCGTTGACGTCCACCTGCCCGGTGCGCATGCGGCGCGCCACACGCAGGGCGCGGTCCGGATCGCCGCTCCATACGCCGCCCGCGAGCCCGTAGATGGTGTCGTTGGCGATGTTGATCGCCTCCTCTTCGCTCTCGTACGGCAGGATCGACAGGACGGGACCGAAGATCTCCTCCTGCGCGATGATCATCCGGGAGTTCACGTCGGCGAAGATGGTCGGCTCGACATAGTAGCCCCGGTCGAACGCCGCCGGACGGCCGCCGCCGGTCACCAGGCGGGCGCCTTCGCTCTTGCCGCGATCGATGTAGCCTTCGACGCGCTCGCGCTGGGTCGCCGAGATCAGCGGACCCAGGCGGGTGGCGCCGTCCATGGGGTCGCCGAGCTTGAGTCCTTCGATCGCCTGCTTGGCGAGCGCGATGGCTTCGTCTTGCCGGGACTTCGGCACCACCATGCGGGTCCACGCCGAACAGGTCTGCCCGGAGTTCAGCATCGCGTTGCGCGCGCCGGCGGGAATCGCTTTGTCGAACGGTGCGTCGTCGAGCACCACGAAGGCGCTCTTGCCGCCGAGTTCGAGCGTAACTTTTTTGATCGAGTCGGCCGCCAGCGCGCCGACGCGCTTGCCCGCGCGCAGGGATCCGGTGAAGCTCACCATGTCCACGCCCGGGTGCGTCGCGATCGCTTCGCCCACCAGCGGTCCGTAGCCCGAGACTACGTTCAGGACGCCCTTCGGCAGCCCGATGGCTACGCACGCTTCCACCAGCAGGAACGCGTTCAGCGGCGCGACTTCGCTCGGCTTCAGCACGACGGTGCAGCCGGCGGCCAGCGCCGGCGCGACTTTCGCCATGATCTGGTGCAGCGGATAGTTCCAGGGCGTGATCGCGCCCACCACCCCGATCGGTTCGCGCACCACCAGGGAGTTGCCGATCTCCTGCTCCAGCTTCGCCCCGCGGATCAGCTTGGCGTAACTGCCGGTCACCGCGACGGGCAGGCCCGCCTGGATCGAGGTCGCCATGGACATCGGCGAGCCGACCTCACCGGCGATGGTCTGCGCAATCTTTTCGCCGCGCTCCTTGAGCACGCCGGCGAGCTTCTCGATCCACTGCGCGCGGTCCTCCACGCTGGTGCGGCCCCACTCGCCGTCGAACGCCGCGCGCGCGGCCTTCACCGCGCGGTCGACGTCCTCGGGCCGGCCCTCCGGCACCGCGCCGATCACTTCTTCGGTGGATGCGGACAATACGTCAATGACCCCGGGCCCCGCGGGTTGGGTCCATTCCCCGTTGATGTATAAGTTCTGATAGCCGAGCATGATGACGGGGCTCGCGCCCCGGTCCTCCTTCTCTTTCGAATCGGAACCTCAGATTATCGCAAACCGGACCGGGTTACCCGCGCTGGTTCGCCTTCAGGATCTTCTTGCGCAGCCGGATCGACTTCGGCGTCACCTCGACGAACTCGTCGTCGGCGATGAACTCGATCGCCTGCTCCAGATTTAGCAGCTTGGGCGGCACGAGCCGGATGGCGTCGTCCGACGTGGAGGCGCGCATGTTGGTCAGCTTCTTCTCGCGCACGATGTTGACGTTCAAATCCGCGTCGCGCGCGTTTTCGCCGACGATCATCCCCTCGTATACTTCGGTGCCGGGCGTGATGAAGATCTCACCGCGCTCCTGCAGATTGAAGATCGCGTACCCGGTGGAGGTGCCGGGGCGGTCCGCGATCAGGGCGCCAGTGAGGCGCGTGGCGATGTCGCCCTGCCACTCGATGTAGCCCTGGAACAGCGAGTTCATGATCGCGGTGCCGCGGGTGTCGGTGAGCAGTTCGCTGCGCAGCCCGATGAGGCCCCGCGACGGGATCTGGAACTCCAGCCGCACGCGCCCGCTGCCGTGGTTCACCATCTTGGCCATCTTGCCCTTGCGCGCGCCGAGCTTCTCGATCACCACGCCGACAAACTGCTCGGGCACGTCGATCACCAGCAGCTCCAGCGGCTCATGCCTCTTGCCGTCGATCTCCTTGGTGAGGATCTCGGGCTTGCCGACCATCAGCTCGAAGCCTTCGCGGCGCATCATCTCGATGATGATGGCCAACTGCAGTTCGCCGCGGCCCATCACCTTGAACGCGTCGGGACCGCCCGCCTCCTCCACCTTGATGGAGACGTTGGTGAGCAGTTCCTTGTCCAGCCGGTCGCGCAGGTTGCGCGAGGTGACGTACGTGCCCTCGCGGCCGGAAAACGGCGAGGTGTTGATCGTGAACGTCATCGCGATGGTCGGCTCGTCAATCTGGATCTTGGGCAGCGGCTTCGGATTCTCCGCGCTCGACAGGGACTCCCCGATGGTGATGCCTTCGACGCCGGCGATCGCGAGGATGTTGCCCGGCAGGCCGATCGTCTCATCCACGCGCTTCAGGCCCTCGAACGAGTACAGCTTCGTGATCTTGGTCTTCTGGATCGAGCCGTCCAGCTTGCAGATGGAGACTTCGTCGCCGAACTTCAGCGTCCCGGAAAACACGCGGCCGATCGCCAGGCGCCCCAGGTAGTCGGAGTAGTCGAGGTTGGCCACCAGCATCTGCAGCACGCCTTCCGGGTCGCCTTTGGGCGCGGGCACGTGCGCCACGATCGCTTCGAACAGGGGCTGCAGGTTCTCCGAAGCGTCGGCGGGATCGCTCTTGGCGATCCCGGCCTTGGCGTTGGTGTAGACGATTGGAAAGTTGAGCTGGTCCTCGGAGGCGTCGAGGTCGATGAACAGGTCGTAGACTTCGTTCAGCACTTCCTGGATGCGCGCGTCGGGGCGGTCGATCTTGTTGATCACCAGGATGGGCGGGATGCGCGCTTCGAGCGCCTTCATGAGCACGTAACGCGTCTGCGGCAGGGGGCCCTCGCTGGCGTCCACCAGCAGCATGACGCCGTCCACCAGCTTCAGCGCGCGCTCGACTTCGCCGCCGAAATCGGAGTGGCCCGGCGTATCGACAATATTGATCTTCACGCCTTTGTAGCGCACGCCGGTGGTCTTGGCGAGGATCGTGATGCCGCGTTCGCGTTCGAGTTCGTTCGAGTCCATAACGCGGTCGGCGATTTCTTCGTTCTCGCGATAGATGCCGCTCTGCCGGAACATGGCGTCCACGAGGGTGGTCTTGCCGTGGTCGACGTGGGCAATGATGGCGATATTCCGGATGTTGCTGTTCGAAACCTGAGTTGACATGACTTGGGGGGAACTTCCATGGTCGCATACAATCGGAAGAGCCTTCCGGATGAACTCTTCCACCTTGCCGTCGATCGTGATCGTAGGACGGCCGAATGTCGGCAAGTCAACGCTGTTCAACGCCATCATCGGCCAGCGCCGGTCCATCGTCGGCGACGAACCCGGCATCACGCGGGACCGTATCCGCGGCGAGGCCGAGTATGAAGGCCGCCGCTTCGAGCTGATTGACACGGGCGGCATCATCCCGAACGACGCCGAACTGATCCCGTCGAACATCCTCAAGCAGGCGCGCGTCGCCCTGGCGAACGCCGAGCGGATCGTTTTCGTGATCGACGGGCGCACCGAGATCACGGGCACGGATCGCGAATTGGCGAAGATGTTGCGAAAGCTGGGCCGCCCCGTCACGCTCGCCGTGAACAAGATCGACGTCCCCAAGCGCGAAGCGCTGGCGCACGAGTTCCACGCGCTGGGCTTTCCCGACGTCTACGCCGTGTCAGCGGAACACCGCCTGGGTCTGGGCGACCTGCTGGAGCACTTGACGCGCGGCATCGCCCCGAGGGAGGCGGCGACGCCGGCCGGCGAGGACGCCGTGGTGGAGGGCGCGGTGCCGCCCATCCGGATCGCGATCATCGGACGACCCAACGTCGGCAAGTCTACGCTGCTGAACGCGCTGGTGGGTTCGGAGCGGTCCATTGTCTCGCCCGTGGCCGGCACCACGCGTGACGCCGTCGACGAGACCGTCCGCTTCGAGGGCCGCGACTTCACGTTCATCGATACGGCCGGCATCCGGCGCAAGGGCAAGACGCGGCTGATGGCCGAGAAGCTCAGCGTCGTAATGGCGCGCAAGCATCTGGAGAGCGCGAACGTGGTGCTGATGGTGCTCGACGCCAGCGAGGGAGTGCTGGGGCTGGACGCGACCATCGCCGGCTACGCGCACGAGTCCGGCCGGGCGATCGTGCTGGTCGTGAACAAGTGGGACGCTACGAAGGAGAAGGACCGCAAGACCTTCACGCAGCACGTGCGCGACCAGTTGAAGTTCCTGGAGTACGCCCCCATCGTTTACGTGACGGCAAAGGAACGCCGGGGCACCGGCGCGATTTTTCCGAAGATCCAGCAGGTGTTCGCCGCGGCCAATCTGCGCGTGTCCACCGGCGAGCTGAATCGCTTTGTCGAGGCGATCGACTTCGACCGTGACATCAAGGTTTTCTACATGACGCAGGCCGCGGTCCGCCCGCCGAAGTTCGTGGTGTTCACGGACCGCGGCGAAGATCTGCACTTTTCGACCGAGCGGTTTATCGTGAACCGCCTGCGTAAGCGGTTCGGGTTCGAGGGGACGCCGATCGTCCTGAAGGCGAAGCGCCGCTAGCGGGTGACGGGGTACTTGATCCCGAGCTGCTCCAGGTACGTCTTGTACTTCGCCGGGTCGTAGTACAGCGGCTTCATCTTCGGCCGGAACGCTTCCATTTTTTCCTTGTTGAGCTCGATGGCCGGCTGATCCTCGGGTCCGATGAGCGGCTGATATTGAATGTCCTTGGTCTGGACGTTCTTGAAGTAGTCCCAGGCTTGCTTGAGCAACTCCGGCTGCGTCAGGAAGTCGAGCCCGGTCAGGGCCTGCACCTTCGCGCCGGCGAGCGATCCTTTGTGCGCGATCGGCGTCGCCATGGCCACGGCGTCCGCCCAACTGTGCCCCGGCAGATTCGGGATGTTGGCCGGGTAGAGGAGGTAGACCATCGGCACCACCCACGAAATGTCGCCGATGTCATCCGAGCCACCGGAGCCAGGCGCGGGCCCGGAAAGCGGCCGCACCTTGAGAGCGAGCCCCTCGGGCTTGTTACCGAGCTCCCGTTGCAGCGCCCTGGCGAGGGTCTGATCCGCTTCGCTCCAGGTGGGCATGCCGACGGCGTCGATGTTCTTCTGCTGGACCTTCGCCACTGTTTTGTTGAGGTGAATCGGCCAGGCCGAACCGACGATCCGCTCCGTGTAGGTGGTGCCCGTCATCATGGCCGCCGCCTTCGCGAAGGTGCGGCCGAGTTCGTGCATCTCCTGGATGCGCGGATACTCCTGCTCGCGGTAGTAATACCAGACACTCGCCTCGGAGGGCACCACGTTCGGCTGATCGCCGCCGTTGGTGATCACGTAATGCAGGCGGTGTTCCGTGCGCAGATGTTCGCGCTTGTAGTTCCAGGCGGCGTTCATCAGCTCCACGGCGTCGAGCGCGCTCCGGCCCCGCCAGGGACCGCCGGCCGCATGCGCCGCGGCGCCCTTGAAGGTGTATTGAATGCTGAGCATGCCGGCACTCCACGGTCCCGGCCCCCAACTGGTGGCGAAGTCCGCTCCGACGTGGCAGCCGAGCATGACGTCGAGGTCCCGGAAGAGCCCGGCTCGCACCAGGTAGGCCTTGGTGGCCAGCAATTCCTCAGCGACGCCGGGATACAAACGCAAAGTCCCCGGGATGCGGTGCTGCTGCATGAGCTTCTGGAGCGCGAGCGCGGCGACGATATTCACCGCGTTTCCCGAATTGTGGCCTTCGCCGTGGCCCGGGGCTTCGGCGATCAGCGGGTCCTTGTAAGCAACCCCCGGCTTCTGGGAAGCGCGGGGAATGCCGTCGATGTCGGTGATGAACCCGATCACCGGTTTGCCCGACCCCCAGTCGGCCACCCACGCGGTCGGGATGCCGGCGACGCCGCGCGTGACGCGAAACCCGTTCTTCTCGAGGATCGCGGTCAGGTATCGAGAGGTTTCGGTTTCCTGAAAGCCGAGCTCGCCAAAGCTGAAAACCGAGTCGACGATCTCCTGGTTGAGCTTGGCGAGACGGTCCACCTCCGCGCCGGCTTCCTTCTTGAGTTGTTCTAACGGCGGCTGGGCAGCGAGCGCCAGCGTCAATAGGCCGCCGAGCGTCGCGGCTCTCACGGCTGCTTCACCGTCGGGTACTGGATGCCAAGCTGCTCGAGATACGTCTTGTACTTTGCCGGATCGTAGTAGAGCTTCCGCATCGCGGGGCGGAACTTCTCCATCTTCTCAGCATTCAGCTCAATCGCCGGCTTGTCTTCCGGGGCGATCAGCGGCTGGTACTTCGTGTCCTTGGTCTGCACGTTCTTGAAGTAGTCCCAGGCTTGCGCGATCAGTTCCGGCTTGGTCAGGAAATCGAGCGCCGTGAGCGCTTGCACCTTGGCGCCGGCGGTCGAGCCTTTGTGGGCGATCGGCGTCGCCATCGCGACCGCGTTTTCCCAGCTGTGGCCGGGCAAGTTGGGGATGTTGGCGGGGAAGCGCAAGTACGTGGTGGGGACCACCCAGGAGATGTCGCCGATGTCGTCCGAGCCGCCGCCGCGCGCGGGCTTGGGCGGCTCGAGCGGCTTCACCTTGAGCTCGAGGCCGGTGGGTTTCTGCCCGATTTCACGCTGGAGCGCCTTCGCGAGCGTTTGGTCGGCCTCGGTCCACTGCGGCATGCCGACCGCTTCGATGTTTTTCTGCTGCACTTCCGCAATGGCTTTATTGAAGTGGTTTGGCCAGGCGGAGCCGACGATGCGGGATTCGACACTGGTGCCGCTCATCATCGCCGCCGCTTTGGCGAACGTCGACCCGTACTCGTGCAACTCCTTGATGTGCGGGAAGTCGAGCTCGCGGAAGTAGTACCAGACTGTGGCTTCGCTCGGCACAACGTTCGGCTGGTCACCGCCGTTGGTGATGACGTAGTGCGAGCGCTGCTCCGTGCGCAGGTGTTCGCGCTTCATGTTCCAGGCCATGTTCATGAGCTCGACGGCGTCGAGCGCGCTCTTGCCGCGCCAGGGTCCCCCGGCCGCATGCGCCGCCGCGCCCTTGAAGGTGTACATCACGGAGACGAGCCCGTTGTTGCCGGTGTGGCCGTAAGCGGTGGAGAGATCGCTCGAGACATGGCAGCCGAGGACGATGTCGACATCTTTGAACCATCCCTCCCGGACAAAGAACGCCTTGGCGCCGACGAGTTCCTCGGCGACCCCGGGATACAGCCGGATGGTTCCCGGAATCCGGTACTTCGCCATGAGCTTCTTCAGCGCGAGCGCCGCGGTGACGTTCACGGCCTGGCCTGAGTTGTGTCCTTCGCCGTGGCCAGGCGCGCCCTCGATCATCGGATCGTGGTAGGCGACTCCCGGCTTCTGCGAGGCACGCGGAATACCGTCGATGTCGGTCATGAATCCGATCACCGGTTTGCCGGATCCCCAAGTGGCGATCCACGCGGTCGGCATGCCCGCGCCGCCCCGCTGGACTTGAAAGCCGTTTTTCTCCAACAGCGCCGTCAAGTACCGCGACGTTTCCACTTCCTGAAAGCCCAATTCTCCAAAGCTGAAGATGGAATCGACGATCTCCTGCGTCAGCTTCTGCATCTGGTCCACTTCGGCGGCGGCCTCGGCTTTCAAGCGCTCGAGGTCCGGGGTCTGGGCTCGGGCGGGAAGCCGGATGAGCGAGAGCAGCAGGGCAGTGACCAATAGCAGGCGCATGGCGATTCCTCCTCGGGAAGAGCACCAGTATATGCGCATCGCTATTCCCCGAGCAGCTCCGCGGTCAGGGCCCGCGCCACGGCGCGGGAGTCCGGCTGGTAGCGGCCCTCGGCCACTCGCACCGCCAGTTGCTCAATCCGTTGCTCGCGCGCCAGGGCGGCCGAAGCCAGGCTCGAAACTTCCACCGAGTCAGCCGGGCCGGCAACCGTCCGGTCGAGGCGCCGGGAGTCGGCCGAGGTCGCCACGGCGTCGGTACGCCGGATCGGATCGTTGGCGCCAGAAGGGATGCCAGAAGGGATGTAGGTGTCGATCTTCACCGTGGGATCTCCTGCCTCATTGTAATCGCGGTTGACTGCGGAGCCGTTGTTTGCGGCGTCAGCCCCGCCGCGATCATGCGCGCCAGCCCAAGTCCGCCGCGGGCGGCGAGAGCCTTGGCGAACTCCTGCTCGGCACACTCGAACAGAGCATCGCCGGCCGCGCCCGCGGCGCCCAGCCCGGAGTCGCCGCCGCGCATGCCCTTGAGGAGCTGTCCGAGCAGCAACGCCTCGAACTGCTGCGCGGTGTCCCGGATCTTCTCGGGCGAATCCGGAACCCGCGAGCTTAGCCCGCCCAAAGCGTCGATCATCAGATGACCTCCAGTTCGGCTTCGAGCGCTCCGGCTGAGCGCAGGGCCTGCAGGATGGCGATGATGTCGCGCGGCGTCGCGCCGATCGCCTGCAGAGCCCGCACCAGTTCCTCCACCGAGGCGCCTTGCTTCAGGACGACGTTCTTGGCCTTCTCTTCGCGGACCCGCACGTTCGTATTCGGGGTCACTGTGGTTTGCCCGGCCGCCAGCGGCGCCGGCTGCGAGACCTCGAACTGGGTCTGGATCTCAACCGACAAGGCTCCGTGCAGGATCGCGATGGGCGAGATCCGAACCTCTTTGCCCATCACGACGGTCCCTGTCTTCTCATTGATCACCACTCTGGCCATGCGATCCGCTTCCACGGTCAGGCTCTCGATCTCGGCGATGAACTCGACCGGCCGGGAAGTGTACGCCGCGGGCGCCCGCACGACGATCAACGCCGAGTTCTCCGCCCGGGCCACCGGAGCGCGCTCGGAGGGAAATCGCCGGTTGATCGCCTCCGCCACCCGGGCCGCCGTCGCGAAATCCGCATTGCGCAACTGCAAGCGCACCTGGTCCGAAGGCGCCACCGAGGGGGCCGTCCGTTCCACAATGGCGCCGTTGGGAATCCTTCCCGCGGTGGGATGATTCAAGGTCTGCGTCGCCGGACCACCACCCGCGACGAAGCCGCCGGTCACCACCGCGCCCTGGGCGACCGCGTAGATCTGCCCGTCAGCGCCCTTGAGCGGCGTGAGCAGCAGGATGCCTCCCTGCAGATTCTGAGCATCGCCCAAAGCTGCCGCCGTCACGTCGATGCGCCGGCCCGGCTGCGCATAGGCCGGCAGCGTCGCCGTCACCATCACGGCCGCCGTATTTCGCACCAGGATCGCCTGCGGGGGCACGGTTACGCCCATCCGCTCCAAAAGATTCGTGAGCGACTGGGCGGAGAAGAACGTCTGCCGTTTATCCCCCGTGCCGTTCAGACCGACGACCAGACCGTAGCCGAGCAACTGGTTGTCGCGCACGCCTTCGAGGGCGGCCAGTTCCTTGACCCGCGCCGGGGAAGACGCCAGCAGCATCGCGAGACATAGAGGGACGAGGATCATGGTTCAGAAAGGCAGCAGCCCCAAGAGCAGGCGATACAGAAAATTCGGCCGCCGGATCGAATCGCCCACCACCCCTCTGCCGTTCACCCGGATCTCGAGGTTCGCCACCCGATCGCTGCTGACGACGTTGCCGGCCGAGAGGTCGGCGGCGCGCACCATGCCGCGCACGACGACCGTCTGCCGCTCCGAATTGATCTGCAGGTCTTTCAACCCTTCGACGAGGAGATTGCCGTTCGGCAGCACCGCCACGACCCGCGCCGTCACGGTCGTGCTGAGGTTCGTCTCCCGGCTCGTGAGTCCCTGGCCTTGCAGTTGCTGCGAGCCCGTCAGGTCCAGCAGGCCGGTCAACTTCCCGCCCAGACCGCCGCCCAGTCTTCCCCCCAGCGAAGGGATCGAAGACGCGGCGGCGGATTTCCGCTGGGTGTTGGTTGCGCCTCTTGATTCGGCGGTCGCCCGGTCCAGCACGCGAATCGTCACGATATCGTCCACCTGACCTGCCCGCAGATCGCGCGTTGGATCCGCCAGGCGTCCCGCCGGCGCAAACAGCGAACCCGGCGACGGTCCGGGTACCGTCGTGCCTCCCGCGCGCATCGCGGCGTCCGCTGCCCAGTCCGGCCGCTCGCCGGGCCGCTGCGCGACCACCAGCAGCGGCCAGCACACGAATTGCAGGATCAGTTTCCCGGTCACCGGCGCCCTCCTTGATTTCCTGTCTCGATGCGAGCCTGCCCCTCGCCCGTCACTACGGCGCGCAGCCGGCGGCCCGGACCCGCAGCGCTGCGCACCAGGATCGTGTCACGGAGCCGGGCCGCGGTCTCGGCTCTCGCCGCGAAGCCCACCACCACGCCGCCCACGCTGGCCTCCACTCGTAGCGTCTGCCCGCGCTCGACGAGCGGCGGCTCCACGACATGGGCCCGCGCGAGCACGGTTCCCGCAGGCAGACTGCGGCGCGCGACCTTGCCCATCAAGTCTTCGGGATCCGCCCGCGCGGGGCCGGCGACCGGACCCTCCGCAATTCGAACGAACTCCTGGTCAAGGCGCTGTCCCGCGGCGATGGGCACCGCGGCTTCCAGCCAATGGCCGCGCCGTGTTTCGCGGAGCCGCGCCCAAACGGGATAGCGGCCCCCAGAGACCTCCTGCACCCAACCGCGCGCCAGCGATTCCGTCGCGGACGTTCGGCGCAATGCGGACGCAAACACCAGGACCCCGGGCGGCACCGATGCACGGGAGAACCCTGTGAGTTCGAACTGCCTTCCCTCGCCGAGCGCCGTGCGCAACGCCGCGGCAACCTCTGCTTCCGCGAGCGGCTGGCCCGCTCTCTCAAAGCACACCGCCCGCACAGCGGCGAGCGACAAGCCAGATGCGGCCGCCAATCTCCGTACCTGTTCCCCCGACAGAAGCCGCCTCGCTCCAATGCGAGGTGCCGGGAGCAGCGGCGCTTGCCCCAGCGCCGCGAACTCGGGAAAGGTGCCCGCCAGATCCGCCGCGGTGATGCGAGGCGCGTGCAGGACGACGCAAGGCGTGGTTTCTCTCCAGCCGGCCAAGACCAACGCGAGGGTGAGTAACATGTGGCTTCTTTCCTGACCGCTTAGCGCGTCACGTTGTTGATCAACTGGTACATTTCGTCGGCGGCCTTGGCTACCTTGGTGTTGGCCTCGTAGGCCCGTTGCGAGACGATCATATTGATGAACTCCTCGACGACGCTGACGTTGGAGGCTTCGAGAAAGCCCTGCTGCAAGGCTCCCAGCCCCTCCTGCCCGCCGGGAGAGCCGATCACGGGATCTCCGCTCGCGTCGGTGGGCAAGTACAGACCATTGCCGATCGCATTGAGCCCGGCCGGATTGGTAAAGTTCGCGAGCTGGATCTGCCCCGCCACCTGCGCCGCGGTTTGGCCGGCCACCAGATAGCTGACGGTCCCGTCCGGCGCGATCGTGATCCCCGTTGCCTCGGCCGGAATCGTAATCTGCGGCTCCAGCGGATCCCCCTGGCTGGTCACCAGATTGCCGTCGCGGTCCCGGTGAAACCCGCCGTTGCGCGTGTAAGCCGTTTCACCGGTGGGCCGCCGGATCTGAAAGAACCCGCGGCCCTCGATCACTACGTCCAGCGGGTTGTCGGTCACGTTGAAACTCCCCTGCGAGAAGACGATGGCATTCGACGACGGCCGCGTGCCCAGTCCGAGTTGCAGTCCGCTCGGCACCACGGTCTGCGCACCCGCCGCGACGCCAGGTTGCAGAACGTTCTGGTACAGCAGGTCCTGAAACTGCGTCCGCCGCATCTTGAACCCGGCCGTATTGGCGTTGGCCAGATTGTGCGCAATCGTGTCGATGTTCAGCTGCTGTGCGTTCAGGCCGCTGCCTGCGCTATAAAGTGCCCGGATCATACGAAAATCGCGCCGTCCTTTCTCAACGTGCCTTGCAATTAGGAGCCCACTCGAGCGACCTCTTCGGTGGCCTTCCGGTTCATTTCCGCTCCGAGCGAAATCGCCCGCTGCATCATTTCGAACTCCCGCAGTACCGAAACGAGACGGATCGCCGCTTCTGGAACACTGACGTTCGAAGCCTCCAGGTACCCGCTGCGCACAGCGGCGTCGGAGCGCGTGAGCCGCGCCGGCTCCAGGACCCGGAAGGTCGAGCCGGCGCGCCGGACCAGGATCTCGCGCGGTCCGCTCACCAGATCGATCTTCGCCACGGGAGCGCCGCCTTGCCGCACGGTTCCATCCGGATCGATCGCGACGGGCCGCGCGGCGTCCACGCGGATCGGAGCTCCGTCCTCGCCGCGCAGTGACAAACCCTCCCCCGTCCGCAAGACGCCGTCGCCGCTCACCTGCAACTGCCCGCTGCGGGTCAGCAGCACTTCTTTCGCGCCGCCGCTCTTCGCGGAATCTTGCGCGAAGACGGCGAGGAACCCCGCGCCTTCGATCGCCACATCCAGAGGGTTCGAGGTGGGAGTCAGGGGCCCTTGCGCCAGGTCGACAAAGTTCGCCGCCAGGTCCGGCAGCGGGCCCGCGGCTTCGGCGCCGAGATACGCCGCGAACGACTCCCGGTCGGCCTTAAAGCCGGCGGTTCCCGCGTTGGCGAGGTTGTTGGCCAGCATGTCGAGCGATTCCGCGCGAGAGCGGAGGCCGGCGGCCGCGGCGGTCAGAAGAGCGTCCATCGCGATTGCGACTTGCAAGTGGAGGGCCACCCGGAGTGTTCTTTCGAACTGATTTCCAGCCGCTCCAGAGCGGGAACCGTGACGGGAATCTGCCGCTGCGGCAAGAAATCGGCGGCACCGCCACGATCCGAACCGCCGTTTCCTGTTCGATGCAACAGGCTGCACGGCTCCTTCGTTTGGCCCTCGACCTGCAGTGCCAAAGTTCGTGTTCGACGCAGCCATCTGCGGATGCACCGGCCCCTGGAGAACCGACCCTATCGGGAGCGGATCCGGCCCTCTGGCGGCAGACCTCCTCAGTGCAGGGGATTCGCCAGGGTGGCGCTCGGCGGCTGCGCCACTCCTATTGGCGTTGTTGCCGGGGACCTCGACGGCCGCGCACCGAGTTGGCCGATCCACCTCGGCCGCGGCGATGAGGAGCCGCGTTCCGGAACCGGAGGCTCCCGGCGGCGGCGTTGCGGTCGAGCACGGCAGTCTACCTTCTTGGATCACGCCGGCCGCTTGGCTCGCCCTGCCCAACAGCGCCTTTCCGGCGGAAGCATTTGCGCCGGAGGGCGCTAACCCAGCTGAGATCCGCGGCGGCGAACCACTGCCCAAGTCCGCCGACCCCTGGAATGCGGCCCTGGCCAGCGACCGCCGGCAGTCTGCGGCCCAGTTCGGAGACACCGGAAGTGCCTCCCGCCGGCTGGGGCATGACGCCGCGCCGCGATCTGCGACGGCAACGGCGCTTGCCGCAGCATTCCCCCGCCTCGCCGACGAGGACAGCCTCGACCCGGCCTCCGGCACACTTGCGGCTAGCGAGTTACCGCCGCAGTCCGGCGACCGCTGGGGTCCGGCGGCGACTCTCGACCGGCGGCAGCCTGCCCACGAGAGCCAGGGCACCGGAAATGCTCCTGCCCTGCTGGCG
>CAYYID010000066.1:0-33274 GCA_964471915.1 uncultured Solibacteraceae bacterium | reverse complement strand
GCAGCGAACGGCAGCTGTCCCCTTCGGCCCGTGTCTCAAACCCCGCCGCAGTCCAACCTCATGTTTCCGCTTCGCTACCGACGCTACCTGCTCACCCGCAAAAAGCCGGCTGTCATCCCGGCGCCCGAAACCACCATGGACCTCGCCCGCCAGCTCCTCGCCGAGCACGGCCGGGACGGCGTTCTCCCGTACCTGAAGCGGCAGGGGGAACGCCTCGAGCGCAAGTACCAGCTCGACCTCGCGAAGCTACACAACCTCCGCGGCGACGGACAAAGCCCCATCGCCCAGCAATTTACAGCAAAATTTCCAAACGAACTCCCCTCAGAACCCCGAGCGCAAGCGAGGGGCAAAGCTCCGACACAGAGCCGTTTACGAGAAAATTCCCAAACGAACTCCCCCTCGCCGGACGAAGTCAGACCTGCTTCGCGGCAACCTCGGAACCCCGAACGCGTGCGAGGGGCAAAGCCCCAGCTCCCAGCAATTTACAGCGAAATTTCCAAACGAACTCCCCTCCCGGGCCTGGACGGCCCCCTCCGCTCCCCGGTCAGTCCACCAGCGCTACCGCCCGGCACCAGCCCGCCGACGCACCCTCGATCTTCACCGGCAGGCAGGAAACGCGAAAGCCAAAGGGCTTTGGCAACTTGTCGAGATTGGCGAGCTTCTCGATCTGGCAATACTCCCGGGTAATTCCGGCGAAGTGCGCCGGCCAGATGTACCGGCCATCGCCAGTGCGCTGGAAGTCGGCGACCATCGCGGCAAATGGCCGGTCGAGCGTGTAGGCGTCGATGCCGATCACCTTGACGCCGCGCTCGCACAGCCACAACACGCCGTCGCGCCCGAGTCCGGGCTGCTCGAAGTAGGCCTTGGAGCCGAGGCGCTTGTCGGCTCCCGTCTGGATCATCACGATATCGAGCGGTCGCAGCCGGTAGCCAATCTTCTTGAGCGCGGCTTCGAGGTCGGCCGGCGTGATCTCGTCGCCGTTCTGCTTGTGCCGGAAGTCGAGCACCACGCCCGGCGCGAAGAACCACTCGAGCGGGAGCTGGTCGATCTTGCGCGCGGGCTTGCCTTCGCTGATCGCCCCGTAGTGATACGGCGCGTCGATGTGGGTTCCCGTGTGGCTGATCGCCTTGATCTCTTCGATGGCCCAGCCGTGCCCGTGCGAGTAGACGAGATCCTTTTCCTGAACCCCGAAGGCCCGCTTCATGCTTGCGAGACCCTCGTGGTCGTGGGTGACGTAACGGATTTCGGCGGGGGTGGGTTCGCTGGGAGCCAGGTGCTGGAGCGGCACCGACAGGTCGATGAGGCGCATCCGGCGAGTATATTAGAGCGACTCGCCGCGCACCAGGTCCTCGAACGACTCCCGCTCGCGGACGACACGCCAGCGGTCACCCTCGATGAGAACCTCGGCGGCGCGCGGGCGCGCATTGTAGTTCGACGCCAGCGCGAATCCGTAGGCGCCCGCGGTCATCACGGCGGCGAAGTCCCCGGGCAGGACGTTGGCCACTTCCCGCGCCTTCGCCAGGAAGTCGCCGCTCTCACACACCGGACCCACGACGTCGGCCTGGATGGGCGGACGCCCGTTCTCGCGCAGCGGCAGGATCTCGTGGTGCGCCTGGTAGAGCGACGGCCGCAGCAGGTCGTTCATGGCCGCGTCGACGATGACGAACTCCTTCCGGCCGCTGGTCTTGCGATACAGCACCCGGGTGAGCAGCACGCCCGCCTCGGCGACGATCGACCGGCCGGGTTCGATCATCACTTCGAGGTCCGCGCCGGCGACGCGCCGGGTCATCTCGTGGATGAACTCCGCGACGCTGGGCGTGGTTTCGTGCGGCCGGTAGGCAACGCCGAGCCCGCCGCCGAGGTCCAGGTGCCGGATCGGCAGGCCGCGCGCGCGCAAGCGCCCCACGAGCGCCACCATTTTTTCGACCGCCTGGTAGACCGGCGCGGGATCCAGGATCTGCGAGCCGATGTGGCAGCTCACGGTTTCGACGGCGAGGTGCGCGAACCGGGCCGCGCGCTCGTACACTTCTTCCACGCCGGCGATGGCGATACCGAACTTGTGCTCGGTCAGTCCGGTCGAGATGTAAGGATGCGTCGCGGCGTCGACATCGGGGTTCACGCGCAAGGCGATGCGCGCCTTCACCCCGGCGCGCGCCGCCAGGGAATCGATCAGCGCCAGCTCGCCCTCGCTTTCGCAATGGAACCCGAAGATCCCTTCGCGGAGCGCATACTCGACCTCGGCAGCCGTCTTGCCGACGCCCGAAAAGACCACCTTGCGCGGGTCGCCGCCAGCGCCCAGGACGCGGTACAGCTCGCCGCCCGAGACGATGTCGAAGCCGGCGCCGAGGTCCGCCAGCAGCTTCAGCACCGCCAGGTTGGCGTTCGCCTTCACGGCGTAGTGGACCGTGTGCGGCAGACCGCCGAAGGCGCGATCGTACTCGAGGTAGCGGGCGCGGATCGCGGCTGCCGAATAGACGTAGCACGGCGTGCCCGCGCGGCGGGCGATTTCCGCCAGGTCCACCTGTTCGCCGAACAGCGCGCCGCCACGATAAACGAAACTCATCCGGTCACCTTCAACACGACAACGCTCTGGTCGTCGAAGAGCTGGGCGGGACCGCGGAACGCGTCGAGATCCGTGAACAGGCGTTCGGCGAGCTGGTCCGGACCGGCCGGGCCGTACTCGAGCAGCGCGCGCCGGATGCGCTCCTCGCCGAAGTGCTCGCGCGCCGGGTTGTCCTGGTCCTCGACGCCGTCCGAGTGGAAGAGCACGAGGTCGCCGCGGCCGACATCGAAGCCGAGTTCCTCGTACTCGATGTCCTCCAGCAGGCCGATGGGGACGCCGGCCACGCGCGGCTTCAGGATCTCGCCGTTGCGGAGCACCAGCGGCGGCTCCGCGCCCGCGTTGCACAGCGTGATGCGCCCGCTGCGGCGCTCCCACAGCGCGACCAGCAGCGTCGCGTACACGGCGTCCACCTTGCGCTCCAGCAGCGATTCGTTCAGGGCCTTGAGCAGCATCGCCGGACTGCGGCGGCGGGGCGCCAGAATCCGCAACAGCCCGCTCACCAGCGCGCCATAGAGCGCAGCGGCCGCGCCTTTGCCGCTCACGTCGCCGAAGGCGATCAGGGAGTAGTCGTCGCCGTGCTCGAAGAAGTCGTAGACGTCGCCCGAGATCTCGCGCGCCGGCCGTGCTTTGATGGCGATCTCGAGTCCCGGCAATTCCGGCGCGCGTTTCGGCTGCAGCACGCTCTGCAGCTTGCGCGCCGCGCGCAAGTCCTGGTCGATCTTGGTTTGCCGTTCCGCGAGTTCCGAATACAGGCGCGCGTTCTCGATGGAGCTGGCAATTTGCGGCGCCAGCAGCGACAGCATCCGCACGTGCTCGTCGGTGAAGTAGCTCATGCGCTCGCTCTCGACGTCCAGCACGCCCATCACGCGGTCCTGCAGGATGAGCGGGATGGCGCACTCGCTGCGGATGCCGGGATGCGAAGGGATGTAGCGCGGGTCGGCCTGCGTGTCCGCCACCCGTACGGGTTCGCGAGACGCGGCAGCGGCGCCCGTGATCCCTTTGCCGAGCGGGATGTCATCCAAAGCCACGCGCTTGTCGTAGCGTTCGCTGAAACGGTGCGAGAGCACTTCGCGCTTTTCGTCCACGAGGAAGACGCTGAAGGCGTCGAAGTCGATCAGCGCCTTCACGGTCTTGGCAATCTTGCCCAGCAGCTCGTCGAGCGCCAGAATCGAGCTGAACTCCTGCGACAGCGTGGCGAGCGTGCGCAGGGTCCGGTTCTGGCGCTCCACGCGCCGGTAAAGGCGGGCGTTGTCGATGGCGCTGCCGATCCGCGAGGCAATCAGCCGCACCAGCGCGCGGTCCTGCTCCGTGTACGCGTTGAGCCGGGTGGACTGCAGGTCGAGGACGCCCACCAGCTTGCCGCGGGCGAGCATCGGCACGGCGAGTTCGCTGCGCACGGCGTCCAGGGCGTTCAGGTAGCGCGGATCCGAGCGGACATCGCCCACCAGGATGGCCGTGCGCTCCTGCGCGGCGGCGCCGGTAACGCCCTCGCCCAAGCGGACCATCAGGTTCCGCACCACTTCCTCGCGGTGGCCGATCGAGTAGCGGATCCGCAGACCCTGCGAGCGCTCGCTGTACAGCAGGATCGCGAACAGGTCGACCGGGATGACGTCCTTGATGATCCCCGCTACGTTGTCGAGCAGCCGGTCGAGGTCGAGGGTCTCCTGGGTGAGCGTCGAAACCTCGAGCAGGAAGTCCAGCAGTTCCGCGCGCTCGCGAAACCGCACCGGACCCTTGCGTGAACCTTTGGATTCCGCCATTGCGCTACGCCTTCGCGCTCTCCACGATCTTGACGCTCGCCGAAGCGCCGATGCGCGACGCGCCCGCGGCGGCCATCTTCTCCAGGTCCTGGAGGGTGCGGATGCCGCCCGACGCCTTCACGCCCATGCCGGGACCCGCGGCCGCGCGCATCAGCGCGATATCGTGCGCCGTCGCGCCCGCGGTGGAGAATCCCGTGGAGGTCTTCACGAAGTCCGCGCCGGCCAGTTTCGAGAGAGTGCTGCCGATCGCCTTCTGGTTGTCGTCGAGCAGCGCGGTTTCGAGGATCACCTTCACGATCGCGCCGGCGCGGTGCGCCGTTTCGACAACCGCGCGGATGTCCTCGCGGACCGCGTCGAAATTGCCGCCGCGCAGTTCTCCGACGTTGATCACCATGTCGATTTCGGTAGCGCCGCAGCGCACGGCTTCTTCGGTCTCCAGGGCTTTCACCCGGGTGGCGGAAGCGCCCAGCGGGAAGCCCACTACCGTGCAGACCTTCACGGGCGTGCCGGCCAGCTCGCCGGCCACCAGGGGCACCCAGTAGGGATTCACGCACACGCTCGCGAACTGCCACTTGCGCGCTTCCGCGCAGAGTTTCTTGACGTCCGCGGCCGTCGCCTCGGGCTTCAGCAGCGTGTGGTCGATCATGGCCGCGAGATCCGCCTGGATCTTCGTGAGCTTGTCGGAAGCCGACACGCGGCACGCGCCCGCGGCCACGATCTCGCGCGTCTTCTTTTCGCAGGTCTGCGGACAACGGCCCTGGCACCCGGGACACACCAGTTCCGGGATGTTCAGTCCCTCGGCCTTGGGCGGAACGCGGGCTCCGCCGATGCGCGCGAGGATCTCCTCGCCGATCTGCTCCACCAGACGATCTAGTTCCCGGGTTTCCAATTCGCGAATTCTTTCTCGATCGCGCGGATCTTTTCCACCCGCGCCGCGTGGCGTCCGCCCGCGAACGGGGTCGCGAGCCAGGTGCGGAGCACGTCCTCGGCCTGGGTCGGCGTCAGGAGCCGGCCGCCGAGTGTAAGTACATTAGAATCATTATGTTCGCGGCTATTCCGCGCCGAGGCCTTATCATAGCATAGCGCTGCCCGGATGCCCGGAATCTTGTTCGCCACCATCGCCGAACCGATGCCCGCGCCGTCGATCATCACGCCGCGCGCCGCCTCACCGCGGGCGACTTTCTCCGCCACGGCGCGCGCGTAATCCGGATAGTCGACGGCATCCTCGCAATGCGTCCCGACGTCGATCACGGTGAGGCCGAAATCGTCGAAGACGCGGCGCAGGACCTGCTTCATCGCAAAACCGCCGTGGTCGCAACCCAGCGCCACGGACGTGGCGGGTTCCACGGCGGGGCGGAACTCATCCTTTGGAACCTCGACGATGGTGACGCCGCGCTCCCGCGCCGCGTCGCGTGCCGAGGGCGTGATGAGGGTGCCGGCGGCAACGCGAAGTTCGCCGCTCGCCGGAAGGTCCCGTTCCGTGATCACCGCGCGCACCGTCTCAGTGTACCTGTACCATGGGGAGCGATGTCCGCCCTTGCCGCGACGCTGGACGTGGGAACCTCGTCGGTCCGCACGCGCCTGTTCGACGCGCGGGGCGTGGACCTCAAGAAGTTCGCGCTCAAGATCGAGCACCGGCCGGTGGCGACGGATGGCGGGGGCGTGGAGTTCGACGCCGAGACGCTGGCGGACGTCTGCATTCGGACGCTGGACCACCTGCATGGCGGGCTCGAGGCCGCGGACCTGCGGCCCGTGGTGCTGGGATTCAGCGCCTTCTGGCACTGCTTCCTCGGCGTGGACACCGGGGGCCGGCCGGTGACGCCGATCCTGCACGTCTTCGACACGCGCAGCGAGGGCGAGGCGGCGGAGCTGGCGCGCCGGTTGGATCCGGTGGCGGTACACGCGCGCACCGGCTGCCGGCTGCACGCGAGCTACTGGCCGGCGAAGCTGCTCTGGCTGCGCCGCCATCGCCCGGAAGCCTGCGCGCAGGTCCGCCGGTGGATGTCGTTCGGCGAGTACCTGTATCTCAAGCTGCACGGCACGCCGCGGAGTTCGGTATCGATGGCGTCGGGATCCGGCCTGTGGTTGCAGGCCGAGAACCGTTACGACCGCGAACTGCTTGAGGCAACGGGCGTGCCGCTCGAATCGCTGACGCCGGAAGACGAACTGGATCGTCCGGCGGACTCGCTGCGCCCGGAGTTCGCCGCGCGCTGGCCGCGCCTCGCGGGCATTCCGTGGCTCCCGGCGTCCGGCGACGGAGCCTGCAACAACATCGGCGCCGGATGCGATGGGCCGGACCGCTGGGCGCTGATGATCGGCACCTCGGGCGCGTTCCGTGCCGTGATACCCGGGGCGAGTGCGCCCCCCGCGGGATTATGGACCTACCGCGTGGATCGCGAGCGGGCCATCACGGGGGGCGCGCTGTCGAACGGAGGCTCCGTCTACGCGTGGCTGCGCGCCGTGCTCAAGCTGCCGGGCCGGCGCGCTTTGGAGGCAGAGTTGCAGCGCCGCGCTCCCCGATCCCACGGGTTGACGGTGCTGCCGTTCCTGGCGGGCGAGCGGTCGCCTTACTGGCGGGCGCACCTGCGGGGCGTCGTGGCGGATCTGCACCTCGCCACGGATGCCGTGGATATTGCGCACGGCGCGCTCGAAGCCGTCGCCCTGCGCTTCCTCGAGATCTACGAGCTGCTGCGCCGCGCGCATGCGGAGCCGCGCGAGATCGTCGCTTCCGGGAACGCGCTGGCCGAATCGCCGGCTTGGGCGCAGATGATCGCGGACGCGCTGGGCCGCCCGGTGCTGCTTTCGCGAACCGCCGAGACATCCAGCCGCGGAGCGGCGCTGCTCGCCTTCCGCCAGGCCGGGATCCCCGTCCGGTTGCGGCCGGAGCGCGCGCCGCGGGTATTCGAGCCGCGCCTGCAGTATCGCGAGTTGCTGCTCGAAGAGCTGGCCGAGCAACGCCGGCTGCTCCACGCGGTGTTCGGGTAGGAGTGCGGCCGGATCGACAGCTCAGGCAATCGTGCTTTAGAATGGCAGCCGTGGAAGACCTTTGGCCGGACCTGACCCCGGACCCGCAGAGCGAGGCTCCGGTGACGATGCTGCGGCAGCAGGCGGCGCTGCTGGCCGGCAAGACCAACGACGTGCTGCGCTCCGAAGTCGCGACGATCACGGGACAGGGGCGAGTGCGGCATGACTTCGTGATCCATGCGCCGCTGCTCGACCACCGGCAGACGCTGTTCCAGGTCAGCTACGACATTGCAGCGACGTATCCGGTAGTGGGCGAACACGCGGGCAGCAGCGCCGAACTGCGCAACGCGGAAGCGCTGCACGCCTGGCTGAAGAAGATGCTGAGTTCCGAGCAGACCCGGCGGGCGATTCAGTCGCTGCTGGCCGCGAGCCTGTCGGCGCAGCACCCAGGATAGATTCGCCGGCTCGGGGGCCTGTGGTTCGCGGCCCGGTGCTACGGAGCTTGCCGCTCGCGTACGCTCGCGGCCCGGTGTTACGGGGCTTGCCGCTCGCTCACGCTCGCGGCCCAGATGTGGCGCCCCGGCGCTCGCGTTACTTCCCGCCGCCGGAGGCCTGCGTGTAGATCTTGGTCACCGGCAACACCAGGCGTGACGCCTGCTTCGCATTGAAGTAGACGGTATTCGTCGCCTTCGCGGCTTTGTCGTAGCTCCGCAGGCGGTCCCAGGTGTTGGTGTGCGGCTCGAAACGCGGGTTGTTCGAGGACTGCACGTGAATGGCGATTTTGTGTCCTTTGTTGAAGGCGATCGCGGTGGACCAGAGATCCACTTTGATGGGATAGACCTTGTTGGGCTCGGTGAGCTCGGGGCGGAAGGTCCCGTTGCGGAGCCGCATCCGCTGGCCCTGGTCCATCACGAGCGCCTCGTAGCCGTTGGGGTAGACGTCCACGAGCTTCACGATGAAGTCGGTGTCCTCGGCGTCCGTGGAGACGAACAGTTCGGCGAGCAGCTTGCCGGCAACCTCGACGGCGTCTTTCAAGGGTTCGGTCTCAAACTTCAGGACGTCCTTGCGGCCGGACACCGGGCGCTGGTCCATGGGGCCGGCATCCATCATGAGATTGTTGCCGCCGAGGGAGGGTACGGGGTCCTTGGGATCGTAGACGAACGAGAGCTTCCCTTCGGCGCTGGACGGGGCGCTGGTGGCCAGCTTGCCGCCGGCCTGCAGGTAGAACGAAGTGGCGGTGGAGGGCGGCGGCCAGGTGTCGGCAGAGCGCCATTCGTTACCGGGCGCGGACTTATCCATGGGGTCGCCGAGCACGTAATACTTGACGCGTGGTTGCTTCGTGATGCCATTGTCCACGCCCTTCAGCCAGTGGTCGAACCACGGGATCATGTCGGCCATGGGGCGTCCGGCGGCTTCCGCGGGGTACTTGAGGTCGCCCATGAGCTGGCGGTGTCCGAAGCCGCCCATCACCAGGCGCTGGTTGCCCTTCGCGCCAGGGCCGCCTTTTTCCTGCAGCAGGGTGAAGGTGTCGATGGTGCCCTGGGAGAAGATGTCGTACCAGCCGCCGACGCCGTAGAACGGCACGGTGATCTTGCCGAGGTAGCTGCGCAGGTCGAGCCGCCGGGCGTCATCGTCGTAGTAGCCGATGCGCGGCTTGGGCTCGTCCGGCGGCGGCACGCCCTGACGGCGCAGCCATTCCTCGCGCATGTTCTTGAGATAAATGCCGCCGGGATAGTTCGCGTTCTGGTACGGGCTGCCGTGCGAGACGGTGACGAACGCCGCTTTGAGGGCCGGGTGGCCGCTCATCGCCGCGAGGTGCGTGGTGATGCCGAGCGCGGAGCCGCCGGTCATGCCGACCTTGCCGTTCGACCACGGCTGCTTCGCGAGCCACTCCAGGGTGTCGTAGCCGTCCTCGATGTCGTTCTCCCAAGGGAGGTACTTGCCCTCGGACTTGAAGCGCCCGCGGCAATCCTGCACCACGCGGGCGTAGCCGGCCTTGTTGATCGACTCGGCGTCACCGCGGCCCTGGTCCTTCCCGTAGGGCGTGCGCGACAGCACGATGGGGAAAGGTCCGGGACCGTCGGGCAGATAGACGTTGGTCGCGAGCTTCACCCCGTCGCGCATGGGGATCATGAACTCCTGTTTTTCGCCTGCCCGAACCAGGGGCGCGGCCAGCAGGAGCAAAGCGGAAGCAGCCAGGAGCGTCCGGCGAGTCATAGCGGATAGCATATGCGAATCGCCGGGCTCGCGCTACTCCAGGCGAAACGTCATGGTGACGCTGGCGGTAACGCTGATCTTGCCGAGGGCGACGGTGCCGGACCCAGCGCCAGCGCCGCCGGCGTCCTGGACCACGTTCTGGGCCTGGAAACGTCCGCCGCGGTAGCGGCCATACCAGGATCCGCCGCCGTAGGAGTACGTCGAAATCCCGAGGGGCTTTTCCGCGACCCGGAGCCCGGCGGCGGCGGCGAGGTCGCGGGCTTTTTCCATGGCGGCTTTCGCCGCGAGTGCCCGGGCCTGGTCCCGATACTTGCGAAGCTCCGTGGTCGAGAATTCCACGTCGTAGATGTGATTGGCGCCGGCGTCGAGCACGGCGTTGACGAGGTCCTCGAAGCGGGAGACGTCTCTCAGGGTTACGGCGATGGTCTTTTCGACGATGTAGTAGTCCACGACGGCGCCGTTGCCGCTCAGGTAGCTCATGTCGACGCGCATGAAGTCGGTCTGGATGTCGGTGGCATCGATACCGAGCTTGCGCGCCGCGGCGAGGACGTTCCGGACACCGGCGTCGTTGCGGCTGCGCGCAGCGGCGAGCACTTTGTCGCGGGACTCGACGCCGAGCGACAGGACGACGCGGTCGGGCACGACCTTGATTTCGGCGTCGCCGTTGACGTTCAGGGTGCGGTCCTGCGCCAGGAGCGGCAGGGCGAGACAGAGCGGGAGAAGACGTCTCATGCTTTCAAGACGCACCGCCACGGCCCGGCGTGTAAGCCAAGCGACGGCGACCCAAGTTTCAAGCGGCCGGCGCGCGACGCTGGTAGTAGAAATAAACGGGCAACCCGAGCGCGATCAGCAGCAACCCGACCCCGGATTCCACCGGCTTCGCCAGGATGCTGTTGATCACCAGCCACGCGGCGAGCAGCAGGAACACTGCCGGTACGAAAGGATAGCCGAGTACCCGGTAGGGCCGCGGGGCGTCCGGCATCTTGCGTCGCAGGACGAAGACGGTCGAGCCCGCCAGTCCGTAGAAGATCCATTCGGCGAAGATGGTCATGTCGGTGAGCTGATCGAAGGTCCCGGAAAGCGCCAGGATGCTCGACCAGATCGAAACCGCCATGACGCTGACGGCGGGCACGCGGGATCCTTCCGAAACGCGGGCCAGTTGCTTCACGAAGAGGCCGTGCCGGGCCATGGCGAACGGCACGCGCGCCTTCGCAAGCACCGTCCCGTTGATGGCGCCGGCGGCGGAGAACAGAAATACGATGCTGATGAGTTTGGGGCCGAGGTCGCCGAGGAAGGTTTGCGCGGTTTTCGAGGCTACGGGAAGAGCTTCGCGGTACTGCGTGGAGTTCGACGTGAGGACCTCGCTGAACGGCAGCGCGTAGAAGTACGCGAGGTTCGCGAGGGCGTAGAGCGTCAGGGTGATGAGAACTCCGTAGATCAGGCCGCGCGGGACATTACGGCCGGGATCGGAGACTTCGCCCGCGACCATCGGCATGAACGCCCAGCCATTGCAGGCCCACAGCGCGGAGAGCACGGCGGCGCCGAACGCGCCGAGCGTGGCGGTCGCTACCGGCACGGCGGGCGCGGCCTCCACGGGAGCACCGCCCGAGAAAAAGAAGGCCCCCACCACGACCAGCAGGATTCCAGCGCACTTGATGATGGTTAGCACGGTCTGAACGTTGCCGCCGACGACGACACCCATGGTGTTCACGACGCCGAAGCCGAGCAACACCACGCTGGCTACGATTTCTCGCGGGCCGAGTTGCCACAGCATCGACCGGCCGAAGATCTGATACTTGGCGGTGATCCACGCCCCGCCCATGGGGAAGATCGCCGAAAGAAACGTCGCGAAGCCGACCCCGAGCGCGCCGATGCCCGCCGAGGCGACCACGAAGCGCATCCACCCCGAAAGGAACCCAGCGAGCGGTCCGTAACCGGTGCGCGTGTAGATGTACTCGCCGCCGGCCTGCGGCATCATGGCGCCAAGCTCCGCGTACGTCAGCGCGCCGCACAGCGACATGAAGCCCGCCACCAGCCAGGCCAGCATCACCAGGCCCGGGGATCCCACGAGCTGCGCCATGGGCGCGGCCTTGAAGAAGACGCCGGTGCCGATGATGGAGCCGACGACGAGCGCGACCGTCGCGTTGAGCGAGAGGCCGCGGAGCAGTTCGGGTCCGCCGCTACTTGCGGTTCTCGATGCGGTAGAGATGCTTGTCTCCTCTCAGGAACAGCGCATCGCCGGAAACGGCGAGCGACGCCCAGACCGCTTCGCCGATGGAGTTCGTGCCCAGCACTTTGTGCTCCGGCCCAGCCTGGATCACAAAGGTATCACCGTCCACGCTGGTCTGGAGGATCTTGCCGTCCATGGCGATCAGCGACGCTTCGAACTGCGCCGCCACCGGAGGACGGCCGGCTTCGTACAGGACCTTACCGGTTTCGATCTCGACACAGCTCAGAATGCCCTTGTCGGTCATGAGGTAGAGGTACTCGCCGTAGATGACCGGAGAGGGGACGTAGGCCGTGCCCTTTTCGAGCTTCCACGCCACGCGCTCAGCGGCCGCGGGATCGAGACGCAGGGCGATCACGCGCTTCACCGGATAGCCGGAGCTGACGATCACCAGCCCCTTCGCGGCCACCGGACTGGGACAGGCGTTGCCCTCCACGCCGGGCCCGGTCCAAAGCTCCTTGCCGGTCTTCGGATCGTAGGAAACGGTCGCCTCGCGCGAGGAGGTAACTAGCTGCCAGGCGCCGGCGTGCTGCACCAGCAGCGGCGTGGCCCAGGTAGTCCAGTTGCTGCGTTTGGATTTCCAAACGACCTTGCCGTCCTTCTTAGCGAGCGCGGCGATGAAGCTGGTTTCGCCTCCATCGTTGTCGCCCTGGATGATCACGGTGTCCTCGAACAGCACCGGCGAGGTGCCGGGTCCCAGGCCCCAGTTCGGCATCGGCCCGAGGGACGTCTTCCAGACGAGCTTGCCGTCCAGGTCGTAGCTGTAGATGCCCTCGGAGCCGAAGTGAACGAAGACGTGCTTTCCGTCGGAGACGGGCGTGGAAGACGCGTACGTGTTCTTGCGGTGGCGGTCGTCGAACATCTTGCCTTCGTAGGCGGTCTTCGACCAGAGGACCTTGCCGGTCTTGGCGTCGAGCGCGAGCACGCGCAGCTCGTGGCTGCGGTTGCCGGCCACCGAGTCCGGGTGCAGGTACGGCTCGTTCTTGCGCGTGTGCTTGGCGGGGCCGTGACCTTCAATCACGGCGCCTTCGACGGCGGCGGTCAGGAAGATCCGGTTGCCGACGATGACGGGCGAGGAATGTCCTGCGCCGTCGATGGGGGTCTTCCAGGCGATGTTCTCGCCGGCGGACCATTTTACCGGAGCCTTGGTCGCCGGGGCGACGCCGTTGTGGGGGCCGCGCCACTGCGGCCAGTCTTCGGCGGCAAGGAGGCAGGTAAGGGTCAGAAGGAGCGTGATGGCGCGCATGGGGTTTCTGGAAAGGCGTTTGTCATGATACACGCGGTTACCCGGCCCCCGCTCAGCGGGGTATCAAATCCGATCTCCAAGAGCGGCACCGCGGGACCCGCGATATACTCTAGGGGATCGCTCCGCACCCCTTGGCGGACTACTGCGATCAGCCCTAATTCGAAGGAGCCCGATGTCCGCGTCGCCCTACGCGTCCAAACCCTGGCTGGCCCACTACGACTTCTGGGTGCCGGCGACTTCGACCTATCCGCGCCGATCCCTGTACCAGGTGCTGATGATCGCCTCCACCATGTACCGCGACCGCCCGGCGACGGCCTTCCTCGGCGCGGAACTGACCTATCACGAAGTCCGGCGGCAGGCGGACCGGCTGGCGCAATCGCTGTACGCCTCCGGCATCCGCAAAGGCGACCGCGTCGGCGTGATGCTGCCGAACTGTCCGCAGTACATCATCTCGTTCTGGGCGCTGATCCGCCTCGGCGCGGTGGTGACCAACTTCAACCCGATCTACACGGCCTACGAAGTGACGTACCAGGCGAAGGACTCCGGGATTCGGGCCATGATCACCCTGGACACGATCGCGCCAATGATCCGGGACCTGCAGCCGAAAACGGCGATTGAGAGGGTGATCGTAACTTCGCTCGATGAGTACGGGGCCTACGGCGAGCCGGCGGCGATCCCCGAAGGCTGTGAGTCGTTCCGCGAGCGCATTGCCATCGACGAGCAGGTCCAGTTGCCGCCCATCGACGTGGACGCGGAGAACGACCTCGCAGTGTTGCAGTACACCGGCGGCACCACCGGCCTTTCCAAGGGGGCCATGCTCACGCACTACAACCTCTTCTCGAACATGATCCAGACCGCCCTGTGGGGCGGCTACTTCACGCAGAAGGGGCAGGAGCGGGTGCTGCTGGTGATCCCGATGTATCACATCTACGGGATGAACGTGGGCATGATCCTGGCCGCGTGGAACGGTACGCAACTGATCCTGCTGCCGAAGTTCGACATCGACAAGCTGCTGGACCTGTTCCGCGAGTACAAGCCGACCTACTTTCCGGGCGCGCCGACGCTGTTCATCTCGCTCCTGAACCATTCCCGCGCACGGGAGAGCAACCTGGACCACGTGCGGGCGTATAACTCCGGCTCCGCCCCGCTGCCGGTCGAAGTGATCCACCAGTTCGAGGCGCTGACCGGGGCTCGGCTGAGTGAGGGCTACGGCCTCACCGAAGCCTCCCCAACCACGCACTCGACGCCGTCGCTCGGCAAGCGCAAGCCGGGCAGCGTGGGCGTTGCCTTTCCCGACACCGAATGCAAGATCGTGGACCTGGCGACCGGCGAAACCGAAGTCCCGCAGGGCGCGGAAGGCGAGCTGTGCATCCGGGGTCCCCAGATCATGAAGGGCTACTGGAACAAGCCTGAGGAAACGGCGCACACGTTGCGCGATGGCTGGCTCTACACCGGCGATATTGCGCGCATGGACGAAGACGGCTTCTTCTACATCGTGCAGCGCAAGAAGGACCTGATCATCGTCAGCGGGTTCAACGTGTATCCGACCGAGGTGGAGGACGTTCTGTACCAGCATCCGGCGGTGCAGGAGACGGCCGTGATCGGCGTGCCGCACGCCTATCGCGGCGAAGAGCCGAAGGCGTTCGTGGTGCTCAAAGAGGGTGTGGCCGCGACGCCGGACGACCTGCGAGCCTTCTGCGCCGAGCGCCTGGCCAAGTATAAGATTCCGGCGCAAATCGAGATCACGGCCGCGCTGCCCAAGAGCGGCGTGGGTAAGATCCTGAGACGCGAATTGCGGGACATGGAGAAAGGGAAAGCCAAACAATGAGCGATTTGGTGAAGTATTCGAAACAGGGCGAGATTTTCGTGATCACGATCGACAATCCGCCCGTGAACGCGCTGAGTCCGGGGGTGCCGGAAGGGATCGGCGCCGGGATCGACCAGGCGGTGGCCGACGCAGATGTGAAGGGCGTCGTGATCATCGGCGGCGGCCGGACGTTCATCGCCGGCGCCGACATCCGGGAGTTCGGCAAGATGGTGGCCAGCGGCAACCGCAGCGTCGCGCTGCTGCCCACTTTGCTGAAGATCGAGAATTCGCCGAAGCCGGTGGTGATGGCGATCCACGGCACGGCGTTCGGCGGCGGCCTGGAAACCGCCATGGCGGGACACTACCGCGTGGCCGTGGCGAGCGCCCAGGTGGGCCAGCCCGAAGTGAAGCTCGGCTTGATCCCCGGCGCGGCGGGCACCCAGCGGTTGCCGCGGCTGTGCGGCGTGGATAAGGCGCTCGAGATGTGCGCCTTCGGCGAGCCCGTGAAAGCGCCCGAAGCGGCGAAGCTCGGCATCCTGGACCGGATTGTCGAGGGCGACCTGCTCGAAGGTGCGGTGGCCTTCTGCCGCGAGAAGATTGCGAGCGGCGCGGCCCATCCGAAGACCCGCGAGCGAGCCATCCCAGCCTTCGACGAAAAGGCCTTCCACGCCTGCCGCGACCGCTGCCGCAAGGAGCGCCGCAACATCACCGCCGCGCAGGCCGCCGTTGACGCCGTGGAAGCCGCCACGAAGCACAGTTTCGACAAAGGCTGCGAGATCGAGGCCGAGATCTTCCGCGTGTGCCTGTTCAGCGACCAGTCGAAGGCGCTGATCCACGCCTTCTTCGGGGAGCGCGAGGTCGCCAAGGTCCCGGGGATCGGCAAGGACACCAAGACCTACGACATCAAGTCCGCCGCCGTGCTCGGCGCGGGCACCATGGGCGGCGGCATCGCGATGAACTACGCGAACGCCGGGATCCCGGTCCGCATCAAGGAAACCACGCAGGAAGCGCTGGACCGCGGCATGGCGATCATCAAGAAGAACTACGCCAACTCCGTCGCCAAGGGTCGATTCTCGCAGGAAGTGATGGACAAGCGCCTGGCCCTGATCACCCCGCAACTCACGTACGACGGCTTTGAACAGGCGGACATCGTGGTGGAAGCCGTGTTCGAAGGCATGGCGCTGAAGAAACAGATCTTCGGCGAACTCGACAAGATCTGCAAACCCGGCTGCATCCTGGCCTCGAACACTTCGACGCTGAGCATCGACGAGATCGCCTCGGCGACGTCGCGGCCGGAGTTCGTGATCGGGCACCACTTCTTCAGCCCGGCGAACGTCATGCGCCTGCTCGAGATCGTCAAGGGCGCCAAGACCTCGCTCGAAGTGATCGCCACTTCCATGAACCTGGCCCGCACGCTGAACAAAGTCGGCGTGCTCGTCGGCAACTGCCGCGGCTTCGTGGGCAACCGCATGGTGGCTCCCTACGGGCGCGAGGCGCAGTTCCTGGTGGAAGAGGGCGCGGCGCCGCGGGACGTCGACGGCGCGCTGTACGAGTTCGGCATGGCCATGGGGCCGCTCGCGATGTCGGACCTCGCCGGCATCGACGTCGGCGCGCGCATCCGCAAGGAGTTCAAGCACCTCGAAATCCCCGGACGCCGCTATCCGTTCCTCGCCGACGTGCTCTACGAAATGGGCCGCTACGGCCAGAAGACCGGCAAGGGCTGGTATAAGTACGACGAAAGCCGCAAGGCCCAGCCGGATCCCGAGGTCCAGGCGATGATCGAAGCCGAGACCGCGAAGCACGGCATCACGCGGCGCGCGGTTTCGAAGGAAGAGATCCTCGACCGCACCATGTACGCGCTGGTGAACGAAGGCGCCTACATCCTCGAAGAGGGCATCGCGCTGCGCGCCGTGGACATCGACATCATCTACCTGATGGGTTACGGCTTCCCGGCGTATCGCGGCGGCCCGATGAAGTACGCCGATCTGGTCGGCCTTAAGAAGGTCTACGAGCGGATCTGCGAGTTCGAGAAGCAGCACGGCGAATGGTGGAAACCGGCGCCGCTGCTGAAAAAGCTCGCCGAAGAAGGCAAGACCTTCTCGGAGTGGGACAAGCAGCGCGGCTAGCCGCGCTCAACGCCGGTCGAAGACCAGCGTACTCACTTCGCGGCCGAACTGGTGCTCATAACGGAGCGTCCGGCCGTCTCTGGAGACGATCCGGCGCTCCGTTCCGATTTTCCGGCCGTCCTTGAAGTAAGTATCCTCGCGGGTGAACTCATCGATCCGGCGGTTCACGACCTTATCCCAGTTCCAGGGTCCGGTGGGCGGATACTCCTTGCCGTCGTAGTGCGCCTTGTAAGAGAAGCGCACCGGCCGCCCGCCGGCCTGCACTCCCTCCGCGCTGATCTTCAAAGCCACGCCACCCGCGTCTTCCCAACGGACTGTCAGCTTTTCGTATCCCGGCTCGCTGCCGAAAGAGGACTTCTCGCGATTCAGAACCCACGTGCCGAGGAACGGGTCGGCGGCGGCACTGGCCAGGGCCGCGCAAGCAAGAAGGAGAAAGGCGCGTCGTTGCATGTCCGTGGATACGCGGGACGCCGTCCTTCGATCGCCGCCTTGGGACGAGACGCTCGTCCGCTGCCGCGAACCGCGGCCTGAGATCCGCCTACCGCAGCTTCTCCGCCAGCCACGCGGCAGCTTCCGCCGTCGAACCGGGCCGCGCCGCGCCGCCTTTCAGCTTCGCGGCGACCTCGGCGCCCGACGGTCCCGTCAAGGCAACGGCCACGGTCTCGGGGATGTCCGCCAACGCATGGAACGGAAAGTACTCGGCGAGCGCCACCTGCGTATCCTGTGGACCCGCTCCCAGCCCGGTCCGCGCCAGCAGCGTCGCCGCCGCCGGCGTCGTCACCGCCATCGGCGCGGCGTTTTTCCCCGGCGCCCAGGGCGACAGCCCAACCAGCGCCTTCACCCGCGCGTCCGTCGCCGCCACCACGAACAGGTGACCCGCCGCGGCGCCCGATCCCCACAGACCCACCCGCCTGGCATCAACGCCCGGCTCGCCCTGCAGAAAAGAGAGCGCGTTGCGGATGTCGTCCACCTGATCCAGCGGCAGCAGCCGCTTGCGCCGCAACATGACCTTCGCGGTGACTTCGAGGAACCGGAACCGGTCGTCCTGGTGCACGGGATCGTTCACATAAACGTACGCCCCGCTCTTACCCCAGCTCCGGTAGTCGATCGCCAGGGCCGCGATGCCTTGCGCCGCAAGCTGCGCGGCGTGCGCGAGCACGGCCTCGTGCGTCTGTCCCCAATCGGGCGCGACGACGACACCCGCGGTAGTTGCGGAGGTCGAGAACCCCTTCGGCAGGAACAGCCGCCCGAAACATCTCACCGCCTCGCTGTAGTACCAGACGTCGCGCGCCGTGACGCCTTCCGGCAGCGCCTTGAGCGGCGTCACCGGCGCGGGCATCGGCGGCAGTTCGGGCCGCGGCGGCGCGGGCGCCGGCTTGGGCGCCGCCAGATGCTTCACGAACCACTCCGCCGCCAGCGTCGAACTCACCTCGAACGCCGCGCCCGAGTAAGCCTGGAAGTGCGTGATGAACGGGATCTCGGCCACCTGCGACAAGCCCGCAAAGACCTTCGCCGCCTCGTACGGCCCGCTCGGCGACCGCGGCGGCGCGAGTTCGTCCTTTTCCGCCGGGATCCACAGGACCGTCGTCGTCGCCGGAATCCGCGCCAGCGACGCCCACGGCCGGTGCTCGCGCCCGGTCTGCGTCGTCTCGACATCGATCTTGGTGCGGAACGAGAAGCCGCCGTCCACTTCCCCGCCCTGTCCCGTGCGCGCCCGCTGGATGGCGTCGTCCACCAGTTTCTCGGGCATCGCCGCCGGACCAGTAACCCCGCGCCCGCCAACGCCGATCACCTGCGAAACCACGGCCTTCACGCGCGCGTCCCGCCCCGCCACCGTAATCACCTCGCCCCCCGAGTTGCTCGAGCCCCAGATGCCGATCCGCTCCGGATCCACGCCCGGCTCGCCGCGCAGGAACGAAATCGCCGCGCGGTAGTCTTCGATCTGCCGGAAATGATGCAGCCGCGTCCGCTTGAGGCGCACCCGCGCCTCGCGCTCCCACAGCGGCCGCGTGTCGTTCGAGGTGTCGTCGTCGAGCAGCCGCGGCTGGCTGCTCGAGAACCCGTAGGTCCGGTAGTCGATCACCATGGCCACCAGGCCGCGCTCGGCGAATCGCGCGCCGTACTTCTCGATGCCGATCGAGATCGCGTTGAACCCGTGCCCCAGCACCACGCCCGCGAACTTGCCCCGCGCGGAAAATCCCCGCGGCAGGAAGAGCTTCGCGTGGCACAGGGTCCCATCGCTATAGAACTTTACGTCGCGGGTCGAGACGCCATCCGGCAACCGGTAGGGCCAATCCTGGGGCTGGGTGCCTCCTTTGCGCTGCATCTCGGGATCGGCCGCCTGCTTCTCCAGATCCGCGCGGCGCTTCTCGATGATGCTCGTGTCGATCTGCGCGGCAAGCACGCCCGGCAATAGCAGCAGTCCCAGTCTCATGTTCACTCCACTCCGAACGCCAGCAGCACATTACCCGGACGCCCACCGAACGCCCCATAACCCGAGCACACGTACACCATGCCGCCCGCGATAGCCGGTCCCGGGCCTTGCATCGAGGCGCCCTTCGCCGGGATCCCGTTCAGCGTCGGGAACTCCTTGTTCGTGTCGAAGGTCCAGACGATCGCGCCGTCCTTGGTCGAGTACGCCCGCAGCGCCCCGTCATTGGACCCCGAGAACACGACCCCCGGGATCACCGTGATCGCCGCCGACTGCGCCGCGTTGCACCCGCGTCCCGGCGCCCCGCACGCGGGCGGCGGCGGCGGCGTGTACCACACGCGCTCGCCCGTCTTTAGGTTCACGGCGTGCATCCCTCCAGGCTTGGGTCGCGTAATGTCCGACACCGGGAAATACGCGTTCTCGCCATCCGCCGCCGAGCCCCACTCGATGCCGCCCAGCGCCCCGCCCTCGCCCGCCCGATACTGCCACGCGATCTCGCCCTTCTTGTCCGGATCCATCGCGTACCCGACGCCCGACTTCTGCCCGATCACGATCAGATCCCGGCCTTGAAACGTCGTCAGAATCGGCGAATTGCCGAAGTCGTGGTCCGGCCCGTTCGTCTCCGGGCAGTTCGGGTTCGTCGACCCCGGACGGCAGCCGATGATGAACGTGTCCTTCGGCGTCGCCTGCTTCATCCAGCGAATCTTGCCGGTCGCCATGTCGAACGCGATCACCGCGTCGCTCGACGGCTGGTCCGGGTCGCTGTAGGTGTTGCCCGTCGCGGCGTAGATTAGCTTGCGCCTGGGGTCCACCGTCGGCGCGGTCCAGATCGCCGAGCCGCTCGGCCCGTACAACTGCTTGCCCGTGGAACTCTTGCCGCGCGGCTTCGGCTCGGCGTCGATCGTATAGGTCTTCCAGACCACCGCGCCGCTCTTCACGTCCAGCGCCGTAATGCTGCCGCGGAACGTGCAGCACTCGTAGTCCGGATTCGCGCCTTGCGCCTCCTCATAGGACGACATCGGGACATACAACCGGTCCTGGTAGAGCACCGGCGACCCCGTCACCCGTGCCAGCGGGTGATCCTCCACCTTCTTCATCCACAGCTTCTCGCCGGTGAAGGCATCCAGCGCGTAGACGTTGGCGCTCGTGTCGCCGAGATACACGACGTGCGACTTCGCGCCCGCGCGCGGTCCGATCGAGATCGCCGTCCGCACGCCGCCGTTGGCGCTGAACACCCAGTGAATACAGCCGGTCTTTGCGTCGAGCGAGTACACCGTGCCGTTCTGGCTGCCGACGAACACGCGACCGCCGGCTACCACCGGCTGCCCCCAGGCCGACGTCGCGTCCGGGAAGCCGAACGCCCACTTCAGCTTCAGCTTCGGGACGTCTTCGGCCGTCAGCCCGGCCTGCTTCGCGTCCTGGAACCGCGTGTTCGTAAACGACGGACCCCAGCCGTTCCACAGCGGCAACTTCGCCGGATCGCCCAGCGGCGGGCGGCCCTCGCAACGGCCCTGCGCCGACCCCGTCGGGTCGCCCGACATCTTCTTCGAAGTGATGAACTCGGCGATGGCGCGCCGCTCCACGCCGCTCAGCCGCGCGCCCTGCACCCGCATGGCGCCCACGGTAAGGGCGCTGATGACGGACTCCGGCGTCCGCGCCCGCATAGCGTCGAGCGACGGCGCCCGCGGATTGGCGTCGTTATGGCAGATCGCGCACTGCTGCTTGTACAATTTCTCGGCGTCGGGCGTCTGCGCGGCCACGGCGGCGGCCCAGAGAAAGGCGATTCGCTTCACGCAGGGTATCGTATAGCAGCCGCGCCCCCGCGCGCAGCAGGCTATTCCGTGCGGGCCTTGCCGAGAAACCGGCTTGAGCCGTTCAAGCCCGCCGCCGAACGGCTTTCCCGCGCGGCTTCTTCCCTGCCCGCGCGCGCCGCGAAGCCGCGATCGCCCCGCCCACCCAACGGTCGCGCGCCGCGGGATCCTCGAAGATCTCCGGCGGCGCGGGGTAGTACGACATCGTCACCGCCTGGTCGTCAAAGGGCCGGAACGGCTGCAGCCCGCGCGCCTCGAAATCCGGGCGATTCCCGGCGTCCGCCTTCAGGTACAGCGCTTCGTTGGCGATCAGCCCGAACACGAAGCCGTCGCAGTAAATGCAGTGCCCGCCGAACATCGCCCTCGTGGTGATCTCCCCGAGCGGGGACAACTGCTCAATGAGAAAGTCCAGATACCGGCTCGGCATGCTCCATCCTTTCGAGATAATCGCGCAGCATCTTGCCGCGCTCCTCGGCGAAGCGCGCGCTGAGGATGTCGAGGCGCTGGATGCGGTCCAGGCGGAAGCTGCGGAAGTCCTGGCGCAGTTCGCACCACGCCACCATCAGCCAGATCGGCCCGTAGAAACACAGCGCCAGCGGGCGCAGCACGCGCGCCGTCTCCGCGCCCTTCTCGTCGGCGTATTCGATGCGGACCTTGTTCCGGTCGCGCACCGCGAGCCGGAGCGCGGCCATGTCGACAATGATGGGCGCCTGGTAGTGATAGGGCGGCGCGCAGATCGGCGAATCCCGCACCAGCCGGCGCAGGTGCTCAGGGAGCGCGGCCTCCACCTTGGCGAGGACGTCCGACGCGGCGCGCGCCAGCTTCGGGTCGCTCCAGCCCTGCACGATCTGGGCTCCCAGAACCAGCGCGTCGATCTCGTCCTGGTTGAACATCAGGGGCGGCAGGTGATAGCCGTCGCGCAGCAGGTACCCCAGGCCCGCCTCGCCGTCGATCGGCACCCCGCAGGAGACCAGGTCCGCCACGTCGCGGTACACGGTCCGGACCGAGACCTCGAGTTCGTCGGCGAGCTGCTGTGCGGTCATGAGCCGGCGGCGCCGCCGCAGGATCTGGATGATCTGGAACAGGCGGTCCGCGCGCCGCATAGGATCCCAGGATACTGCGCGGCTCCTGACAACATGGTGGCAGCAGGCTCCCTCCGCGTCACGACTTTGTCATACGCGACCGCGATAACACCTGCCTGAAGTGCTAATGAGTACCAGGCAAAACACTTTGATTCTTGACGGTGATTGCACTCCGCTTTATTCTCCGAAAGATGCGTTTCCTCTTGACCTTCACCGCATTCCTGGTTGCCCTACCCCTCGCGGCGGGGCCATTCATCGTGCCGCCGCCCCCGCTATCGAATGCGGCGGCCGCAACCTGCCCCGCAACGAATTGCTTCCCCACCACCAACCCCGGCGTCACGCTGGTTACGGGACCGTCTTCCGCTTCTTCTTCGCAGACCGGCAGCGGAGCCACGGCCTTCACGATGAGCAGCACGGCGCAGGTCGGTTTCGGCACCCTCCAGGCCGGGTCATCGTTAACCATGACCAGCTATACGGCTGGCACGCTTCCTCATGAGACCATCGCGGAGGCGTTCTTCCTGGAACTCCTCACCGTCAACACCGGGTTCTTCTTTGTGCCGATCTTCACCATCACCGGATCGATTGTCGATCAGGACGGCGGCAGGCCCGGCAACGCGGTGCCCTATGCCGACCTGATCGTCACCACCAGGACGGGTGATTCGCCGGCGGAAAGAGTGTCGGAAACTTGCGTGCTGACCGGCGCCAACACTTGCACCTTCAGCCCCCGCCCGGTGATTGCCGGAAGTCCGTTCGTGTTCGCCGTGGCGCTGTTCACGCAGGCCAGGGTGCAGCCGAACGCCGGTGGTGTGCTGGCGAACGGAACGCTCAAGGCCGAGGCCAACTTCTCGAATACGGTCACGCTCACGGGGATCCAGATCCTCGACGCCAACGGGAATCCGATCACGACGTTCCAGATCACGTCCGGCTCCGGACAGCAGTACACGGCCGCCGGCGTGGTGCCGGAACCTGCGGCTTCCGCGCTGCTCGGCGGCGGATTGCTCACCCTGGCACTGGCGGCGCGACGGCGGCGCCGCTAGGCTGGAGGTAGTGCTCGAAGCCCTGACCACCTATCTGCTGACGCTTCCGGAGCGGGTGCTGCGTTCCGCCGCGGCCGTGGCCGGAGGCTTGGCGCGCGAACTGTCCGAGGTCGCCGTCCCGCAGGCGCTCCGCGAAACGAAGCTCTATGAAGCGCTGGCCGGAGCCACGCTCCGCTTCCTGATCGAGCAGGTGGGCCAGGTGGAAGGCGCCTACCCCTCCGGCGACAAGCTGGCCGAGGACTTCGTGATGCGCCGCGCCGCCGGCAACGGCCTCGAGATCGCCGGCATGCTCGCCTTCCGCGCCTCGCCCGTCTGGGTGCTGGCCGCCCTCGCCGACCTCTCCGGCGCGGGACGCCATCTGATCGGCGAGATCGCGGCCGAATTGCAGAAAGAGCGCCTGCTCGACCCCGGCAGCCGCTTCGAAACCATGGACCAGGTGCTCGCCGGACTGGAGCGCTCCGCCGGCCAGGCCGCGCTGGCGATCAACACCCCGCCGCTGGATGTCGCCGAACTGCGCCGCGAGTGGACCGAGATCCGCAACCAAGCGGGCGCGATCCCGCTGCCCGCCGTCGCCGCGCTCGAGGCGCAGTGGGCCGGCATCGTGCAAGAGGCCGCGGCCCAGAAACGCAGCCCCTTCGAGCTCTCCGCTCTCCTGGCGCTCTCGGCCATTCGCCAGACGCCGGAGGGCCTCGCGTGGTTCTCCAAGGCGGCCGTCACCGCGGCGGCCAAGACCGGATCCGTCGCCGGTGGCGCGATCCTGGGCCACTACTCGCGCACGCTCGAGGAGATCCGCGGCGCCGGGTACCTCGCCTACTGGAAGCAGGAACTGGCGCCTTACCTGAAGGGCGCCGCCGAGCAGTTCTCCGCCGGACACGAAACCTGGACCGAGCGCTGGCTGAAGCGCGTGCGGCGCTGAACGCGCTTTCGATATCATGGGCGGCTCATGAACGATGTCTTCGCGGGGATCCGCGTCCTCGACTTCTCCCACGCCCTCGCCGGCCCCTATTGCACCATGCTGCTGGCCGGCTACGGCGCCGAAGTCCTCAAGATCGAGTCGCCCGAGGGCGGCGACGTCGGCCGCTCCTGGGCGCCGCCGCTCACCAACGGCGAGGCCTCGTACTTCCTGGGACTGAACGCCTCCAAGCAGGGCGTCGCCATCGACCTGAAGCGCCCCGCGGGCGTCGAACTCTGCCTGCGCCTCGTCGAGAAGGCGGACGTCCTCATCGAGAACATGCGCCCCGGCACCATGGAGCGCCTCGGCCTCGGCTACGCCGCCGCGCGCGCCCGCAACGAAAAACTGATCTATTGCTCCATCTCCGGCTACGGCCAGAACGGACCCCGCCGCGACGACGCCGCCATGGACCTGATCCTGCAAGCCTCGTCCGGGCTGATTTCCGTCACCGGCACGCCCGCCGGCGAAACCGTGCGCTGCGGTCACTCCGTCGCGGACATCACCTCCGGGATGTTCGCGCTCATCGGGATCCTCATGGCGCTGCGCGTCCGGGATCACTCCGGCGTGGGACAACTGGTTGATATCTCGATGTTCGATTCGATGGTCTCCGCCATGGCTTCGAACTTCGCGAATTACTTCGGCTCCGGTGTGCTTCCGAAGCCCCTCGGCACGGCCTTTCCGACCATCGTTCCCTATAAGGCGTTCGCCTGCCAGGACCGTGAGATCGTGATCGCCGTGGCTAGCGAGAAGCTGTGGCAATCCTTCTGCCCCGCGCTGGGACACCCGGAACTCGCGAATCAGCCGGAGTACGCGACGAATGCGCTGCGCGTGGCCAACCGCGTGGCGTTGGAGGCAAGAATCGAGGAGATCTTCCGTACGGACGTCTGCGCAAACTGGGTGGCTCGCCTCGCCGCCGCCGGCGTCCCGTCCACGCCCATCCGCACCCTCGAAGAAGTGGTGCTGGATCCTCAGAGCGCAGCCCGGGGCATGTTCCCCAAACTCGACGGACTGCGGGTCACCGGAGTCCCCGTCAAGTTGGGGGTGGCGCCGGGGCGGGTGCGGCAACGCGCCCCGCGCCTCGGCGAACATACGCGCACCGTGCTGTCCCAAGTGCTGGAACTGAGTTCAGCGGAATTGGATCAGCTCGCCGGCGCGGGCGTAATCGATTAGAAATCGATAATCAGGCTGGTTTGGCCCCGCCTTGCTGCTTGCGCCGCATGGCCCAATACTTCTTCATCTTTTCCGACTGGGCCTTGCGCTGCGCCGCCGTGCGCGGTTTGCGCGTCCCTGCGCTTGCGCCAGCGCTCTTTCCTGAGCCCTGCAGCGCTTCGATCGCTTTGTTCAGGCGATCTCTTTCCTGGATCAAGAGTGCCAACACTCTGTCGATGCTCATCCCTAAGAGACTATCACCGAGAGCGTTACGTTACAAGTAAACTAATTTGTGTTCTTCGGACGCTGGTAGGGCGCTTCTATGTATTTCTGGGCTTCTTCGAGCGCTCCCTGAGTGTTATCCTTCGTCCGCAGCGCCTGTTTATACTCATTCACGGCGCGCGCCCGCTGGTCCGTGATATCGAAGATCTTCCCCAGATTCACGTGGCCCCACACTTCGGTCCACTTGGGATCCAGGTCTCCGGCCAGCGAAGCTTTGAACTCGTTCGCCGCCGCCTGGTAATTGTTCTGCAGCAGGAACACTTCCCCCACGCGGTAGTGGGCCAGCGACGAATTCCGATTCACGTCCAGCGCCTTTTGATACTCCTTCAAAGCCTCGCCGAACTCCCCCGCCTCCGCGAATTGCTCCCCGCGGCGGATCGCCACCGCCACCCGCGTCGAAGCGTTGTACTTCAGCACCTGATCCTGCGGGTCCAAGACGATCCTCTTCGGCTTGCCGAACGTGTCCACCGCGAACTCGCTCGACGTCCCCACCACCTCGACGCGCTTGGTCTCCGGATTGCCTTCGGTCTCGATCAGCACGTCCAGCGGCATCCGGAACGTGTCCAGATCCTGCGCCACCTTGCCCACGACGCGGAACCCTTTGCTGGTCCGGAAGATCGTGTAGTCGAGTTTGAATTCCGGCGCCCCGGCGGACTCGATCCACTCGATGAAGAAGTAATTCAAACTCTCGCCGGCGGCCTCTTCGGCCACTTTTTGCAGGTCCGCGGTGTTGGCGCCTTTCCAGGCGAACCGCTCGGCAAACGCCTGCACCACCTTGAAGAAATTCGGCTCGCCGATCACCAGCCGGAGCATGTTCAGCACCGCCGCGCCCTTGCCCGCGGTCGCCGCCCAGAACTCCGGCGAGTAATCCTCCAGCCGCGCCGCCTGCCCGATCGGCGGGTTTTCCACCGTCAGCGCCTCGATGTAAGTGTCTTTCATCTCGGCGTCGAACTGCGGCGGACCCTTGGATTCCCGGACGTATAAGAACTCGGAGAACCGCGCCAGCCCGTTCTCCCACCACAGGTGATTGCGCGTCGCCGCCGACACCAGCACGCCCCACCACTGCCGCGACAACTGGTTCGCCAGCAGCTTGCCGTTCACTTCCTTGCCGATCGCCCGCGGCGACAGAAACAGCAGTCCCGGCGCGGCGTAGCCGCTCGCGGTGCCCGCTTCCGTTTCCACCACCGTGATCCCCGACTTGTAAGGCTTGCCGTACAGCCCGGCGAAGAACGTCTGGATCCGCCCGATCTCCTGGGCATAGGCATCCGCCATCGCCGCGCCTTCCCGTAGATAGAACGTCGAGGTGACACCGCCCGCCGTGATCCGCTTCGGCTCGCTCTTCACCACCGCGATCGAGCCGGGAAACGACGGCCGCGCGAACACGAACCGGTACGCTTTCTCGCCGGCGCCCGCCGCTTCGGTGGTCTCGTCGCCGCTGCCGATCACGCGGAATCCGTCCGGAACAATCACCTTGATGTCCGCCGCAAACCGGTCCGACGTATATCCCGCGACCGGGAACCAGCGCGCGGGATACAACAGATAGGCATAGTCCGCTTGAATCGCCGCGAACTTGATCCCGAACACCGGGGACTCCTCGTTGCCATTCAGGGTGCCGTCATAGCGAAACGTCAGCGACTGGCTTTGTCCCTTCGGCAGCGCCGCCGGCAGCGCCAGCCGCACCGTGGCGTCCTGCTGCAGACGCGACGCCGGGATCTGCCGGCCGCCCCCGTCGGTGACGCTCACCAGGTTCAGCGCATTGTTCAGTTCGAAGCTCAGCGACGTCACGTCCCCCAGGGCCGTGAACTTCACCTCCGCGGTCGCGGCCAGGGTCTGCGTGCGGGGGTCGATCTTGACCTCGATGCGGTAGCTCTCGACGTCGATGCCGCCTCCCGGCGCCGCCTGCCGGCTCTGCGCGGCCGCCGCCAGCGCCATCCCCAAACCCGCGATTCCCAGCTTCCTCAGCATCCTCGTTCTCTGCCTCATCCCGCGGCTGCCTTCGCCGTAAGCTTCTCCGCCACCAGCCGCGCCGCCGTCCGCATCGGATCCTCCGCGGTTTCCAGTTGACGCCGCAACCGCCGGAATTCCTCGCGCATCGTCTCCCGCGCCGCCGGATCGTCCAGCAGCCGGAGCGCCTCCGCTGCCAGCCGCTCGCCCGTGAACTCGTCCTGCATGAGTTCCGGAACCACCCGGTGTCCGGCGATCAGGTTCACCATCGTCAAATGGGGCGCCTTTACCAAGCGCCGGCCCAGCTTCCAACTTAGCGCGTTTACCCGGTAGTACGTCACCATGGGGGCGCCCTGCAGCGCCGCCTCCACCGTTACCGTGCCGCTGGCCGTCAGCGCCAGGTCACAGTGGGCCAAAACGTCCCAGGTCCGCGCCTCAATCACTTGGATGGCCGCCGCGCGAATCCGTTCCCGGAAATTCTCGCCCAGCCGCCCCGCCGACCCCGCCGCCAGCGCCAGTACGAACTGGACCTCCGGCCGCGCCGCCCGCACCCGCTCCTCTGCCTCGATTACGGCCGGCAAGTGCCGCTGGATCTCCCCCTCCCGGCTCCCCGGCGTCAGGGCCACCAGCGGCCGCCCGGCCTCCAGGCCGAACTCCCGCAGAAACTCCTCCCGGCTCGCCGAGGTCCGCACCAGCCGGGGCAGCGGATGGCCGATGTACACCGCGTTCACGCCGCGCTCGCGGAACCACGCCTCCTCGAAAGGAAAGATGCACAACAGCAGATCCAGATCCCGGCGCATCGCCTTCACGCGGCCGCTGCGCCACGCCCACACTTGCGGCGCGATCAGGTACACCACCGGCACGCCCTTTGCCTTGAGCTTGCGAGCCAGCCGCAGGTGAAAATCCGGGCTGTCCGTCAGGATCGCCAGATCCGGACGCTCCCGCTCCGCCGCCGCCACCAGCCGGTCGAACTCGCCCTTGATCCGCGGTAGGTGCCGGACCACCTCCACCAGCCCCGCCACCGCCAGGCTTTCGCTATCGACCACCGCGCGCACGCCCGCCGCCCGCAACCGGACCCCGGCGCAGCCGAAGTACTCCGCCCCCGGGACCAGCTCCCGCAGCGCTCCCACGAGTTCCGAAGCGTAGAGATCGCCCGAGGCTTCTCCCGCCGAGACCAGAATCCGCACCGTGTCGTCCAGTCTAGCCCGAGGCGAGCGATAATCGTAGGTTGCCGAACGGACGCACCTATCTCCCGTCGCTGGCCGCGCTCGGCGGCTTGCTCGCGGCTTCCAGTTGCTGCCTCCCCCTCGGGACCATGTTTCTCGCCGCGGGCTCCGCCGGCGCCGGCGCCTTCCTGCGCTCCGCCCGCCCCTATCTGATGACCCTGTCCGTGGCCCTGGTGATCTTCGGCTTCTGGCAGGCCTCGCGCGCCACGAAGTGTGGCGCCCGGCCCAACTATCTGAGCCTCGCCCTGCTGTGGATCGCCGCGCTCTTCACCGGACTCTCGCTGCTGGTCCCGCAGGCACTGGCGGATCTCCTCGCAGGCTGACCCCTACCGTGAACAAGAAACTCTATCTCGCCATGGTCGCCGCCGGCATCGCCCTCGGCGTCGTCTACTTCCGCTACGGCACCAATTACACGCCGCCCGGCCAGCCCGGCCTGGTCGCCCTCGAACGCACCGACTTCCAGAAGATCTACCGGCAGTTCGACGAAGCCGCGGACCAGACCCGCATTCTGGTGCTGCTCTCCCCCACTTGAACCACTTGTCTGCAGGGGGCCTCTGCACTCGACGAAACCTTGAAGAAGTTCCCGGGCCTCAAAGCGCGGGTCTTTGTGATTTGGGAAAAAGTGATCGACAGCGATCGCGCCGCGCCCTCCACGCCCGTCCTGCGCCGCATCTCCGATTCGCGCGCCGCCCAGTTCTGGGATCCCGAGCGCTTCATCTCCCACGCGCTGGGCGAAAAGGACGAAGAGTCCATCGTGTGGGACTGGGTCGCCGTCTATCCGCCCGGAGTTAAGTGGGGCGGCGATCCCGTGTACCGCGGACGGCCGGTTGTCAAGATCAAAGACAAGCTGGCCGCCGCGCTGGCGGACCTCTCCCGTTAGTTCGGTTTCGCCAGTTCCCGCTCCGGCGCCGATTTGGCCCGCGCCCGCGAACCCGGATCGTTGATCGCCCAGTCGTAGTCGCGGAACACGATCTTCGGCGCCGTCAGCGCCTCCACCGTCTTGCGCTTCTCCGGGCTCGCGTAACGCAGCGCGTAGGCGAGCGCCGCCGCCTTGCCCTTCTTGCCCGTCACCGCCTCGAAGTCTTCCTTGTACCAGTCCAGCAACACCGGCAGATAGACGGTGTCGCGTTCTACCGCCAGGTTGCGGGTCTCGTTGAAATACCGGCGCGTTTCGCGCTCCAGCAACTCCGCGAGGTTATCCTTCGTGTAGACCTCCGTCGCCAGCTTGGGGCAACTGAGCGAAGCGCAGACGATCGCAAAGTGAATCCGCGGCTCCCGGTACTTCGCCCGAATGATCCGGTTCTCCAGCTCCTCCAGGCTGATCTGCTGCCCCCCGAGCGTGTGCTTGGTGAACCGGAAGAACCGGCCCCGCATCAGCAGCGACTCGCCGACGCTCGCCAGGGGATACCGCTCCACCACCGCGGCCGTGGTCAGCGCGTTGTAGGCATTGATGTAATACGCCAGCTCATCCGCGGTCCCCTGGAACAGCTCCGGGCGGTTCGCCGGCGACGCCGCCGCCAAAGCCGCCAGGTATTGCCGCAGATCCGCATTGCCCCTGAGCCTGGCGTAATCGACCTCGCCGATCCGGCTCACGCCCGCCTGTAACACCCGTGCCCACGGCGCATGGTCGAATCCGGCGCCGCTGGCGGCAACGCTCATCGCGAGAATCAAGAGCTGCTTCATGCTGCTCCCAGCATACCCGCCGGACGCCGGATCATTCCCGGGCGAACACCGCGAAACGCTCCGCGATCCGCGCCGCGTCGCGGGGATCCAGGCTGTGTCCGCGCTTCTCCAGCAGCAGCAGCTCGCGCCGCCCGGGGATCCCTTCCATCGCCGCGCGCAGTTCCTCCGGCGTCCCGAACTCATCGCGCTCGCCGCTCACCCACAGCGACGGGACCCCGATCAGCGGTAGGTGCTCCACGCGCGACTTCTCCGGCTTCCCCGGCGGATGCAGCGGGTAGCTGAGCAACAGCAGGCCGGCCGCCGCGGACGGATCCTCCGCCGCCAGCATCGACGCCTGCCGCCCCCCATAACTGTGCCCGCCGATCCACACCTCGCCCGCCAGTTTCGCCGCCGCCCGGATCCCCGCGCGATCCGCCGCCGCCTGCGCCGGCATAGGCGGCCCGCCGGGACGCGCCTGCCGGAACGGCAGGTCGATCCGCAGCACCGTCACCCCGCGCGCGCACAGCGCCTCGGCCACCGCCACCAGCAGCTTCGCGTTCCGGTTCGCTCCGGCGCCGTGCGCCAGCACCAGCGAGACACCCGACGGGTTCTCCGGCTCGTGCAACTCGCCGCGGACCGGCGGATCCTCGATCAAGCGAGCCATTCCACCTCCACCTGCCCCTTGCCCCACACCGTCTGCCGCCCCACGCCGGTCCACCGCGCCGCTTCGAGATACGGCACGAACTCTCCGAGTTCGCCCTCGTACTCCGCCTCGCCCGTGAATCCGCCCAGCGGATGCCGCGTGCCGGACTTCGAACTCCGCCGCTCCAGCGTCACGCGCCGCACCGCGCAGCGCGTCATCCGTACGCCGGCCGCGCTTCGGCCCAGGGCGTCGAAGTCGACATCCAGCGGCCCTTCGCCGTAGAGCGCGCGCAACACGCTCAGCCGGTCCCGGATCCGGGCGAACAGCACCCCGAACTCCGGCCGCGTCACCAGCCCGCCCCCGGACTTCAGTTCCATCGGCGTCAGGAACCGCACGCGCGCCGCGCGCGCCCGGCCCGGCGCGGCCAGGTCGATCGCCAGCTTCTCCATCCCGGTCACCGCCGCCAGCTCGGCGCGCCCCTGCGCGGGGCCGAACCCGGCCGCCGCCAGCGCCGCCACCGCCTCCGCGAACCGCGGGACCACCGGATCCCGCACCGCGAACAGGTGCAACCCGAAGTCGAAGGTCTGGCCGCGTTCGAAGCGCGCGCCGTCCAAATGCGCCGCGCGCAGCACGAACGGACGCGGCCAGTCCGCCAGGCCGCTCGGCCCGGCGCCCCGTCCGAACGGCTCGAAGTACTTGGCGTAGTCGCACTCGAACCGGCGCTCGCATCGCCTGGGCTCCGCGCACGGCGGCACGCAGGCGATCTTCCGCAGCGCCAGCCCCAGCGCGCCCCGCAGCGTGTTCGCGGCCTTGCCCTCCGGGAAGCGCACCGCATCCCGCGCCACCAGCGAAAAGCGGAGGGGATACAGATCGAAGATCATGCGCCGACCATCCTACCCCCTGCGCGGGAGCCATGTCCGGCTCCTCGCTCGCTGCCAACCGCGCCAATTGGGACGAGCGCTGGGCTGCCGCTCGCCTTCTCGATTCTGGCCCGGAGACCCCAATGCTAGAATGAAAGGCGAAAGCTTAGAATGGCCGTCCAACCCGATCTCATCAAACTCAGCGTTGGACAATTCGCCGAGCGCTTCCGCTCCGAAATGATTCCGCTGAGCAACCAGTTCTCGTATTTCTGCGCTTCCGTGCCCATGAGCGAGGAAGACCTCAAGGAGTACCTCGAAGAACCCGTCGCGGCGCTGCCCCCCGCGATTTCCAAGCAACTGCCCAAGGTGTCGATCCTGCTCGTGCCCTACCTCGAGAAATCCGAGGGCAAGAACGATGCCTACGTCGCCACCGAACGGCCCCCGGAAGGCCGCGGCTCCCTCGCGTCGCAGGTCCGCGACGGCGACCAGACCGTGCTGATCTTCGCCCTGGAAGGCCAGGAGGTCGCCGAGTACCACTACCGCCTCTACAGCCACCTCGCGGGACTCGTACACTGGACCCCGGACATCGAGGACCAATACTCCCGCCTGTTGCGCGACGAACTGAACGCCGAAACGCACGGCGAGGTCGACGAGGCCTCCTGGCGCTTGAAGCAGGGCATGCGGCGCGGCAAGGGCGCGCGCAATTCCAAAGCCTTCCGGGAGTACGCCCGCCAGAGCTTTATCGATACGCTGACGCTCTATCTGCATGGCCTGTGTTGCGACATCGACGTCGAAACCGGACCGCGCCAGCTCCCCAGCCGGTGGCTCCGCAAGCGCCTGCTGGCGCTGAAGGACCTGTTCCCGCCCCCCGAGGGCTATGCCGTGCTTCCCGAAGAGCTGAAGCAGTAAGTCGCGCGCCGGTCGAGGCGATTGAAATCGCCCCATGCGCACCCGGCGGTGCGCACGCGTCGGCGTGCGGTAAGCAGAACCGATGGCCAGCGACCGGCAGGCCCCCTGAGCCCCCGCCGGTAGGCGGGGGTCAAAGTCCGCGCCTCTGGATTTTTTCTCAGCTTCGTAGCCGGGGCCCGATTCCAACGGGGCCGCGCGCGTCAGCAAGCGGCAGGCCCCCAACCAATCACAGCCCCCGCGACATCAAGAGTCCCCCTTGTTTCAAACACTTACCGAAATCGCCGCTCCGGATTTCTTGCACCCGCATGCTACAAGTTAGTCGTGGATGGCCATCCGCGTTCGCCGGTTCGTGCCCGGAGTTAATCCCCTCGTGGGG
>CAYYID010000065.1:20417-33316 GCA_964471915.1 uncultured Solibacteraceae bacterium | reverse complement strand
ACGGCAAGCGCGTGCAGGCGCTGGGCGGCGCCAAGAACCACATGATCGTGCTGCCGGACGCCGATATCGACATGGCGGCGGACGCCGCGGTGTCCGCCGCGTTTGGTTCCGCCGGCGAGCGCTGCATGGCGATCAGCGTCCTGGTGACCGTGGGCGATGTCGCGGAGCCTCTGCTCGCGGCGATCCGCGAGCGCATGGCCAAGATCAAGATCGGGCCGGGCCTTGAGCCGGGCAACGACATGGGTCCGCTGATCACGCGCGAGCATCGCGACAAGGTCGCGTCGTATCTCGACCAGGCGAAGAGCGAAGGCGCGACGGTAGCCGTCGATGGCCGCGCGGCGACGCCCAAGGGCGATGGCTTCTTCCTGGGGCTATCGCTGATCGACGGCGCGCGTCCCGGCATGAAGTGCTACGACGACGAGATCTTCGGCCCGGTGCTGAACGTCACGCGCGTGCAGACATACGAGGAAGCGGTCCGGCTGGTGAACGAGAACCTGTACGGGAACGGCACGGCGATTTTCACCCGCGACGGCGGCGCGGCGCGCCAGTTCCAGTTCGATTGCGACTGCGGCATGGTGGGGGTGAACGTTCCCATCCCGGTGCCGGCGTCGTTCTACAGCTTCGGCGGCTGGAAGGCGTCGCTGTTCGGCGACCTGCATATGTACGGGCCCGAGGGGGTCCAGTTCTACACGCGCGGCAAGGTGGTCACCAGCCGCTGGCCGGATCCGGGGACGTCGAAAGTGGACCTCGGGTTCCCGCAGAACCGGTAGAGCTTAGTCGGGGAAGACCGAGCTCAACGGGACTTCGAGGTCGCCGGCGGGATTCCGCAACACCCGGTCCGGAACCTCGCGGGCGCCTTCGGGCGTATGCACCCAGGCGCGCTGCCTCTCCGGATCGATCAACCAGACCGCGGCGACGCCGAAACGTAGATAGTCGTCGATCTTGTCCTGGACCTCCGCGGCTCTATCCTCTGGCGAAAGGACCTCCACCGCAACCTCGGGGGGCGTCGTGATGATCCGTCCGGCGGGGCGGCCCCCTCGCACGATCACGACGTCCGGCACGCGGAACCGGTTGGGGCGGACCTGGACCCGGATCTCCACGCCTGCCCAGAATCCCGGCGCGTTCATCAGCACGAACGCGTACGTTCGGCCCTGCGCGTCACCGTGCCCGATTTCGCCCACGTTCCGCTCCACGAGGCGCCCTTCGAGATACTCGCAGTCCGGGTCCGTCGTCCGGCCCAGGTAATCGGAGAGCGTGACTAGGGCGGCGGTGCTCATCTACGGGAATTCTACCAACCCTGTCGTCCGCCCGCCGTTCCGGCGCCGGACTTCAATCCGCGAGTTCCAGCTCGATCCGTTTCGTCTGCGGATCCAGCGCCGCGATCTTGAACTTCCGGATCTGCCCCGCCCGCGGACCTTCCGCCGCCGCGCTCTGCGCGCCGCCGCCGGACTTCCACTTCGCCTTGAGCATCGCCGACAGCGCCGAAATGTCGGCCGACGAGGCCTGCTTTTCCTCGGCCTTTTCCTTCTTCGGAGCCAGCCGGCAGACGCCGTGTACGCCCTCGCCGAGTTCCACCTTCATGCGCTCGCCGGAGACGTCTACCACGCGGCCGGTGATCGTGTCGCCCGGCTTGTTCTCGGCGATGAAGTTGTCCGCCGACGTCGGCTCCAATTGCTTCATGCCGAGCCGGATGCGCCGCTTCTCGCGGTCCATCTCCAGCACCTGGGCCTTCACGGTCTGGCCCTCTTTCAGCATCTCGTTCGGATGGTTCAGGCGCTTTTCGCGGCTCATGTCGCCGATGTGGATCATGCCCTCGATCCCGTCGCCCAAATCGATAAATGCGCCGAACTTCGCCAGGTTTGTCACCGGCGCTTCAACAATGGCGCCCACCGCATACTTCTTCGCGGCTTCCTCCCAGGGATCGCCGAGCGCCTGCTTCAGCCCCAGCGAGATCCGCTTCTCGCCCGGATTGACGCCCAGCACCACCGCCTCCACCATTTCTTCCTTCTGCACCACATCGGCGGGCTTGCGGATCCGCTTGGTCCAGGACATCTCGGAGAGATGGATCAGGCCCTCGATGCCCGGCTCCACTTCGACGAACGCGCCGAAGTCCATCAGGCGGGTGACGCGGCCCTTCACGCGATCGCCGGTCTTGTACTTCTCGGCCACTAGCGTCCACGGGTCCGGCTGCAGTTGCTTCAGGCCCAGCGAGATCTTGTGCGTGTCGCGGTTCAGCTTGAGGACCTTCACCTCGATCACGTCGCCGTTCTTCAGCACGTCGGACGGCTTGGCAATCCGGTTCCAGGCCATGTCGGTGACGTGCAGCAGGCCGTCGAAGCCGCCCAGGTCCACGAACGCGCCGAAGTCCGTCACGTTCCGCACGGTGCCCTTCACCACGGCGCCTTCCACCACCTGCTCGAACGCTTTTTGCCGCGCCTCGGCCACCGCCTCTTCCAGCACCACGCGGCGGTCGACGACGATGTCGTCCTTTTCCTTGTCGAGCTTGGTGATCCGGCACTGGATCTCCTGGCCCACCAGCTTCTCCAGTTCCGCCTGATCGCGGGTGCCCGAGCGCGACGCCGGCATGAAGGCGCGCATCCCGATGTCCACGCGCGCGCCGCCCTTCACCACCTCGGCCACGACGCCCACCACGTTGCGCTTCTCCGCGTACGCCGCTTCGAGACCCGACCAGTCCTTGGGACGCTCCGCCTTGATCAGCGAAAGCCGGTAGTTGCCCTCGGCATCCCGCCCGGCCAGATTGACCTTGATGGTGTCGCCGACCTTGATCGGCGCGTCGCCCGCCACGCGGCGGTAGTCCTCCACCGGGATCGCGCCGTCCATCTTACGGCCGAGGTCGACGTAGATCGCCTCGTCGGTGATCGAAACCACCGTTCCCACCGTCGGTCCGGCGGGCTCGGGCGCCTGGGAGGCTTCAAACTCGTTGAGGATGTCGCCGAACGAGGCATCCGCCGACACTTCGGCGGTCTCGGGCGACACATCTGGGAATTTCGGGTTCATGCGGTGTGAACTTTTTATTGTGTCATAACGCAAGCGGCTCTGCGGACCCGCGCCGGGGTAGCATGGGCGTAGGAAAGGAGGCCCGTGCCCGGCGGCTGGAAAGCGGCGGACTTCGTGTGGCTCGGCCTCTTCGCCGCGCTGGCGGCACTGGGCCCCGAGCATCGCCCCGCCACGATCAGCCTGCTGGCCGGCCTCGCCATCGTGCAGCTCGCCGAGCCCCGCCTGGAACGCTTCGGCGGGCCCATCGCCGCAGTGCTCCTCAAGCTGCTGCTGTGCTACGCCCTCATCGGACTCACCGGCGGCGTCACCTCCAGCTATTACCTGGTGCTGGTGGTCCCCGTGGTTTCCGCCGCCACCAGCATGGGCCTGGCCGGCACCCTGGTGACCACGGCACTCGCCGCCTTCGGCGATTACCTCTCTTTCCTGCTGTTCCTCGACTGGAACGTTCAGTTCATTCCGCGCGACCAGTTGGAGGAGCTGCTGCTGCGGGTCCTGTTCCTCTTCGTGATCGGGATCCTGACCCAGCGCCTGGCCGAAGCCAACCGCGTGGAGGCGCGCAAGTACCAGGCCGCCGCCGAGGAGCTGGCCCTCGCCAACCGCAACCTCCGCGACGCCGAGGCCGCCGTGCACCGCTCGGAGCGCCTGGCCGCCCTCGGCCAGCTCAGCGCCGGACTGGCGCACGAGCTGCGCAATCCCATGGGCACCATCAAGGCCTCCGCCGAGATCCTCGCGGGCAAGATCCCCGACGCCGACCCGGTGGCGCGCGAGCTTACCGGCTACATTTCCTCCGAGATCGACCGCACCAACTCGCTGATCACGCGCTTCCTCGAGTTCGCCCGTCCGCTGCAGCTTCGCCGGGACCGGGTGCGCATTCATGATGTGCTGGACCGGGCCGCCGCCGAACTCGGCCGTCACGTTCCACCCTTCGACGTCCAGATCTACAAGAACTACTCGCCCGACGTGCGCCCCCTGCAGGCCGACGCCGAATGGCTGGAGCGCGTCTTCTACAATCTGCTGCTGAACGCTGCCCAGGCCGTCGCGCCCGGCCAGGCAATCACCCTCAAGACCCGCATGCTCGACGACGCGGTGGAGGTCGCCGTCATCGACCGCGGCGCCGGGATCCCCAAAAGCCAGATCGAGAACATCTTCAACCCGTTCTTCACCACCAAACCTGCCGGTACCGGTTTGGGCCTCGCCATCGTCTCAAAGATCGTGGACGAACATGGCGGCGGAATCGCCGTCGAATCGGCGCCGGGGGAAGGCAGCGTGTTCCGGGTCACCCTGCCGGCGGCGGAACCCGAGGGCTGATGGCGCGCATTCTGGTGATCGAAGATGAGGCGAAGCTGCGGCGGGTGATCGCGCTGCACCTGGCCGCGGCGGGCCACGAAGTGATCGAGGCGGCGGCCGCCGAGGACCCCGCGGTGGCGGCGGTCGAGCCGAACCTCGTCCTTACGGACCTCCGGCTGCCGGGGCACGACGGGCTGCAAGTGCTCGCGGACCTCAAGAGCGCCCAGCCGCGGCTGCCCGTCGTCGTAATGACCGCCTACGGCACCATCGAGGTCGCCGTGCAGGCCATGAAGAACGGCGCGGCGGATTTCCTGCTGAAGCCCTTCTCGCTGGACCACCTCTCGGCCGTGGTCGCCAAGGCGCTCGAAGTGCAGGCGCTGCGCGCCGAAAACGAATCCCTGCGCCGGGAACTGGGCGCCCGGTACCAGTTCGACAATCTGGTGGGCCACAGCGAAGCGATGCGCGAGATCTTCGCCACGGTGGAGCGCGTGGCGCCCACGCGCGCCACGGTGCTGCTGGCGGGCGAGAGCGGCGTCGGCAAGGACATGATCGCGCGCGCCATCCATCAGCATTCGCCCCGCGCGGCGAAGCCGTTCGTCAAGATCAATTGCACCGCCATCCCGGAGAACCTGATGGAGAGCGAGCTCTTCGGCTACGAGAAAGGCGCGTTCACCGGCGCCGTGCAGAACAAGCCCGGCAAGTTCGAGCAGGCCGACGGCGGCACGGTGTTCCTCGACGAGATCGGCGACGTGCCGCCCTCGGTGCAGGTGAAGCTGCTGCGCATCCTGCAGGAGCGCGAGTTCGAGCGCCTGGGCTCCAACCGGACCCGCAAGATCGACGTCCGGGTGATCGCGGCCACCAACGTGGACCTGCGCGCCGCGCTGGAGGAAGGCCGCTTCCGCGAGGACCTCTACTACCGGCTCAACGTGGTGCCGCTCAATATCCCGCCGCTGCGCGAGCGCAAAGAGGATATCCCTTACCTCGCCGAGCACCTGGTGGCGCGGCTGGCGCGGGAGCTGGGCAGCCCGGTGCGTTCCCTGAGTCCCGCGGCTGTGGATCGCCTGGCGGCGTACCACTGGCCGGGCAATGTGCGCGAGCTGCAGAACGTGCTGGAGCGCAGCCTGGTTCTGTGCACCGGCGAAGAGCTGGGCGCGGCGGACCTCAAATTCGATACCGCCCGCCGCCCGGCGCCCGCGGCGGAGTACTTCGTCCCGGACGGCATGACGCTCGACGAGTACGAGCAGTCGATTCTGCGCGAGGCGCTGAAGCGCGCGGGCGGCAACAAGAGCCAGGCCGCGCGGCTGCTGGGCCTGACGCGCAACGCTTTGCGCTACCGGTTGTCGCAAATGGGCATCGAGTCGTAGTTAGCGCCGCGGGATCGCGAACGCCAGCGCGCCCAGCGCCCCCGCCAGGCAGGTCCACGCGAACCAGTCGCCGTACGCCGTGTAAGGCGTCCGCGCCGCGCGGTAGGAGAACGGCAAGCGCACCGCCAGCCGCTGATCCGGCGGCGCGGACGCCACGACGCGCCCCGCCGGATCGATGCTCACCGTGAACCCGTTGTTCGTCGGCCGCACCAGCCACCGCGCGTTCTCGATCGCCCGCATGCGCGCCAGTTGCAGGTGCTGCTCCCGCGCGGCCAGCCCACCGAAGTAGCCGTCGTTCGACAGATTGAAGAACACGTCCGCGCCCACGGCGGCGAACCGCCGGATGAAGTGCGGAAACGCCGCCTCGTAGCAGATGAACACGCCGGCGCGGCGTCCGGCCACCGGAAACAGCGCGATGGCGGACCCCGGCGCGAAGTCCCCCGCCTCCTGCGTAATGCGGTTCACCCACGCGAACAGCGGCGGAATGAACTCCCCGAACGGCACCAGATTGATCTTGTGGTAGCGTGCGGCTTCGCGGCCGGTGGCGTCGAGCAGCAGCGCGGAGTTCAGCGGCTGCCGTTCGCGCGTGTAGGTGACGCCGCTGAACAGGAACGGGACCCCGGCCTCGCGCGGGATCCGGCGGGCCAGCTCCGCGAACAGATCGTCGGTGTCGTAATACAGCGGCGCGGGCATCTCCGGCCAGGCAATCAGGTCCGGCTTCGTTTCGCCCGCCGGACGCGAGAGCGCGCTCAGGTCCGTTTGCAGGCGCCGCGCGAGATCCCAGCTCCATTCGGTGTCGCCCGCGACGTTCGGCTGTACCGCGAGCAGGGACTGCGTGGCCGGCTCCGGCGCCGGCAGAGGCGGCAGCAACAGAATCATCAGGACCAGCGCCGCCGGGGCCACCTCGCGGCGCGGTCTTCGCAGCAGCACCAGCGCGATGGCCACGTTCAGCACCGCCAGCACGAACGAGACTCCGTGCACGCCCACCAGTGGCGCGGCGCGCAGCGGCAGCTCCATGCCGATCGCGGCGTCGCCGAGCGTGAGCCACGGAAACCCGAACGTCGCGTGCGTGCGCTCCAGCCCCGCCCACAGCGCGGGCACCGTCAGAATCGCCGCGGGCCGGTGGATCAGCCAGCCGCCCAGCAGCGCGAAGGTTCCGAAGTGCAGCCCCTTCGCCAGCGCGAATAGCGTGAACGCGCCCCAACTGCCGAAGGTCCCCATGCCGCCGTGGACTTCCAGCACGAACTGGATCCAGTAACAGACGCTCGCCCAGAAGACGATGCCGGCGCTCCAGCCGGCCAGAAAGCGGTGCTTCGCGCGCGTTTCGCGCGCCATGGCGAGCAGCGCCGGCGTCAGCGCCACGGGAGCCAGGAAGGTCAGCTCGAAGCGCGGGAACAGCAGCACCAGCAGCAGGCCGCTCGCCAGCGCCAGCGCGTAGTTCACACGCGGACGGCTTCCTCGTTCACGAGGTCCGCCATGTAGGAACTGCGCACGAACGGTCCGGAGAAGACGGCCCGGAACCCCAGCGCGAGCCCGAAGTCGCGGTACGCGTCGAACTGCGCGGGCGTCACGTACGCGGCCACCTTGAGGTTGCGGCGCGTGGGCTGCAGATACTGCCCGATGGTGGCGACGTCCGTATCCTGCTCCCGCAGGTCGCGCAGCAACTGCTCCACCTGCGCGGGCGTCTCGCCCAGCCCGGCCATCAAGCCGGACTTCGTCAGCGCCTGCGGCCGGTACTGCTTGGCAAAGCGCAGCACGGCGAGCGACTGCCGGTAATCGGCCTGGGGCCGCACCTTGCGGTACAGCGGCGCCACGGTTTCCATGTTGTGGTTGAAGACGTGCGGCCCCGCGTCCAGCACGCGCGCCACCGCGTCCAGATCGCCGCAGAAATCCGGGGTCAGCACTTCCACCTGCGCCTCCGGCAGGGCCTGGCGCACCTCGCGCACGGTTTCCGCGAAGTGATGGGAGCCGCCGTCCTCCAGGTCGTCGCGGTTCACCGACGTGATCACCACGTAGCGCAGCCGCATGGCCTGCGCCTGCCGCGCCACGTTGGCGGGCTCCTCCGGATCCAGCGAGAATTCCTTCTTCGCCGGCGACCCCTTGGGCACGGAGCAGAACGTACAGCCACGGGTGCAGAGATTGCCCAGGATCATGAAGGTCGCCGCGCCACGGTGGAAGCACTCGTGGATGTTCGGGCACCGCGCCGATTCACAGACCGTGTGCAGCTTCAGCCGCCGCAAATCGTTCTTCAGCAACTGGACCGATTCGAAGTGATTCTGGTTCTTGCGCAGCCACTCCGGCAGCCGGGGCGAGGCCGGGGGCGGGCCGAGTTGGACAAGCGAGTCAGACATTCAGTACGTCTTGCGGATGGCCTTGGAGCCGGGGAACCCGGCTTCCTCCAGGTCCGCGCGCGCCTTGTTCACCGCCGCGGCATCCTTCAGCGGACCCACCAGCACGCGGAACAGATCTTCCTTTTCCGGCACCGGCGCATAAATGGCGGAAAAACCCTTCTTCCGCAGCACGCCGACGTACGATTCGCAGTCCGCTTTCTTCGTGGCCGTCAGTTGGAGGTACGTCGCGCCCGGTTCCGGCGTCTGCCCGAGGCCGCGCTCGGCGGGCTTCGGCGGCTCCGGCTTCGGCTCGGCCTTCTTGGGCTCCGGCTCCCTGGCAAGCTCCTTCACCGGCTCTTTCGCGGGCTCCTTGGGACGCTCCGGTTCAGCGCGCCGCACCGGCGCGGGATCCGCGGGCGGCGGCAGGGGCGTGACACCCGAGCGCGCGGTGGCCGTCAGGTCCGGCGGCGCGGCTACGGAGTTCCGCCCGACGATGTAGCCCATGGCGAAAAACACGCCGAGCAGAAAAACGATGATGAAGAACACGCTCAGCAACTGGCGGTTGCCGAGAATCAGTTCCAGTTCGCCGTCTTCATTCCGGGGCATTGGTTCTCCTGAGGATAACGCAACCGGCCCGCTCGGGATCAGGGGATCCGCTTGCCCTTGAAGGTGACCTCCGGCTGGATCATCGTCACTTCGCTGGCGTCGTCGTTGAACACGAACTGCGCGTCCGTTACCTTGACGAAGAACTTGCCGGGCGCTTCCGCAAACAGCGGTACCGTCCCCTGCCCGCCGACGGTGATCGACATCTTGTCGCCGTCGCGCTTGACGGTGAGGTCGAAAGGTCCGGCCTTATAGGCGCCCACGTACTTGTCCAGCACCGCCGGGGCCAGCGTCACCTCCTGCCGCTCCACCGGCAGCGTGTACTTCTCGCCGAATACGATGGCCGCCACGTCCCGCGCGATGGCTCCGGTCGCCGAGCCGCCCATGTTGTTCAGCACCACCACGCACATATCGTCATCCGGATAGCGCGCGATCTGCGTGGTAAACCCGTTGATGCCGCCGCCGTGCGAGATCCGCCGCCGGTTGAACTGCTTATCGACGATGAAGCCGTAGGCGTAATTGTCGCGCTCCGGCGTGAACATCTTCTCGAGCGACTTCTTCGTCAGCAGCTTCTCGGTATACAGAGCGCGGTCCCAACGGTACAGATCCTCCACCGTCGAGAACAGGGACCCGGCCGCGTACGGCTGCCCCATGTCGAGATAGGCGGCGTTGCGCGGCTTGCGGTCCGGCCCCATCTCGTAACCCGACGCCCGGTGCTTGAGGATAGTCGTGTCCCAGTCGTAGCCCGACGCCTGCATGTCCAGCGGATCGAAGATGGTTTTCTTCAGGAACGCCTCATAGGATTCGCCGGAGGCCTTCTCGATGATGTAACCCAGCAGAAAGTAGCCCGAGTTGGAGTACTTGAACTTCGCGCCCGGCTCGAACTCGAGCGGCTTGTCGCGGAACCGCGCGATCATGTCGGCCGGCTTCACCTTGTCGCGCATCTTCGGGCCGTAGTCGGGCAGCGCCGTGTAATTCGGGATCCCGGAGGTATGCGTCACCAGGTGATGGATCGTGAGATTCTTCCAGGCTTCGGGCGCCTCGGGATAATACTTCGAAACGAGGTCCGTAGTCGCAAGCTTGCCCTGTTCCTCCAATTTCAGAATCAGCGCGGCGGTGAACTGCTTGGTGATGGAACCGAGCCGAAACTTGGTTTGGGGCGTGTTCGGCACCTCGTGCTCGAGGTTCGCGTAACCATAGCCCTTCGCCAGCAGGATCCGCCCGCCCTTGGCGGCCAGCACCGATCCCATGAAGCGGTTCTGCTTCAGGTAAGCGCCGGCCAGTGCATCCACCTTGGCGGTAATGTCCTGGGCCGGCAGGTTGATGGCGGCGAGTGCAAGGAGAGCAGTGGTCCGGAGGCGCATGACTTCGAGAATAAACTATTTGTCGTGGCGCAACCATTTCTCACCGCCGCGTGGCGCGACCTGGCGATGCTGAATTGGGAGGCCCCGCCGGAGTTGCTGCGCGCTCGCGTTCCGGCCGGCACCGAACTCGACTTCTGGAACGGCAAGACCTACGTCAGCGTGGTCGGCTTCCGGTTCCTCGACACGCGGCTGGCGGGGATCCCGGTGCCGGGGCATCGCGACTTCGAGGAAATCAACCTGCGGTTCTACATCCGGCGCGGCGACCGGCGGGGCGTGGCGTTCGTGAAGGAAATCGTGCCGAAGCGCGCCATCGCCTGGGTGGCGCGCGCTCTCTACAACGAACCCTACGTGCGGCATCCCACCGCGCACGCCATTACGCCCGAAACGGTCGCATACCGCTGGCGGCGCGGCGCCTGGGAGTCCGTGCGGGCGTCCCGCGCGGGAGAACCGCAGCCGCTCGCGCCGGGGTCCCACGAGGAGTTCATCGCCGAGCACTACTGGGGTTACTGCGCCCAGCGCGACGGCGGAACGCTCGAATATCGCGTGGAGCACCCGCCGTGGCGAGTGTGGTCCGCGCGGGAAGCCCGCATCGAACTCGATGCGCGGACGCTCTACGGAGAGGAGTTCGAGTTCCTGAACCGGCGGTCGCCGGACACGGCCTTCGTCGCCGAGGGATCCCGGGTGTCGGTCTGGCGCGGCGTGCGCCTATAGTCGGCCTCGGCCTTCAATATCGGAATACCCTAAACGCTCACCACCGGACATGGCGTCTGCCGGATGATCGCGTACGCATTGGCGCGCAACCGCCCGAACATGCCGCCCGCCGAGCCGCGGCCGATTACCACCAGGTCCGCCTTCTCCCGCTCGGCAATCGAGGACACGATCCGCGCCGGATCCCCCGGCTCCACGATCGTGTCACCGGCCGCCACCCCGGCTTCCTTCTTCAGCTTCTCGATCTCCTCCAGCGCGACATCGCGGAAATAGGTCCGCCAGTTCGGATCGAAGTTCTCGCCTACCACTCCTTCCAGCGACGGGAACGCATGCGCTACCACCAGCCGCGCCTTGTGCTCCGCGGCCAGGCCCTGCGCGAACTTCAGCGCCCGCATCGCCGGATCGTACTGCAAGTCGATGGCGGCGATGATGGTGCGGAACTCGATCTTGCCCTGCGCCTCCTGCATGTGCGTGCCCGTCCACACCGGGCACTCCGCGTCATGCAGCACCTTCGCCGTCACGGAGCCGAGCAGGAAGCGGCGGAACATCCCGTAGCCGTGCGTCGGCAGGCAGATCAGGTCCGCCTGGTGGTCGTGCGCGAAGCGCACCACCTCGTGCGCCGGGTCTCCTTCCAGCACCACGCGCTGCGGATGCCACGGCTCCAGTTCCTCACGCAGGAAGCTCTCCAGTTGCTGCTTGGCCTCCTTGGTCCGCTCCGTCATCGCCTCTGTAAGCACGCTGGCGCCGATCTCCATCGCGCTCAGCTCGTAAGTCAGCGGCGTGACGACGTTCAGCAGCGTCACCTTGGTCTCGCCAGGTTTCGCGAGCGCCTCCACGAAGTGGGCGGCTCCCACGGACCGGTCGGAGAAATCCACCGGTAGCACAACATGTTTGAAGAGGGGCATAACCCAGGGTCCTCGCTTTCCGCCAGCAGCACCTTAGCAATGTGCAATTTGGCTGCCGCTATGATCTTGCTGTATTTTCAGCAATATAGCAAGCCGCTGCGGGGTCCCGAGGGGCAGGTGACGCCGCTGCTCTGGGTGAAGGCCCCCGCTTACTGGGCCGCCAGATGACGCGCGAACGCGTCCTCCAGCACCTCGGCGATCTCCGGCGCTTGCCGCGTTTCGATCTCCGAGCGGTGCAGGTAAAACACCGGTTGGCCGTTCCGGAACAGCGCCATCGAAGGCGACGACGGCGGATAGCTGTCCAGGTAACGCTCCCGCAGGTGCGCCACCGCTTCCAGGTCGCCGCCGGCGAACACCGTCACGGCCTTCGGCGCGCCCGGCGCCTGCAGCGCCAGACCCACCGCCGGCCGGGCCTTGCCCGCGGCGCAGCCGCACACCGAGTTCACCACCACCAGTACGTCGCCGGAATCGGGACCCAAAGCCGCGTCCAGTTCCTCGGGCGTGCGCGCCTCTCCGACCCCGTGCTGCGTGAGGTCCTGGCGCATGATCGCAATCAGTTGTTCGGGATAGCGCATGGTCGTTCCTACTAGGGATGCGGTTCGTGAGAAGATAGTCGCAGTTAGTTCCCTGGGATCATGTCCAAGTTCTTGGCTGGCTGGCGCAAGCCGGAAGTACTCGAAGCTGTCTTCGACCAGATATCGGACGCCTTGATCGTCTACGATCGCGATCTGCGTATCGTGGGCGTGAACATCGCCGCCGAACGCCTGTTCTCCGCCTCCAGCGATACGCTGATCGGACGGTCCTGTCACGATGTCTTCAAGTGCCGCGATTGCCGCCCCGATTGCGGCGTGCTCGTCGGCCTCAACCAGACCCCAGCCATCCACCGGACCACGGTGCACCTCTCCGCCGAAAACGGCCACGAGCGGACCGCCGTCATGAGCACCCAGCAGGTCTTCGACGAGCAGGGCAACCCCGCCGGCATGGTGGCCGTCATCCGCGACATCACGGAGGAGTTCTCTCCCCAGCGCCGCGAGCTCATCGCCGTCTCGCCCGTCATGAAGCGCCTGGTGGAGTTTACCCGCAAGGTCGCCGCCAGCGAGGCTTCCACCATCCTTCTCGAAGGCGAAAACGGTACCGGCAAGGACGTCATCGCCAAGACCCTGCACTACGAGAGCGGCCGTTCGGCCGAGCCGTTCGTCGCCATCAATTGCGCCGCCATTCCGGAAACCCTGCTCGAAAGCGAGCTGTTCGGCTACGAAAAGGGAGCCTTTACCGACGCCCGCGCCCAGAAGAAAGGCATCTTCGAGCTCGCCGACCGCG
>CAYYID010000065.1:0-20407 GCA_964471915.1 uncultured Solibacteraceae bacterium | reverse complement strand
GCACGCTCTTCCTCGACGAAATCTCGGAAATGCCGCACATGCTGCAGGCCAAACTGCTGCGCGTGCTCGAGGACCAGACCTTCCGCCGCCTCGGCGGCCTCCGCGACATCCGCCTCAACATGCGCGTGATCGCCGCCACCAACCGCACCCTCTATGACCAGGTGAGCCAGGGACAGTTCCGTCAGGACCTGTTCTTCCGGTTGAACGTGATTCACATCGTCGTGCCCCCTCTGCGCGAGCGCGTCGAGGACATCATGCCGCTCTCGAACTTCTTCGTCTCCACTTACAACAAGAAGTTCAAGCGCCGCATCGAGGGCGTCTCCCCGGAGGCGGCGCGCGTCCTGCTCGCCCACGACTGGCCGGGCAACGTCCGCGAGCTCCGCAACGCCATCGAGCGGGCCATGATCCTCGAGGACTCCCGGATGATCACCCCCACCAGCCTGCCCCTGGCGCTGGACCATCCGGCCATCGCCGCCGCTCCCGCCGCCGCCACCAGCGGCCTGTCCCTCTACGAACAGGAGCGCCGCCTGCTGATGGAGGCGCTCGAGAAAACCGGCGGCAACCAGACCAAGGCCGCCAAACTGCTCGACATCACCCGCGACACTTTGCGCTATAAGATGAAGAAGTTCCAGTTGCGGTAAGCCGGCACAGTGGGCCGTCCCGGCACACCGCCTCGCCACTTAACCCATTGGCATTCAATGTCTTGCAAGCGGCAGCCGAGATGCTCCTGACAGCGCATCCGCGCCTGTTATAATCGGGTGTTGTCTCGTAGCCTGCTCATGCTGAAGTACTGCGCCCTATTTCTGTGCCTGGCGGCCACCGCCGCCGACTTGAAGACCGGACAGGCCGCCCGCCTGGTGGTCGGCCAGGAGACGTTCACGGCGCTCGCGCCCGGCGCCTCTGAGCGCCTGCTCGGCGGCGTCGGCGGACTCGCCTACGCCAACGGCGACCTCTTCGTCGTCGACTCCAACCGCACCGGCGCCATCCCCCAGAACAACCGCGTGCTGATCTTCCGCCGCATCAATTCCCAGTTTCCCCCGCTGCGGGAATCCTACGCGCTCGACGGCCAGTGCCCCGTCTGCGGCGGCGTCGCCGACACCGTCCTCGGCCAGCCGGACTTCTTCAAAACCACCATCGCCATCAGCCGCACCGGAATGCGGCTGCCCACCGCCGTCGCCACCGACGGCCGCGTGCTCGCCGTCGCCGACACTTCCAACAACCGCGTCCTGATCTGGAACTCGATCCCCACCAGCAACGGCGCGCCCGCCGACGTCGTCGTCGGCCAGTCCGCGTTCGACCGGATCAAGCAGCCGATTCCGCTCGACAACAAGAGCTTCCGGGGTCCGCAGGGCGTCTGGATCCAAGGCGGTCGCCTGTTCGTCGCCGACACCCAGAACCACCGGGTGCTCATCTGGAACTCGATTCCGTCCCAGAACGACCAGCCCGCCGACCTCGTCATCGGCCAGCCCAACTTCACCACCGCCTTCGAACCCGTTCCCAGCCTCACCGGCGTCACCAGCGCCCAGGCCGACCGGTTGCTCGATCCGGTGTCGGTGACCTCCGACGGCACGCGCCTCTACGTCACCGATCTCGGCCACAACCGCGTGCTCATTTGGAACCGCATCCCCACCCAGAACGGGGCGCCCGCTGACGTCGTGGTGGGTCAGAAGGACTTCACCAGCGCCGGGCCGAATCCCAGCCGGGATTTCTGCGCCTCCAACGGCACCAACGACAAGAACGAGCCGACCTTCCCCGGGCGCTGCGGCAAGACTCTCGACTTCCCGCGGTACGCCCTCAGCGACGGGCGCCGCCTGTTCATCGCCGACGGCGGTAACGACCGCGTCCTGGTCTTCAATTCCATTCCCCAGGCCAACGGCGCTTCGGCGGACATCGTACTCGGCCAGCCCGACGAGTTCACCAACGCGGTCTCCGATTTCAGCGACTTCTTCACCGCCTCCCCGCCCCAGGGGCGTCCCGACCGCCTCCGGACCCCGATGTCGCTCGCCTGGGACGGCACCAACCTCTTTGTCAGCGATCCGTTTCAGCGGCGCGTTGTCGCCTTCTCCATCGCCGACGACGAACTGCCCGGCGGCATCGTCCGCAACGCCGCCAGCCTCCAGACCTACGCCGCCGGATCGATTTCCTTCTCCGGCACCCCCAAGACCGACGACGAAGTCACCATCAAGGTCAACGACACCGAGTACAAGTACAAGCTGGTGGCCAACGACACCCTCGCCAAGGTGATCCAGCAGTTCGCCACGCTGATCAATGCCGGCTCCGGCAATCCAAACGTGCTCGCCATTCCCAATACCATCGTCAATGCGCTGCAGTTCAGCTCGAAGATCCCCGGCGAAGACGGCAATCAGACCAAGTTGACGGCCTCGACTTCAAGCGGCGCCGGCATCATCCTCCAGGTGAATACGCCCAGCCTCACCGGCGGGCAGGCGCAGCGCCCTCTGGCGCCGGGCGCCGTGGTCAGCATCTTCGGCGAGCGCCTCTCCGACCAGACCATCTCGCTGCCCGCCACCGCCCCGGAATGGCCGCGTTCCCTGGGAGGCGTGGAACTCTACTTGAACGGCGTCCGCGCCCCGCTCCAGTTCGTCTCGCCCACCCAGATCAACGCGCAGATCCCCTTCGAGTTCTCCAACGTCACCAGCGTCAGCGCCTATATCCGCGCCGTCCGCAGGGATGGGCAGGTGACGGTAACCAACGCGATCAACGTGGATGTCGGCACCGGCAGCCCCGGCATCTTCGCCGGCGGCGGCCTCGATCCGCGGCCCGCCCGCGCCGTCCACGGCTCCAGCTTCGCCGCCACCATCGCCTCCGTCGACGGCCTTCCCGTCACCGGCAACGAAGCCATCCTCCGCATCGAGGGACGCGAGTATAAGTACACCGCCGTCGACAAGGACACCACGACCATCATCCGCGACAAACTCGCGGCCGCCATCAACGCCAACCCGGAAGAGCGCGTCGTCGCCATCCCGTCTACCCAGTTCTCGCGCATCCTGCTGCGCGCTAAGATCCCCGGGCCGGACGGCAACGAAATCCGCGTCGAAGGGGCCGCCAGCGCCAACGCCGGCGTGGCCGTCAGCGTCACCTCCCCGCAGCTCTGCTGCGCCAACAAAGAAGGCGCGCCGATCACCGAAGAGAACCCCGCCGTTCCCGGCGAAGTGATCGTGGTCTACGCCACCGGCCTCGGCACCGTGACGCCCGCCGACAATGTTGTCACCGGCGTGAATTACACAGGCGCGCCGAATTCGGCCAGGGAGACGGTGTCTTCGCTGATCGGCGGCAACACGGCGACCGTGTTCTCGGCCGGCCTGCTGCGCGGCGCCATCGGCATCTATGAGGTGATCCTCCAGCTCTCGAACTCGCTGGACACGAATCCCCTGACGCCGCTGACCATTTCGCAGAACTTCAACGTCTCGAACTCGGTGACCATCGCGATCCGCAAAGCGGATCCCCCGCTGGTCCCCTAGCCCGCCCCACAGGGCCGCGAGCGTGAGCGAGCGGCACGCCCCTCCTGCCACTTGCCGCTGGATCGCGATCTTCAATAGCCCATGCTCTATTGACTCTTAGTAGATCGATAGTCTAAGATCGCCGTGCGCTTCCACCATCGTTTGGTGCAGATTCATCCGTTCCCGAACGGCAACGGACGGCATGCACGGCTGATGGCGGACCTGCTGGTCATGTCGCTGGGCAAGCAGCGTTTTTCCTGGGGCCGGGCCAATCTGCGCAATGCTGGTGCCATGCGGCAGACCTACATCGCGGCACTGCGGGCGGCGGACCGTCACGACATCGGTCCGCTGTTGGCGTTTGCCCGGTCCTGAGGTCGCAATGCCGTTCATCGCCGCGCAAGGGTTTCTCTGAGCCGCGACGTGAGCGAGCGGCAAACGCCAAGGGCTCGCCCATGTCTACCCTCGCCCCGCCGCCGTGGTACCGTCGCGCTATGCGCCGCTCCCTGATCCCCGGCTGCCTGCTCCTCGCCGCGAGCCTCTCCGCCCAAATCCAGGACGCCAAGCTCGTGGACCTCACCTACGACTTCGACTCCAAGACCCTTTACTGGCCGACCGCGCAGCCCTTCCAATGGAAGAAAGACGCCTGGGGCGTCTCGCCCGGCGGCTACTGGTACACCATGGCCAGCTTCGCGGGCAGTGAGCACCTGGGCACCCACATCGACAGCCCCATCCACTTCGCCAAAGACGGCCTGACCACCGACGCCATCCCGCTGGCGAAGCTCGCCGGGCCGGCCGTCGTCGTGGACATCGCCGCGGCGTGCTCCCGCAACCGCGATTACCGCGCCTCCGTGGCCGATCTCGAAGCCTGGGAGCAGGCGCACGGGCGCATCCCCGAAGGCGCCATCGTCCTGTTCCGCAGCGGCTGGGGCAAGTTCTGGGGGGATCGCGGCGCGTTCTTCGGCAATTCGAAAGTGGGCACCGCGGCCGGGCTCCACTTCCCCGGCGTCTCGAAGGAAGCGGCGGAGTTTCTGGTGCGGCGTAAGGTCGACGGCGTCGGCATCGACACCGCGAGCATCGATTACGGGCCCTCCACGGACTTCATCGCGCACCGGATCCTGGGCGCCGCGGGCATCTACAACCTCGAGAACGTCGCCAACCTGGAGCGCCTGCCCGCCAGGGGCGCGACGCTGCTCGCGCTGCCGATGAAGATCAAGGGCGGCACCGGGGGTCCGGTGCGCGTGGTGGGGATTCTGCCGTAGCGATTCGTTGACAAAGTCAACGATCGATACTTGACTTTGTCAACTATTTCACCGGCTTTCGCCTCGTCTTCGCGCCAACTGTCGCCAATTGTGCACGGGCGTGACCTTTCGGCCGCGAAATCGTCTATCATCCCGTTGCAAGGGAAAGGTGGAGCCGCACAGGCCGTGGCGATCAATCCGGCCTCCAGGTTGGATGAAGCCGCATTGATCCGCGCCGCTCAGGGCGGGGATCAGGGCGCCTTCGAACAGTTGGTCCGGATGTACGACCAAAGTGTGCTCCGGCTCGCCATGAACCTTTTGCGGAATCCGGAAGACGCGCAAGATGTTTACCAGGAAGCATTTCTGCGGGTGCATCGGAACCTGGGGAACTTCCGGTTCGACTGCAGTTTTCATACCTGGCTGTACCGGATCGTTACGAATCTCTGCCTGGACCACCTGCGGAAGCGGAAGGTCCGCAAGGAGGAGACCACGGTGGTGACGACGGCGGAGGGTCCGCTGGACCGGATGGATACGGTGACGGAAGAGCGCGCGGACGGCGACCCGCAGCGCCACCTGTTCAGCCGCCAGTTGCGGACGCGGGTGAAGGAGATCCTGGGCGAACTGACGCCGCGGGAGCGGATGGTGTTCGAACTGAGGCATTTTCAGGGGATGCGGCTGCGGGCGATCGGGGAAGCGCTCGGCACCACGGAGGAGGCGGCGAAGAACTGCCTGTTCCGGGCCACCCAGAAGATGCGGGCGGCTTTGGGAGATTTTCTATGAACTGCCAGACGGTGGAAGCCAACCTCGGGCTGTTGCTCTACGGCGAACTGACGTTCGACGAGGAGGAGGCGGTCCACGCGCATCTGACCGGGTGCGCGGCGTGCCAGGGAGCCCTGGCGCGCGAGCAGGCGCTGCACGGGGCGTTGGACGGCATAACGGTGGAGCCGAGCCCGTCGCTGCTGCGCGAATGCCGGGAGAATCTGCGGATCCGGCTGGCGGAAGAAGCGGTGCTCGCGGCGCCGGCGGCCCGCCGGTCGTGGCTGGCGGTGCTGGGCGAGAGCCTGGTGGCGCTGGCGGCGGTGCCGGCGGCGCGGTGGGCGATCCCGGTGGGCGCCTGCGCAATGCTGGCGGCCGGGTTCTTCGGCGCGCGGCTGCTGGACACGGGCGCGGGCGGAACGGTGTTCGCGGGCGGGCAGCCGCTGGCGTCGCGGGTCCGCTACGTGGAGCCGGACCAGAACGGGCGAGTGCAGATCGTGGTGGACGAGACGCGCCAGCGGGTGGTTTCGGGCCGCCTGGAGGACGACGGGATCCGGCGGCTGCTGCTGGCGGCGGCGAAGGATCCGGCGAATCCGGGCCTGCGGGCCGAGACGATGGGGATCCTGAACCAGCGGGCGGACGAAGGCGAGTTCCGCAACGCGCTGCTGCACGCGGTGAAGTTCGATACGAACGCCGGCGTGCGCCTGCGGGCGCTGGCCGGTTTGAAGCTGTTCACGCAGGATCCGGAAGTGCGGGCGGCTTTGGCGGAAGTCCTGTTGCGGGACGCGAACCCCGGCATCCGGACGCAAGCGGTGGATTTGCTGGTGGAGAGCCGGCGGACGGCGCCGGGAGCGGGGGATCCGCAGCTGGCGGGCGTGCTGCAGCAGTTGCTGCGGCAGGAAGGCAACACCTACGTGCGGCGTCAGTGCGAGCGGGCGTTGCAGGACATGAAAGCTTCGGTGGAGACGTACTGACGTTGCGGATTTCGAGTTCCATTTCGCGGGGCGCAGCGCTGTCGCTTTTGCCGGTGGCGTTGTGGGCGCAGGCGGGCGGTCCGCTGGTGCGCGAGGGCGGGTATTGGGTGCGCAAGACGGCGAACGTCGCCAGTTGCAAGCCGAATGGCCGCCTGCAGGTGGTGACGCGCGGCTCGGTGACGCTGCGCGGAGCCGATGAAGCGGTGATCCGGTCGTCGCTGGTGCAGAAGGCGCGCGGGCGGTCGATGGAAGAAGCCCGCCGCGCGCTGGGCGGGGCTTTCTTCACCACGCGGGTGAAGGGCGACCTGACGCAGTTGATCGTGATGATCGAGGACCGGCCCGGCGTTGCGACGCATCTGGACCTGACGGTGCCGCGGACGCTGGCCGAGACCATTGTGGAGACGCAGACCGGCGACGTCGATTCGGCGGACCTGAACGGCACGCTGCAGGTGTTGACGGCATGCGGGCGGATCCAACTGGACCGGATTCAGGCGGGCGCGATTGCGCGGACGGGCAGCGGGGAAATCCGGATCGGCCGGATTGGCGGCACGGTGCGCGCGGCTTCGTCGGGCGGCTCGGTGTCGATTGAACGCTCGGGCGGCGAGACGTGGGTGGACACGGCGGGCGGCGAGATCACGATCCGCGAAGTGGCGGGCCCGCTGTGGGCGACTACGGAGGGCGGCAATATCAATGTGCTGCGGGCGCTGGGGGCGGTGCAGGCGCGCTCGGCGGCGGGGCTGATCGAGATTCTGGAAGCGGCGGGAATCGTTACGGCGGAGACGCGGCAGGGCTCGATTCAGATCGGCGCGGCGCGGGGCGCGCGCTGCGAATCGGGTGAGGGTACGATCCGGCTGCGAGCGGTGGCGGGTCCGGTGCGCTGCTCGACGGCGTCCGGCAGCATCCTGGCGGAGTGGATCTCCGGAGGGCGGCTGGAGGATTCGTTTCTCGCCGCCGGCGCCGGTGACGTAACGGTGCTGCTGCCGTCTAACTTACCGGTGATGGTGAAGGCCCGCAACGACTCACCGGAGCTGGTAGGGCGGATCGTCTCGGACTTCCCGCAGATCCGGGTGCGGACGCTGGGCTTCGAGCCGACGCGGCCCGCCGTGGCGGAGGGAGTGCTGAACGGCGGCGGGCCGACGCTGCGGATCAACGCGGCCGACGGTACGATTTTCCTGCGCAAGCAGCGCTAAGGCGGCCGGCGCGCGGCTCCGGGCCGGAAAGGAATTTTCTATGAGCAGGAACACGATCTTGAAGGCGGTTTTGTCGCTAGGCCTGGCAGCCGGGGGGGCCGCGCGCCTCGCGGCTCAAGCGCCGGCGCCGCCCCCCATGCCCTCGCGGATGTGGATGCAGGCGGTGCCGAGCGGCGGGTACCTGGGCGTCGCGATCGCGGAGATCGACTCCGAACGGGCCAAGGCGCTGAAACTGAAGGACGAAGCGGGGGTCGAGGTCACGCGCATCGAGGAGGGCAGCCCGGCCGACAAAGCCGGCCTGAAGGTCGGCGACGTGGTAGTGGAATTCAACGGCCAGCGCGTGCTGGGGATCGAGCAGTTTTCTCGCCTGGTGCGGGAGACGCCGGTGAACCGCGAGGTGCGGCTGCTGGTAAGCCGCGCCGGGCAAGTGCATACGGTGGCCGCGCGGGTGGCGAGCCGCCGTGAAGTGGTGACGCCGCGCGTGTTCACCGGGCCGATGGAGATCCCGTCCGTGGTATTGCCGGACATGCCGCGTTCGTTCATGACGTGGCGCAACCCGATGCTGGGCATCGAAGGCGAACCGGTGGACGGACAACTGGCCGAATACTTCGGCGTGAAGTCCGGGGTGCTGGTGCGGAACGTGCTGAAAGGATCGGCGGCCGAGCGCGCGGGGCTGAAGGCGGGCGACGTGCTGCTGAAGGTGGGGGAGAGCCGCGTGACGACGCCGGGCGACGTGTCGAGCGCCTTGCGGGAGCGGACGCCGAATAAGGCGGTGGCCGTGCAACTGATGCGTGACCGCAAAGAGCAGACGGTTATGGTGACGGTGGACGAGGAGCGCCCGGCGGTACCCCAGCGTCCCGTGAAGTTGTAGGCACGGCGGCGAGTTCCAGCAGCAGTTCGATGTCCGCCAGCGGCGCGCCCAGAGCCTGGGCGATCACCGGCGCGGACTGGCCGTAACGGGCGCGGCGCAGCGCCTCGGCTCGCTCGAGGGGCGTGATTCCGGCTCCGGCCGGCGGCAAAGCCGGACGGAGGGCAGCCTCAAGCACGTTTTCGGCGGCGGCGAGGTCCGCGCGGAGTTGCTCCAGTTCCCGGCGCAAGCCGGAATCAGGAGCGGCGGCAAGGCGAGGGCGGAGAGCCCGCTGGATCAGGCGCGTGGCCCAGAATGCCGCGGCGAGGATCGCCAGGGCGATAAGTCCGTATTCCATGAGTTCTCGCCGCGGCTCAGTACAGCACCCGCAGACGCTCCTCCTTGCTGACCACCTGGTCGATCCGGATTCCGAAGTTCCCTTCCACCACCACCACCTCGCCCCGCGCCACCACACAGTTGTTGACGATGACCTCCACCGGGTCCGCCACCGAGCGATTGAGTTCGACGATGGATCCGGTGGTGAGCTTCACGATGTCCTTCAACGGGAGCATAGTCCGTCCGAACGACACGCGGACGGGCATCTCGACGTCCAGCAGCAGTTCGAGGGTCTTCGACCGGGCGAAGCGGTCGGGAGGATCCTCGCCGGGTTCGTCCGGAGGCGGCTCGCGAGGCGGTTCGGCTTCGGGGAGCTGCAGCGCACTGGCGAGTTCCGGGTCACCGGCGAAGAGGATCTGTGCGGTGCCGGCGGGCAGCGTGGCGTGGATGGAGCGCCAGGCCAGGGGCGGCGGGTTCGGGTGCGGCGCGAGGGTCCCGGCCGAGACTTCCCGGCCGCAGCGAGCGCTGATGCGGCGGGCGAGTCCGCCGCAGGCCTGCCCGAGGACCTCGCGCAGCGTGGATTCCCGGGTGCCGGGGTCCGCATCAGCGATGCCCGCGGCCTCGAGAATCGCGTCGATGATCCGATCGGCCGCGGCGGGATCGGCCGCGATCCAGAGCGCGCCGGGGGCGCCCGCCAGCGGGCTGTGCCAGGGCGTTCCCGAGGCCGGGGCGGAGGCCTCGCCGGTTTCGAGGAGCGGCGGCGCGCCCGCCAGCAGAGCAAGGGCCTCCCCGAGTTGGGCGGCGAATTCGTCGCGAAGCCAGAGGGCTGGATCGGTTTGAGCCAAGTGCGCCTTTCCGTCCGCGGCCTCAGCCGCCTCCCCGGCGCATCGGCCAGTGCTTCTCGAGCGTTCCGCGCAGCCGCAGAATGGCCTGGGACTTCAGTTGCGAGATCCGGGATTCGTGCAGGTGCACGACGCGCGAGATTTCGCGCAGGGTGAGTTCCTCGTGGTAGTACAGGCTGAGCACCGTCTTTTCGATAGCGGGCATCCTTTCGATGGCGGCCGCGAGGAGCCGCTCCAGCTCGGATCGTTCATACAGCCGGGAAGGCCATTCCTCCTCGTCGTCGGAGATGAACTTGAGGAGATCGCGACCCTCGTCGTCGCCCCCGGCGGCTTCGAGGCTGCCGAGGTTCACGCCCCGCACCTCGACGAGCCAGGCATGGTACTCGTCGATGGAGAGCGCCAGCTCGGCGGCGATCTCATCCTCGCCGGGCGCCCGGTGCAATCGCTGCTCGAGTTGCGCGATGGCCGCCTCGATCTGCTTCGAGCGGCGGCGCTGCTGCCGGGGAGCCCAATCGAGGCCCCGCAGGCTGTCGAGGATCGCCCCGCGGATCTTGTACTCTGCGTAGGTCTTGAGTTTGACGTTGTGAGCCGGATCGAAGCGGTCGATGGCCGAGATGAGCCCGACTACGCCGGTGGAGACCAGATCCTCGATGTTGACGCTCTCCGGCAGGCGCTCGTGAATGCGCCGCGCGATCAGCCGGACTTGCGGCAGGTGCTCGAGAATCAGCCTCTCGCGTTCCCCGGCGGCCAGGGCCTCCCGGCCGTAGCGGGCCGGCGTATCGGGAGCGAGCGCGGAGTCTTTTAGGTTTGCCAATGGAGCCTACTCCTCGTTTTTGTCTGCCGGCATCTCCGCCGGTATCTCCACCGGGGCCGGCGCGACCGGGTGCGCCGCGGGTTCGGCGGCGGGCCATTGCAGGCCGGAGCCAAGGCGCTGTCCGGCGCTGAGAAACGAGACCGGCAGTCCGGCTTCGCGGGCGTCCGCGGCGACGGCGTTCCAGGTGTCCGGCTCCTCGAGATGGGTGAAGGCCAGGCGGTCCGGCCGGAAGCGGGCGAAGCGCTCGCGGATCCGGCGCCGGCTGTCCAGTGCGGTGACGGCGGGCACCACCAAATGGATCTCGGTTCCGGGTTCGCGCCGGAGGCAGCGTCCGATCCGGTCCAGCTTGTCTTCTTCGCCGGCGGCGAAGCCGGGAGTGTCGACGAGGGTCAGCCCGTCCCCGGCGGTGAGCAGCCGCTCCGCGTCCCGGCCCGTCAGCACGCCCGCGACTTCGATGCCGAGGACCGCGCCGTGACGGCGCAGCAACTCGACGCGCCCGACGCGCCGGGTGTCGAACGTGACGATGCGCACGGGCGCGCGCCGGAAGCGCTGGGCGGCGACGGCGACCCGCAGCAACAGGGTGGTCTTGCCGCCGCCCGGCGGGCCCACGAAGGCGACGACGCCGCGTCCGGCGGCAGCCGCTCCAGGATCGGTCGGGTGCGGCGGCGACGGTCTGGCAAGATCCGGGGGGGCACTGGAACCCGCGCCGCGCGAGGGTGTGACGGCGAATACGACTTCGTAACCGCCCGCGGCTCTGGTTTCCCGCGCCGCCTCCCGGGCCGCGACCAGCAGGGCATCGTCGCCGAGCTGCTGCCGCGCCAGCCGGACCGCGGCGGGTACGGAATCGGCGAAGTAGGACTTCAGCCGCAGCCCCGCGGGCGGCTCGGGACGGTTTGCGGCCGCGAGGTCCTGCTCCGCCCGGCCGAATGGGCGAAAGAGCCGCGGGATGTGGCGCCAGCCCCGGGTCAGCCAGTTCATGGGTTCTCCCGGGCGGTTTCAAGCCCGACGGTGGTCCCGGCCCGCAGGGCAGGGTCCCCGATGCGGCCGAGCACGGAGGTGCGGACCTCGGGCGGAATTTCGGCGTGCGAGAGGACGGCTAAGCCAGGAAAGGCGGCCTCGAGAATCTGCCGCAAATGGAAGCGCGCTCCCGCGCTCGTGACCACCACGGCACTGGCTGCGGCGCCGCCGGTGGCGCGTTGCGCCGCTTCGAGGATCTCCCGCACGCGCGCCGGCGAAAGATGGAACTGACTGCCATGCTCGCCGTACTCGACGGCGGTTTCGATGGCGTTTTCGAGCGCCGGATCCAGCACGAACGCCGGCAGTTGGTCGCCGCTGAGGTAGGGTTTGACCAGCAGCCGCCGGATTGCCTGGCGGGAGTACTCGGTGAGCAGCATGGGGTTCTTGGTGACGGGCGCGGCTTCGCCCAGCGCCTCGACGATCGAGGCGGCGTCGCGGATCGGGACTTTTTCCCGGAGCAGGTTCTGGAGGACTTTCTGCACGGTGGCGAGCGGGAGGAGCTTGGGCACGAGGTCCTCGACGGCGCGCGGATGTTCTTCGGCGACGCGGTCGAGCAGCTTCTTCGCTTCCTGGCGGGTGAAGAGCTCGGCGGCGTGCCGGCGGACCACCTCCGCCAGGTGTGTCCCGATGACGCTGACGCTGTCAACCACCGTGTAGCCGGCGAGGCGGGCGGCGTCGGCTTCTGCGGAAGGCACCCACAGCGCCGGAAGTCCGAAGGCGGGTTCCCGCGCGGCGGCGCCAGCCACGGGCGCGACCGGACGGTTCGGATGAATCGCGAGTTCGGCGTTGGGGGCGATTTCGAAGCGTCCGGCCTCGGCGCCCTTGATGGAGATAACGTACTCGCCGCTGCGCAGCGCCAGATTGTCGGTCACCCGGACGGCCGGGACCACGAAGCCGAGTTCTCCCGCGAGTTGCCGCCGGATTCCGGCAATGCGGCGCAACAGCGGGGAGTTCGCGCCGCCTTCCACCAGCCGGACCAGCCCCAGGCCCACTTCGATCGCCACGGGGTCCACCCGGAGGTTCGCTTCGATCGATTCGCGCGCGGCTGCGGCGGCAGGCGGCGTTTCGGCCGGGGTCGCGCTAAGTTCCTGGCGCAAGCGCCATCCGGCTGCCCCGACGACGCCCGAGAGAATCAGGAAGGGGAGCTTCGGCAGGCCCGGGAACAGGGCGAGCGCGGCGAGCGTGGCGCTCGCCAGCACCAGCGGTTGCCAGTGCGTGAGCACCTGGAGCTTGAGGTCCTGCCCCAGCCGGCCCTCGGAACTGGCGCGCGTGACGATCAGGCCGCCGGAGATCGAGACCATCAGGGCCGGGACTACCGTGACCAGCCCGTCGCCGATGGTCAGAACCGTATACGTCGCCAGGGCCCGCTGGAGCGTCATGCCGTTTTGAAACACGCCGATCAGAAATCCCGCGATGATATTGATGAGCGTGATCAGGATGCTGGCCACCGCGTCGCGCTGGGTGAAGCGCGACGCGCCGTCCATCGCGCCGTAGAATTCGGCCTCCCGCGCCAGCTCGCGGCGGCGGGCCTTGGCCTCGCTTTCGTCGATCAGCCCGGCGTTCAAATCGGAATCGATCGACATCTGCTTGCCGGGCAGCGCATCCAAAGTGAAACGCGCCGTGACTTCGGAGATGCGCACCGCGCCGTGGTTGATCACGACGTACTGGATGGCGATAAGCACCAGGAAGATGACCACGCCGATGACGTAGTTGCCGCCCACCACGAAGCTGCCGAACGCCTCGATCACGCTGCCGGCGGCGGCCGTGCCCTTGTTGCCCTCGAGCAGAATCAGGCGCGAGGAGGAGATATTCAACGCCAGCCGGAATAGCGTCAACAGCAGAAGCGCCGTGGGAAAGACGCTGAAGTCAACCGGGCGGACCACATAGAGCGACACCAGCAGGACCACGACGCTGACCGTGATGTTGGCGCTCAACAACACGTCGAGCAGCGGGGACGGCAACGGCACGATCATCGCGAGGATGACGCCGAGCACGGCGGCGGGGACGCCGAGTTCGGTCCAGGACCAGGCGAAGCTGGCGGCCGCCGACCGCACGGAAGAGCCGGCGCCGGCCGGACGAGGCGCCGAAGTTCCGGCGGGAACGCCCGCGGCGGCGGGGCTAGCGGCGGTAATGGGGGCGGGGGCCGTCATGCGGACACGTTGGACTGTTGCACGTCAGGGACCATTCAACCCGGCAGCCGGCCGTGGAGCAGCCGCATGATGTAGGCCAGGATCTCAGCGACGGCGCGGTAGAGCGCCGGGGGGATCTCCTGGCCGACGTCCGCGCTCTTGTACAGGGCCTGGGCGAGCGGTGCGTTCTCGACGATCGGCACGCCGGACCGGACCGCCAGTTCCCGGATGCGCCGGGCGAGAAAGTTCCTGCCCTTCGCCACCACGCGGGGCGCGCCGGCTTCGCCGGCCTGGTAGCGCAGGGCGACCGCATAGTGCGTTGGATTCACCACGACGGCGGTGGCCTTGGGCACCTGCTGCATCATCCGCCGGCGCGCGAAGTCCCGCTGCAGCCGCCGGACGCGGGCCTTGGTTTCGGGGTTGCCCTCCTGCTCCTTGGCCTCGTCCCGCACCTCCTGCTTCGTCATGCGCAGTTGCGTGTCGTAGCGGCGCCACTGGCGCCAGAGGTCGATGCACCCAGCCGCCAGGAACAGATAGGATCCGTAGCGCAGGAGCTCGGCGGCTCCGGAGGCGATCCGCGCGACCCCGGCTCCCGCGCCGGTGAACAGGAGTTGCAAGTAATCGGGCCCGTGGACCGAGAGCTGCCAGGCGGCGATGAGGCCCGCGAACGGCAGCAGCACCAGGGCCTGCAGAAAGGCAGTGCGGTTCTGGGTCCAGGTGGAGGAGAGCCGGGAAGCCGGATTGAGCCGGGACCATTGCGGCTCGAGCCGCGCCGCCGAGACGCCCAGCCGCGTGGCGGCGAGTTGCGCCGCGAGCGTCACCGCCAGCAGCAGCGCGAGGTTCTCGAACAGCGCCCAGGCGGCGCGCCCGCCGAGGGTGCGCGCCGCGTCCGCGACGGCCGCGATCGAGATTTCCCGGAAGGCGGCCTGCAGCCCCTCCCGCAGCACACCGCGCGCCGCGCCCAGCAGGTCCTCGCCCGCGGCGGCAAGTAGCCCCACGGCGACCGCGAACTGCACGGTGGAAACGAACAGCGGACTGGAGGGGAAGTTGCCCTCGCGGCGGGCGCGCGATCGCCGCCGCGGGGTGGCCTGTTCGGTACGCTCTCCATGGCCCACGGCGCTAGGGCGCGGCCATCCCGCGCAACGCGGACAGGGTGGCGGGCCAAGCCTGAGAGAACAGACGCAGCAATTGCGGCGTCAGCAGCCCGAGCAGCCACAGGCTCCCCAGCATCTTGACCGGGAAGGCGAGGCTGAGCAGCGGCAGGTTCGGCTGGTAGCGGCTGACTAGCGCGAGCGCGAGGTCCACGACCAAGAGCACCGCGATCACCGGCAGGGCCACCGCCAAACCGGTCGTGAACATGCGGGCCGCCAGTTGCACCAAGAGCGAGGCTTCGAGCGGGCCACGCGGCGCGGCGACGCTCCCGGCCAGGGCGCGCAGGAGTTCGCGGTCGAGTCCCGCGGCGCAGGCCGCGCAGCCCACCAGCAGCGTCATCCAGACGCCCAGCACGGCGGAATCCGCTTCGCTGGTGGGATCGATGGTGGAGGCAAAGGAGAATCCAGCCTGCAAACCAGCGATCTGGGCGCCGAGCTGGAAAGCCTCGAAGAGCAGCGCCGTGGCAGCGCCGCAGATCAGGCCCCACAGGAGTTCGCCGAGCAGCGCGGCCAGCAGGTCCGCGCCGCTGGCGAGGCGGGCTGCCGGCGCGGCCGGCAGCAGCAACAGGGTCAGCGCCACGGCCAGGGCCGCCCGGAGGCGCGCGGGCGCCCGGCTCAGGCCCGGCAACGGGACGAATGCGAGCCAGGCGCCCAACCGCGCTAAAAGCAGCAGCAGCCCGCCCAGCAACTCCCCTGGAAGAGCGATGCTACCGGGCATAGACTCCCAGATCCGCCCACAGGCGCGCCGTGTAGCCGACCAGGTGGGTCAACATCCAGGGGAGGGCCACCAGGAGCGCAACCAGGAACGCGGCGAGCCGCGGGATGGTGCTGACCCCGGAGTCCTGCATCGAGGTCAGGACCTGCAGCAGGCTCACGACGATGCCGGCCAGAAAGCCGGCGAGCAAGAGAGGCAGGCTCAGCCAGAAGGTTTCGGTCAAGGCGCCGCGAAACAGGTCGGCGACCACGGCGGGTGTCATGAGTCCTCCTTGCGGCGCAGCGCGGCCCTCATTGAAAACTCCGGAGCAGCGAGCCGACCACCAGATTCCAGCCGTCGACCAGCACAAAGAGCAGGATCTTGAATGGCGCGGAGACCATGACGGGCGGCAACTGGACCATGCCGATGGCGAGGGTCAGCGACGCGACCACCAGGTCGATTACCAGAAACGGAAGGAACAGCACCGCGCCGATCTGAAAGCCCGTGCGCAACTCGCTGAGCATGTAGGCGGGGACGATCACGCCGAGCCCCAGGTCCTCGGGACGCGCCGGCCGCGGCGTGCGGGAGAGCTCCACGAGGAGGGCGGCGTCTTTTTCGCGGACATAGCGCAGCAGGTAGGTTTTCAAGGGTCCCGAAGCCTTTTCGAGGGCCTGCGGCGCGCTCAGCTGGCCGCGCTCGAAGGGAACCCAGCTTTCGGTGTAAACCTGGCCAAGCACCGGTTGCAGCAGGAGCAGCGCCAGGGTGAGCGCCAGCCCGGTCAGCACAGGGTTCGACGGGGTCGTCTGCGTGCCGAGCGCCTGGCGCAGGAAGTGGAACACGATCACCAGCCGGAGAAACGGCGTCGCGGCCATCAGCAGCGCCGGCAGCAGCACCAGCGCCGTTAACAGCAGCACGATCTGGACCGGCGCGCTGAGGGGGGCGCCGGTGGACGACAGAACCTTCACTCCCGGAAGTAAATCGTCCGGCGCGGCGCGGAGCGTCGCCGCGGCTACCCAGCCGGCACAGAGCAGCGCCTTCATCGCAGCCCCCTCACGCCGGCCCCCGGCCGGCGGCTTGCCCCGCCGCGTGCGCGCCGGTGACAGCCCGCGGCCGCCTCACGGGCGAGACGTTCGCCCCGCCCGGGCTGGTCAGCACCAGCAGGGTCCGCCCCTCGGCCTCGATCAGATGCACGGCGTGTTGGGCGGTCAGGTCCAGGCGCGCCACGCGCCCCAGGCGGCGGGCCGGGTCCCGGCGCGGGCCGAAGCGCGCGGGAATCCGCCGGACCGCCCAGACGAGCGCGGTCAGCAATCCGAACGTTACAACCACGCCGGCGAGCGGCTGCCATTCCATCAATCGCTTTCCTGTTCTGGGGCTTCCTGTGCCGTGCTGCCCATTCGCTTCCTTCTTTCCGCGATTCCTCGGTCCCTCGCCACGGACCGGCGCTTGCTCGATCCCGGTTTAGGAGTCGTCTCCGAAATCGGTGATCCGGACCCCGACGGTCTCCTCGATCATCACGATCTCCCCGGAGCCTGACGGTGCGCCGCCGATTAGCAGGTCGATGTTCTCGCCGGCCGAACGGGGCAGTTTCAGCACCACTCCCGGCGCGAGCTGCAGGATCTCGCGCATCGTGAGGGCTTTGCGATCGAGCTCCGCCTCTACGGCGAGGGGAACGTCTTCGAATCCGGCAGTGTCGTCGGGGTTGAGCATGGTTGTGTGCGGCGGTCCGGCGCGCTACCGCTTCAGGTTGATCGTCTCCTGACTGACCTCGTCGACCGTGGTGACCACCTTGGCGTTGGCTTGATAGCCGCGCTGGTAGACGATCAAGTTCGTGAATTCCTTCGCGATGTCCACCGTAGAGCCTTCCACGGCGCCGCCGATCACCGTGCCGCGGCCGCCGGTGTTGGGCAATCCGATCGCGGGAAGCGCTGTCCGCGCGCTCAACTGGAACGTGTTGTTGCCCGCGGCGATCAGCGACTCCGGATTGCGAATCGTGGCCATGGCGACCTGACCGACGACGGTTTGCTGGCCGTTGGAATACTGCGCCAGGATCGCGCCGCCGTTCGCCAGGCCCACCCGGATCAGGTTCGCCGACGGCGACCCGTCCTGAGCCAGCGCCGCCACGGCCGAGTTCTGGGCGTACTGCGTCAGGCGCGGGGTGGTGCCATTGAAAAAACTCCAGCCGATGGTCAGGTCCGTGGCGCCGCTGCGGAGTCCGGTGACGTTGAGGGTGGGAACCGGATCTCCCGGTGCGGGCGAGGTCATCTTGCCGTCGCCGTCGAAGGTGACGGTGCCGGTAACGGGGGTGAACGGGGCGGTGAGGTCGGCGTCCGGGAAGGTCGCCGCGTACTGCCACTCGTTGGCGGTCGCGGTCTTGGTAAAAGTGAAGCGCACGATGTGCGAGACGCCCAGGGAATCGAAGACTTCGATCGAGGTGGAGTACGAATCGGGCGGTGGTCCCGCGGTGGCCGCGGCATCGAGATTCAGATCGAGTGAGACGTTCTTCGTGGCCAGCGGCGCCTTGAGAGTTCCGACCGGCACCACCATGTCCGCGATCGGCTGGTTTGCGTCCACCACCCCGTTGAGCGCGGGCCAGCCCTGCACGCGCTCGCCGGTGCCCAGCGTGAGGTTGCCGTTGACGTCGACCTGCAGGTTGCCCCCGCGCGTATAGAGCAGGCGGTTCTCGCTGCCGCGCACGACGAAGAATCCGTCGCCCTGGATGGCGGCGTCGAGGGCGCCGGAACTGGTCTGGATCGCTCCCTGCGAGAACTGGCGCAGCGTGAGGGGGCGGCCGACGCCGAAGCCGACCTGGGTTTCGCCCAGGCCCGCGCCCAGCGACTGCGTGACCAGATCGAAGAACGACACCGCGCTGCGCTTGAAGCCGGTGGTGTTCAGATTGGCGAGGTTGTTACCGACCACGTCAATCGCCGTGGTGTGCGCGCCCAGCGCCGACAGGGCCGTCGAGAATGAGGTGAACAAGCGGACTCCCTTTTCTCCGGAGGACTTCGGCTCCGGGTTGTTCTTCGGTCGTTGCGTCCCGCTCGTCCGGAACCAGGCCTTGCGCCCGAGTTCCCGGCCAAGCGCATGCGTCAAGGCTTCGCGGCGCGATCCGCCACCAGTTTTTCGATCCCTTGACGGATGGCGGCCAGGTCGGCCCGCATCGCCAGGTTCTGCTCCAGCCCCGAAAACTGGGCCAGTTGCGAGATGAATTGCACCCCGTCGGCGGGCTGCAGCGGGTTCTGATACCGGAGTTGGTTGACCAGCAGTTGCAGGAAGACCTCCTTGCTGGCAAGCGCGTCCGAGCCCGGCGGGTTCTCGGTCCCCGGGCCGGCGGACCCGCCAGCGGTAGCGGTGCGCCGCGCAACTCCCGCGCCACCCGGTGCCTGGCTCCCCGCACTTTCCAGCAAACTCCATGGACTCGAAACCATCACAGCGTCACCTCCTGCAAGCTCTGTGCCGTTGCCAGCAAGAATTGCTCCCCAGTTCCGGCCCGGCGCCGCGGCAGCCACGCGCGCTGGGGCGGGCGCCGGGAGCGCGGGTCCTCGCGGTCCCCGGTCTGCGGGTCGCGTACGGCGGCCGCCTGGTTGTTGCCCGGGAGCGGTTGTCCCGTTTCGTGCCGGAAGGCCTCCGGTTCCAGCGGATCGCGCCCCAGCGCCGCGGATCGGACCTCAAATCCCGATCGATCCAACTGTTCGAGCAGCGGCCGCAACTCGCGCCGCAACTCCGCCGCAAGCGGCGCATCGCCGCTGCGCACCGAGACCTCCAGCACGCCGCGGCGTTCCGCGACATGAACATCGACGGTGCCGGCTCCGGGATCGCTCAGCCGGACGCGCAGTCCCTCCATCCTTGTGCCTGCGCCAGCCCGGAGACTGGCGGAAAGATCGGGAGGGGGTGCCGCGTTTGGCACTGAGTCGCGCACGACCGCAGGCGTCTCCCGCAGCGGACCAGCCGAAGAGGCGTGGGGCCCGGGCGGCGGCCAGGCGGACGTAGAATGCTCCGGAAGGGCGGATGGCTCGCGCCGCGCTTCGGCGTCCGGAAGCGAAACCGCCCCGGACGATCCTGGACTATCGGAACCTTCGCCCCGGAGCTCTCCTCCTGGGTTCACCAGACGGAACGCCGTTGGCGAGGAGGCCCGTTCCTGGTTCCGCACGGCCGGATCCGCGGGCCCGACCGGACGGGCAATCTCTTGCTCGAGGACCCGAGCCCGTTGTTGCGAAGGGCCCTCCGCAGGCGACTGCCGAACCACGGATGCCCTGCGCGGCGCCTGCGATGGCTCTCCGGCCGAGCTTTCGTCGCTGCCTCCGGGTTCCGCGGGGGTGGCGCCGGTATCCGCGGCCGGCGCGGTGCGCTCGATCAGTTTCAAGTTCCAGACTTCGGGCAGGTGCTCGGGTTCGCCGTGCGCCTGTCGGAGGACCGGAACGCGCAAATCCGTTTGCGCGATTGGCGCCCGAAAGCCTCCATCATCCGTCGGAGTCTGCGCGCCCGGATCCAGTCCCTCCTCCTGGTTCCAGTCGGCTTGCAGACTCTCCAGGCCGGCTGGCGGATTCCAGCCGGTTGGCGGCCGATGTGCCGGGCACTCCGGCAGTGGCGCTGGCGCCATCGCGGCGAACTCTCCGGTGACGGTCTGGAAACCTGCGACTCCCGGCGGCGGTGCGGGAGGCAGGACTTCCAACGAAGCGGGCGGAACCCAGAGTGCGGTTTCTCGCCGTTCCGGATCTCCCGCCGGCTCTTCTGGGATTCGGGAGCTCGCACGGAAGGCGATGAGTGCACAGGCGATCTCGCGGGCGGAGGCAGGCGCCGCAGGAGAATCGGGGGGCGGCGCCGCATGCGTCCAACTCGTGGCCAGGTTACCGGGCTCCGCATCCGTCTCCGCACTTGCGTCGGAGATCGCACCGAGGCTGCCCTCGTTGCTGCGGCGGGGGCACTCGCCCGCAAGGGCCGCCTCCGTCGCGGGCTGTGGCAGG